>CBDTUA010000007.1:0-107012 GCA_965363735.1 uncultured Sulfitobacter sp. | reverse complement strand
TCCTATCGGGAGCTCGACCAAAGTGCAGGGTCAGCCCAATTACGCATGCTTCCCGCCCTTTGTGTCGGAGGAACACGAACGGCCCATAGCGGTCATCAGACACGGGGGAATGCTGCGCGGAAGCGGCCATACAAGCGTTCCGTTCTGGCTGTAAGTTGGTTATAAGTGAACTGGGCTGGAAGCGCTAAGACTGCTCAAATCGACCGATAACTGTGCAAATTGGAAAGCATACAAAATGATCATCCATAATGTTGCGCCGTTGGGCGGAGACGTAAGCTGCAAGCCATGCAGATGCGTGGTGGCTTTGTAAACGCTATGGCCTAGAGCCTTGCCCTCTTAACGATGCTGGCTCGGTCGAACGGTTAGACTCTGGCGATGGGACGAAAGTATGGACGGTTCGTTGCCAGCATGTGCAGTATCCTTACGATCGTGGTGCCTTCGAAAGTCGCTGTCGGGATGATCTTGCCGTTTTGGACAACGGCTTGCCAGCTTGGCCAGTTGCTGAAGAAAACGGGATAGCGTTTAGAACATTTAAGGCGCGCCTTAAGCGCGGTTGGTCTGGCCAAAGAGCGGCGACTGAAGGGACACGGGACATAGCATTCAATCCCAATGATGAGTGGGAAGTAACAGCTCTAGAGAACGGTTTGTCTGTTCGCGCTTACCGTTCGCGTGTGCAGGCCGGTTGCCCAGAGTCCATTGCTGCGACTATGGGCCTCAGCTGGCGGAAATGGTGACAATTTTCTTACGGCCATAACCGGTCCTTCGTTCCCACAGCAGCGAACGTCTTCTTCGAGCCCAGAGTGACACTTACTTGCGGCGCGTCGAACGTCTGCTCTTGGTGGAACTGCGCCTCGACGTGTCTAAGCAGGCTGAAAGAGTCTCATCATAAAACGGTGCGATCGTCTCCTATCTTGGAAAAAAGTCCGGGCAGCTTTTATCGGCGACGCCGCCTGTCAAAATCAAAATCCGGTGTGTCAAATAGAGTTGTTATTGTTTCTTCGCGCACCGATGCTCGCTAGTACACGGGAGAGTTTGTTGCCCTCTTGGCGGCAACAGGCCGCGGCTGGTCCACTTGCCTCAGACCTAGTTTGACGTTTGGTTTGCTTCGTCACCTCGATCTCAACCATGAGAAGATCGGACCGGAAATCCTCTGTATTATAATCCAAATATCGGGACTACGGGCGCTGTTATCAGAAGAACTTAGTAAATAATCATTCAGTTAAATAGAGGGCTTCTTTGCCCTTTATTTGACGTCTCGGGTGAAAACCTTGTCGGTGAACTGACCATCAATACCGGCTTTAACGCTGAGAACACCAGCAGTACTGCAACCGGGTTCGTTGATGACAAGACCGGAGCCTATGCTGGGACATTGATTGGTACTGGTAACATCGTTTCAAACTGACAAACCGCGGGACGACTTATGCAACCACGATTGTTTTGGAAGGTGATTTCGTCGCCAACGCTGGAGATCCGGTTGGTGCAATCGCAGGCATCGCTGACAGCACAGTTGGCAGCGTGTTTTCTACAGGTGCATTCGCAACTGAAAAATAACGCCTAAGCAACCAAGGGCAAAACAATAATACCGGTGCCTGAACTTGATTACTCAGGTGCCGGCATCTTCTCTTTTGGCATCAGATCATGCCCAAGAAACGGGCTGAAACAGGCGTTAAATCTTGCGGCCTGCCTCTTCCCAATAGGGGGCCCGCAGCCGCGGTTTGAAAATCTTGCCACTGTCCTCACGTGGTAGGGCCGCATGGAAATCTATGATGCGCGGTTGTTTGAATCGGGCAAGCTTGCCGTCAAGAAAATCCATCACCTTTTGCGCGTCGGGTGTCCAGTCCTCGGCCGGTTCGATGGCCGCGACTATTTGTTCGCCAAATTCAGGGTCCGGCGCACCAAAAACGGCCACATCACGGATAAATGGCGCACGCATCAATACGGCCTCGATCTCGGCCGGAAAGATGTTCGCCCCGCCGGAAATGATCATGTCCTTTTTCCGGTCAGTGATAAACAGGAACCCGTCTTCATCCAACGACCCCAGATCGCCCACCGAGAAATGGCCGTGCTTTTCAGCCGACTTGCGGCTTTCGGGATCATTGGAATAATCAAACCCGCCAAAGGCATCCATGCGCGCATAGATCTCGCCCACCTGCCCTGCTGGCAGTTCGTTGCCGTCGGGATCAAGGATCAACACCGTGCCGCCCATTTGCATCTGTCCCGCGGTACCAGGCCTGGCCAGCGCATCTTGGGACGATACCATCGTCATGAACCCGATCTCGGTCGCGCCATAGCTCTCCCAGAACACTGGGCCCCACCAATCGATCATCGCAACCTTCAGATCATGCGGCCAAGGTGACCCGGTCGAGACACAAAATTCGACTGAGGACAGATCATAGCGGGCCTTCACCGCGTCAGGCAGTTTCAAAATACGGCTCATCATAGTGGGGACCAGATAAACATGGGTTATCCGCTGTGTCTGAATGGTGGCCAGAAACGCCTCGGGCTCAAATTTCGGAGCGACAAAGGTCGACACCCCCGGTGCCATCAGCGCCGCCGATGTCAGTGTCGAGGGGGCAGAATGATAGATCGGGGCGGCGGTAAAAAACCGGGATCCGGGTTTGAGTTGCAGCATCTCGGTCCCGACACGCCTTAGGACATCTTCGAAATCTTTGCGCGGGCCACCGCCATTGCGCCGCACGCCTTTGGGTTTACCGGTGGACCCCGAGGTATAACGCATCAAAGGGCGCATCATTTCGCGGGTCCCTATGGGTTTTTGGGCCTCGACAAGAGTGTCCCATTCAGGCGTGTCGGGATCGGTGCCCGCAGCGGTGGCGTCAATCCCGTAGGCCTCGCAAAGTGCGGCCCCCGGTGTCACGGCGATCACCGTACGACCCTCAAGGGCGGGGCGAACAGCGTCGATCAGATCGCGGTGGATGATCACAAAACGTGCACCACTGTCGTCACAAATGGCTGCGACTTCTTCGCTGGCGGCGTGCCAGTTCTGCGCCACAATTACCGTACCTGCCAAGGCTGCAGCACGCATAATTTCAAGCTGCGCCAGATCATTGCGCATGATCACTGCAACAGGCACGTCAGCCCCTGCTCCAATCGCGCCAAGCGCAGTCGCCCCCTTGGCTGCGCGCATTTCAAATGCGTCACGGCTGATTTCAAGGTCATAATCCGCAACCAGTGCTTTCGACATGTCCAAGATCCCTTACAGAATACCGCCCCTGATCTGCCAAGGACGGTTTCATTACATTCCCTGGGGGCAAGGCTAAAGCAACTTTGAGACGTGATCCACAACGGCATGGCCAAGTGACGCGACGGAGCGACCAGGTTTGTGACGGATCTACGTAGAACGAGCAACCAAGAATGGGGCGCATGTTATTGAGCCGATTTGGCGTTTTGGGCTACGAAACGAGGTGGACAGGAGGCATTTAGCCCCTAAGTGCCGCCTCAACTTGGCCCAACCGTTCCTTTCCGAAAAACATCTCGTCACCCACAAAAAACGTTGGCGCGCCAAAGACGCCGCGGGCGACTGCAGTTTCCGTATTCTTTGCCAATTCTGCTTTGACCTCAGCATCCTGCGTCTGTTGCAGGATCGCGTCGCCATTAAGCCCCGCCATGTTAAACTGTTCGGCAAAAATAGCGGGATCGTCCATTTTGCAGCCGTCTTCCCACATCGCCTTAAACGCAGCCTCACAATAGGCAGCCAAAACCCCGTCACGTTTCGCCGCGACCGCACCACGCATAAGCGTTAATGTGTTCACCGGAAAATTCGGATTGAACTTGAACCGCGACAAGTCATGCTCGGTTATGAAACGTTGCATCTCAAGCCGTTCGTAGTACATTTTTGCAGGGATGTTGGCGTAGGCTTGCATCGGAGACTGGTTGCCCGTGCTCTTAAATATCCCACCAAGCAAACACGGGATGTAGTTCACCTTTGCGCCGGTCCGCTCAGCGATTTGCGGCAAAACCTTGTGTGCGAGATAGGCATTCGGGCTACCGAAATCAAAGATGAAATCCACGGTCTTTACCACGAGAGAATCCTCCTCACCATTTTTCTGTCCAAGGGCGCAGGTCCAATTCGTGAGTCCAAGCGGTTCTGGGTTGTTTATGCAGCATCACATAGTTCTGTGCGATTGCATCAGGGTCCAAAAGCGCATCTTTTTCACGAAGTTCGTCCACATTCGGCACATTTTCACGGATGAAATTTGAATCGATTGCACCGTCAATCACGGTATGTGCGACATGAATGTTTTGTGGCCCCAACTCGCGCGCCATTGATTGTGCAAGTGCACGCAATGCATGTTTCGCCCCCGAAAACGCCGAAAAACCCTCGCGGCCTCGCAGGCTGGCGGATGCGCCGGTAAAGATGATCGTCCCTTTTCCGCGTTTCAGCATTTTTCCCGCGACTTCGCGCCCCATAAGGAAGCCTGCGAAACAGGCCATCTCCCAAACCTTGCGGTAAACGCGTGCTGTAGTGTCGGTAATTCCAAACCGAACATTGGCCCCAATGTTGAACACTGCGACTTCTATAGGGGCCACGTCAGTTTCAATGCGGTCGATTAGGGCGATCATCTCATCCTCGTCGCGCGCATCGGCAGGCATGGCGATGGCCTCTCCTCCACTGTCACGGATGGACTGAGCCAAGGCTTCCAACCCGTCCGCATGTCGTGGCCTGCGTACAAGGCAAACGATCATACCCTCTTTGGCAAAGGCGCGTGCAATGGCCGATCCCGTATCATCCCCCGCACCAATGATCAGACAGGCTTGTTTCTCAGACACGTGCCATTCCCCCTTTTTCGCAGAATTCGATATCAGTCTAGTTTCAAGACTAAATATATTCAGTCTCCAATAGCCACCAAAAAAGCGGTACCTTAAGTTTCTATACCAACACCGACACCACAGGAGACTACACATGGCGAAATTGCATTCCCGTGTCTGTGGCATCGCCGCGATGATTAATACCTTGGGAATCGCTGGGCCCGGCAGCTTGTGCGCGAAGCCTTCTATGATGCCAGCCGCTTTACCGAATTTCGACGCAAAGCGGACGCGTCGCGAAAGATTCTGACCGACAGGATGAATGCGGTTTTCGAGAACCGAACATTAACAAGGATCGACATTGAGCTGCGTCGAAAGCGGGCGACTTTTGGGGTGACGGAAAAAGGGAAAGCTAAACCCCAGAGCTAGGAAAGTAGGAAGTTCGACAACCGCCAGTCGCTTGGGCGACATCACTGACATTGCAAAAGATACGTCTTTAAGGCTGCGTCGAGTAAAAATGGCCGCAAACCAGCTGAGCCCGTTATTGAACGCCTAATCTGACAGGCGCACATTTTCTGATGACGTGGTCGCAGCTGCACTTGAAAAGCCGATAGTCTCCAAAATCTGGTTGGCCCCGACGGTGATAACGATCGTTGCCACGATGGCGATCAGAAAAGCTTTCATATTATGGTTCCTTCCTGACGGTGGTCTTTGGACCGGCAACTTCCTCAGCCCAGATGCTGTGATGTTCACGGGCCCATTGTTCTTCAACTTCGCCCTTGCCCATCGCGTCAAATGCACCTTCCATTCCGATCGAACCCAGATAGATGTGGGCGAAAATAATCGCGGTCAGGGTCAGGCTGACAAGGGCGTGCCACAACTGTGCATACTGCATCTCCTCTTGCGGAGCGAGCGGATAGGGCAGATCGGCCATGCCAAACCAGCCTGACACACCCCACCCGTTAAGCAGTGAAAACGTATGACCGAACAGATTGAATTCAAACGGAAACAGAAGCGACAGACCGGACAGAGAAATTGACCCGCCCAACAGAATGACCGCCCAAAATATCAGTTTCTGACCGGCGTTGAACTTTTTCGCCGGGGGGTGGCCGCCACCAAAGAGACCTCCGCCTTTAAGCAACCAACGCAGGTCGGTCCGGTCGGGAATGTTGTGGACAACCCAAACAACAAAAACAAAGATCAGCGCGATCATAAAGGCCCAGGATACGTTGTTATGCACCCATTTGCTGACGATCGCGACGAATGAAAACGCCTCGTGACCGAAGGCGGGAATGATAACCTTGCGCCCGAACAACGAAATCAGACCCGTCAGCCCCAGCAAGATAAAGGACGAGGCCAGCATCCAGTGGCCAAACCGCTCAAACGCGCTGAACCGCAGCAACGTGCGTCCAGTTTTTTCGCCGTCAATGCGAATGCGGCCACGGATCAAATAGAACACGGCCAAGGCCAGCAAGGTCCCGCCCAAAAGGTAGATCGCGATAGTTTGCAAGGGTCCGCGACGGAAATCGAGCCACCACATGCCACCGTCCTGAATGAGGGTCGTGGCAGCCGGTACACGGGCTTGCGTGGATATGTCAGCCTCGCCAAAGCGGAAAGCGCGCCAAAAATCCGCATCGGACACCCCACCCAGCGTGCCAAGCTGACTGTTAATTGGCTTGGCGTTGGCCGGGTCACCAATTTCATTGGGCCGGATCGTTTCGTCAGATGATTTTAAACCTTGCTGGCGGCGCAAGATATCATCGAGCTTGGACACCGCAGGATTGGAATCAACAGTGCTTGTCTGGGGTGACACGCTGCTTTGCGCCATGGCACCGGACGCGGCAGACAGGCTGAACAAAACAGACAGGCAAATCAAAATAGCGGCAAGTTGGCGTGGCATCGTTATATCCCTTTCGGCTGACCAAACAGGGGCGGTCCCATAACAGGCCGCCCCTATGATTGTCACATCAATACAGGCGCTTAGCCGCCTTTTCTCTCATAGGCCGTGCCCCAGCCCCATGCGCCAGAGCCAAAGCCCCGTGCAACAACCCGTTCGCGGTAGATGCCCGAGACGACATCGCCGTCACCGGCCAGCAACGCCTTGGTTGAACACATTTCGGCGCAGATCGGCAGCTTGCCTTCCGCGATACGGTTGCGACCGTATTTCTGGAATTCAGCGGTGGAGTTGTTTTCCTCGGGGCCACCGGCACAGAAGGTACATTTGTCCATTTTGCCGCGCGAACCAAAGTTGCCCACTTGCGGGTACTGCGGCGCGCCGAAAGGACACGCGTAAAAGCAGTAACCACAACCGATGCACAAGTCTTTGGAGTGCAGTACAATGCCATCGGCTGTCTGGTAGAAACAGTCGGTGGGGCAAACGGCCATACAAGGCGCATCTGAACAGTGCATACAAGCGACCGAAATCGATCGTTCGCCCGGTTTGCCGTCTTCGATTGTGACGACCTTGCGGCGGTTGATGCCCCACGGTACTTCGTGTTCGTTCTTACATGCAGTGACGCAAGCGTTGCATTCGATGCAGCGTTCAGCGTCGCAGAGGAACTTTGCTCTTCCCATCTTATCTCTCCCTTACGCTGTCCAAATTTTGCAAAGAGTAGCCTTGGTCTCTTGCATCTGGGTTACACTGTCATAGCCATAGGTTTGTGCGGTGTTTGTGCTTTCGCCTAACACATACGGATCGGCACCTTCTGGATATTTATCTCTGAGATCAACGCCTTCCATGTGTCCACCAAAGTGGAACGGCATAAAGGCGACGCCTTCCCCGACCCGTTCGGTGACCATGGCCATCACTTTGACTTTGCCGCCTTCGGGGCCTTCGACCCAGACTTGTTCCCCATCACGAACGCCCAGATTGTTGGCGTCGCGTGTGTTGATTTCGACAAACATGTCTTGCTGCAATTCGGCCAACCACGGGTTTGAACGTGTCTCGTCGCCCCCGCCCTCGTATTCGACCAATCGGCCAGAAGTAAGGATGATCGGATAGTCCTTCGAGAAATCCTTTTCCTGGATCGAGGCGTACATCGTTGGTACACGCCAGAACTTTTTATCCTCGTAAGTTGGATAATCGGCCACCAGATCGCGGCGGTTGGAATACAATGGTTCGCGGTGGATTGGCACTGGATCCGGGAAGGTCCAGACCACAGCACGGGCCTTGGCGTTGCCAAACGGGGCACAACCATGGGCAATCGCAACCCGCTGGATACCACCCGAAAGGTCGGTCTTCCAGTTCACGCCACCGGTCTTTTGCGAGTAATCCGATTGGATTTCACCAGTCTGCGAGGTTTCACCGACTTCTTCGGTGTTAGTGCCCCCGTCATCCGACGCATCGCCGATGTTCGGTTGACCATCTGGGAAACCAGCAACAAAGTTGATTGACGTGCGCTCTTCGTCGCTCAGGTCGGCGTCCCAGCCCAAATCACGCAGCATCTGCATGGTAAACTCGGGATAACCGTCTTCGATCTCGGAACCTACGGAATACACGCCCTCGGCCAACAGGTTCTCGCCTTCGCGCTCCACGCCGAAACGGGCGCGGAAGGTCAGGCCACCCTCAGCCACTGGCATCGACATATCATAAAGGTTTGCGGTGCCGGGGTGGTTCATCTCGGGGGTGCCCCAAGACGGCCATGGCAATCCGTAAAAGTCGCCATCGGCTGGTCCACCAATCGCCCGCAGAGTCGTGCGGTCAAAGGTGTGCTGGTTGGCCATGTGCATCTTCATCCGCTCGGGGCTTTGGCCCGTATAACCGATGGTCCACATGCCGCGGTTGAATTCGCGGGTGATGTCCTCAACATTTGGCTCGCCGCCTTCATCAATCGCAATGTTGCGGAAGATCTTGTCGTGGAAACCGAATTTCTCGGCGAACATCGCGATGATCGTGTGATCAGGCAATGATTCAAACAGCGGATCTACGATCTTGTCACGCCACTGTAGCGACCGGTTGGATGCTGTCACAGACCCGCGTGTTTCGAACTGAGTACAGGCCGGCAGCAGATAAACGCCATCGGTACGGTCTTGCAAAACGGCAGAGACTGTCGGGTACGGATCGACCACGACAAGCAGGTCGAGCTTTTCCATCGCCGTCTTCATTTCCTTTTGCCGGGTCTGAGAGTTGGGCGCGTGGCCCCATAGAACCATAGCCCGTGTATTGTCAGGCTGGTCAAGATTCTCTTTATCTTCCAAAACCCCGTCAATCCAACGGCTTACAGGAATGCCGGTCAGGTTCATCATTGGCGTGTCGCCAAAGCTTTCCGGACTGAACTGCCCCTTGAGATAGTCAAGATCTTCTTCCCATACCCTTGCCCAGTGGGCCCAAGCGCCGGCGGACAGACCGTAGTAGCCCGGCAGTGTATCAGCCAGAACGCCAAGGTCGGTTGCCCCCTGGACGTTGTCGTGGCCACGGAAGATGTTTGTGCCGCCGCCTGCTTTACCCATGTTGCCAAGGGCCAATTGCAAGATGCAGTAGGCGCGGGTGTTGTTGTTACCATTGGTGTGCTGTGTGCCACCCATGCACCAGATCACGGTGCCGGGACGGTTGTTTGCCAATGTCCGCGCGACACGCTCAAGCTGGGTACCGGGGGCGCCAGTCACGCGCTCGACTTCCTCTGGTGTCCATTTGTTCACTTCGGTTCTGATCTCGTCCATACCCCAGACACGGGTGCGAATGAATTCTTTGTCTTCCCAGCCGTTTTCAAAGATGTGCCACAGGATGCCCCAAACAAGGGCCACGTCCGAACCGGGACGGAAGCGGACATATTCATCTGCATGTGCTGCCGTGCGGGTAAAGCGCGGGTCACACACGATCAGCGGAGCGTTGTTTTGTTCTTTGGCCTTCAACAGGTGCAGCAGCGAGACAGGGTGCGCCTCGGCCGGGTTACCACCGATGATAAAGATCGCCTTGGAATTGTGGATGTCGTTGTAGCTGTTGGTCATGGCACCGTAGCCCCATGTATTTGCAACACCCGCAACCGTGGTCGAGTGGCAGATACGCGCCTGGTGATCGACGTTATTCGTGCCCCAATAGGCCGCAAACTTGCGGAACAGGTAAGCCTGTTCGTTGCTGTGCTTGGCGCTGCCCAGCCAGTAAACCGAATCCGGCCCGCTTTCGTCGCGGATTTTCATCATGCCGTCGCCGATTTCGTTGATGGCGGTTTCCCAGCTGATGCGAACCCACTCGCCGTTTTCTTTCTTCATGGGGTATTTCAGGCGGCGTTCGCCGTGAGCGTGCTCTCGAACAGATGCACCTTTCGCACAATGCGCCCCGAGGTTGAATGGGCTGTCCCAGCCTGGCTCTTGACCTGTCCAGACACCGTTGTCGACTTCGGCAATGACCGTACAGCCAACAGAACAGTGGGTACAAACGGATTTGACCATCTCAACCGCGCGGGTGGCGGCGGTTTGTGCAGTGGCTTTGGTGACTGATCCACCTGTCGCCGCAATGGCAGTCAATCCACCGATGGCAAGGCCTGAACCACGCAGGAACCCGCGTCTGTCGATGGTGTTTTTGCCGTTATTAACCACGATCGGCGCGCGGCCTGATCTGCGGGTATACCCGTTGGTCTTTTTCCTCAGCATGGTAATTCCTCCCTATTCCAGCTCTTGCCGGATCATTCGATGTCGCCCCCTGCCCTGGCGTACCGCGCCACAAACAGGTGCTGTATTGGCAAATTAGAAACGCGTGCTTTCAAGATAGGCGCGGGTGTGTTCGGTATCTTGCATCGTCTCTGATGACAGATTCACTGGTTGTGCTTCAGCCTGGGTCGCCCCACCGGCTGCAATCGCGGCGGCGGCTGCGGGGGCCGCTGTGCCTGCAAATTTCAGAAACCCGCGGCGGCTGGTGCCTTTGGTTTTGTCCGTCATTGGATGTCTCCCCTTCGTGTTATCCGGCGGGCGTCCCCACCGATGTTGCGCATTACCGGTTGGTTGCGGTCATGCGGAATGCTTCGCGTTCGATGTCCATAAAGGCAGCGCCGACGGCACCAACCGATCCATAAAGAACCGATGATTTGGCCGCTTGCAGGTCGGCAAAGTAATGCGCGGCCCAGCTTCCGATATGAGCGTTAAAAAACTGCTGTTGTTCCGAGATGGTGGCCACCCGCCCAAAGCGCCCCACGATCATGCCCGCCATCATTTCCATCAAAGATGCGATGTTATCTTCTGGCTCGAACACATCCTGGGCGCGGGTCATCCCCAAACTGGCCATGGTCTTGCGCAAATTCGCAAGTGGCTTTTCATTCAGAAATCCGGTCAGATAATAGCTGGCATAGGGCAGCAATTCACCCCGCCCCAAACCAATGAACAATGCGTTGAATTCACTACGTACGGCCTTGGGCTTGGACACCTTAGCCACACGCGCCAACCCTTGGATCGCCTGCCCCAACGGCGTCTCGTCGCCCTCCAACCCTGCGGTCTGATCCAGCAACATCTGGTCGGGCGGGCCTGACAGCATCACGCCAAGATAGTTGTACAAATCCGCACGCATGCGGTCTTCTTGAATTACGTCCGGCAAGGGGGCGGCAACATTCATGCGGTTTTCCCTTCGATTTGGAATTGCATGCGCCGGGGGGCCGGTGTGGCATGTTCAATATGATCTTCCGCGTCGGCATGTGTTGCGTCTGCATACACATCGACAGCCGGATCATCATTTAGATTAACATCGGTGGAAGCCATCAGCGTATCGCCATCCGTCAGCGTATCTTTGATTTGGTCCGCGTCTTCTGCGTCCGTATCCACGGGTGCATTATCTACGGGCGCATTGTCGTCAGTCAAACACGCCGCCTGCCGTTCCATTTCAAGCAAGTGCGCCAACATACCCTTGCCGACCTGATAGCTGGTTTTGATCGGCCCCTGCCCTGTGCTGCCGGTCAGATAATCATCGTCATAGTCGTTCAGCCCGTCAACGCAGGCCAACACAGGATTGCTGCGCCATAGTGACCGCAAGGCCCGCTTGCGCAGATATTTCGGCACGGCTTTAACCATAAACGCCTTAAAGTCATCGCCCATCACCAGCGTATCAGGGTCCGGCAGGCCCAACTCCTCTAGAATCTCGGCTTCGGACTTTTCGGCCAGTTCCGCCTGCTGCTCTGCAACAACTGCGTCTTCGGCCTCGCGCTTGAGGGCTGCAGCCTCTGCGGCGACAGCGGCACGTCTGCGCGACCATGATGAAAGTGTTGCGCTCAATTGATCACCTCGCGGCGGCGCGGTGCGCGGTAGACATCGGTGGTCTGACGAATTCGGGGGTCGCCAACGCCATCATCTGACTGATCAACCCGCGCGTTCTTGCGGCGACGCTTCACAAAGACTTCTTCCTCGTAATGCTTTTCCACAAACTCAACGACCCATGCCAATAGTCCATGCTGCATCGGCAATTTCTCGACCAGCTCTTCAGCTGAATCGCAATAATCCTGCGCCTCATAGGGGGAAACCGTCACAAGGGCGACGGACCACGGCAACTCCCCGCTTTGTCCGTTCGGCCGCAAAACGGTATAAATCGACGGAACCCGCGACTGAAGTTCATGCGCATAAGCCTCGGCGTCAGATACATATAACGTCAGCGGAAGTGTCGCTGCATGGTATTCTGTAACATCGCCTTCGGTACGCAGGACCTTCCAATCGGCCTTGGACGCACCCGGCAGGATATCTGTCACAGCCCAAGCGTATTTAGCCCAACGGGTCACACCCGGTGTGCGCCTTACGACGACACCGATCGGGATGGTCACTGAATTTGGATAGCTACGCGGCAAAAAATTCCCCTCGACCTGCTGGCCGTATCGTGACGCAAAACACCGCAAACGACAAAGGTTTTTTCGACTATTTGACTCACACGAATGTTATTCTGCATTGCAGCATGAAAATGCGGTAAGGTTTGTTGATGTTCTAGGCTAAATGACTGCCCGAAAAGATAATTTCGCCGGAAAATTGCTGCGTGTGCAACATGATGATCGGCCGTTGTGATCCCGATTAGCGGTTTACTGTCCCGCGATTTCCTGACTACCTGACGTGCGATCCGCGTTCAGCAAAAAGGGATATCATGACAAAGACATTGTTGGTTTGTGATTGCCTTGGCTCACAACAGGTCGACTTCAAAGCCTTGGGCGAATTGACCGGGACGGCGTGTTCGGGCTGCCATACAAGCCTGTGCACAACTCAGATTGAAATTGCAGCCAAAGCCATCACAGCTGGGGATGTTGTGATTGCCTGCGCACAAGAGGCGCACCGTTTTACCGCCCTTGCCGAGGAACTGGACGCACAAGAACCGATCTGCGTCGATATCCGTGACCGCGCTGGATGGTCCGATGATAACGAAACGCGCACTCCAAAAATGGCTGCCCTGATTGCTGACGCAATGCTGGCCCCGCCGTCCCCCAAGTCGTTAGACATCATCACCGAAGGGACTTGCCTGATCCTTGGTGACGAAGCCACAGCCATCGCGGCTGCCGAAAAGCTGTCTGATACACTGGCGGTGACGGTGCTGCTTGCATCTGGTAGCGATTTCTTACCCACGCCAGCCTATGATATCGTGATCGGCACCCTGAGCAATGCCAGCGGCACCTTGGGCCAGTTCGATGTGCGCATCGACGATTTCCAGCAAAGTTTGGCCGGAGGCCGTGGCACCCCTGCACTGACCACCCCGCAAGACGGGGCAGTATCACACTGTGACATCATCCTCGATCTGACCGGGGGCCAGCCGATGTTCCCGGCGCCCGAAAAACGCGACGGCTATCTGCGCGCCGATCCGGGCAGCCAACCGGCCGTCGCCGACGCCATTTTTGCGGCAAGCCAGATGGTCGGCACGTTTGAAAAGCCTCTGTACGTCCGGATGGAGCCGTCCCTTTGCGCACATTCGCGCGCAGAACAACCGGCCTGTTCGAATTGCCTGAACGTTTGCCCCACGGGTGCGATCCTCTCGGCAGGTGAAACCGTCACCGTGGACCCGATGATCTGTGCCGGATGCGGTGCCTGTGCAGCGGTATGCCCGTCGGGTGCCATCAGCTATGACATGCCGGGACCTGACCATATGTTCCGCAGGATCAGTGCGTTGTCCCGCACCTATCGCGCGTCGGGTGGTGAAAATGCGGCGCTGCTTGTGCATGACGACCATGGCGCTGAAATGATACGTCTTGCGGCCCGCTTTGGCCGGGGCCTACCTGCGCATGTGATCCCAATGGAAATCAGCGCCCTGTCCGGCTTTGGCCATGCAGAAATGCTGGCAGCACTTGCAAGCGGATTTGCCCGTGTCGATATTCTGCTGGGGCCCAAGACAGAACGTGACGCCCTTGATCCGCAGCTTGAGCTGGCCAATGCGATTGCTCCGGACCAGTCCGCTTTGTTGGATTTCGCAGACCCCGATGCGCTGGCGGATCATCTGTTTGATCAAACGCCAACGCCCCCCACGACCGACCCGATCCTGCCCATTGGCAGCCGACGGCAGGTCGCACGACTGGCCGCAAAGGCGCTGAACCCCGACGTCGAGGTTTTGGTTCTGCCCCAAGGGGCCCCTTATGGCGCAGTTGTGGTGGATACGGATGCCTGCACCCTTTGTCTGGCCTGCGTGTCACTGTGCCCGTCGGGCGCGCTTGGCGATAATCCAGACATGCCGCAATTGCGCTTTCAGGAAGATGCCTGCCTACTATGCGGTCTTTGCGCCAACATCTGTCCCGAAAACGCAATCACGCTTGAGCCGCAGTTGAACCTGACTGATACTGCCTTGCAACAGGTGATCCTCAACGAAGAGGAACCGTTTGCCTGTGTAGAATGTGGGACGCTGTTCGGCGTTAAATCCACAGTTGAAAAGGTCGTCGAAATGCTGGCCGGGAAACATGCGATGTTTGCCAATTCAGAAACCGCGCGGATGATCCAGATGTGCGACGGCTGCCGGATCACCGCGCAGTATCACGCGCAAAACAATCCGCTTGCAGGTGCCGAACGGCCCCGCCCCCGGACCACGGATGATTACCTGTCAAAGCGCAAGGATCACTGATGTTGCAGATCGGTGAACGACCAAGCCGTCGCAGACCGTATAACACTTAACCCACCCCCGTTGACCCATCAGCCCAAGCGGCTGTTCCCCAAGCGGTCAAAGATACAGGAGACTTTAACATGAGCGATGATTTCAACATGTCGATGCGTAAGTTCCTCAAGCAGGTTGGCGTGACATCCCAGCAAGCCATCGAAGAAGCGCTACGTAACGCTGGTGACACCACAGGCAAAAGCTTTGAGGCCAAGATGGTGTTGACTATCGACGGGCTGGATATGGAACATATCGTTACCGGCAAAATCGAAGGGCAATCCTGAATTGACTGTCACAAGAGAACAAGTTCTTGCCATTTTGGCAGACCTCACCGATCCGATCAGTGGCACATCGATAGTAGAAGCTGGCATCGTCAAGGCGTTGACAGTCGATGACGGGGTCGTGCGTTTCGTGATGGAGGTCAGCGGCGATCACGCGGCGGCCTACACGGAACTCAAGGACAACGGCGAGGCTAAAATCAAGGCGTTGGACGGTGTTACATCCGTCTCGATCGTATTAACGGCGCACAGCGCGCCCAAACCGCCCCCCGACCTCAAGGGATCGCGCAGTTCGACCCCGTCGGGTCCGCAAAAAATTCCCGGCATCGACCGGATCATCGCAGTCGCATCGGGCAAAGGTGGCGTTGGCAAATCGACCGTCGCGTCCAATCTGGCCTGCGCATTGGCCGCCGAGGGCCGTCGCGTCGGATTGCTGGATGCCGATGTTTACGGGCCATCGCAACCGCGCATGTTGGGTGTGTCCGGCCGACCTTCTTCGCCGGATGGCAAGACAATCCTGCCGATGCGCAATTACGGCGTGACTATGATGTCTCTGGGCCTGATGACCAATGACGATCAGGCCGTTGTCTGGCGCGGACCAATGTTGATGGGCGCGTTGCAGCAAATGCTGACACAGGTGCAATGGGGCGCGCTGGATGTGCTGATTGTCGATCTGCCGCCCGGCACCGGTGACGTGCAAATGACCCTTGCCCAAAAGGCCGACCTGAACGGTGCAATCATTGTATCGACCCCGCAAGACATCGCGCTGCTGGACGCCCGCAAGGGCATCGACATGTTTAACCAGCTTGGTACGCCTTTGATCGGTATGATCGAAAATATGTCGACACATATCTGTTCGGCCTGCGGACACGAGGAACACCTGTTCGGTCATGGCGGCGTCGCCAAAGAAGCGGAAAAGCTGAACGTCCCCTTGCTGGCTGAAATCCCACTGCATATCGACATCCGCCTTGCAGCCGACGGCGGCGCGCCGATTGTGGTTTCCAAACCCGAAAGCCCGCAAGCCATGGCATTCCGCAAGGTCGCAAAAGACCTAATTGCGAAAGGACATGCATGACGACGCTTAAGCTACCGCCCCTATTTTCAGCTCAAGACGCTGAGGGCGGCGATCCTTTCGCCTTGGCATGTGAAGCTGCGGAGGTGGGATGCGATGCGGGGTTGGTTATCTATGATCTGGGGGCCGCCGACCTGCAGGCGGCCATCGTCTTTGCACCGGATGTGCCACTTGGCGATGCCGCGGCAATGCTGCCTGTATGTGGCGTC
This sequence comes from uncultured Sulfitobacter sp., assembly GCA_965363735.1. Lineage (GTDB taxonomy): Bacteria > Pseudomonadota > Alphaproteobacteria > Rhodobacterales > Rhodobacteraceae > Sulfitobacter. Next base: position 90,665 of record CBDTUA010000007.1, on the reverse strand, counting down.
GGGTTTCAAAACGCGCTTGGCGCCTTGGCCCCGCCCGAGGTCGGCGTACATCTGGGCTGGGACGGCGGAATTTATCTGAACGGCGGGCGCGCAGGCCACTTTGCTATGGCAGCGTCCGGCCTTGACCCTGATGTTGAACCCGATTGGCTGGTGATAGCGCTGACCCTTTCGCTGTGGCCCAAAAGCGATGACACTGGCCTGACACCCGACCAAACTGCGCTCTATGCCGAAGGCTGCGCCGATGTGGCCCCCGATCAATTGCTGGAAGCCTGGGTGCGGCACACGCTTGTCGGTATAAACGGCTGGTCCGACGGCGGCATGGCCAAGGTGCATTCTGAATGGTCCGGCCTTGCCCATGCCCTTGAGGGTGAAATGACCGTGGCGGGCCAGACCGGCACTTATATCGGCCTTGATGAAAATCTGGGCCTGTTGTTGAAGATCGACCAAGAAACCGTATTGATACCACTGACAGCAACCCTGACGAGGCCCGCATGAAACTAGCCCGCGCCATCCATTTTGACGAAAGCGACACCCGCGTTTTTCACAACCCTGCCCGCACCGGTGAGTGGTGCGTATCCGGCGGGTTCGAGTTCTCGAACTGGAGCGAGGGCGATCTGGTCGGCAAAGCGCGGCAGGCATTTGCAAATGGCTGGATGGGAATCGAGACTTTTGGCAGAGTCAGCTTTGTGGCGGTCACCCAGATCGAGCCCCACGAGCAGGACGTTCTTGCCAATCTACTGGCCCAGCATTTCGTCGATATCTACGGTGCGCCAAACCTAGAGGCCGCCAAAAACGTCGCCTTGGAAGAGATCGCCCAAATGGCCGAGCTGTCAGAGGACCACGCGCCCAACACCCTGCTGACGGTGTCGCGCGAATTGACCCCCGCAGGGGTCAAAGAAACATATCGCGCGATAGAAGCGCAGGACGCAGACATCATGCAATTCGCCGTCCATGGATCCCTGGACGAGGATGAGCCGCATGACCATGGTCACGATCACGGGCACCACCATCACGATCACTGAGGCGTTGCGTTAAACACGAACAACGCTTCGCCATTGATCTTGTACCCGTTGATCAGTTCAGCCGCGCGGGGGCTTGTCAGCCATGCTTCAAGTTTGACAGCCAAGTCATTGCGAATGTTATCATTTTTTTCTGGATTTACGGGCAACAGTGCATATTGGTTGAATAGGGCGGGGTCACCGGAATAGAGCAGCGCCAGATCGCCCTTGTTGCCAAAATTCAGCCAGCTTGCACGATCTGACAGGATATAGGCGTTCATGCCGGATCCCGTGTTCAACGCGGCCCCCATCCCTGCCCCAACCGGACGATACCAATCGCCAAATCCTGCAGTGTCCAACCCTGCGCTTGCCCAGATTTTTTGCTCCGCCTTGTGGGTGCCACTGTCGTCGCCCCGGCTGACAAAGGGGGCTTTCGCTGCTTCTATCCGCTGCACGGCGTCAGTGGCACTGGCCGCTTCCGCAATCTTGGCCGGATCAGCGTTTGGGCCAACAAAGACGAAATCGTTATACATGATTTCGCGGCGGTGCGTGCCGTGGCCTGCAGCGACAAATTTTTCCTCGGCGGCTTTGGAATGTACCAACACTGCATCGACGTCCCCTGCTTGACCAAGGCGCAACGCCTGTCCGGTCCCAACCACCAGCAACTGCACATCCAGATCAAGATCCGCCTTGATCGCTGGCAGCAAAACATCCGCAAGGCCCGAGTTGTCAAAGGATGTGGTGACCGCCATACGCATTTCATCCGCGGTGGATGCCTGTGCCCATAGCAGCAGTGCAACCGACGTAAAAAGCCGTTTCATCTAACGATATCTCCTCTTAGAAACGCGGCAAGCGCATCTGTCTGCGGGTCCGAAAACTTGGTCTGTGCCGGCCCCATTTCGTGTATTTTTCCGTCCAGCACAAACACCAGATCCCGGGCCAGCCGACGGGCTTGCCCCATGTCATGGGTGGCCATCACCAACTGCGTCCCCGCCGCTGAAATCTCTTGCAGCAGGCCCTCGATCTCGTGGGTGGCATGCCCATCAAGGTTTGCACAAGGTTCGTCCAGAAACAGCACGTCAGGCTTGCGCACCAAGGCACGGGCAATGGCGAGCTTCTGCCGTTCGCCCCCGGACAAGCGGGTCGCGGGGCTATTTTGCACGGATGACAGCCCGATCCGATCTAGCCAATATGTAACGATATCCTTAATCTGTGTGGCGGGTGTTTTGATTAGTCTCAAAGGATAGGCCAGATTTTCGGCGACAGAGCGGCGCAGTACGATTGGCGACTGAAAGACAAATGCATGTTTTGACGGATCTTGCTCAGCCCAAGTCACAGAACCCTCGTTGATCCGCTCTATCCCGTGCATGACGCGCAGGAGCGTCGTTTTCCCTGACCCGTTTGGTCCGATCACGATAGTAGGCCCTTGTGGGTCAAGCACCAGATCGATCGGCCCGATGATCCGTTTGCCTTGTCGGCGCAGGGCAACACCTTGCAACGTAAGGGGAAATAACACGCTCACCACCGCCCCTCCCGCTCGGTTCGCGACAGGGTATGGATCGCCAAATTCACCATAATCGCCAATCCAATCAGGACGAAGCCCAATCCCAAGGCAAGGGCGAAGTCACCCTTTCCGGTCTCAAGCGCGATGGCTGTTGTCAGTACACGGGTCACGTGATCGATGTTACCCCCGACGATCATTATCGCCCCCACTTCGCCTATGGCGCGACCAAATCCCGCCAAGGCAGCTGTCAGTAAATTTCGTCGCCCGTCCCGCACCAAGGTCAGGATCCGCTGCGATTTAGTTGTATTCAAGGATATCAGGAGGTCATGATATTCCGCCCATAGTTCCCGCATGGACTGATGGGCGATCGACGCAATCACGGGGGTAATAATTATAACCTGTGCGATGATCATGGCCGTGGGGGTGAAAAGCAGATTGAGTACCCCAAACGGGCCCGACCGCGACAGCAAGATATAGACGACAAGGCCGACAACCACCGGGGGCAGCCCCATCAACGCATTGATTATCGAAATAACAAATCGACGATAACGAAACCGCTGGACTGCCAAATAGGTACCTAAAGGGATGGCAATAACAGATGCGATCAATAGCGCGGTCAAAGTCACCTGAAGCGACCGCAGGCTGATCTCCAACAGCTTGGCATCAAAACTTACAATCAGCCAAAACGCAGCGCTAAGCCCATCCCAAATATCAACCATAAAGCTGCGCGATCCCGTTCCACACTTCAGTGCCGAACGGTCGGTTTTTCAGTCCGGAATGACAAGCGGAAATTAGACAGTATCGCCCGCGAAACGACGAACGCACGGTGGATTCCCTTTAAAGCGACGAGTTTGTTCGACCACCTGAGCGCTAGCGTTCTGCACTATCATCATGACAGGGCCAAAGCCGCTTAGGTACAGCACCTCGGCAGCATCCAGCCCAACACTGATGCGGACAATCTGATTAAGCGCGGCCATGCCCGTTGCATCGACCAGATGCCAAGTCCCGGCCAGAAACACCTCGGCGGCGGCGTAAAAATCCTGTGGCATCACATAGGGCGCATAGACACTGGCAAACCGCGCCGGCATCAAATGCCGCACTGCGTCACTTGGCTCAATATTTTCGCGCAGTTTTTTTTGAACGGCAAAATCCGGGGCCTCAGTCTTCAGATCTGATCGGTTGCGGTGTCAATTTGGGTAATCAAGCTGCACATCGATATCGAGGATTATCACACGGCCTTATATTATAAATATAAATTATCATTGCTGCGGACCAGATGACTTGAGCCACGAAGCCAGAAGCCTGCGACATGCGAATGCCCTACCTGCTTCAAAATAGTCCACACAGGATCAGGGGTGATTAGACGCGAATTCTGATTAACTGGGATGATAGGTCCATGTGTGTAGGGCAAGAGTTGAATACTTTGCAGAAAATGTGAAGTCTTGGCATTAATGGGGTTGAAACACCTGAGGGGCTTGGATAGTAGAACGCTCACGGGTCGTTAGCTCAGTTGGTAGAGCGCTTCGTTTACACCGAAGATGTCGGGAGTTCGAGCCTCTCACGACCCACCATTCCCCCTCCAAAATTTCAGCATAACCGCTTGATATGGCGTGTATTTTGCGTACACGGCAGATGTGTTTGTGGCGCGTGGTTGGGCATCAAGTTATAATGTGCTTTGCGCGCTTCAGGACCAACCGCTGTTTACACGCGGTCCTGCCATGCTGCACTCGTCAGACCCGACTGGCAAAGCCCGTTCATCTCTCATCAAGGCCCATCGTCGATTTTAAGCTTAGCGCATATTGAGTTCGCCAAGGCTGTTGGGTCGACAATCAGCAGTATCCACAAAAAAAAAGCCCTCTCGAACGAAGGGCTTTTTCTAGTCTTGAAATATCAGCAGCGTTTAGATGTCGGATTCGTCCGTGGTCGCATTTGCGACTTTGGGTTTATCCGATGGCGTCACCTGACGCACTTTCACTCGCATCATTTTGCCGTTGCCTAGGTCTTTCTCGTTCACGACTTTGAACTTTCCCATTGGCAGAAGGTTCAGTTCACGGTTGTCCCCCAAGGCTTCACCCAAAATCTCGAGCATGGCCTCGACCACTGGCTTGGCATCTTTCTTTTTGATCCCGGAGCGTTCAACGACCGTGTCAATCAGCTCTTTCTTGCGCATCACAGGCCCGATGATCACAGGGCGTGGCGCATCGGGGTTTACCGCAGCATCACCGCCTGTGCTGGCCGCAGCCTGCGCCTTAGGGGATTTGCTGGCTTGGACGTTTGAAGCATCTGCGGTTTTAGGTGAGATTGATTTCAATTTCGTTGCTTTTACGGCGCTGCTCATTGGAATTTCCACTGCCTTTTTTGTTGATTTGCTATTTTATAGCGTGATTGGCGTGCAATTGCTAGCAATCCTTGGGGTGAACATCGCTTTTCACACCACATTTAGCTTCACACACACTGCTCAACGAAAAAAGCCGCCCTGTTTCCAGGACGGCAATTTGTTGTGCTTTCTGCAGGTCAGTGCGCGGTGGCATTGTCCGCACTAGGGGATTTTTTGGCCAATGCAGCGGCTGCTGCATCTTCGGCCTCTTGGTCCCATTCGATGGGCTCGGGCTGACGTACAAGGGCGTGCTGCAAAACCTCGGACACGTGCTTGACCGGGATGATCTTCAACCCTTCTTTCACGTTGTCCGGAATGTCCGGCAGGTCCTTTTCGTTCTCTTCGGGAATCAGAACCGTAGTGATCCCGCCCCGTAGCGCCGCAAGAAGCTTCTCCTTCAAGCCGCCGATTGGCATCGCATTCCCGCGCAACGACACCTCGCCGGTCATGGCGATGTCACGCCGTACCGGGATTTTCGTCAGCACAGAAACGATCGAAGTAACCATTGCCAGACCAGCCGATGGGCCGTCCTTGGGCGTGGCCCCATCGGGCACGTGCACGTGGATGTCGATCGTGTCAAACGTAGGCGGCTTCACCCCGATCTTGGGGCTGATCGACCGCACATAGCTACTGGCCGCGTCGATGGATTCCTTCATCACATCGCCAAGCTTACCTGTGGTCTTCATCCGACCCTTGCCCGGCAGGCGCAATGCCTCGATCTGTAGCAATTCGCCACCAACCGACGTATAGGCCAGTCCCGTCACGACACCGATCTGGTCTTCCAGTTCGGCCAAACCATAACGGTACTTTTTGACGCCAAGGAAATCTTCGATGTTGTCAGCATTAACCGTGATACTTTCGGCTTCTTTTTTGACGATCTGCGTCAGCGACTTACGCGCAATCTTGGCAATCTCACGCTCAAGGTTCCGCACACCAGCCTCGCGGGTGTAATACCGGATGATACTGGTCAAGGCACTGTCTTCAATGGCAAATTCTTTTGCCTTCAGGCCGTGGTTCTTGATCTGCTTAGCCACGAGGTGCTGCTTCGCGATCTCGCGCTTTTCGTCCTCTGTATAGCCGGACAGCGGGATGATCTCCATCCGGTCCAGCAACGGGCCCGGCATGTTATAGCTGTTGGAAGTGGTCAGGAACATCACGTTCGAGAGATCATATTCGACCTCAAGATAGTGATCCACGAATGTGGAGTTCTGTTCCGGATCAAGCACCTCGAGCATGGCAGACGCGGGATCACCACGGAAGTCTTGCCCCATCTTGTCGATTTCATCGAGCAAGATCAGCGGGTTATTGGTCTTTGCCTTCTTAAGCGCCTGTATGATTTTACCAGGCATGGAGCCGATATAAGTCCGACGGTGACCGCGGATTTCGGATTCATCACGCACACCCCCAAGGCTGATGCGAATAAATTCGCGCCCTGTGGCTTTGGCAACAGATTTACCAAGCGACGTCTTACCCACGCCCGGAGGGCCGACAAGGCACATGATCGGGCCTTTCAGCTTGCTTGAGCGCTGCTGCACGGCAAGGTATTCCACAATGCGTTCTTTAACCTTTTCAAGGCCATAGTGGTCATCGTCCAGCACCTTTTGTGCTTTGACCAAATCCTTTTTGGTACGCGACTTGACGTTCCACGGGATCGACAAAATCCAGTCCAGATAGTTGCGCACAACTGTGGCTTCCGCAGACATAGGCGACATGTTTTTAAGCTTCTTCAGCTCGCCGTCGACCTTTTCTTTGGCTTCCTTGCTCAGCTTGGTATTCGCGATGCGCGCTTCCAGCTCGGCCAGTTCGCTTTTGCCGTCTTCGCCATCGCCCAGCTCGGTTTGAATGGCCTTCATTTGCTCATTCAAATAATACTCGCGCTGCGTCTTCTCCATCTGGGATTTAACGCGGGTCTTGATCTTTTTCTCGACCTGCAAGACAGACATTTCGCCCTGCATCAGGCCGTAAACCTTTTCAAGACGCTCGGACACGGAAAGCGTTTCAAGCAGATCCTGCTTTTGTTCGACCTCAATGCCCAGATGACCGGCAACCAGATCGGCAAGCCGTGCAGGTTCGGTCGCTTCTGAAACGGCGGCCAGCGCTTCTTCGGGGACGTTCTTTTTGACCTTGGAATAACGCTCGAACTCTTCGGCGACGGTCTTGATCAGCGCCCGTGTGGTGGTTGCATCACCCGGCATTTCGCTAAGATACTCGGCCGTGGCCTCAAAGAAGTTATCGTTATCAAGGTATTCGGTAATGCGTACGCGGGCTTGCCCTTCGACAAGCACCTTGACGGTGCCATCGGGCAGTTTCAGCAGTTGCAGCACATTGGCCAACACACCTGTCTGAAAAATACCGTCTGCGTCCGGGTCATCTATGCCGGGATCAACCTGACTGGACAGCAGAATCTGCTTGTCGTCAGCCATGACTTCTTCCAATGCGCGTACCGATTTTTCGCGACCCACAAAGAGCGGGACGATCATATGGGGAAACACCACGATGTCGCGAAGTGGCAACACGGGATAGGATGCGTTCAGAGGCTCTAACATGCTCTTTTCCTTATACTGCAAGACGACACTGGCCCCTATTATAGGCAACCGATCGGTCGTCTCCTGTTCTAGATAGGGTATTTGGGGACCCTACCCGCCTGTTTCAATCCCCGTTCTGTTATGGCCACGTTCGGCTGGGCCATTTGATCTGGGGTTTTTGCCAGAATGAACCGCCATCGGCGGACAGACAAGCACGTATCGATTAATTTCCAGTCAAAAACGGGTATTTGACCATTGTTTCCGGCCTGCTGCACCGAGCAGGCCGGAAACTTCGCGTTATTCAGCGGCGATTTCTTCTAGGAAAGGATAGTCGGTATAGCCTTCCTTGCCACCGGCATAGAACGTCTTGGTATCGCCCTCGTTCAGCGGCGCGTTGCGTTCAAGGCGTTTGGCAAGGTCCGGGTTTGCGATGTACGGACGGCCAAAGGCGACCAAATCGGCCTTGCCCTCCTCAACCGCATTAATAGCCATGTCGCGGTCGTATAGGTTATTGGCCATGTATACGCCGTCATACAGTTTGCGCAGCTTGGCCAGATCCTCGCCTTCTTTGATGTCGCGGGATTGGCCTGTCGATCCTTCGACCATGTGCAAATAGGCCAAACCGAATTTGTTCAATTCGCGGATCACATACTCGAATGTCTCTTGGGGGTTTTCGTCGGCAATGTCATTGGCCGGTGAAAACGGCGAGAGGCGCAGGCCAACATGGGCACCGTCCCAAGCATTTGTCACGCCTTTTAGTACCTCAAAAAGCAAACGCGCACGGTTTTCGACCGAGCCACCATAGGCGTCATCACGTTTATTGGACTTGGTCTTCATGAATTGATCCAGCAGATAGCCATTGGCACCGTGTACCTCGACCCCGTCAAACCCGGCTTTTTTCGCCATCTTGGTCGCGTGAACATAGTCGTCCACGATGCGCGGCATCTCTTCGATGCCCAAGGCACGCGGCTCGGATGTGGGGACCATGCCCTCGCCTGTGAACGTCTTCATATTGGCGGCGATGGCCGACGGGGCGACAGGTTTCTGGCCATCGGGCTGGATATCGACATGGCTGATCCGCCCAACATGCCACAGCTGGATGACGATCTTGCCGCCAGCCTTGTGCACAGCATCAGTAACTTTCTTCCACGCGGCAACCTGACCTTCGGTGTAAATACCGGGGGTTTTAATGTACCCTTTGCCTTCGGGGCTGATCTGGGCGGCTTCGGTAATGATGATACCGGCACCCGCGCGTTGCGCATAATATTCGACATGCAGATCGCCGACCTCATCCGTGTCGTTGTCGGCACGGCTGCGGGTGAGCGGGGCCATAACGATACGGTTCTTGGCCTCGATCGCGCCAACTTTGAGCGGGGTGAAAAGTTTCTGCGTCATGGGATGTGTCCGTTCTTTGTTATTTGTTGTCTTCATCAGCTAACCAAAAGACGCGCCGCGACAAGGATTGGTTCACAAGTTTATTTTTCACCACCGCGGTTGAAACTTCAAAGCGGCTCTATATCGCCCTGCGCCCTTTGCGTATGAAAATCAGCCTGCCATGCAGAAAACGTGCCAGAGGCAATCGCTGCACGCATGCCGGCCATGATTTCCTGAAAATAATGCAGGTTGTGCCAGGTCAGCAGCATCCCAGAAATCATTTCCTGACTGCGGAAGACGTGGTGCAAATAGGCGCGGCTGTAGTTTGAACAGGCAGGGCATGTACATTCCTCGTCGAGCGGGCGCGGGTCATCGGCGTGGCGGGCGTTTTTGATGTTCACCACACCATGACGCGTGAACACCTGACCTGTACGGCCAGAGCGCGACGGCAGAACGCAGTCCATCATATCGATGCCGCGTGCGACGGCGCCGACGATATCATCGGGCTTGCCCACCCCCATCAAGTAACGCGGGCGATCCACTGGCAGCATGTCGGTCGCAAAATCAAGACAACCGAACATCGCCTCTTGCCCCTCGCCCACAGCCAAACCACCCACGGCATATCCGTCAAAACCTACGTCGATCAGCGCCTTGGCACTTTCCTCGCGGAAATCCTGCTCAAGTCCACCTTGTTGAATGCCGAACAGGGCATGGCCCGGACGGTCACCAAAGGCGTCACGGCTGCGCGCAGCCCACCGCATCGACAGACGCATGGATTCGGCGATCCGGTCACGGTCGGCAGGCAACGCGGGGCATTCGTCGAAACACATCACAATGTCAGAGCCGAGCAGCTTCTGAATCTCCATCGACCGCTCTGGCGTCAGTTCATGCTTGGACCCGTCGATGTGGCTTTTGAAGGTCACGCCTTTTTCCGTCAGCTTACGCAGATCGGATAGGCTCATCACCTGAAAGCCGCCTGAATCGGTCAGAATCGGTTTGTCCCAATTCATGAACTTGTGCAGACCACCCAAGCGGTCAATCCGCTCAGCCGTGGGGCGCAGCATCAGATGATACGTGTTGCCCAGCAGAATATCGGCCCCCGTGGCGGCGACGCTTTCGGGCAGCATCGCCTTGACTGTGGCCGCGGTTCCCACCGGCATGAATGCAGGTGTGCGAATATCGCCGCGCGGGGTCGAGATGACGCCGGTTCGGGCTGACCCGTCACGCGCCTGAAGATCAAATGAGAATTTTTCCATGACAGCGCCTATAGGATGTCGCGCAATCACGTGCAATCACGATGGCGCTTTGCTTTTGCTGCGGGATCGCAGAAACTGCCCAAAACGCGCATCTTAAAGGAGAGCACCCCGTGCCCATCGAAGAAATCTTGCTCGATCTGCTTCAAAGCAATTTGCCACTCGTTCTACTAGCGCTTTTGCTCGTTATTCTGATCGTCAAAGGGGTCAAGATCGTCCCGCAGTCGGAACAGCATGTGGTGGAACGGTTCGGCCGGTTGCGGGCTGTTATGGGCCCCGGCATCAATATGATTGTGCCGTTTATCGACAAAATCGCGCATAAAATCTCGATCTTGGAACGGCAATTGCCCACTGCCAGCCAAGACGCAATCACCCGCGACAACGTGTTGGTGCAGGTCGATACATCGGTGTTCTACCGCATCACCGAGCCTGAAAAGACAGTGTACCGCATCCGCGATATTGATTCTGCTATCGCCACCACCGTTGCCGGCATTGTGCGCGCCGAAATCGGCAAGATGGATCTGGACGAGGTGCAGTCGAACCGCACCGCATTGATCACCACGATCAAGCTGTTGGTCGAAGATGCGGTCGATAACTGGGGGATCGAAGTCACCCGTTCCGAAATTCTGGACGTGAACCTTGATGCGGCCACGCGCGCCGCAATGATGCAGCAGTTGAACGCCGAACGTGCGCGCCGCGCCCAAGTGACCGAAGCCGAAGGCAAGAAACGCGCCGTGGAATTGGCTGCCGATGCGGAACTTTATGCGTCAGAACAAACCGCTAAGGCTCGCCGTGTGCTGGCCGACGCCGAAGCCTATGCCACACAGGTAGTGGCCACGGCCATCGGCGAAAACGGGCTTGAGGCGGCGCAATACCAGATCGCTCTAAAACAGGTTGAGGCGTTGAATGCGCTTGGGGCCGGTGCGGGAAACCAGACGATTGTTGTCCCTGCCCAAGCGCTTGAAGCCTTTGGCGATGCATTCAAACTTCTGAAAGGGCGCGGCTGATGCTAATGGACTATCTGACACTTTGGTGGGTCTGGGTGTCGATCGCGCTTTTGTTGGGCGTGATCGAGATTCTGCTGCCCGGCAATATCTTTCTGGGCTTTGCCTTAGGCGCATTGGGCATGGTGCCCATGGTTCTGATATTTTTGGATCCCAACACGTCATTACTATTGGCGCTATTTGCGGGACTATCATTGGCCGCGTGGATCATCTTGCGCGTTCTTTTTCGCAAACAATCCAGCGGTGCGCGAATTGTGCGACGCGATATTAACGAAGATTAGATTTTCCGGGTCTTATTCACACACGCATCCCTAGGGGCTCGGCCCCAAACCCCGGTATGATTCACAATTTGGAAGCACTGCGTCACGGCTTGAGAAGCGCCAACTGACCTGCTAGGCGGCTGCATGGATTCATCGGTGGCGGAGTATGTGGTATGGAAGAATTGAATTTCGGCTGGGAAGAGTGGATTGCCCTGCCCGACCTTGGCCTACCCTCGATCAAAGCCAAGATCGACACCGGTGCCAAGACATCGTCTTTGCATGCCCATGACATCGAAGTGTTCGGTTCGGATGCCAAGCCCAAGGTGCGGTTTAACGTGCACCCTGTCGCCGGCAACGAAGATATCGTTATCACCTGTTCGGCACCGATAATTGACCGTCGCGAGGTGACATCGTCCAATGGCGAATCCGAATTGCGCTATGTGATCTCGACAACACTGGATGTGGCCGGACAAAGCTGGCCGATCGACGTCACCCTGACCAACCGCGCAGGCATGGCCAGTCGGATGTTGTTAGGGCGGCAGGCCTTGACGGATCACATCTCTATTTCCGCCACCGAAAAACGCCTGCAACCCGAGTTGAGCTATGACGTTTACCATTCCGCAGCCGTGCGCCATACCGCCCCCAAACGCGCTTTGCGCATTGCCGTTCTTAGCCGCGAGGCAGGAAATTATTCCACACAGCGGTTGGTCGAAGTCGGCGAGGCCCGCGGTCATACGGTCGAAGTGATCGACACCACCCGCTGCTATATGGCGATAAACGCGATGGCACCCGAGGTTCATTATGACGGAAAACGCCTGCCCCGCTATGATGCTGTAATCCCGCGTATTGGGGCATCGGTAACGCCCTATGGGTGTGCTGTGATCCGCCAGTTCGAAACCATCGGCACCTATTGCGTGAACGGATCAGCCGGCATTCTGGCCAGCCGTGACAAGCTGCACGCACATCAGGTGTTGGCGTCCAAGAAAATCGGTATGCCAACGACTGCATTTGCGGCATCGCCCAAGGACACGTCGAACCTGATGGCGCTTGTTGGCACTGCGCCGTTGATCGTGAAACTATTGGAATCGACCCAAGGCAAGGGTGTCGTTCTGGCCGAAACCAAAAAAGCCGCCGAATCCGTGATTGACGCGTTCCGCGGCCTCAAGGCGAACTTTCTGGTGCAGGATTTCGTTAAGGAAGCTGCCGGCGAAGACATCCGCTGTCTTGTGATCGACGGCAAGGTCGTCGCTGCGATGAAACGCACAGGTGCGGAAGGCGATTTCAGATCGAACCTGCACCGTGGCGGGTCGGCCAAAGTGGTCCGGATCACCAAGCAGGAACGCGATACGGCCCTGCGCGCGGCACGGGCCTTCGGTTTGGGCAAAGCTGGCGTTGACCTACTGCGGTCCGAGACCGGGCCAAAGGTGCTCGAGGTGAATTCATCCCCCGGCTTCGAGGGGATCGAGAAGGCAACCGGCAAAGACATCGTCGGCATGCTTTATGATATGGTTGAGGCGCGGGTAAAGCCGCAGCCCGTGCGCAAACGCAAAGGCTGATTGCGAATATGCCCCACTGGACGCTGGGCACACCAATCCCTATATAAAGGGTCAGAAATAGAAGTGAGGCACCCGATGACCGAGAGCACCCAACCCCTAGAGGGTACACCGCTGATTGCACCGTCTACCACCGATCATCCGCTGTACGAGCAGATCGTTGAGGCCTGCCGCTCAGTCTATGACCCTGAAATTCCGGTCAATATTTACGAGCTGGGCCTGATCTATACCATTGATATCAATCCAGAAAGCGAAGTGAACATCAAGATGTCACTTACCGCCCCCGGCTGCCCCGTTGCTGGTGAAATGCCCGGTTGGGTTGCGGATGCCGTCGAACCCCTGCCCGGTGTGAAAACCGTCGATGTCGAACTGGTATGGGAACCGCCTTGGGGCATGGACATGATGTCGGATGAGGCCCGTCTTGAACTTGGGTTCATGTAAGGCCTCTACTACAGAACGATCGCCAAACCATCGCTAAATTGTTACATCTGGCAGCGACATACGCGCCAGATGTTTTTTTATTCTGAGCGATTATGCGTATCACGGCTGCCTTCACTGCCCTGGCCCTGTTGCCCCACCCGTTTGGGCCGACGCCGATGCCGTACAGACAAATGTGGCATATGGCCCGCGCCCTGCCTATCTGGTCGACAAACTTCCCAAAGGACAAACTGACCTCCTGCGTGGGTCAGACGCCCTCGCGAACAGTGTTCTCAATTGGCCACCGTGGCGCGCCGTTGATGTTCCCCGAACATAGTGATGAATTAAAAGTTGCCGCTGCGCGAATTGGTGACGGCTGGTATTTCCAGTCTGTAAACGACATCATCAACAATAATAGCTACCATCTGGCGGCACTCGACGCGCTGGCCCATTATGCGGGCGTCGAGGGTGTGTTCTCTGATTGCGCCCCGCCACAGTGACTACGCCATCTGCGTGGGTCTTTAATCCCCAAATTCGCCGGACATAGGCTAGGCCGTGTCAAATTTCGGGGCCAGCCTTGCTCATTTTAAACGCTACGGCTTGAGAATGCGCCCCGAACCCCCTATCTTTGCCTTAACAGGAGTATCAATGATGTTCGCGATCCCAGGTAAGCAAGCAGTCTCAATCACCCCCAAAGCCGCCACGCAGATCAGTAAGCTGATGACGTCGGCAGGCCATGCGGGGCTGCGCATTGGCATCAAAAAGGGTGGCTGTGCGGGCATGGAATACACCATGGAGTACGTCAACGAACCCGACGCCAATGACGAAGTGGTCGAGCAAGACGGTGCACGGGTACTGATTGCTCCGATGGCGCAAATGTTCCTGTTCGGGACCGAGATTGACTATGAAACTTCGCTGCTGGAATCCGGCTTCAAGTTCCGCAACCCCAATGTAACCGAGGCCTGCGGCTGCGGTGAATCAATTAAATTCGGCTAAACCGCGCCCACCTTGCGTTATGTTAGCGCAGTCATCACCACCCTAGTCGTTGCTCCGTTCAGGCCCCAGTGCTATCCCATTGTAAAAGAACAAAAGGGATATCGCTATGCGCCGCAAACTTGCCGCCGGAAACTGGAAGATGAATGGCACGGCTGACGCGTTGTCCGAACTGGTTGAACTGGCAAAGCATGTGAACCCCAGCGATGCCGAAACCCTAATTTGTCCACCTGCCCCCCTGCTCTACCTAGCATGTGAAAAGCTGCGCGGCACCGCAATCGCAATCGGTGCGCAAGATTGCCATATCGAAGCTTCAGGTGCCTACACCGGCGATATTTCGGCACCGATGGTTGCGGACACCGGCGCGACCTATGTGATCCTGGGCCACTCTGAACGCCGCGATGCCCACGCCGAGACAAGCGCTGACATCGCCGCAAAAACGCGTGCTGCGTGGGGCGCGGGTCTGACCGCGATCATTTGTATTGGCGAAAGCGGTGCGGATCGCGAGGCCGACAAAACGTTGGATATCATTGCAGCTCAATTAGCAGGATCAGTGCCAGATAACGCTAGCGGAGAGAATACCGTCATCGCCTATGAGCCCATCTGGGCAATCGGGACAGGCAAAACCCCGACCTTGGATCAAATTGTTGAGGTCCATGATTTTATCCGCGCCCGCTTGAACGACCGCTTTGGTCAAGAAACGGGCGACACGATCCGGCTGCTTTATGGCGGATCCGTCAAACCCGACAATGCCGCCGAAATCTTTACCGCTGAAAATGTCGATGGTGCCCTTGTGGGCGGTGCCAGCCTCAAAGCCGCTGATTTTGCCCCCATCATCAAGGCACTGTCACAGGCCTGATCTTCATTTTGCAAAATACACTCACTGCACCACAGACGCAAAAGGGCGGCACGTCTATCTGACATGCCGCCCTTTTCTGTCTCACATCTGAGGCTTATTACCGGACCAGAATTTCCGGCCCCATCATCAGCGTCGGCAACCAAGTCGAGATGATCGGGATGTAGGTGATCATAATGAGGAACACGAACAAGACGGCAGTGAACGGCAAGGCCGCCTTGACCACATTCATCATAGGCATGTTCGCCACACCCGAGGTCACGAACAGGTTCAGACCAACGGGTGGCGTGATCATCCCGATTTCCATGTTCACAACCATGATGATACCCAGATGGATCGGGTCAATGCCCAGCTCCATCGCGATAGGAAACACCAAGGGTGCGACGATGATCAGCAGGCCCGACGGCTCCATGAACTGGCCCCCAATCAACAAGATCACGTTGACGATGATCAGGAACATGATTGGTCCAAAGCCCGCGTTCAACATCACTGCCGAGATTTGCTGAGGGATTTGCTCGTCTGTGAGAACATGCTTGAGAATTAGCGCGTTGGCGATGATGAACATCAGCGTAACAGTTAACTTGCCTGCCTCGAACAGCGTATCGCGAACATCACGGTGAAAGAACACTGTGACCAGCGCCAATGGCTTGAGCAGCAGTGACAGATTGTTACCCTCGCCTTTGGTGTGCAATGGCCCCATGTCTCGGTAGACAAAACAGGCAATAAAGAACGCATAGACAGCGGCCACAGCGGCGGCTTCGGTCGGTGTAAAGATACCGCCATAGATGCCGCCCAGAATGATCACAATCAGCATCAGACCCCAGCCCGCTTCGCGCCCCGAGGCAAAGACCTCACCCCAACCGCGCCATTCACCCTGCGGCAGCTTTTTGACACGCGCCATGATGTAGATCGTCAGCATCAGCATGAAACCCGCCATCAGGCCGGGGATTACACCCGCTAGAAACATCCGACCCACGGACACATCTGTGGCCGATGCATACACAACCATCACGATGGACGGCGGAATCAAAATGCCAAGGGTGCCCGCGTTGGCAATCACCCCTGCCGCGAATTCCTTGGTATAGCCTGTTTCCCGCATACCGGCGATTACGATCGAACCGATGGCAACCACTGTGGCTGGCGATGACCCTGACAGGGCCGCAAACATCATACAGGCAAAGACCCCCGCAATCGCCAGACCGCCCGGAAAATGCCCGACCAACGCGATTGAAAAGCGGATGATCCGTTTCGCAACTCCGCCTGTCGACATGAACGACGATGCCAAAACAAAGAACGGGATTGCCAGCAGGGTATAGTGCCCCGCCATCGCCTGAAAGAACGTCTGCGCAATTGACGCAAGTGACGAATCTGACAGAACCAGCAGGAATACGATGGATGAAAAGCCAAGGCTGACAGCAATGGGCAAGCCCAACAGCATCAAGCCGATAATCATTATAAATAGAACTAGGACTTCCATCCGCTCATTCTCCCGCGTTCATATGTTTGACGGCTTCAATATCATCTTCGGCCTCGTGACTGACGATCAGACTGGTTGAGACACCGGTGAAAATCCGCACGCCCGCCTGGATAAAACGGAACAACAGCAACGCCATGCCGATCGGCAGCATCACATACGGGATAAAGCGCGGCAGCTTTTCATATGCTTCGCCCTGGTTCATCGACGCTTCGATAAAGCGCAGCCATTCCGGCATCGGCATATCGACTGTCGAATACCACGCCTGATCGCGGCTGTTTTCAAATCCGGTGGGGAACCAGCGTCCCGATGTGGCATCAAGCCCTGCAAAGGGTGCCCAATAATCCCACGCGCCCTTGAGCAAAAGCATCGCATAAAAAATGCAAATCAACGATGCGATCAATGCCAACACACGGCGCACAGGGGATGAAAACAGGTTGATGACAGCATCAACACCCAGATGCGCGGTGATCTTGACGGCATAGCTCATCCCGAAAAGAACTAGCCAAGCGAACAAAAAGGTCACCGCCTCAAGGCCCCAGATCAGGCCTGTGTTAAAGCCATAGCGCAAGACAACGTTGATAAAGGTGATGATCGTCATCAGGCCCAAGATCACGGCAATCGCCGTTTCCTCAAACTCGTTCACGATCCGGCCCAAGGCCGATGTGGGTTGATATCGAGATGACATGAGAAACTCCGCTGAAATGCAGAAAAATGGCTAATGCACAGGGTGTCCCGGCTGCCAAATGAAAAAATGTCCCGCCCATTGCGGGCGGGACACTGATCGAGACGCCTTAGTGCTTGGCGTTAATTGCCTGCGCTGCGTCGATGTTTTCCTGGCCCACATCTGCTGTGAACTCGGACCATACTGGCATCATTGCATCAACCCAAACTTGACGCGCATCAGCGTCCAGTTCGATGATCTTGGATCCGGCATCCAGGATCGCCTGGCGTGCTTCGGCGTCAACTTCGCCAACGGCTGCGTTGCGTGTGGTTGTGACTTCTTCCAGAATTGTCGCCAGCTGTGTGCGTACATCGTCTGGCAGGCTGTTCCACCAGTCAGTGGATGTCACGACCATATAGTCGAGAACACCGTGGTTGGTTTCGGTGATACCGTCCTGTACTTCGAAAAACTTTTGGCCATAGATGTTGGACCATGTGTTTTCCTGACCGTCCACAACGCCGGTTTGCAGCGCGCCGTACACTTCGGAGAATGCCATTGGCTGTGGGGAAACGCCGATCGCTTCCATCTGTGCCTTGATCACGTCAGACGCCTGAACGCGGAATTTCAGACCGTTAGCGTCGGATGGTACGTTCAATGGCTTGTTGGCCGACATCTGTTTCATGCCATTGTGCCAGAACTGCAGGCCGGACAGACCGCGACGTTCCATCGATGCCTTCATCGCCTGACCCGTTTCGGAGTTCTGGAACTCGTCTACGGCGTTGATGTTCTTGAACATGAACGGAAGGTCAAAGATGCGGAATTGCTTGGTGAACTGCTCGAATTTGGACAGCGACGGGGCCGCCAATTGAACGTCGCCTTGCAGCATTGCCTCAAGAACCTGATCATCGTTATACAATGTCGAGTTCGGGAACACTTCCATGCAGGCTTTGCCGTTCATCTCTTCGTTCACGCGCTCTGCAAGCAGTGTCGCGGCGATGCCTTTGGGGTGCTTGTCGGTGTTCGTAACGTGGCTGAACTTGATCAGGATTTCACCGTCATCACATGCGGCCAATACGGCACCTGCGCTCACGGAAAGGGTCAGCGCGACTGCGGCTGTTGTCAAAAATTTCATGTGGTGTCTCCTCCCAGAGAACTGATTTTAAGGTCTCGGCAATCGGGCCTCCGACTGCGATGGCGGGAGTAGAGCGTTAATAACCGGATCTCACAAGCCTGTGATGGCTGCGGCACCTATGCCTCGGAAAACAGTGTCTTTTCGTTGCCTTAGCGGAAATCCGCTGATGCTTACCGACCCGTCTCGGGATGCGGTGTGCGGAAAGCCGCACGCACGTTGGGCAACCTGTGCGGAAATCCGCACATCCTCAGCTGCGGTAGTCCTCGGGGCGAATCCCATAGCGGGTCAGCTTGTCGTAAAAGGTCTTGCGCGGCAGCTTTAGCGCCAAGGCAGCGGCGCTTGCCTGCCCACCTGCCCGCTTAAGCGCGGCACGCAGCAACGACTGTTCAACCTGGGCCATCTGTTCGGCCAGACCCAGTTCTGCATCCGGTGCTGTATCATCGGCCACGCCCATGACGAAACGCATCGCCGCCGACATCAAGGCGCGCGCATTTCCCGGCCAATCACGCGCCATCAGACCAGCGACAACCTGAGGCGGGATCGGCGGAACGGGAAGGCCGGATTGCTCAGCCGCCTGATCAACATAGCGGCGAAACAGGATCGGAATATCTTCGGGACGTTCGGCCAGCGACGGAATGCGCACAGGCATTACCTCCAGCCGGTAATACAGATCGGCGTGAAAACGCCCCTCGCCCACCAAGGCGGACAGATCATGGGTGCTGCCAGCGATTAAACGAGCCTCGGTCGCGTGTTCTAGTGCTTCAATCAGGGTCAACTGGGTCTGCGCGGGCAGTTGTGTGACCTCGTCGAGAAACAGGCTGCCCCCTGCCGCCATGGCAAGGGCATCGGTCAGATCGGTGGGGGCCAATCCACCCGCGGCGCGTTTCACAAACGGGGCTTTCGAGCGAGGCGAAGACAGGTGGATCACCTCGGCCACTTTGGAAATGCCAGACCCATAGGGGCCGGTGACCAGCACCTCGGCGTCAGTGTTCGCCGCGCGCCGCACCTTGGACCGAAGGGTTTCAGACAGGGCAGAGCTGCCAAAAATCAGGCGCGCGGCCGGGTCGCCGCTTTCCACCATCTGCAACAGCCGTCGGTTTTCCAGCACAAGTGTGCGGGTTTTCAACGCCCGCTCAATCACCGCCAAAAGCGCTGCGGGCGCGCAGGGTTTTTCGAGAAAATCAAAGGCACCGGCCTCCATTGCGCGCACGGCCATGGGAATGTCCCCCTCACCCGTGAGCAAAATAACCGGCAGGTCTGGGTCCTGATCATGGGCATATTTCAACAGATGAAACCCGTCGCGCCCCGGCATCCGCATGTCTGACAGTATGATGCCCTCAAAAGCGGCGGTAATGCGGTCCTTCGAGGCCACAAATGACCCTGCCGCAATCACTTCAACATCCGCTAATTCCAGCGTTTGAGCCAAAGCCTCGCGAACATGTGCGTCATCATCGACCAGCAAAACAGTTCTGCTCATGCGGCGACCCCTGTCATCTCTGCGCGTTCAAGTTGGACAGAAAACATTGCCCCGCCTTCGTCAAGGTTTGTGCCACGGATTTGCCCGCCAAAACTTTGGACGATCCCATAGCTGATCGACAGGCCTAACCCCATGCCGCTGCTGCCGCCGACGGATTTCGTGGTATAAAACGGGTCAAACATCTTGTCAGGCATTTCGATCCCAGGTCCGGTGTCGGTGAATTGCACAGACACGCCGTCAGTTGGATTAATATGGATCGTCAGCTTGCGGGTTTCAGCACCTGCCATCGCGTCTGCCGCATTGGTGATCAGGTTCACGAACACTTGGCTCAGGCGCACCTCTCCGCCACGAACCCAGACGGGGTTTGCAGGCGCAGTATAGTCAAGCGTCACCTCGGCCTTGGCCAGATAGTTCTCGGTCAGTTCAATCGCGCTGGCAATCACCCGTGTCACATCGACTTGAGTCTGGGGCACGCTTTCCTGCCGTGCAAAGGCCCGCAGGTTTTGAATGATGCGCGCCATGCGGTCGGCCATCTGGGAAATGCGCGACAGGTTCTCGGTCACGCGCTCGGGCTTATCGCGGGCCATGAACTCACCTGCGTTTTCCGCGAATGACCGGATGGCCATGAGCGGCTGATTTAGCTCGTGGCTGATACCAGCTGACATCTGACCCAAGGCGGATAGCTTGCCAGCCTGCACCAAATCAGCCTGTGCGCGGCGCAAGGCAGCTTGCGCCTCTTCGCGTTCCGTCGCTTCACGGCGCAGTTCCGCGTTGCTGGCATTAAGCGCAGCGGTGCGCTTGACGACCTGACGTTCCAACCGTGTGTTGGCGTGCGACAAGGCCCGCCGCCGTTCGGTTGCCAAAAATAACAAAGCCCCGAATGCCAAAGAAAGCGCCGCCACCGCCGCCGCCTGCGACATGGCCAAACGACGGGCTGGGGCGACATCCAGCAACACTTCGCCAATGAACCCCACCACGGGCAGCGGTTTGGTCAGGTGCAGCGCCTCGTCCGGCAAATATGGTCCCCACCCCATTTTCCAGATTTCATGGCCCTTGATATACCCCGCCTCGAAATCCAACGCGGCCCCGTCGGCGCGGATCAGGCCCGGCTTGCCATCAGGGCGTTGCAGAAACAGCATTTCCGAGCGGTTGGCGATTTGCACCACTCCGTCGTTATCGGTGAAAAACGCCGCCGGATTGCTGCCGCGCCAGTCATAGTCGATGCCATTCAAATCGGTCGACACCACCACCGCCCCCGTGACCAGACCGTCCTCATCGAACACCGGTGCTGCGTGAAAATAGGCGCGGTCGGTCAGAGGCAGACTTGGCCCGTGACCCCAGCCAAGCGCGCCCCGAAGGGCCCGACGCACAAACGGCAGGTCAATCAAAACCGCGCCCGGCGCGCTTTTGGGTGACGCAAGAACGCGGCCCGCCATATCAACGACGCGCACATCCAAAGCCGCCGATTTATCCGCCACATCTTGAAGGAAATCTCGCCCGGGTTCGGGGGCCTTGTTGCGCAACACATCAGTGACCTGTGGATGATCGGCCAAGAACACCGCCAAATCGCGATAGCGTTGCAATTGCCCAACCAAACGGTCACTGGCCAGGGACAGATCCGCCCGGCCCCGCGCGCTAAGCTGTTCAAGCCCCTGCAGATAGGCATAGCGCCAGACCCCGGCGGACAGGGCTGCAACGATCATTAAAAATATCAGCCATGTCGCGATACGGCGACCCAATCCGGTGTTCATTTTCGCAATTTGGCACAGACCCGCTTGCAAAGACCAGAGGGCGCGGTATTCCTGCGCCTCATGAAAACGCTTCACCAGTCCCCTCAAGACCCTGATTTCGTGCAAAATCCCTATGACACCTATGCGCGTGCCCGCGCGAATGGGCCGGTGCTGTTTTGGCAGGACTATGGGATGTTGGCCGCCTTTGATGCCGCAACGGTTCAGGCGTTGCTACGCGACAGACGGTTGGGTCGTGAAATTCCCGCCGATCAACGCCAGCCTGTCCCTGCGCATCTGGCTGATTTTCACGCTGTCGATCAACATTCGATGTTAGAACTGGAACCGCCCACCCACACCCGCCTGCGCGCTCTTGTGCTGCGGGCCTTTACTTCGCGCCGGATCGCCGCCCTTGCCCCTGAGATCGAGGGCGTTGCTACCGAGTTGCTGGCCGCCCTGCCCCAAGGGCCGTTCGATTTGATCCCCGCTTTTTGTACGCAACTGCCCGTGCGCATCATTGCACGGCTGCTGGGCGTGCCCGAGGACATGTGGCCCGACCTGCTGCGCTGGTCAAAGGCGATGGTCGCGATCTATCAAACGGGGCGTACCCGCGCGATCGAGGACGCTGCAAACCAGGCGGCTGCGGATTTCGCTGCATTTCTGCGCGGTTATGTCGATCAGCGCCGGTCGGACCCGCGGGATGACCTGATCACGCAACTGATTGCCGCCGAGGAAGATGGTGAACGCCTTAGCACGGACGCGCTGATCGGCACCTGTATTCTGCTGCTGAATGCGGGGCACGAGGCAACGGTACACGCGCTTGGCAACGGGGTGGCCTGCGCACTGACCCACAACACGCCATTGACCGCGTTTCAAACAGATACAGTTGCCGCCACGACCGAAGAGATCCTGCGCTATGATCCCCCCCTTCATGTCTTCGAACGCTTTGCCTATGAGGATATAGACCTGAACGGTATCACCTTGGAAAAGGGCAAGAAAATCGCACTCGTGCTGGGCGCTGCCGGGCGTGACCCTGCCGTGTACCCCGACCCTGACTGCTTTGACCCCGCACGCCCCGTGAAACCCCACGCGGCATTTGGCGGGGGTCTGCATTTTTGCGTCGGTGCCCCACTCGCACGGCTTGAAATGCAGATCGGGCTGCGCGCGCTATTTAGCCACGCGCCGCGGCTGCGCCTGATCGAACCACCTCGCTATGCTAACAGCTATCATTTCCACAAACTTGAACGTCTGATGGTGGAAATCTAAGCCCGGATTATAGCGGCAGCATGGTCGTCGATTTGATCTGCTCCATCGACAGCAGTGCCGTGACGTTATGTACGCGCACCTCAGAAATCAGCGCCTGATAGAACGCATCATAGGCTCGCGCGTTCTTGACCAGCACCTTTAGGATATAGTCGATATCGCCCGCCAAACGGTGCGCTTCTTGCACTTCGGGGCGATCTTGCAGGGCCTTGAGGAATTTCGCCTGCCAGTCGGCCTCGTGCTCTGACGTGCGGATCAGGACAAAGAAACACGCCTCGAACCCCAAGGCCTCGGCATCCAGCACAACGGTATGCTGACCGATCACGCCAGCCTCGCGCAATTTGCGAATCCGGTTCCAGACGGGCGTCTTGGAAGACCCTACTTCACGGGCAATGTCGTCCAAAGACTGGCTTGCATCCCGTTGAAGCTGCGCCAAGATTTTCCGGTCTACATCGTCTATACGAACGTCCATTCTGCGTATCCTTTGGTTTGTGGTCTTCTGTTCCAACTTGGCGGTGAGTTAGAACGTATGTTCTTATATGTCCAGACATCTAGCGCTCTATAGGAATAATTTCCTATATATACAGCAAGGAAAGCGCAAGGACAGCATCATGGATCACTTCCCAATCTTCCTATCGACCAAAGGGCAACGTATCGTATTGGCAGGCGGCGGCGAGGCTGCGATGGCCAAATTGCGCCTGCTCATGAAATCCGAAGCCGAGATATGCGTCTATGCCACAGATCCCGCGCCAGAACTGGTGCAATGGGCCGAGGAAGGCCGCATCACGCTGCACGCCCGCGCGCTCCGGCTTGGCGATGTTTCATGCGCGAAACTGTTCTATGCCGCTGACGAAGACGCCATCGAAGATGCCCGCACCGCTGCCATTGCACGGGCCGAGGGCGCATTGGTCAACATCGTCGATAACCTGCACGACAGTGCCTTTATCACGCCTGCCATTGTAGACCGCGACCCCGTCACCATCGCCATCGGCACCGAAGGGGCTGCGCCCGTCTTGGCCCGCGCTATTAAGGCCGATCTTGAGGAACGCCTGCCCGCGACCCTTGGAACGTTGGCGCGCATCGGCAAAGGGTTTCGCAAAATGGCAGACGCCCTGCCCTTTGGCCGCCCCCGCCGCGATTTCTGGCGCGACTATTATTTCAACGCAGGCCCCCGTGCGGTCGTCGATGGCGAAGTGGCCGTTGGCAACGCCCTTGATGACTTGCTGGCGGATCACCTGACCCGCGCTGCCCGTCCCGGTCACATCGCTTTTGTCGGGGGTGGCCCCGGTGATCCCGAATTGCTGACGCTGAAAGCCCGCCGCGCCTTGGACGAAGCCGACGTCGTGATCTATGACCGCCTGATCAGCCCCGAGGTCCTCGAACTGGCCCGCCGCGAGGCGTTGATGATCGATGTTGGTAAAGAAGGGTTCGGCCCCTCGACATCGCAACAAACAATTAACGATCTGCTGGTCGAACATGCCCAAAGCGGTGCCCAAGTCGTGCGCCTGAAATCCGGTGATGCGACAGTATTCGGGCGTCTGGACGAAGAAATCGACGCTGTCGACGCCCATAACATCGGCTGGCACATCGTGCCCGGTATTACCTCGGCTTCTGCTGCCGTCGCCGCCATCGGGCAAAGCCTGACGAAACGCAACCGCAATGCGTCCGTGCGGTTCCTGACTGGCCACGACATGAAGGGCTTTGCCGATCACGACTGGGCCGCCTTGGCGCGCACCGGCGAAGTCGCCGCGATTTATATGGGCAAGAAATCGGCCCGCTTTATCCAAGGCCGCCTGCTTATGCACGGGGCCGACCGTGCCACCCCCGTCACCGTGATCGAAAACGCCTCGCGGCCTGAACAGCGAATTCTGGAAACCACACTGGACCGTTTGCCTGCTGATCTGACCGACGCAGAAATGAACGGCCCCGCACTAACGTTCTACGGCCTTGCCCCGCGCGCGGCGGCGGTCGCTTCAACCCAGTTTTATCAAGAGGAGATAGCATAATGGCCAAGCCTTTTACCCCCAAAGTTGTCACCGCAAATTCCCTGCTTGAGGGCGACGTAATTTATCAAACGGCTACCGGTTGGACCCGCGATCTGTCACGGGCCGAAGTCTTGACGGATGAGGCTGATGCTGACCTGCGCATGATTGATGCCAGCCAGCAGTTTGATCTGGTCGTCGGCGTTTATCTGGCCGATATCGATCCTAAACCAGTCCCGCGACCCATTCATTTCCGCGAAAAGTTCCGCGCCAAAGGCCCCTCAAACTATGCCCACGGCAAACAGGAGAACCTGTAATGTATAGCTATACCGAATTCGACGACGCCTTTCTAGCGGAACGCAACGCGCAATTTCGTGCGCAGGTCGAACGCCGCATTGATGGCTCCCTGACCGAGGATGAATTCAAACCCCTGCGCCTGATGAACGGCCTATATCTGCAACTGCACGCCTATATGCTGCGCGTCGCGATCCCTTACGGCACGCTGAACGGCGCACAAATGCACAAGTTGGCCGATATGGCGGACAAGTGGGACAAGGGCTATGGCCATTTCACCACGCGCCAGAACATCCAGTACAACTGGCCGCAATTGCGCGATGTGCCTGACATGCTGGATGCGCTGGCCGAGGTAAACATGCACGCGATCCAGACCTCGGGCAACACGATCCGCAACGTGACCGCCGACCATTTCGCAGGTGCCGCCGCAGACGAGGTCGCAGATCCACGCCCCGTGGCCGAGCTGATCCGTCAGTGGTCCACCGACCACCCCGAATTCCAGTTCCTGCCGCGCAAGTTCAAGGTCGCCGTGTCCGGTGCCGCACAGGATCGTGCTGTAATCAAAGCCCATGATATTGGCCTGCAAATCGTTGAACAAAACGGCGTGCTTGGCTTTCAGGTCATCATTGGCGGCGGCTTGGGCCGCACGCCAATGATCGGTAAGGTCCTGTATGATTTCGTGGCCAGCGAGGACCTGTTGCCCACCCTCGAGGCTATCGTGTCGGTCTATAACCTGCTGGGTCGTCGCGATAATAAATACAAAGCCCGCATCAAGATCACCGTCCATGAGAACGGCATCGAAGACATTCGCGCCCGCGTCGACGAACGCTATGCGCTTATCCGCCCCCAGTTCTCTGGCGTGGACCAGCAAATGCTTGCCCGGATCGAGGCGGATTTCGCGAAGCCGGCGTTCAAAACCGCCCCGCTTGACGCCTACACGCAAGCCTACGACAGCGATCCCATTTTTCGCAGCTGGGCCGACACGAACCTGTCGGATCACCACGCGCCGGGCTATGCCATCGTGTCGATTAGCCTTAAGGCACATGGTGCGACCCCCGGCGATGCATCCTCCGTTCAGATGCGCGTGATGGCGGACCTCGCAGCAACTTATGGCCACGATGAACTACGTATCAGCCACGAACAGAACGTGATCCTGCCCCACGTGCACCGCAGCGACCTGCCTGCCCTCCACGCGACGCTGAAAGAGGTTAAACTCGCCACAGCAAATATCGGCCTGATCAGCGACATCATCGCCTGCCCCGGCATGGATTACTGCGCGCTTGCTACGGCCCGCTCGATCCCTATCGCCCAAGAAATCGCGACCCGTTTTGACGAACTCAAACTTGAGCACGAGGTCGGACCGCTCAAGATCAAGATTTCGGGCTGCATCAACGCATGTGGTCATCACCACGTGGGTCACATCGGTATCCTCGGCCTCGACCGCGCAGGGGTGGAGAATTACCAGATTACTCTGGGCGGCGATGGCACCCAAGACGCGACCCTTGGTGAACGCGCCGGTCCCGGATTCTCTGCCGATGAGATCATCCCCGCCGTTGAACGTCTGGTCCGCGGCTACCTAGATCTTCGCAGCGAACCCGCCGAAACCTTCCTGCAAACCTACCGTCGTCTTGGGTTGGCCCCCTTCAAGGCCGCCCTTTATCCGGAAGCCCGTGCCAATGCCGCGTGACACCTTCGTTCCAGATGGACGAAAGATCCTCCCTGAAGGGCCGGATCGCGTCGCGCAGCTGACCGCTCAAGTTGAGGCGTTAAATGACAGCATGCGCCATCACAGCGCAACAGACGTGCTGCGTGCGGCCATTGAAAACGTGCCGAATCTGGCGCTCGTCTCCAGCTTTGGTGCGGAATCTGTGGCGTTGCTGCATGTCGCGGCGATGGTGAAACGGAACCTACCGGTCGTCTTCATCGACACCGAAATGTTGTTCGTGGAAACGCTTGTCTACCAACAAGAGCTGGCAGAGCGGTTGGGTCTGCGCAACATCCAGACCATACGGGCCGCAGACATCGCGGAAAAAGACCCCGACGGCACGTTGCACTTGCGCGATACGGATGCGTGCTGTGCGTTTCGCAAGACGGTGCCGTTGCAAACAGCCCTCAGGGGATTTGACGGCTGGATCACCGGCCGGAAACGTTTCCAGTCCGGCACCCGCGCGTCTCTCCCGTTTTTCGAGGTTGAAACCCCACCAAACGCGCCGGCCCGGATCAAGGTGAACCCGCTAGCCCATTGGCAGGCATCGGACGTTTCAGACTACATTGATGAAAACCGACTCCCTCGGCATCCGCTGGTGTCCAAAGGGTATCCCAGCATCGGGTGCGCCCCCTGCACGTCAGCAGTCAAACCAGGTGAAGACCCTCGCGCAGGGCGTTGGCGGAACACAGAAAAAGAAGAATGCGGTATCCATTTTGTCGATGGCAAAATGGTACGGATAGGAGCAGAGACATGACACAATTGGTAACCGATCAAGGCTTTGTCACAGATGACTGGACCAGCGGGTACACGGTCTTGGGATGCGCCAATGATGCGTCGTCTTTGCATGTGCAATCGGATGTTGTGCCTGATGAAATCCAGCTTAGCTCGATCTTGCAGATGGTCCGGATTGATTTCCCAAGTTCGGCCGACGGGCGCGGTTTTACCATCGCCAAAAACCTGCGGATGCGCGGCTATACTGGACGGCTGCGCGCCCACGGGCACGTTCTGGCAGACCAATATGCCATGGCCCGGCGCGCCGGGTTTGACGAAGTCGAAATTCCCGATGATCTGGCTGCGCGACAGCCGCAGGATCAATGGCTGGCCCGTGCCAATTGGCGCGATCATGACTATCAGTCGCGGTTGCGCGGCTAAGACCGGCCTTTTCCCTTCCCCCTACTTGCCCCTATACAAAGGACGGCGGGCCGCTTGCCTGTCGATGAAATTATGACCGAGCAGACAATCGTGAACCAAATTGACGCCAAACCCGTACCGACTTTGCCAGATGCCCAAACGGTCACTTCCGTGAAACACTGGACGGACTACTTGTTTTCGTTCCGGGTATCGCGTCCTGCGTCGCTGCGGTTCCGGTCGGGTGAATTTGTTATGATCGGGCTGCTGGGCGATCCGGACCCAAAGACAGGCAAGCAAAAGCCGCTGTTGCGCGCCTATTCGATCGCGTCACCATCATGGGACGAAGAGTTGGAGTTCTATTCGATTAAGGTCCAAGACGGGCCTTTGACCTCCAGATTGCAGCACATCCAGCCCGGCGATCAAATCATCTTGCGCCCCAAGCCCGTTGGCACGCTGGTGCATGACGCGCTATTGCCGGGCAAACGGTTGTGGCTGTTCGCCACTGGCACCGGTTTTGCGCCCTTTGCATCGCTGCTACGCGAACCTGAAACCTATGAGAACTTTGAACAGGTTATCGTCACCCACACCACCCGCGAAGTGGCCGAGCTGGAGTATAGCCGCAGCCTGATCGAAGATATCCAGAACGACGAGATGATGCACGAGCTGATCGGCAAGGAAAATCTGGCCAAGATCGTTTACTACCCAACCACCACCCGTGAACAAAGCCCGAAGATGGGCCGCATCACCAAGCTGCTGCAAGACGGCACAGTGTTTGCGGACCTTGGTATCGATGGCATCAACGTTGAAACCGACCGGGGCATGGTCTGCGGCAGCCTTGATTTCAACAAAGACATCAAGGAAATTCTTGAAGGGTTCGGGCTCGAAGAAGGCGCGAACTCGGATCCCAAGCATTACGTGGTAGAAAAGGCTTTCGTCGGCTAAAGCCCCCACCCTTGTAGAAATGAAAAAACCGCGCCCTCTTGCGAAGGCGCGGTTTTCTTATTTTCAGGTAATCGCGTCAGATCACATGTTCAGTGCATCGCGGATACGACCAAGGATCGCTTCCAATGCTTCTGGGTTGTCGCTTGCAGCAGTCAAACCACGCTTGAACATTGTCTTGTGCAACTCTGCCAAGGACGATTTATCGACAAGCGCCTGAACCTTTTCAAGGTCAAACCCAGCGACTGTCGTCAGCTCTTGCGGGCTTACGGCTGCCATTTCGGTCGACGCGGATGCTTCGGCGTTCACTGCTGGTGTTTCCACAGCAGCCTCTGCTTCTGCGGCGGCAGCCTCGGCAGTGGTCTCAACAGCTTCGGCGGCTTCGGCTGTGGCATCTGCTGCTTCAGCCGCGGTGTTTTCGGCCGCTGATGTGGCTTCGGATGCTGCCTCGGACGTCGCTGCCGCTGCATCGGCCGCGGCTTCAGCTGTTGCTGCTGCCGCTGCTTCTGCTGCGTTTTCTGTCGCAGTCATCGCTTCGGATGTGGCGGCAACAGCTGCGTCTGCTGCGTTCTCTGTCGCAGTCGCGGCCTCGGATGCAGTTTCGGACATGGCCGCTGCTGCGTCTGATGCAGCTTCGGATGCCGCGTCAGTTGCGTCGGATCCGGCTTCAGAAACAGCTGTTGCTGCGTCAGACGTGGCATCGGCTGCGGCCTCTGTTGCAGCTGCTGCCGTTTCGGCGATGGTTGTCGCGGCATCGGTTGCTGCGTCTGCAACAGCGTCTGTTGCTGCTTTTGCGGCTTCTGCAGTGGCGTCTACCGCTTCAGCTACGGCACCTTCGGTCGCTTCAACAGCATCGCCCGCGGCGGCTGTTGCACTTTCCAACGCTTCTGGCGCGTTTACGGCATCGGCTGCCTCGGTTGCGATTTCTTGAACCGAACGACCGGAATACAGCATGTATCCCCCGATTGCGATCAACGCCGCAACAATGATCCAGACCAGATTTTTCATGATGTAGGTGTCCCTTTAAACTAACCAGTTTCTGTCTTGCACACGTCAAGAGTATGCTTATCGCGTCAAATGAGGGTTAGAATGCGCAGTTGCAAGCGTAATTGGCTATTTTTGCTCAACTATAGCGCATTTTGCGGCTTGAAGAAGGACGGTGGCGGGTTTACCTTCAGACTTCGAGAATTAGGAACAATCAAAGGACGTTCATCATCGCTCGCAGACCCCATAACGCGCCGCCACAACGTGACACAGGCCCGCGCATTAACGAAAATATCCGCTCTAACGAAATTCGCCTGATTGGCGCCGACGGCGAAAACGTCGGGGTCGTCACACCTGTTCGCGCCATGGAAATGGCCGAGGAAGCCGGACTGGACTTGGTCGAGATATCTCCCAATGCCAATCCGCCCGTGTGTAAGATCATGGACTTTGGCAAATTCAAGTACGAGACCCAAAAGCGCGAAGCGGAAGCCCGCAAGAAGCAAAAGATCATCGAGATCAAAGAGGTCAAGTTCAGACCGAACACCGATACCAATGACTATGAAGTCAAAATGCGCAACGTGTTCAAGTTTTTGGACAATGGGGACAAAGTGAAAATCACGCTGCGGTTCCGCGGTCGCGAAATGGCGCACCAGAACCTGGGTCGTGAATTGCTTGAACGTGTTGCCGAAGACACCAAAGAAGTCGGCCGCGTCGAGAACTTTCCAAAGATGGAAGGCCGCCAGATGGTTATGTTGATCGGCCCGTTGCCAACCAAGTAAACTTACTTGTCGATTGTCGAACAAAAATGCCCCCGCGATTTCTCGCGGGGGCATTTTTCGTTTCAAGGGATAGGGCTTACTGCTGAAGAAGGCTTGTGATGTTGCGAACCACGGCCCGACGGTTTGCAGGCTCAGCATCCAATGTGCGTACTTTCAGCGCGCTTTCACCATAGCCTTGGGTAATCAGGTTGGCTGGCGGTACATTGAAATACTCGGTCAACGCCAAGGCAACTGTTTCCGCGCGACGGTCTGACAGGGCAAGGTTATAGCTTGCATTGCCGACCGCATCCGTATGCCCTTCGACCAAGATCACAGTCCGAGGGTCATTGCGAATGGCGTTGCTGATCGCCGTACCAATCTTGGCCAAAGACTTTGCCTGTTCTGGCAAAATCGCTGCGGAGCCGGTTGCAAAGCGCACGGCGTCCAGTTCAACTTGCGGTGCAAGCGCGCGTACTTGTAGGATGTCACGCACCTGACGCAACGAGAACCGCTGCGCTTGCTCGCCGCGCATCTGGGTTTCCAGTGCCACCCGGAGTGCTTCTTCGTCCTGCTCGCTGGCAAGGCTATTTCTCTGCTCAACCTGTGGCAATTCGTTCACCACGATACGACGCTCGGTGCGGGTATCATCGAACAGCACATATTCATTGCCCTGCGCATCAATATTGATGCGGCGCAACACGGTGCCGTCACGGCCCAGAATGGTCACAACTTGGCTGCCATCCGGTTTGGTCACAGTTGTACGGGCAGAACCGTCGTTAAACGTTTCGCGGCGCACTTCATCACCGGCCTGACGGACCAACGCGTCGTCATCTTTCAGGACGCGCAGATCGCCATTGGGGTCTTCGACAACCAGACGGTCACCAGAATTGCTGACGACTTTGGACCCGTTATTAAGAACTGCGCCTACGGCGACTGCACCAAGGCCCAGCAGCAATGCTTTTTCAAATTTGCTCAGACCTTTGTCTTCTTGGGGGGCTGCTTTAGCTGATGCCTGCCCCGTCACTTGGGTATCAAATTCCTCGTCGGAACTGCGGGTCTGCTCGGCGGTGACCTCCTCGGTCTCTACCTGTGCTTCGGCCTCACCACTGTCTGCTGCTGCAGCGGATCCGGCTGCGGCTGCTGCTTCAGCGGCGCGTTGTTCTTGGCGCGCCTCTTCTGCAGCCTGCTGGGCGGCCAATTCGGCTGCGATTTGTTCCTCGGTTTGAGGTTCGGCGGTAGCTTCTGCCTGCGCTGCAGGTGCAGCTTCGGCCTGCGGTGCTGGCGCTTCAGTCGCTTCGGCTTGTGCAGCCGGTGCTGGCTCGGCAGTCGCTTCTGCCTGCGCCGGTTCTACGGGTTGCTCAGGTTCCGCAGCAGGCTCGGCTTGCGTAGTGGCTTTTGGCTCAGCTGTGGTTGCCGCTTCTTGTGCAGCGGCCTGGTCGGCAGCGGCTTGATCGGCTTCTGCTTTCGCTTCTGCGTCGGCAGCGATCTGCGCAGCAATTGCTTCTTCTTGTGCTGCGGCTTCCTGTTCTGCAGCTTCTTGCGCTGCGGCAGCATCAGCAGCAGCCTGTTCATCGGCAGCAGCTTGCGCATCAGCAGCGACCTGTGCTTCTTCAGCAGCCTTCGCATCAGCAGCGGCCTGTGCCTCTTCAGCAGCCTTCACATCAGCATCTGCGTCTGCTTCTGCCGAGGTTTCCGCATCTGCTGCTGGTGTTTCGATAGCGCCAGTAGCGCCAAGAACACCGGAATCAGTGGCCTCCATTTGCTCAGTCAACTGCTCCGCATCCATCACTTCTGTGCCATCTGGCAGAACGCAGGGGAATACCGCCTCGCTGCCTTCGGCCGCACATGCAGCCGTTACAGATTGCGCGAAACCGCCCGTGGGCAACGCCAGTGCCACGCACATCGTCAGAGAGGTCGTCGATTTAAGAAGTCTAAACATTTCATATCCTTACGGAATTACATAATTAACCAACGCCGTTCGGGCAGCGCTTGATTTATAACGCACTCAAGGACAGAAAGTTCCAGTGCCAACGCGTAAGATACCAGAAAGCCGCCTTTGATCGCTCAAAGACGGCTTTGCCAAGAAAACTCTTCCGATAATTTAGGTCAGCGCAGCAACGGCCCGCTTGGTCATCACGCCCACTAGATGCGCGCGGTAATCGCCCGATCCATGCAGATCGCTGATCATACCACTGCCATCGACCTTAAGCCCTTCAATCGCATTCGCAGCAAAGTTGGATGACAACGCAGCTTCGGCGTCAGTCCAGCGGAACACCCCGTTTTCCGAAGCGCCTGTGACAGCCACACGTACGCCATCGCCAAATTTGGCAACATACACTGCCACCAATGGAAACCGCGATGCAGGCTGGATGAACTTCTCGTAATGCGCTTTCTCGGGAATGGGGAATTTCACTTCCGTGATGATCTCGCCCTCATCTAGGGCCGTGGCAAACATCCCCTGAAAGAAATCATCCGCCGCGATTTCACGCGCGTTGGTAACGACTGTCGCCCCGCTGGCTAGAACCGCTGCCGGATAACAGGCTGACGGGTCATTGTTGGCTACTGAACCACCAATTGTGCCACGGTTGCGCACAGCAGGATCGCCAATGCGCGCGGCAAGCCCGGCAAGGGCCGGATACTGCGCTGCGGCTTCCTTGGCGACTGTCGCATGCACGGTGCCACCACCAATACAAATGCGTCCTGCGTCATCGGTGCAGATGCCCTGCATCTCTGTGATCCCGTTGAGAGAGACCAAGACCGACGGCATTGCCAAACGCGCCTTAAGTGTTGGAATCAAGGTCTGCCCGCCACTCATCGGCTGCGCTTCTTCACGCCCCAAGGCCTTGACCGCATCTGCGATGCTGGTCGGCTTCTCTACGTCAAAATTATACATCTTCCGTCCTTCCAATCAGAGAGCGCGCCATAGCCCTTACTCCCCTCTTCATTTTGCCAAGTAAACTCCGGGGGTGCGGGGGCTGGCCCCCGCTCCCGTCGTCTCAAATCAACTGTTCATCGCGGCCCAGACACGCGATGGCGTCACGGGCATGTCGATATGGCCCACATCTTTGCCACCTGACCGCATCGCATCTAGCACCGCATTGACCACCGCAGGCGGCGATCCAATCGCACCCGCCTCGCCGCAGCCTTTCACACCCAAGGGGTTATGCGTGCAAGGAGTCTGGCAAGAATGATCCACCGTATAGAACGGCAGGTCACTGGCGCGCGGCATTGCGTAGTCCATATAGGACGCGCTAAGCAGCTGGCCATCGCTGTCATAGGTACAGTTTTCCATCAGCGCTTGACCGATGCCTTGGGCCAGCCCGCCATGAACCTGACCCGTCACAATCATCGGGTTAACGATGTTGCCAAAGTCATCCGCCGCCGAGAAACGCTCGATGGTGACCTGACCTGTTTCAGGGTCCAATTCTACCTCGCAGGCATAGGCACCTGACGGATAGGTGAAGTTCGACGGATCATAGAACGCCGTCTCTTCGAGGCCCGGTTCGATGTCTTCCAGCGGATAGTTATGCGGCACATAGGCGGCAAGGGTCACATCGCCCCAAGCTACAGATTTATCCGTACCCGCGACGCTGAACGCTCCGTCCTTCAGTTCGATATCGCCCTCGGACGCCTCTAGCAGGTGTGAAGCGATCTTTTTCGCCTTGGCGATGATCTTTTCAGTTGCCCGCACCATGGCGGAACCACCCACCGCAAGGGACCGGGACCCGTAAGTCCCCATACCCATTGGCGTATTTGCCGTATCGCCATGCACGATCTCGATCATATCCTCGGGGATGCCGATCATTTCGGCGATGACTTGCGGGAACGCAGTCTCGTGGCCTTGGCCGTGGCTGTGGCTGCCGGTCATGACGACCAGACCGCCGGTTGCATTCACACGAACAGTGGCAGATTCGTACAGGCCCGCACGCGCGCCCAACTGCCCGACAAGGTTCGACGGCGCGATGCCGCAGGCCTCGATATAGCAATTCACGCCAAAGCCGCGCAGCTTGCCCTTGGCTTCGGACTCCTTGCGGCGTTTTTCGAAATTCGCCATGTCTGAAATCTCTTCCAGCTTGTCCATGGTCGCCACGTAATCACCGGTGTCATATTCCACCGCCACAGGGGTGGCATAAGGGAATTCGGTGATAAAGTTCTGACGGCGCAGGGCAATCGGATCCACCCCAAGTTCATGGGCACATTTATCGACAAGCCGTTCCAGCTGATAGGTCGCCTCGGGGCGGCCAGCGCCGCGATAAGCGTCAACAGGTACGGTATTGGTAAACACTGCCTTTACGTTCACATAGATCAGCGGCGTCTTGTAGTTGCCCGCCATCAATGTGCCGTGCAGCCATGTTGGCACCGACGGTGCAAAGGTCGACAGATACGCGCCCATGTTGGCATATGTATCGGTGCGCAAAGCGGTAAAATTGTTGTCCTTGTCCAGCGCCATCTCGATCTTGGTGACGTGATCGCGGCCGTGGGCGTCCGACATGAACGCCTCGGACCGGGTCGACGTCCATTTGACCGGACGGTTACAGGCTTTGGCCGCGAACGTGCAGAACGCCTCTTCCTGGTAGTGGAAGATTTTTGTGCCAAATCCGCCGCCGACATCAGGTGCCACAACGCGCAGCTTGTGCTCTGGAATGCCCAGAACGAATGCGCCCATTAACAGACGAATAACATGCGGGTTTTGCGAGGTGGTATAAAGCGTGTGATCGCCGGTGCCACGGGCATAATCGCCCACTGCAACACGAGGTTCCATCGGGTTGGCAACCAAGCGGTTGTTTACGAGTTCAAGCGTGGTGACATGGTGGGCGTCTTTAAACGCCTGATCAACAGCACCTTTGTTTTCTTCGACAAAGCCCCAGTCGTAACACAGGTTCGACGTCAGATCGTCATGGACCTTGGGTGCGCCTTCCTTGACGGCTTCTTTCATGTCGATGACGGCAGGCAGCTCCGAAATGTCGAGCACGATGGCTTCGGCGGCATCGCGGGCTTCAGATAGGGACTCAGCTACAACAGCAGCAATTGGTTCTCCAACATGGCGCACCTTGCCGTGGGCCAGCACAGGGTGGCGCGGCTCTTGCATGACTTCGCCATGCTTGTCGGTGATCTGCCATCCGCAAGGGATCGAACCAACGGCTTCGAAATCCGCACCGGTGAAAATCTTGACCACACCTGGCATGCTCTCGGCCGCCGATGTGTCCACCGAATTCAACGTCCCATGAGCGATATCCGAGCGCAGAAAGAACACATAAGCCTGTCCGTTCAGGTTGATATCATCAGTATAGTTACCTTCGCCGGTCAAAAACCGGATGTCTTCGCGCCGCTTGCTGCTGGCACCAATTCCGCCATCCTTTGGCATAGTTAATCCTCCCTATGGGGTGCCGCTTGTGTCGGGCACCATCGCGTTTGCAGGTTTATTCTGTTGGAACGGCGCCACCCTGAACCGTAGGGATACGCCTGCTTGTTGCGGGTGATTGCATCTGCGCGTGCCTCCTCGCACGTGCTGACGCGCCGTTTTTTTTATTCAGCCGCCAATGTGCTGACGTCTTGGCCGGATGCGGCCATGATTGCCTTGACGATGTTGTGGTAGCCGGTGCAGCGGCAGATGTTGCCATCCAGATAGTGGCGCACTTCGGCCTCTGTCGGCTTTGGGTTATCCTTCAGCAGCGCAGATGCAGACATCACCATACCCGGCGTGCAGAATCCACATTGCAAACCGTGATGATCCTGAAACGCCTGTTGGATTGTGTTCAACGACCCGTCAGCGTCGGCCATGGATTCGATTGTCTTGACGTCAGCGCCTTCGGCTTCGACCGCCAGCATAGTGCAGGCTTTGACCGCTTCGCCGTTCACATGCACAACGCAAGCACCACACTGGCTAGTGTCACATCCGATGTGTGTCCCTGTCAGTTTCAGGTTGTCGCGCAAAAACGACGCCAATAGCGTGCGGCCTTCCACGTCGCCAGACGCGGCTTTGCCGTTCACGGTCATTTTGACCTGTGTCATAGATATCCTCCCTAAGGTATTCTTGATCTCGTTGACCTGAGTTAAGCACGCCCCCACTCGGTTGAGAACCGAAATTTTCTCGACAGACTGAAATCATGCAGAATTGTGCACTCGGTAAGCTATGATCAGCCCCGGCGCGGTTGCGGCCGCGTCACAATTTCCTTGAGCAATCCGCCAACACCCATGCCCGCGATGTCCTGATCCGTGACCGCAATGCCGCAAGCAATCCGCGACAATACCCAATCCGCCCCGTTTAACGCGGGCGATCGGGCGCAGCCGGGCAAGCCTATTACCTGCCGGTCTCCAAGATTGCCCAGAAACAGCAGATTGCCCGGATCAACCGGCATCCCGAACCGTGCAACCGTCCCCCCTGCTGCGCGCAGCGCTGACGGGGCCACATCATCAATGTCAGAGGTCGCCGATCCGGTCAGGATCAAAACCAACGCTGTGTCCGCGGCCGTGATCGCATCGCGCAAGGAATCTGTATGGTGGGGCACCATCACCACATCCTTTAACACGACATTCAGCGCGGAAAGCCGGTTCGCGATGGCATCGCGGCCCTTGTCCCCTGCCCCGCGTTCAATTTCGGTAATGATCAGTGTCGCATCTTGCAGCTGGGGCGGCGCAAGACGGATGGCCCCGCGTGCTGCTGCGCAGGCGCGGGTTAGATCGGCCTGATCCACCGCGTATGAGATAATCTTGATCGTGGCGACCATGCCGCCTTGCGCCATTTGCTGAAACGGCGGCACGGTGGCAAGGGTGATCATCGGGTGCACGGCGTTGGCGGCTTCCAGTGCGGCGACATCCAGCACGGCCACCCCCGGCCCTTTTGCCAAAAGATTCACGCGGCCCGTAAAGGCGTTTGTCATATCAAGATGCGTGTCTAGGTCCGCATCACCGGCCAGCAGCGCTTGAGCCAACTGCGTGGCAGCGGTGTTTTCATCCACATCCGCGGGGGCCAGTCGCGCGACGGTGATCTGATCATGTCCCGCTCCCAAAAGCTCGGCGATATGGCTATCCTCAAGCTGCAAGCCTTTGCGCAGCCGCCCTTTGGGTAAGGCGACGGAGTGCGCCAGATACGCCCCGATTGCTTCGCCGGTAGATACAGTGCCGAACTTCACGGTTTTCTCAGGCTTTGCACCATTTGCGCAAGGATCGATACGGCTATTTCGGGGGGGCCTGCGGCACCTATATCAAGGCCCACAGGCCCAGCGATCCGGGCGATGTCCTCTGCGGTAAATCCGGCAGCAGAAAGTCGCTCCACCCGCGACGCATGGGTACGTTTGGACCCTAGCGCGCCGATATAGAACGCATCTGATCGCAACGCGATGTGCAACGCAGGATCGTCCAATTTCGGGTCATGGGTCAGCAAGACGACAGCGCTGCGGGTATCGACGCCAACCTGTTCAAGCGCCGCATCTGGCCAGTCGTTGATAACGCGCGCTTCAGGGAAACGGGCTTGCGACCCGAAAGCTTCGCGCGGGTCGATGACGACAACGTCAAACCCCGCGACCTGCGCCATCGGTGCCAAGGCCTGCGCGATATGCACCGCCCCTATTATGAACAGCCGCAACGGCGGGTTATGTATGGCAATAAAGGTATCACCGTCATCCGCGACGCCTGACCGGTCCATCCTGAAACGGGTTTCATAGCCATCGCGCACCAGACGCGCGCTGCCGCCCGACAACGACACCTCATAACCGACCGGCTGACGCGCCGCACGCGCCTTGACCAGCTCGGCCAGAACATCAAAGGGCATGCCCTGGTTGCCAATCGGTTCAACCAGCACGCGGATCTTGCCGCCGCACGCCAATCCCACCGCAAAGGCATCGCCATCACTGATGCCATATTCCAACAGCCGCGAAGTGCCCTCTTCGAGCGCCTCAAGCGCCTCGATCACCACAGCCCCTTCGACACAACCACCCGACACCGACCCCTGCATTTCGCCATCGCCGGAAATTGCCAACTGTGCACCCACTCGGCGCGGGGCAGACCCCCAGGTTTCAACAACTGTGGCCAAGGCAGCGCCGCGACCCGCCTGAGCCCATGCATAGGCGCGTTCTGGTGCGTCTTCAAAGATGTCCATTGGGGGTGTCTCCGTATCTGCGTGTCGGGCCAGTATCCTATATGTACTGCTTCCTTGGTCATCGCTCAATCAGATAACTTGCACGCCGCCCCCCGCACTACTACATCTTGGCTAACATAACCGAACGGAGCCGCACCTATGCCGATGCAAGCCAGCGAAATCGAAGACCTTCTGCGCGAGACCTTTCCAAATGCCAAAATCGAAGTCGAAGGCAACGACGGTGTGCATATGGCCGCGATGGTCATCGACGAAAGTTTTCGCGGAAAAAACCGCGTGCAGCAGCAACGCGCCGTTTACGCCGCGCTTAAGGGCAGGATGGACGGCCCAAGTGGGGAATTGCACGCGCTGGCCCTGACGACCAAGGCACCGGATTGATCTTATGGACCTGTCTCTTGTGGTAATCCTGAGTGTTCTGGTGCTGATCGTAGCGGTGCTGCGCGGCCTTCAGTCGCTGCGTCACACCCGCGGCACCGAACGCGGATCCAAACCCGGCAAGGGCTACCACGAGATCGAAACAACCTATCACTCGGGCGGTGGCGGGGGCGGACATCAGACTACCTATCGCATTCCCCGCGACCCCCAAGAATACGCCAAACGCTTTATACCAAAGGACAAATCGAAATGACCGATGCAGCTACACAAATTAAAGAAACCATCACATCCAATGACGTTGTGCTGTTCATGAAGGGCACCAAAGCGATGCCGCAATGCGGGTTCTCGTCCCGCGTGGCTGGTGTGTTGAACTATATGGAAGTCGAATTTGCCGACGTGAACGTCTTGGCCGACGAAGCATTACGCCAAGGCATCAAGGACTTTTCCGACTGGCCTACGGTGCCACAGCTTTACGTTAAGGGCGAGTTCGTCGGCGGTTGCGATATTATCACCGAAATGACCCTGTCTGGAGAATTGGACGCCCTGTTCACCGAAAACGGTGTCAAGTTCGACCAAGACGCAGCTGACAAAATCCGCGAAGCCAACGGCTGACGCATTGCGGGGCTGGCGCGCCTAAAAGCTGGCCCCGTTTCCGATCGTTCGACTGGTTCAAACTGGCCTTCCGGCGTTGTGGTCTTCAAAAATTTTAACCCGAGGCCTAGCGCTTGACGAATGGTTGAAATTATTTTCAGACCACCCCCATTCCCCCCTTGTACGCATATCCCACCGACCCCCATTTGCGATGCAGGCGGATCATTCGCCTTGGGGCATTCACCTTGGATTACATCTATGTTGCGGCCGGGCTTTTGTGCCTGTTTTTGGGTGGCGAAGCACTGGTGCGAGGTAGCGTCGGGATCGCGCAGCGATTGGCGATGTCGCCGCTTTTGATCGGGTTGACGGTCGTGGGGTTTGGCACCTCGACACCTGAGTTATTGGTTTCGGTCCATGCCGCATGGCGCGGCGTGCCTGACATTGCGATTGGCAATATCGTCGGGTCCAACATCGCCAATATTGCACTGATCATGGGTATCACGGCCCTCGTCTGGCCGATCCGGGTCTCCGGTGCCACCCTGCGCCGTGACACCGGCGTGATGGTCTTGGCGGCCTTTGCCCTCGTACCGGTTTTCTTGGCTGCCGAGATCGGAAGGTTGGCTGGTGCGCTGCTGATGTCCGGGTTGATCGGCTATCTTTTCTGGGCCTATCTGATGCCAGGCGATCCGTCTGAGAACGCGGCCGACGAGAACGAAAAGCCCAAGGCGATGGTGTGTGTCCTTTGGATTATGGCCGGTTTGATCGCGTTGATTTTCGGGGCGCGGTTTCTGGTCGACGGGGCCGTATCGATAGCTCGTGATGCAGGCCTGTCTGAAGCATTTATCGGCCTTACAATCGTCGCGGTTGGCACGTCCCTGCCCGAATTGGCAACGTCAGTTGTGGCCGCGTTCCGTCGCCAATCAGAGATCGCAATTGGCAACGTGATCGGATCGAACATCTTTAACGTGTTGGGAATTCTAGGTGTCACTGCCATCATTAAACCGATCCCCGTCGCAGACCGTTTTATTACATTCGACTTGCCCGTCATGATTGCCGCCTCACTTGTCCTGAGCGCACTGTTGTTAAAGCGCGCCGTGATCGGCCGTGGGATAGGGTTAGTGCTTTTGACGAGCTATGCTGGCTATGTCGTGATGGCGCACGGATAATGGCGCTGAGGATGCAGCAAGGCACCTGAAAATCCATCAGGTGCCTTGCTGAAAAAATGACCGCGACCCGCTCTATTTTGGGCCGCATCCATGGCTAACTTGCCGCCTTGTCCTCAATCTCTTGGGCCAACGCCTCTGCGCGGGCGGCCATTTCAGCCAAACCGTCATTGACTGACTGCGGGATCACAGGGACTTCGATGCGTTCGGGTTCAACGACCACGTTGCGCAACCCTGCAATTTCGGCTTCGCGTTCAGCCAATTCGGCGCGAACTTCGCTGATCAGGTCTTCGACGCTGGCGGTTTTATCGGCCAGCAATAGGCCTGCCATCAAAAGCATCCGCGCTTCTGGCATGCGCCCGACCTGATCGGATAACACCTGCGCCTCGTCGTCCAGCATTTTGGCGGCGGCATGCAGATAGCTTTCTTCGCCTTCTTGGCAGGCAACTTCGAACTGGCGACCGCCGATGGAAATAGTGACTTCGGGCATCAGGCGTTCTCCTGCGCGGATTCAACGAGTGGGGTAAGGGCAGACAAGATCGCGTCTGCCTCGGCGATTTCAGCGGTTCGGGCGGCGCGCAGGGCGTCTAGCTCGGCCTGCATGGCGGCGTTGATGAGGTCCGGATCGCCGACGCCCTCTTCGTTTGCCTTGCGTAATGCGGCGCAGGCCTCGGAGAGTTTAGCATTGGCGCGACGTACTTGCTGCAACTCAACGTCCAGCTTGGTCATGCGGGTGTCGCTGTCGCTCTCTTGCGTTAGCTTGGCCTCGGCCGTAGTTAGCTTGGCCGTGGCGGCGTCAAGTTTGGCCTGCACTTCAGCAGTTTCGGTCTCAAGCCGTTCTTTGAGAGTCTTAACACGTTCCGTTAGCTGCGCATTGGCAAGACGCTCGTCTTCCAGCGCTTGTGACAGATCGGGGCCGCTTTCCTTTGCGACCCCAAGTTTTTCCAACCCACGGGATGCCCGCTCCATCGCAGCCAGAATACGGCCCTGCATTTCTTCTATGTCGCTCATGCCCAATATCCCTCGCAAATCGTTCTACGCAGTTTGCCAACCATCGAATCGGTGGTCAACGCTGTTGCGGCCAATCCTACCCAAACGCAGAGTG
This sequence comes from uncultured Sulfitobacter sp., assembly GCA_965363735.1. Classification (GTDB taxonomy): domain Bacteria; phylum Pseudomonadota; class Alphaproteobacteria; order Rhodobacterales; family Rhodobacteraceae; genus Sulfitobacter. Next base: position 48,689 of record CBDTUA010000007.1, on the reverse strand, counting down.
AAATACTGCCCCTTTAAGAACAACACCTTGGGGCGGGCTGTTCACGCGGGAAAATCAGCCGACGGCGGTTGCCCTTGATCTTTGCGGGGTGGCTGGTATTGATCCGCCAAACGCAAACCTCCCCCTTATAAGGAAGCAGCCACCGTGGACTTGAACGCACTTGCGAAAGCAAATCCTGAGCATTGGTCCAAAGCGACCGCCATTCGCGCCCTAACGCTGGACGCAGTCGCCGCCGCCAACTCCGGCCATTCCGGTATGCCAATGGGCATGGCGGACGTCGCGACCGTCTTGTTTGAAAAGCACCTCAAGTTTGATGCGTCCAACCCGCTTTGGCCGGATCGTGACCGTTTTATCCTGTCCGCAGGCCATGGGTCGATGCTGATCTATTCGCTGCTGCATCTTGTGGGCGACGTGCAATTCCCCATCGAAGAGATCAAGAATTTCCGCCAAATGGGCGCGCGCACTGCGGGGCACCCCGAGAACTTCCTGGCTGATGCAATTGAAACAACAACCGGCCCCTTGGGTCAGGGGATTGCGAATTCTGTGGGCTTTGCGATGGCCGAAGAAATGCAACGCGCTGAATATGGCCCCAAGATCGTCGATCACTTTACCTATGTGATTGCAGGCGACGGCTGCCTGATGGAAGGCATCAGCCACGAGGCCATCGCCCTTGCCGGCCGTCATAAGTTGAGCAAGCTGATCTTGATGTGGGACAATAACAACATCACCATCGATGGCCCTGTGACCCTGTCCGACACTGTCGATCAAGTGGCCCGTTTCAAGGCTGCCGGTTGGCATGTTATTGCAATTGATGGCCATAACCCGGCCGAGATTGACGCCGCCCTGACCGAGGCGCGCAAATCCGATCTGCCGTCGATGATCGCTTGCAAAACCCACATCGCTTTGGGTCACGCAGCACAAGATACGTCCAAGGGTCACGGTGCCCTGACCGATGCCGATCAAATGGCCGCCGCCAAAGCCGCCTATGGCTGGACAACTGGCCCGTTTGAAGTGCCCGCCGATGTGAAATCCGCATGGGAAACCATCGGATCGCGTGGCGCGCAAACACGTAAAGACTGGGAAGAGCGTTTCGACGCCATGTCCCGCACCAAGCGCGAGGAATTCAATCGCGCGTTGGCAGGCGACGCACCCAAAAAACTGTCCGCGACAGTCAAGGCGTTCAAAAAGCAGATCTCCGAATCCGCACCCAAGCTGGCGACCCGTGCCAGCAGCGAAAAGACGCTCGAAGTCTTGAACCCGCTGTTCACTGAAACCGTCGGCGGGTCTGCTGACCTGACCGGTTCGAACAACACCAAGACCGCGGATTTGGGCGTATTCGACATCGACAACCGTGGTGGGCGTTATGTCTATTGGGGTGTCCGTGAACATGGCATGGCGTCTGCAATGAACGGCATGGCGTTGCATGGCGGCGTGCGCCCCTACGGCGGCACGTTTATGTGTTTCACCGACTACGCACGGCCTGCAATGCGCCTTGCCGCGCTGATGAAGATACCAACTGTTTTCGTGATGACCCATGACAGCATCGGTCTGGGCGAAGATGGCCCGACACACCAGCCCGTCGAGCACCTGGCAATCAGCCGCGCGACCCCAAACACCTATGTGTTCCGCCCCGCCGATACCGTCGAGACTGCCGAAGCTTGGGAAATCGCGCTGACATCGAAAGACACACCATCGGTTCTATCGCTAACCCGTCAGGGCCTGCCCACTGTCCGCCTTGAGCACAAAAATAAGAACATGACAGAACAAGGTGCGTATGTACTGGCCGATGCGGAAGGCAAACGTCAGGTCATCCTGATCGCCACCGGCTCCGAGGTCGAGATCGCCCTGAAAGCACGGGATATCTTGCAAGAGAAAGGCATCGGTACCCGCGTAGTGTCCATGCCTTGTATGGAGCTGTTCGCCGAGCAAGACGAAGCATACCGCCGCAAGGTTCTGCCTGCAGGCCCCGTTCGCGTCGGCGTCGAGGCTGCCGTGCGTCAAGGATGGGATCAATGGCTGACGGGTGAACGCGGCAAATGGAACAAGGCCGATTTCGTCGGCATGGACCGTTTTGGTGCCTCTGCCCCGGCGGAAGAGTTGTTCGAAAAGTTCGGCATCACGCCGCAGAACGTGGCGGACAAAGCCAAGGCGCTGCTGTAAGCCAGCCCACCGTTCAGACAATAAAAAAGGGGGCCGCGATGGCCCCCTTTTGCGTATCAGACTGCCGTCAAATCAGACAGCTTGCGGGTCTTTCTTTTTGCGGCTGAACACTGCGCGCCACAGCGGGGTAATGATCTTTTCACCAATGGGGATCAGGATCAGGCCAAGGGCCAGTCCGAACACACCATCAATTGCTGCCTTGGTAGTCCATTCAACAGCCCCAGTGTAGGTGGCGGGCACAAGGTGGCCCACATACGCGGCCGCGTCATGGATCAAATGGCCTAATGTGCCAAAGCCCAACTCCTCCATCCCGTGGATAATGATTGAACCCCCGACCCAAAGCATTGCAGCAGTGCCGACAATGGTCAGGGTCGTCAAAAACCGGGGCATGCCACGTACAACCGCGCGTCCGATGACACGCGTCACTCCAAAGTTGCCATTTTTGGCCATGAACAGCCCCACATCATCGGCCTTTACGATCAGCGCAACCGACCCATAAACGGCGACTGTGATCATCACCGCCGCTGCAGCCAGTGCAGCCGCTTCCATCCAGAAATTCGATACAGCCAGGTTGGACAGGATTATCGTCATGATCTCGGCGGACAGAATGAAATCGGTCTTAATGGCCCCTTGGGCCTTTTGTTCTTCCAAATGAGCGGGGTCTTCTATTGTTTCGGCCTTGCCGGGGTATTCGTCATGCCCTGCCCCGCCAACGCCCAGAGAATGGGCGACTTTCTCAGCCCCCTCAAAACACAGATAGGCACCGCCCAGCATCAACAGCGGCGCAATCGCCCACGGCGCAAAATTGGACAGCAGCAGCCCCGCAGGCAGCAAATACACCAACTTGTTCTTCAATGATCCCTTGGTGATCCGCCAGATGATTGGCAATTCGCGCTTGGCCTCAAAGCCGTGTACATACTTGGGCGTCACGGCGGCGTCGTCAATCACCGCGCCTGCCGCTTTGGCACTGGCCTTTGCTGCCTGGCCGAACACATCATCCACGCTTGCCGCTGCCACCTTGGCAATCGCCGCGACATCATCCAACAGCGCCAGTAAACCACTCATCAAAACTCTCCAATTTAGTTAAGGATGAACTTAACCCAGCAATCGACGAAGGCAAACACCCTGCGACATTTACCGCTAACATCCCCGGTTAACGCTAACATACGGAAATTCTTCGCTTTTACTCTTTCAGTTGCGCATACCCTGCCGTTATAGAGCGCCTAACGTCACCCCATTTTCCAAAGGACGCCCCATGACGATCAAAGTTGGTATTAACGGATTTGGCCGGATTGGCCGCTGCACACTGTCGCATATCGCAGCCTCGGGTCGCGATGACATCGAAGTGGTCCGCATCAATGCCACGGGCCCGCTTGAGACCGCAGCGCATCTGATCAAATACGATTCCGTCCATGGGCGCTTTCCGAACAAAGTAACGGTTGGTAGCGGCACACTGGATCTGGGCCACGGTCCGATGGAAGTCATGTCGACGTACAACATGGAAGAGCTGAACTGGGACGGCTGCGATGTTGTTCTGGAATGCACCGGCCAGTTCAATGACGGCAAGAAAGCAAACGTGCATCTTGAACGTGGCGCTAAACGTGTGCTGCTGTCAGCGCCCGGCAAAAACGTAGATCGTACAATCGTTTACGGTGTAAACGACCACGAATTGCAGGTATCGGACACAATGATTTCGAACGGTTCGTGCACTACAAACTGCCTGGCACCCCTGGCCAAAGTCTTGCAGGATTCCTTTGGCATCGAATATGGCATCATGACCACGATCCACAGCTATACCGGTGATCAACCCACGCTGGACCGCCGCCATGATGACCTGTACCGCGCCCGCGCGGCTGGCATGGCACTGATCCCCACGTCGACAGGCGCTGCCGCTGCCCTGGGCGAGGTTCTGCCCGCATTGAAAGGCAAGCTGGACGGCACTGCGATGCGCGTGCCAACTCCGAACGTCAGCGCGGTTGACCTGACCTTCCGTGCCTCGCGCGATGTCACCGTGGAAGAAGTCAACGCCGCTATGCGCGCCGCTGCCGAAGGGCCGATGAAGGGTGTCTTGGGCTATGACCCAGAAAAGAAAGTCTCGATCGACTTTAACCACACCGAAGAAAGTTCAATCTTTGCACCGGATCAAACCATGGTTGTTGCCAACCGCATGGTGCGTGTGCTGGCGTGGTACGACAACGAGTGGGGTTTTTCCGTGCGCATGGCAGATGTTGCCGTTGCGATGGGCAAACTGGGCTGACACTTGCGGCACTGGCGCTGCCCTGTCATATCAGGGCAGTCCCCGTGCACGGCAAGGAAGCTGAACGATGAACACCCCTATTGCTTTGGTATTGGGCAGCCTGCTTGTCGGTGGGCTGATTGTGGACACCGTGATGTTTGGCAATGAACACCTGATTTTTCTGATGAAAAAGTTTTTGGACCTTCTGGAATGGGTCGCGTTCTGGCGCTGATCGGAAACTTGCGTCCCGTATTTGCCCTCCTTTTCTAAATTCCTGTCCCTGATTGCTTGCCTATCGGTTGACTTTTGGCGTTCAATGCCGATGTTAGCGCTATCACATTCAGGAGGACGCCCCGATGGCTACGAAACTCGCAATCAATGGCTTTGGCCGTATTGGCCGTAACGTACTGCGCGCTTTGATGGAAGAAGGCGGCGATGACCTGAAGGTGGTCGCGATCAATGATCTGGCACCACTCGAGACAAACGCACATCTGTTCGAATTCGATTCCGTACATGGCCGATATGGTCGTCCTGTCATCTTGGGCGATGGCACGATGGACGTGGGCCAAGGGCCTATCCGTGTCACCGCCGAAAGAGACCCTGCCGCCCTGCCGTGGGGCGATGTGGATATCACGTTGGAATGTACCGGCATCTTTGTATCCCGCGACGGCGCTGCCAAGCATCTTGAGAACGGATCAAAGCGTGTCCTGATTTCGGCCCCAGGCAAAGACGCCATGAAAACAATTGTGTACGGCGTAAACCACGACATTATTGATGCTAATGACACGATAATGAGCAATGCATCCTGCACCACCAATTGCATGGCTCCGCTGACCAAAACACTGAACGACGCGTTTGGTATTGTGCATGGTCACATGACGACGATCCACGCTTTTACCGGCGACCAGCCGACCCATGATACGGCCCACAGCGATTTGTATCGCGCACGTGCTGCGTCAATGTCGATGATCCCCACCACCACCGGCGCGGCCAAGACATTGGGCAAAGTATTGCCAGAACTTGAAGGACTGATCGGCGGCACTGCAATCCGCGTGCCCACTCCGAATGTGTCCTGCGTTGATTTGGTGATCGAAGTATCGCGCAAGGTGACTGCGGAAGAAGTGAACAAAGTCCTGCGCAAAGCATCCGAAGGCCCGTTGAAAGGCATCATGGGCATGGTCGACAAACCGCTGGTGTCAATTGACCTGAACCACGACAGCCATTCCTGCGTCGTGGCAACGGATCAGACATCGGTTCAAAATGGCACTCAGTTGCGCGTTTTGGCGTGGTACGATAACGAATGGGGCTTTTCGAACCGGATGCTTGATACATCCCGCGTTATCGCGAAATTTCTTTAAGCCACGATAAAGCGACTACGCTGCTGAATAGCGTTTCTTAAGCTCGGCATTGACGGCGGGCGTCACGAATTTACTGACGTCCCCGCCAAGCCGGGCAATTTCCTTGACCAGCTTGCTTGCAATCGCCTGATGTTCCGCTTCGGCCATCAGGAACACGGTCTCGATGCTGTCATCCAGCTTCCGGTTCATACCAACCATTTGATATTCATACTCAAAATCAGCTACAGCGCGCAGTCCGCGAATGATCATTTGCGCGCCCACGTCACGAGCGCAATCGATCAACAGATTCTCGAACGGGTGCACGACGATTTCAGTACCTGTTTCTTTAGAGAGAGCTGCACATTCTGAATTGATTAGCGCCACACGCTCTTCCAGCTCGAACAAGGGACCTTTGTCGCGGTTGATCGCGACGCCGATCACCAGCTTGTCGACCAATGTCGCGGCACGACGGATGATATCAAGGTGACCCAAAGTGATGGGGTCGAATGTGCCGGGATACAGGCCAACGCGCATAGGGTAATCCAGTCAGTTTGTGTCGAAAATTTTGCGGCAGGCAAACATTTTAGCGTCTGAAACGCAACGGCCTAGTTTGTGTATTGGGTAGGGGAGTTGCGGCTAGTGCCCCATAATCATGCCTTCAAGGGCATCTTTCTCCATCGACAGCTCCATCAGGCGGGACTTGACCACATCGCCAAGTGAAATCAACCCGATCAAAACTCCGTCTTCCAGCACCGGCATGTGCCGGAAACGCCCCTCGGTCATTGTGTTTAGGATGGCGTCCGCTCGCTCGTTCTTGGTGCACGTCACCAACTTGCGCGTCATCAGGCTCTCGACTGTCATTTCCAGACATGATCCGCCCTGCCGCCCCAGCTCCCGTACAATATCTCGCTCGGATAAAATGCCGTCAGGCGTTTTGCCATCGGTCGAGATCACCAAAGTACCAATACGCTTGTCCGACAGCATCTTGGCCGCATCCGCGATCAGCATATCAGGCATGACCGTGGTGACACTGTCATCGGCCTTGGTTTTCAGGATTTGAGACACAAGCATTTTGGAACCCTCCGCAATATTATTGCTCTTGAACCTAGGTTCCCTTTAATACTGTTGCCTGTCAAGTATTTGCCTCAAGTCTTGCGACTTCCGTCCGCACCCCTTGCGCCAGCTCTTCAGCAAACCGGCTTAACCGCTGGTTGCGACGGTCATCCTCATGGCGGATCAGGTAAAATGCCCGGCTCAGCGTGACTTCCGAAGTCAGAATTCGCCTCACGCCGGGGGTCGCGGGCAGGCAAAAATCATGAACGATCCCAACGCCCCCACCCTGCCGGATCATATTCACCTGCACAGACACAGAATTTGACGCCAATGGAACACGGGTCATGCCTAACTCAGTCAGGTAATCCAATTCACGGTCAAAAATCATATCGGGGATATACCCCACCAATCGGTGCCTTTGCAGATCAGCGGTGGTGTGAATGGGCGCGCTACTGTTCAGATAGGTTTCAGATGCCGCAAGATGAAGCCGGTAGTCGGTGATCTTTTGCACAATCAATCTACCGGCTGTGGGGGCGCTGACCCCGATCGCCATGTCGGCTTCGCGTCGGGACAGGTTGAACACCCGTGGCAGGGCTACGATCTGAATATCCAACTCTGGGTTGGCCGCAATCAGCCGCGCACAAACCTGCGGCAAGAGGTAGTTCGCGCAGCCGTCTGGCGCTCCGATCCGGATTTGTCCCCGCAATCTGTCCGATGGCTCGGCGACCTCGGCTGTGGCCACGCGCATGGCCTGCTCGGCCGCCTCAGCGCGTTCCAACAATTGCACCCCGGCCTCGGTCAAGGCGTATCCTGTTGGTGATTTGACGAATAAAACCACCCCCAATCCTTTTTCGACCCGCGCCATGCGCCGTCCTAGGGTCGCGGGGTCGAGCCGCAGAATTTTGCCCGCTCCCGACAGGCTTTGTTCGCGCGCAACCGCTAGAAACAAGCGTAGATCATCCCAATTGCCCAACATCGCGCTCTATGCCTTTTCATTTTGCCAAGAAAACTCCGGGGGAGTCCGCAAGGACGGGGGCTGGCCCCCTCTCCGCTGCGCAATTCGCGCAGCCATCTTGCAGAAATGCAAAACAGTTTTGACTTCATGCCCCTTTCCCAATCATTTTTGCAAGCCTATCGTGCGGAAAACCCAACCGGAGGATTCCCATGCAAGAGCTTACCCATTACCTGAACGGCGAACATGTCAAAGGCACGTCAGGCCGTTTTTCCGATGTTTTCAACCCGGCCACAGGCGAAGTGCAGGCCAAATGCCCCCTCGCCAACGAAGCCGAGATGGACCAAGCGGTGAAATATGCGATGGCCGCGCAGCCTGCTTGGGCCGCCGTGAACCCACAGCGCCGCGCTCGGGTCATGATGAAATTCGTCGACCTGCTGAACCGCGACATGGACAAACTGGCCGAGGCCCTGTCCCGCGAGCATGGCAAGACCCTACCCGATGCCGCCGGTGACGTGCAGCGCGGGCTTGAAGTGGTCGAATACTGCATCGGCGCACCCGAATTGCTGAAAGGTGACTACACCGACAGCGCTGGCCCCGGCATCGATATGTACTCCATGCGTCAGCCTTTGGGTGTATCGGCCGGCATCACGCCGTTCAACTTCCCCGCCATGATCCCGATGTGGATGTTCGCGCCAGCGATCGTTTGCGGCAACGCGTTCATTCTTAAACCGTCCGAGCGTGATCCGTCTGTTCCGCTGATGCTTGCCGAACTGCTCGAGGAAGCCGGCCTGCCCAAGGGCATCATTCAGGTCGTCAACGGCGACAAGGAAGCGGTCGACGCAATCCTGCATCACCCTGTCATTCAATCCGTGGGCTTTGTCGGGTCTACCCCGATTGCCGAATATATTTACGGTACGGGTTGCTCCAACGGCAAGCGAGTTCAATGCTTTGGCGGTGCCAAGAACCACATGATCATCATGCCGGATGCCGATCTTGACCAGGCTGCCGATGCGCTAATTGGTGCAGGCTACGGTGCTGCCGGCGAACGCTGCATGGCGATCTCTGTTGCCGTCCCTGTGGGCGATGAGACCGCTGATCGTCTGATCGAAAAACTGATCCCACGCATCGAAAAGCTGAAAGTCGGGCCTTATTCGTCGGGCAACGATGTCGATTACGGCCCCGTTGTAACGGCTGCGGCCAAGGCCAACATCGAACGTCTGGTTCAGACCGGCATTGACCAAGGTGCCACTTTGGTCGTCGATGGACGTAACTTCAGCTTGCAGGGCTACGAGGAAGGTTTCTTTGTCGGGCCGCACCTGTTTGATAACGTCACCAAAGACATGGATATCTACAAGCACGAGATTTTCGGCCCCGTGTTGTCCACTGTCCGCGCGAAAACCTATGAAGAAGCGCTTGGCCTTGCCATGGACCACGAGATGGGCAACGGCACAGCGATCTTTACCCGCGACGGTGACGCCGCCCGTGATTTCGCCAACCGCATCAACGTGGGCATGATCGGCATCAACGTGCCAATCCCCGTGCCATTGGCCTATCACACCTTTGGCGGCTGGAAGAAATCCGTCTTTGGTGACCTGAACCAGCACGGTCCAGATGCGTTCAAGTTCTACACACGCACCAAAACTGTGACCTCGCGCTGGCCTTCAGGCATTAAAGAAGGTGGCGAGTTCAACTTTAAACCGATGGAATAAACTATCCGCTGCGGGGGTTACGGCCCCCGCAGACCGCTTGCTTCATCGGCAAGCCTTGCTATAATTAAACGCACGTTCAATTCGACAGGTCTTGGGAGGGATCATCGCTATGGATTTCGCACTTTCCGAAGAACAAACCGCCATTTTCGATATGGCTTATGGCTTTGGCCAAAAGCATATCGCCCCATATGCGCGCCAATGGGAAAAAGATGAAACCATCCCCAAAGAGATATGGCCAAAGATTGCCGAGCTCGGCTTTGGTGGCTTGTATGTGTCCGAGGACGCAGGTGGTTCCGGACTGACACGGCTTGACGCCACGTTGGTCTTCGAAGCGCTGAGCATGGCCTGCCCGTCCGTTGCGGCGTTTTTGTCGATCCATAATATGTGCGCCAAGATGTTGGACAGTTTCGCGAGCGATGAGTTGAAGGCGCGGATCATGGACGATGTCTTGTCGATGAACACTGTCCTTAGCTATTGCCTGACCGAACCGGGTTCGGGATCGGACGCAGCCGCCCTAAAGACTAAATGCGACCGGACCAACGATGGCTACACTCTGAACGGGACCAAAGCGTTCATCTCTGGCGGCGGATATTCCGATGCCTATGTCGCCATGGTGCGCACGTCTGATGACGGTGCAGCGGGCGTCTCAACAGTCTATGTCGAAGACGGCACAGATGGCCTGTCCTTTGGTGGGCTTGAGGATAAAATGGGCTGGCGCAGCCAACCGACCGCCCAAGTGCAGTTTGACAATTGCAACATTCCAGCGGGAAATCTGATCGGTGAAGAGGGCAAAGGTTTCAAATATGCGATGATGGGGCTGGATGGCGGTCGTTTGAACATCGCTGCCTGCTCCCTTGGTGCGGCACAGACGGCGCTAACCTCGACCTTACAATATATGGGCGACCGCAAGGCATTCGGGAAATCCATCGACCAGTTCCAAGGGCTGCAATGGCGTCTCGCGGATATGGAGATTGAGATGCAAGCCGCTCGCACCTTCCTGCGCCAAGCGGCGTGGAAACTGGACAACGGCGCGCCCGACGCGACCAAGTTCTGTGCTATGGCCAAGAAATTCGTGACCGAGGTTGGTAGCAAGGTCGTTGATCAATGCCTGCAACTGCATGGCGGCTATGGCTATCTGGCGGATTACGGTATCGAGAAACTGGTGCGCGACCTGCGGGTGCATCAAATTCTGGAAGGCACAAACGAGATCATGCGCGTCATCGTCGCCCGCGACATGCTGAAGAACAGATGAGCGATATTTCTATCCGCATCACGGGCCGCGCCGGGCGGATCACCCTGACCCGTCCCCAGGCGCTGAACGCTATGACATATGAGATGTGTTTGGCCATCGAAGACGCCTTTGATGCATGGCAAACCGATGACGCGGTTGACCTGATCGTAATTGATGCCGAAGGCGACCGCGCCTTTTGCTCTGGCGGGGACATTGCTGAACTTTATGCCACTGGGACCAAGGGCGATTATGCCTATGGTCAAAAGTTCTGGGCCGATGAATACCGCCTGAACGCCAAGATTTTCGCCTATCCCAAGCCGGTTGTTTCTTTCATGCAAGGGTTCACCATGGGCGGCGGTGTCGGCCTTGGCTGTCACGGCTCGCACCGCATTGTTGGCGAAAGCAGCCAGATCGCGATGCCGGAATGTGGCATCGGGTTGTTGCCCGATGTGGGCGGGACCTTGATGCTGGCGCTGGCACCGGGGCGCGTTGGGGAGTATCTGGGCACAACTGCAACCCGAATGTCTGGTGAAGACGCTATATTTGCCGGATTTGCAGACAGTTACGTTCCACAACATCAATGGAGTGACGTGATTGGCGCGCTTGAGACCTCTGGCGATGTTTCTGCCCTTGATTCAGCCAAGATCACGCCGCCAGCTTCTGAACTGGCGGCATCGCAGGACCAGATTGACATGCTTTTTGATGGCGAGACGCTGGGCGATGTGCTGAACAACCTGCGCATCAAAGGCAGTCCTTTCGCACAGGATTGCCTCAAGAAGATGTCCCGGATGAGCCCCCTTGCGATGGCAAGCACCATTGAGGCACTGCACCGATTGCGCGGTCCATCCCTAAGCATAGAAAAAGCGTTAGATTTCGAATATCGTTTCACCTTCCGCGCGATGGAACATGGCGACTTTCTGGAAGGGATACGCGCCGCTATCATCGACAAAGACCGCAATCCAAACTGGCAATTTGCCGATATGAATGTCCCCCTCGCCGCTGTCGCCAAGATGTTGCAACCCTTGGGCAAAGACGCCCTAAAACTGGAGAAATCGATATGAGCATGAAAATTGGATTCATTGGGTTGGGCAATATGGGCGCGCCGATGGCGGCCAATTTGGTCAAGGCCGGGCACACCGTCACCGGATTTGATGTTGCAGGTACCCGGGCCGACGGCGTCGCTGTCGCCGCCGATCTGGAAAGCGCCGTCAAGGGTATGGAAGTGGTGATCACCATGCTGCCGAATGGGTCGATCCTGCGGCAGGTAGCCGCGCAAGCGATCCCGCATATGGCCAAGGGGACGTTGTTTATTGATTGCTCGACGGTGGACGTGGAAAGCGCCAAAAATACATCGGAAGCTGCTGAAAACGAAGGGATTATGTCGGTTGATGCCCCTGTATCCGGCGGAATTGGTGGTGCTGCTGGCGGCACGCTGACGTTTATGGCGGGGGGGACCGCAGCGGCATTTAAAAAGGCCAAACCGCTGTTCGACATCATGGGCCAGAAGGCCGTGCATTGTGGGGATGCAGGCGCGGGTCAGGCCGCGAAAATCTGCAATAACATGATCCTTGGGGTCACAATGATCGCCACCTGCGAGGCCTTTGCATTGGCTGACAAACTGGGGCTGGACCGTCAAAAGATGTTTGACGTGGTTAGCACGTCATCCGGATATAGCTGGTCGATGAACGCCTATTGCCCCGCCCCCGGCGTCGGGCCGACCTCTCCTGCCGACAACGGTTATGCGCCTGGGTTTGCTGCAGAATTGATGCTTAAGGATCTGGGATTGTCCCAACAAGCCGCAGAGATGGCGAATGCGGATACGCCTATGGGCGAACTGGCCCGCGCGCTGTACGCGCAGTTTGTCGAGGATGAAGACGGCAAGGGTAAGGATTTCTCGGCGATGCTGCCTCGTTTTGAAAAGCGCAGCCGGCCAAACTGACGCGGTTTGCAGATTTCGTGACAAGCCATTTCCTGCCGGTTGACTAGATCGACGGGAACAAAGCGATGCTCCGTTATGTTATAATAGTGAATAACAATAACGGATTAGTAACATGAAACATCTTATAGCCGCAGCAGGTGCCTTTGCCTATTTCGCGATCGTCCCTGCTACCAATGCTGCACCGATGGGTCACGCTGTGTCCCAGCCATTATTGGCCGCTGTCACAGGCGATGCCAATGTTGTGCTGATCAAGGACGATAAACACTACAAAGATCACAAACACAAAAGCCACAAACACAAGGGCCACAAGAGCGACAAGGAATATCACACCGATAATGGTCGCCACCTAGCCAGGGGTCATTACAAGGGCAAAAAAGGCCATGATCACTACCGCTATGATAAAGGCGATCGGATAATTGAATACGTGATCGTCGAGCGACCACACCGTTATGGCCTGACGCAATATAATCGCTATGTCCAACAAGACGGATATATCTATGCCGTTGACCCAAGCACGAATGACGTGCTTGCGCTGATCGGCTTGGCATCACGCCTTCTAAACTAACCAGTCAGTATTAGAAGAAAGCCCCGACCTTAATAGGCGGGGCTTTTTTTGTTCATTCTGCTGCTACCTTGCGAGGGACTAACATTGGTTTGAGATAGTGGCCGGTATGGCTTTCCGCGTTCTCGGCGACCTCCTCTGGCGTGCCAGTGGCCACCACGCGGCCCCCGCCATCGCCACCCTCAGGGCCGATGTCGATGATGTAATCGGCTGTTTTCACCACATCAAGGTTATGTTCAATCACAACGACCGAATTCCCCTGATCGACCAATTCATGCAGCACTTCCAAAAGCTTACGCACGTCTTCAAAGTGCAAACCCGTGGTGGGTTCGTCCAAAATGTACAACGTCCGGCCCGTGGACCGCTTGCTTAACTCCTTGGACAGCTTCACGCGCTGCGCTTCGCCGCCTGACAATGTTGTCGCCTGCTGGCCGACCTTGATATAGCCAAGTCCCACCCGCATCAGCGCATCCATCTTTTCACGAATGGACGGGACCGCCTGAAAGAAGATTTGCGCGTCTTCGACAGTCATATCCAGCACATCTGCAATTGATTTGCCCTTGAACTTCACCTCAAGGGTTTCACGGTTATACCGCTTGCCCTTGCAGGTTTCGCATTCAACATAAACATCTGGCAGAAAGTGCATCTCAATCTTAATCACGCCATCGCCTTGGCACGCCTCGCAACGCCCGCCCTTGACGTTAAAGCTGAAGCGACCGGGCTTATAGCCGCGCGCCTTGGCTTCGGGCAGGCCCGCGAACCAGTCACGGATTGGCGTAAACGCACCGGTATAGGTCGCGGGGTTGGACCGTGGGGTCCGTCCGATGGGGCGCTGGTCGATGTCGATCACCTTGTCCAGATGTTCGAGCCCCTTAATTGTCTCGCATGGCGCGGGGGTTTGGCGGGCACCGTTCAGGTTCATTGACGCGGTTTTGAACAGGGTTTCGATAGTCAGGGTCGACTTGCCGCCACCTGACACACCGGTCACGCAAACGAACTGCCCCAAGGGGAAATCGACGGTGACGTTTTGAAGGTTGTTGCCGGTGGCTTTGACGACCTTGATCTTTTTCTTGTTCCCTTTGCGCCGTTTGGCTGGCACCGAGATCTCTCGTTTGCCGGTCAGATATTGCCCGGTCAACGAGTTCGGATCATTGGCCACATGGTCGGGCGTGCCGTGGCTGACAACCTGCCCGCCATGCACACCGGCACCCGGACCGATGTCGAAAACATAATCGGCCTCGCGGATCGCTTCTTCGTCATGTTCAACGACAATCACTGTGTTGCCTTGATCGCGCAGGTTTTTCAACGTCAGTAACAAACGGTCGTTATCGCGCTGGTGAAGACCGATGGAGGGTTCATCGAGGACGTAAAGAACCCCCGTCAGCCCCGACCCAATTTGCGAGGCCAAACGAATGCGCTGGCTCTCGCCACCACTTAATGTACCACTTGAACGCGCCAGCGTAAGATATTCTAATCCAACGTTATTTAAGAAACCAAGGCGCTCGCGAATTTCCTTGAGGATGGCACGGGCGATCTCGTTCTTTTGCTTGCTGAGCTGGTCGGGTACGGCATTACACCAGTCGAATGCCTCGCGGATCGACATCTGCACAACTTGCCCTGCGTGCAGGCGTTCTTCGGGCTTCCCATTCACAGGGCCGATCTTGACGGCCAAGGCTTCGGGGCGCAGGCGATAGCCCTCGCAAGTCCCACAAGGGCGGTTGTTCTGGTAACGCTCGAACTCTTCGCGAATCCAATTGCTGTCGGTCTCGCGGTAACGGCGTTCCATGTTGGGAATGACACCCTCAAAGACGCGGCTGACCTCATAAACACGGCCGCCCTCGTCATAGCGGAACTTGATCTCTTCTTTGCCGGACCCGCGCAAGAAAACCTGCTGCACATTTTCAGGCAAGTCTTTCCACTTGGTGCTTTTGTTGAAATTGTAATGCTTGGCAATGGCTTCGATCGTTTGCAGGAAATAGGGCGACTTGCCCTTGCGCCACGGGGCCAAAGCGCCGTCATAGATCTTGAGGTTTTGATCCGGCACGACAAGACGTTCATCAAAGAACAGCTCTTTGCCCAGACCATCACAAGACGGGCACGCGCCAAAGGGAGCGTTGAAGGAAAACAGACGCGGTTCAATCTCGGGGATGGTGAAACCACTAACAGGACAGGCAAATTTCTCGCTAAACGTGTGGCGCTCGGGCTCGCCCTCCGCTGGTGCTGTCTCAAGGACCGAGATGCCATCGGCAAGATCAAGTGCTGTGCGCAAGCTGTCGGCCAGCCGGGTCTCTAACCCCTCGCGGACCACGATACGGTCAACAACCACGTCGATGTCATGGCGGAACTTCTTGTCCAGCGTGGGCGGCTCGTCCAACTCGTAGAATTCGCCGTTTACTTTAACACGCTGGAAACCCTGCTTGCGCAACTCAAGGAATTCCTTGCGGTATTCCCCTTTGCGGTCGCGCACGATGGGGGCCAGCAGATAGGCGCGGGTCCCCTCCTCCATCGTCATGATGCGGTCGACCATATCCTGCACCTGCTGCGCTTCGATGGGTTTGCCGGTGGCGGGGCTGTAGGGCGTGCCGACGCGGGCAAAGAGCAGACGCATGTAATCGTAAATCTCGGTTACGGTCCCAACGGTCGAACGGGGGTTCTTAGACGTTGTTTTCTGCTCAATCGAGATTGCTGGCGACAAGCCACTGATGTGGTCCACATCAGGTTTCTGCATCATATCAAGGAATTGCCGGGCATAGGCGCTTAGCGATTCCACATAGCGGCGCTGCCCTTCGGCATAGATCGTATCGAACGCCAGCGAGGACTTACCAGACCCCGAAAGGCCCGTGATCACCACCAGTTTGTCGCGCGGAATATCCACATCGATGTTTTTCAAATTATGCTCGCGCGCGCCGCGGACTTCGATGTATTTCAGCTCAGCCATATCGGACCCCCATTAAGACTCTGTACATAAGGGGGCATTGCAACATTTCCAATGGAAAAATGAGAACACATCAGGAACGTCGAGCGCGTTTTCGCAGGCGGTCCAAAAACAGGTGCGCGCAAAGCCCTGCAAGGCAGGCAATCGCGGCGATCACAGGCATCCCCGCATAGCCAAACCCCAGCAAGATAGCGGCGATAACCGGCGTGCCAAGTGTGTTACCAAGATTTCCCATTTGCGCCATTGCCCCGTTGGCCTGCGCCTGTGCGGCAGCACCGTCGGTCAACTGTGGGACCGCAGCAAAGCTGGCCCCCTGCACCAACCCCAATGCGGCAGCCAACGCCAAACAGGCCAAGGGCGCGCCGGGAACGGCCCATAGCCACACAAGACACACCGCAGATCCGGCAAAGCCCAGTTCGACCACCTGTACTGCCGGCACTCGGCGCAGCAACCACACGCCCATGGTCATCGACACGGCGATGCTGATGATCGGCATGGCGGCAAGGATCAGGTTGCGCAATTCCGGTGCCAGAAACGGCGGCAACACGGTCAGGATCGACACAAAACAAAAGGTGTAGAACAACCAGCCAGCGGCAGGCGCGCTGATGTATGGCGAACGGTAAATCGTTCGGTGATCCCGCAGAATTTGCCGTAAATTCAGCCTTGGCTGTGGGCCTTCTGGCGGAAGCTGCCGTAGCCAACCTGATAAAATATAAGCAAAAACAGCCATATACGCGGAGTGCGCTGCAAATAATGCGGATATCCCCCAGCCCGCGACCAAGGGCCGCCCGAACAGGGACAAGATTGCAAAGGCCACCCCAAAGAACGTGCCCCATAGTGAAAGGGTCAGGCCGCGATCCTTGGGCGCACTAAGTTGCGCAATTAGTGTGGGTGCTGCCACGACAATTGCCAAGTGGGACGCGCCTTCTATGACGCGGCTGGCCAATAGCAACGGCAGGTTAGGCAAAAACGCCTGAAACGCAGACATTGCAGCACCGACCCAAAGTGCGCCGATCAAGGCCCGCCGATAGCGCACGCGCGCCACAACCAACCCGGCCACCACACCAAAAATAATGCCGACCAACCCTACTAGCGACACGACAAAACCCAACGCAGCCCCTGCCCCTGGATAGATGTCAGGCAGCGCGTCGAAAACCACGCTGACCTTGCCGTATTGCGCAGCCGCACCCAAACCCGCACCCCAAAGCGCGAATACCAACGGAAATGGGGTTTTCATCAAAGCGTCACCGCAGGAGTTTCAGGTCTTTTGCGCCAATGCCCATGCGCAGATCGGCATGTCAGGGTCATTGCTGATATCATCCGTGGCCTTGTCATATTCGGGCGGCCATTTTTCTTCCATGTTGCGCAGGGCGGCGTTGCGGTTGCCCCATTGGCTGGCTTGAATGGCATCTTCCTCGAAGCCGCATTCGATCAGCAGGTTTTTCAAACCCCGTGCAGACCAACGAGAATTGTCCATGGGGGCCGCGTGAAACGGCACAAAGAACGGCACGGCCACCCAAAAGTGACCGCCTTTTTTCAGCATCCGGCGTATATTTTTCGTAGCGGCATAAGGGCGATCCAGATGCTCCCAAACCTGATTGGCAAGGATCAGGTCGAATTTGCGGGGGCGGTCCAGCGGCTTGTCCATGAAAGGACCCGCGCAGATGTCATATTCTGGATAGCGGAACTGTTCGTAAGATTTGAAATCAAACATCGCGCCCCACTTGCCCGAAATCTCGGCAACATCAAGCTGCTGGGGGATGAGGTTCTGGATCATCCGACGAGAAGCCGGGCCCATGACGACGCGATTGAGACTTACCATAGGCAATCTATGGCAGGGGTGCGCCACCCCGTCCAGAACGGAATGGCGCGGGTCGCTATTACATGTGGATCACTTTGCCATAGGCATCAAGAACGGCCTCGTGCATCATCTCGGACAGGGTCGGATGCGGGAAGACGGTGTTCATCAGGTCTTCTTCGGTGGTTTCCAACTGACGGCCCACGACATAGCCTTGGATCAGTTCGGTCACTTCTGCACCAACCATATGGGCACCCAACAGTTCACCGGTTTTCGCGTCAAACACTGTTTTGATCATGCCTTCGGGTTCGCCCAAAGCAATCGCCTTGCCGTTGCCGATAAAAGGGAAACGGCCGACTTTGATGTCATAGCCCAGTTCCTTGGCCTTGGCTTCGGTATAGCCGACGGACGCGATCTGAGGGTGGCAATAGGTACATCCAGCGATTGATTCAGGTTTCACCGGATGCGCATGCTTGCCTGCTATCAATTCGGCTACCATGACACCCTCGTGAGACGCTTTATGTGCCAGCCAAGGGGCACCGGCGATGTCACCAATGGCATAGAGGCCATCGACACCTGTGCGGCAATATTCATCGGTCACAACATGGGTGCGGTCAACTTTGACGCCCATTTCCTCAAGTCCAAGGTCTTCGACGTTTCCAACGATACCCACGGCGGAAATCACGGTGTCAAACTCGTGCTTTTCGACCTTGCCCCCCACTTCGATGTGGGCAGTGACTTTGTCGGCGGCGCGGTCCAGCTGTTTGACGACAGCCTTTTGCATGATCTTCATGCCCTGCTTTTCAAACTGCTTTTTCGCGAATTTGCTGATCTCTTCATCCTCGACGGGCAGGATGCGGTCCATCACTTCGACCACGGTCGTATCAGCACCCAAGGTGTTGTAAAAGCTGGCGAATTCGATGCCGATAGCGCCCGATCCGATGACCAGCAGCTTTTTCGGCATATGTGGTGGGTCCAACGCGTCTTTGTACATCCAGACACGTTTGCCGTCAGCTTCAAGGCCCGGCAGATTACGCGCCCGCGCACCGGTGGCCAGCACGATGTTCTTGGCAGTAAGCTCTTCGCTTCCTTTGTCGGTTTTGACCGAAACCTTGCCTTTGCCTGCCAGCTTGGCCGCGCCCATAAAGACGGTGACCTTGTTCTTTTTCATCAGATGACCGATGCCGCCCGAAAGCTGCCCCGCAACCTTGCGCGACCGTTTGACGACGGCGTCCAGATCATAGCCGATGTTATCTGCCTTCAGGCCGAATTCCTTGGCGCGGTGCATCAGGTGGAACACTTCCGAGGACCGCAGCAGCGCTTTGGTTGGGATACAACCCCAGTTCAGACAGATGCCCCCCAGATGTTCGCGTTCAACAATTGCGACCGACAGGCCCAATTGCGCACCACGAATCGCGGCGACATAGCCACCTGGCCCCGCGCCGATCACGATCAGATCAAAGGATTTTTCAGCCATAGGAATACCTCGCAACGTAGGAGAGAAAATATAGTTTAGCGGTAAACTATATCTTACTTCACAGCAACCGCGAGATTGTTCTACGCCGTGAATGCAGCCTTAGGCGGCTTTTTCCTGAAGGGCACGCACAGTGCTGCCATATCCGCCATCTTTAACATAAGACTTTTCTAATGCCGTATAGGGGCGGTCCAGCGCGTCATTGCGATATGGAAAGCGACCAAAGTCGCGGATTACCTGGCGATGCGCGCGCGCATGCAAAAGGTTGCTGGAGCTGCGCGGCATACGTTCGCACATCAGACGCACACAGCGTTCCTGATCGATCAGGTTTTCGGAATGCATCAACGGCAAATAAAAGAACTGCCGCGCGGGTGGGTCGATACGCATATCCCACCCTTTGTGGATCGAGGTCTTCGCCGCTGCCAGTGCCATACGGTCCGACGAAAAGGCACGTGCCTGCCCACGGAACATGTTGCGGGGAAACTGATCCGTTAGAATGACATAGGCCAAGGCCCCTGTCGGATAGGTCAACCACAGTGAATACTTGCCGGCGCAGGCCGCTTCCCATGTCTCCAGAAACCGGTCACGGATGCCTTGATCAAACTCAGCGTCAACGGCGTACCATTTTTCTGCTCCGGCATCATCAAGCCAGAACTTCAGAATATCCTCGGGTCCAATCACATTGCGTTCCTTTGCATAGCTATTCCCTAGAACCTAGCTAACGGGGATTATAACAACTTTGAAACACAAGTTTTGTAACAAAAACGTCACAAAACCCACAATTAGGCGGCGGTTTCCTCGGCTTGGTCGTGTTCAACGGCATATTCGTGCGCAACTTCGACCGCCAAAGTCGCTGTTGCTGCCGAAAATGGGACGTATTGGCTGGTCTCATCGGTGCTAAGCGCGGGCCGCACAGTGGCACGGTAAAACGCATAGACCGCAAGCACCGCAAACAAGACCGCTGTAAACAGATAAAAGCCGCCCGGTCCAAGGGCAGTGCCCATCATCCAACCGGTGATAATTGGCCCCATAATCGCACCTAAGCCGTTGATAAACAACATCCCGCCGGATGCGGCGGCCATGTCTTCGAGGTCAAGAAAATCGTTCGTGTGGGCGATGAGCAGGGAATACAGCGGGTTCGACATCCCCCCGACTATAAATGCCGAGACCAGCAGAACAGGGAACATATGGCCCATCATCATGCCCAAAATCGACCCCAAAAACCCAACGACCGAGGTGATGACGATCAGCAGGCGGCGGTCCATCCGGTCAGACACCCAACCGATAGGATATTGCAGCAACATCGACCCGATAAAAAATACTGCCACGAAAATCGAAATCTGCGCGACTGTCAGCCCAGCCTCGGCCCCATAAACAGACGCCATGCCGAATTGTGCCGAAAACACGCCACCCAGCAGGAACATTCCCACACAGCCCAGCGGTGATACGGTCATCAGGCTGCGCAAGCTCATGGGTTTTGTGGTGTCAAATGCGGGGGTTGGACTAACTGCCAACAAAATGGGCGTGACGGCAAGGCTGACCAGCACAGACGGAATAACGAACAAGACGAAACCGGACGGATCCGCTGTAAGCAGCAGCGCCTGCGCAATCACGATACCCGCCGTTTGCACGATCATGTACAGCGAAAGCGCCTGACCCCGGTTTTCATTGGTCGCCGCGTTGTTCAGCCAGCTTTCTGCCGTGACATAGACCACGGAAAAGCAAAACCCG
Organism: uncultured Sulfitobacter sp.; assembly: GCA_965363735.1. Classification (GTDB taxonomy): domain Bacteria; phylum Pseudomonadota; class Alphaproteobacteria; order Rhodobacterales; family Rhodobacteraceae; genus Sulfitobacter. The sequence continues at coordinate 27,569 of CBDTUA010000007.1, read as the reverse complement.
ATCAACACCCGGCCAAATGACCAGACGATGATGTTGGGGAATGTCGGATAAAGGATCATCACCGCCGAAATCATTGACGCAACGGCGGCAAACACCCGCACGTGCCCGACCCGCCGGATCATGCCGGGTGCCATGCGCGACCCGCCAAGAAATCCTGCAAAGTAGGCCGACATGACAATAGACATCTGGAGGGTCGAGAAATCTTCGATGCCGCCCCGGATACCCAAAAGGGTGCCCTGCATGCCGTTGCCGATCATCAGCAAACACATACCCAGCAGCAGCGCCCAAACGCTTGCGAAAACCTTTAGCATCACCCGAATCCTATCTCTCGTTCTGATCCTCCCTGATCCTGTTCGCGGGATAAGTCATCCCCTTGAACGACACTCAGGCGGGTTTTTGCGCCTCGGGCAAAAGCAACGATGCGTCACCGTAGGAAAAGAACCGATAATTCGAAGCAATCGCGTGGGTATAAAGGTCCTTTATCGCCTCTTGTCCCATCAATGCGGCGACCAACATCATCAGCGTGGATTTCGGCAAATGAAAGTTGGTCATCAGCGCGTCTGCGACGTTGAAATTGAACCCCGGCGTGATGAAAATATCGGTGTCGCCTTCCCACGGCTGAATGGCCCCGCTGCGGCCGGCGGTTTCGATCAGGCGCAGCGCTGTGGTGCCCACTGGAATAATGCGCCCGCCTGCTGCTTTGGTGGCCGCGATCTCGGACGCGGCTTGGGCGCTGACCTGCCCCCATTCGCTGTGCATTTTATGGTCGGAAATATCGTCTACCTTAACGGGCAAGAACGTACCCGCACCGACGTGCAGTGTGACATGGGTGAATTCCACCCCCATCGCTGCCAGTTGCGTTAACAGCGCGTCATCAAAATGCAGCGATGCCGTGGGGGCTGCGACGGCCCCTTTGTTGCGGGCGAAAACCGTTTGATAATCGGTCATATCCTGAGCGTCTGCTGGGCGTTTGGCAGCAATGTAGGGGGGCAATGGCATGGCACCCGCAGCGTTTAGCGCCGCATCGAAATCGTCGCCTGCACAGTTGAACCGCAGATGCCCCTGACCGTCTTCGACCGCCTCCAATGTCGCGCGCAAATCATCGCTGAACACGACCTCTTCGCCTATCTTGAGCTTCTTCAACGGCTTGATCAGCGCGGCCCACGTGCCCTCGGCACGCGGTTCCAGCAAGGTTACTTCGATCCGGGCCTGCACCGGCCCTTGGGCGCTGTCGCGGTGGCGCAGACCGTTCAGCCGCGCGGGAATAACGCGGGTGTCATTCAGCACCAGCCGATCGCCCGCTCGCAGCCAGTTCGGCAGATCACTGACCGTTTCATCGTGCAGCACAGGGCCGTCCGCCACCAGCAAACGTGCAGATGTGCGCGGCACTGCCGGGCGCGTGGCAATCAGCGCGTCGGGCAGATCAAAATCAAAATCGCTAAGTTTCATGGCAGCCGCTTAGCGCCCCTCATAAGGTGCTTCAACCGGTTTTTGCGGCGCAACTGGCGTGGGGGGCAACGTCGACCCGCCAACCCCGTCAACCGGTGGCAAGTCAGGCGGTGGCGCACGGAAGATATCACGCAAAAACCCGGGGGCCAGCGCCGACAACGGATTGACCGACACTTCGGGGTTCTTGGCTGTGCCGCCCAAAGTATAGTTAAAGCCCAGTAATCCCTCGCCTTTGCGGGTCAGAAAACTGCCGATGCTGTTCAGAAGATAGACCGGCGATATTACCCCCTGCAAGGCCATGCGCCCTGTATCGGTGGCAAAGACGCCGTCCATTGAAATGCCCAAGGATGCGCCGGTCGCGCTTGCCTCTGTCAGGGTCACGCGGTTTGGGGTCATACGAAAATCGGCCTCGACCGTGTCGAAATAGATACCATCGCCGTTCAGTTCGTTCACCAACCCCACCACGGACACCGCATTAACAAGCGCGGCAATTGCAGGTGCGTCTTGAATGGTGACATCGGTGATTTGCGCGCGCCCGTCAAAGGCCCCTCCTGATCCGACAGGCAGCAGGGTCAGCGTCAAATTGCCGCCGCGCACCTGTTTCAGCATATTTGCAGAACGCAGAACCCCGCCCGCATCCGTTGAGCTCAGCTGGATCGCACTGCGCCCGTTTTGTGGCACCACGCGGCCCGATACGGGCGTGCCGCCGTTCAGGTTCGCGGTAAACCGCCCATCAAGACCCCAAGCCATGTCAAACCGCCCGCGCATGTTTGTCAGCGCGATCTTGTCCGTAACCTGAAGCCGGTCAAGCTGCAGCAACATAGGCGGACCTGCGATCCCGCTGGGTTTTGAGTTGCCGAATTGAGCCCTGCGCATATCGAGGCTGCCACCGCGCACGACCACCTGCACAGGGTTGCCCGCCCCCTGCCCCAACAAATCAACTGGCATGTTGAACCAGTTTCCGACGGTCAGCGTGTCAAAGCGCACCCGCTCTAACGTGCCGCCATTGGCCAGCTTGACGGACCCCTTGGCAGTCAGCCCTGCGGCTTTTGCATCGATCAGATCGACTTGGGGGACCGGTCCCAGTTTGCCCGCAACCGTCAGCGCCCCGGTGGTAGAAGCTGGCTTTTCCCAGCCCAGTTGCGGCACGTTCAGCCGCAGCCCCCTAAGATCGGAAGTAATCGAGAACGACGGCGTGCGCCCCTTGGCCAGATCAAGCGCGAACCATGCGCGCCCCTTGCCCGACACACTGCCGGGGGGGAGTTTGATCTTGAAGGTGTCCAACGTGTTTTGATCCAGCACGATATCGGCCCGCACCTCACTTGGGGCACCGGGGCGGCCCAAGGGCTGCGACCAGCCACCGTCGAACGCCACACCGTCGATATTACCCTGCCCTTTGATCGTGATGTTGCTGTTGGAGACAACAACCGACATTTTATCAGCCGCAAGGCTGCGGTCCTTGACCAGAACATCGCTGTGCAGGTCCAGTAGGTCACCGCTGATGTCAAAGATGGTCAGCTTGGGATCGGACCCTTTTTTCATCGGAAACGAAATCGTGCCGGACAGGTCAACCGCGCCTTGGGCCAAACTTACAGGCTGGTTGGCTTTGTCCATGACGCTAAGCGGTGGCAGGTTCAGCAACGACAGCACCGATGTGATCGAGGATTGCGTGTTCAGTCGAACGATCCCAGGCGGCGTGTCTTTGATCGTGACATCGGGCATAATAAAGGATGATGCGCTGATTGTGATCTCGCCGCCCTCGGGGGCTGTGATATGGCCGGAATCCACACTTGCGACAAAGCGGTTTTTCAGCAGGCTGGCGTGACCGTTGGCCTTGGAAATATTGGGCATGCTGCGCAGGAAACGGGCCTCGGCACCAAGAAAATCAAACGCCAGATAGGTCTGCGGCGGCGAATTCGGTTTCAATCGAAAGGCAACATCGACGTTTTTCAACGTACCCGCATAAACATTCTCCGCCACCCATTTGCGGGTTTTGATCTTGGCGTTCTCGGGCCACAGTTCCAACACCCGTTCAGGCGAGATTTCGTTCAAGCCCGCGTCCAGCGCGACCTGCCAGCCGTCCGGCCCTGCGGTCAAACCGCCACTGACGTTAAGCGTTGTATCGGCATCATTGATGTCCATGCGCCCTAGGGTCAGGTGGAACGGGTTCAGTGTAATCTGAAGGTCCAGATCAGCCCCGTCGATGCTGATGGGCTGGGCATAGACATCCGCCGGGTTGGCCACCAGATCGCGCAGCCGGATTTGCGCTGTCAGATCGCTGAGCTTTCCGTTTTTCAACTCCCCGATGGTGGCTTCACCTTCGATGCGACCTGACACCCATTGGCTTTGGACCGACAGCTCGTCGAATTGAAGCAGCTTTTGATCGGGATGGTAACTGAAATAGCTGCGTACCCCATCAAAGGGGATCGGCGTTGCATTGGCGTTGGGCTGCACCACACCGCTGCCAATCTGCAAGGTGGCGTTCAACGGCTCGAACCCGCCGTCTTCGTCAATACTGCTGCGCACAGACCCCGAAATCGGCGCACGTATGACATTCAGCCACGCAAATGCCGGGCTTTGCACCGCAATATCTGCGGCATCGACCCCGTCAAAGGTCACTCCGAATTGCGCGGCTGTATCGCCCAAGGTGCTGGTGTAGTTCGCGGCCAGCGTGGCCACGTTGGCCCCCCCACCCAACACCGCAAGATCGGCTGAAATTCGCAGGGTGTCGCCATCACGGTTCAGGCGCAGGCGACCACCGTCCGCCGTCCAAGCCCGCGAGGACCGCAGATCGGTGTAGCTTAGGGTTAGTGCGCGCACGTCGATCGACCGCAACCGGCTCAGCGCGGGCAGCAGCAGCGCCGCATCCAACTGACCGATCAGTTGGGGCATCGTTGCGGCACGCCGCTCGGCCGGGGCTTGGGCGTCGCTTGCCCGCAAGGCCACGCGGCCATCCTTGTCGCGACGCAAATCCGCAACGATGCCAGACAGCGCAAGATCGCGCAGTTTGATCTGCCCCTCCAATAAGGAGCGGGTGGAAAAACTGGCGCGAACTTCGCGAAAGGCGGCCAGCTCTGCCCCCGTCGGGGTTGCAATCAACACGTCCTGCAGACGGATACGCGGCCGCCAGCCCTCATCGACGATCAGCACCATCTCGCCAAAACTGACCCTTGCTTGTGGTAAGTCCTGTGCCAGCCGCGCCTCGATCCGGGCCTCGGCCCATTGGGGTACCACGATGGGACTGCGGATCATGTACAGCGCCGTGCCTGCCACCGCAGCCACGCACAGCACGATAAACAGCAACGTCCATTTGGTCGCCTGCCAAAGACGTTTGGTTTTTTTTGCCGGTGTGCTGGCGGTTTCGTCTGACATGACCGTCCGTTTTCAAGTCGCTAGGGCTTTAAGTTCCGCCAAGCCGTTCTACTATGCCATCCTAACATAAGGCTTCCAAGACAATAGAAAGAGACACATGCCAGATATTTCTCAACCCGCCCCAGATTTCACCGCGCCCGTTACCGGCGGAGGCGACGTGACCCTGTCCGCTTTGCGCGGCAAAGCCGTTGTTTTGTATTTCTATCCCCGCGATGACACTCCGGGTTGCACCAAAGAAGCCATCGGTTTTTCCGAGCATTTGCAGGCGTTCAAGGACGCGGGTGCCGAGGTGTTCGGCGTTTCACGCGACACGATGGCTAAGCATGATAAATTTACCGCAAAGCACGAGCTAAGCGTACCCTTGCTGGCCGATGACGATGGGAACCTGACCGAAAGCTATGGCGTGTGGGTTGAAAAGAACATGTATGGCAAGAAATCCATGGGGATCGAGCGCGCGACATTTCTTATTGATGCGCAGGGCAACATCGCGCGAATCTGGCGCAAAGTGAAAGTCCCCGGTCACGTAGAAGAAGTGCTGGAAGCGGTTCGCGCGCTATGATGCCGCTGGCACAAATGGCCGACGCAGTGCTGCGCACGGCAGATGGCCGCGAAAAAACAGCTCTGTCGCATGGCTTTGCAGCCGAGTGGCGTGCGGCGCGCGCCGCGGGTGAAATCCCCGAAATAGGCACGGCCACCCCGCCTATGCAGCCGGCCCGCCCGGAAAAGCCGGAACTGCTCTCGCCCCGCGATGTGCCCCATCGCAAACCCGGATCACCTGAAGGGCGCATCGCCTTGTTGCATGCTGTGGCCCATATCGAATTGAACGCCGTGGACCTGCACTGGGACATCATTGCGCGGTTCACAGACATCAAAATGCCCATCGGGTTTTATGATGACTGGGTCAAAGCGGCAGATGAAGAGTCTAAGCATTTCAATCTGATGTGCGATTGCCTTGAGGCTTTGGGCAGCCATTATGGGGCCTTGCCTGCCCATGCAGGCATGTGGCGCGCAGCCGAGGATACGGCGGATGACTTCATGGGGCGTTTGGCGGTGGTGCCGATGGTGCTTGAGGCCCGCGGGCTGGATGTGACGCCCAACATGATCAAGATTTTCAAACAGGCCAAATCCACCCAAGCCGTTGAAGCGCTTGAGACAATCTATGCCGAGGAAGTGGCGCATGTGGCCTATGGGTCGAAATGGTTCCACTTTTTATGCGGCCGTCATGAGATGGACCCGAAAGATGCCTTTCACGGGCTTGTGCGAAAGTACTTTCACGGTTTGCTGAAGCCACCTTTCAACGAGGAGAAACGGGCAGATGCAGGGATTCCACCTGATTTCTATTGGCCGCTGACCGAATCCGCGTGAGTTGCCCGTAATAACTCTTTGAATAGGCGAATTTTTGCCAAACTTTTAGTCAAACCGTTCAAAAGCCGCTCAATTTGGGGCAATAGGCTTGCCCGATGGGGTGGCCTTGGCTAAGCACATCGGATGCAAACGGCAGCGTGGTCGGCAGGCTCAAGATCTGTTGCATGACTTTGAGACGGGACAAGGGATACCTAAACGTGCGAACGAGGCTGGCAATTAAAACCCATGCAGTACTGGAAAAGTCTTTTCCGGAACGGCGCGTATTTTTGAAATCCGATACAGACACACGTTTCATACGTCTTAAACCGGCGACCCAGCTTGTTGCCTTTGCCGGGTGTTCCGCGTTGGTTGCCTGGGCGATCATTGCAACGGCGATTTTGCTGATGGACAGCATCGGGTCGGGCAATTTCCGCGAACAAGCCAAGCGCGACCAAAGCACGTACCAAGCCCGCCTGTCCGATCTGTCTGCGCAGCGCAACGGCCGCGCCGAAGAAGCGGTGGCTGCTCAGGAACGCTTTAACGCCGCTTTGAAACAGATATCGATCATGCAATCAGAATTGCTCGCCTCGGAAACACACCGCCGCGAACTGGAGACCGGGATCGAAGTGATCCAGTCCACCCTGCGCAACACCATGAAACAACGCGAAGAAGCGCGCCAGGAATTGGCCGCCATTGAAGGCAGCGTTGCCGAAGGTGGCACTGCAATAGCCCAAAATTCAGGGTCTTCTGCGCCGATCGGCATTTTGGCCGCCGCCCTTGCCCGCACCGCCGCAGAGCGTGATCAAGTCGTTATTGATGCCCAAGACGCGTTGATTCATGCCGAAGACCTGACCCAGAAGCTGGCCGTTATGCGTGACCAGAACGATACAATTTTCCGCCAGCTTGAGGAAGCGATGACCGTTTCAGTCGCCCCGCTGGACAAAATGTTCCGCAGCGCTGGAATGCCAACAGACCGTATGCTGGAAACCGTGCGCCGTGGCTATTCCGGTCAGGGCGGTCCATTGATGCCGCTTAGTTTCTCAACCCGTGGCGAAGAACAATCGGCCGATACAATGCGCGCAAACCGTCTGTTGAACCAGATGGACCGGCTGAACATGTACCGGATCGCTGCGCAAAAGGCCCCCTTTGCGAACCCTGTGAAAAACGCCTTTCGCTTTACCAGCCAGTTCGGTTTCCGTCGTGATCCAAAGACCGGCGGCCGCCGCATGCACAACGGTGTAGATTTCGCCGCAGGCAGCGGTACACCGCTTTACGCTACGGCGGACGGTGTAGTGTCACATGCTGGCTGGGGCTCAGGATATGGTCGGCTCGTCAAGGTACAGCATGAGTTCGGCGTCGAGACACGATATGCGCACATGTCAAAAATGCGTGTGAAAGTTGGCCAAAGGGTATCGCGCGGACAGCATATAGGTGATATGGGGGCCTCAGGACGGGTAACCGGTGTTCACCTTCACTATGAAGTTCGTATTGGTGGCAAGGCTGTAAATCCCATGATCTTTATCAAGGCTGCAAACGATGTTTTCTAAAAGCAAAATCAACGATCCCGCCCCAAAGCAAGACGCACCAGCGTCGAGCCCGACGGCATCTACCTCTGCGTCAACGGCACCTTCCGCGCCTAAGGCGAATGAATTCAAAGCAAGCGCACCAAAGGCAAAGCCGCCTGCGTCGATTCTGTCGTCCGACCTGCATGTCACGGGCAACATGAAGACAACTGGCGATATCCAGGTTGAAGGCACAGTCGAAGGCGACATTCGCGCGCATCTGCTGACCATCGGCGAGACCGCAACGATCAAAGGCGAAGTGGTTGCCGATGATGTTGTGATCAATGGGCGTATTGTGGGCCGCGTGCGCGGCCTTAAGGTGCGCCTGACATCGACCGCACGGGTCGAGGGTGACATCATCCACAAGACCATCGCGATCGAAAGCGGTGCGCATTTCGAAGGTTCTGTTCAGCGTCAAGACGATCCGCTGAACCCGGGGTCGAAGTCCGCACCTGCGCAAAAGCCAAACCCGGCTTCCTAAGCTTTCTCGCTTATAAGAATTTGATGGGCATCGCAGGGTACTGCGGTGCCTGTTTTCTTTTGGGCATACAGGGCTGAACGCAGATACGGTCGCTCACAATCTTGGCCCCCATCAGTTTAGACACGATAGGGCCCTCCAGTATTTACAGGATTTGCACGAGTTCGGCGGAACGTCTTGGCCCCTTAGTTTCCAGGAGAACGACAAAGGGCGGACCTTTCAGCCCGCCCTATGAAACGTTCTAACTAAGGTATCAGTCGGTAGCTGTGACTGTTTTCATCATATCAGGTGTGCCCTCGACGGCACCATTGCCGCCGGTGCCACGCTTGATCGCGTCCAGCACGTCCAATCCTTCGGTGACTTTGCCCACAACTGTGTACTGCCCGTTCAGGAAATACCCCTGATCGAACATGATAAAGAATTGCGAATTCGCCGAGTCGGGGCTTTGGCTGCGGGCCATGCCCACAACACCGCGATCGAACGGCAGGTCCGAAAACTCGGCCGGCAGATCGGGCATATCAGATCCGCCCGCTCCGGCGCGGCTGGTGCTGCCCCCGGCCTTGCCAAATTCGACATCACCGGTTTGTGCCATAAAGCCGTCGATCACGCGGTGGAACACCACGCCATCATAGGCCCCAGCCTCGGCCAGCGCCGTAAGGCGGGCCGCATGCTGGGGGGCTACGTCTTCGAGCAGATCAATCTTGATCACACCCTGCGCTTCGCCATCGACTGTGATCTCAAGCCCGCTGGCGAATGCCGCGCTGCCCAGTAAGGCAGTGGCAAGTGTCGCTGCAAAAAGCTTACGCATCGGCGGCAACTTTCACGCTGATCATACGATCAGGATTCGCTGGCGGCTCACCCCGTGTCAGCGCATCTACATGTTCCATGCCGGAGATGACCTGACCGTAAACGGTGTATTGACCGTTCAGGAAATCATTGTCCTTGAAATTGATAAAGAACTGGCTGTTGGCACTGTCTGGGTTGGCAGACCGTGCGGCACCGATGCTGCCACGCGCATGTGGCACCTTGGAAAATTCCGCAGGCACGTTTGGCAAGTCAGACGCGCCTGTCCCTGCTGCACGCAGGTTAAAGTTGTCTTCCATGTTGCCGTTGGCCACATCGCCTGTCTGCGCCATGAAACCTTCGATGACGCGGTGAAACGCAACGTTGTCATACTTGCCCGCGCGGGCCAGTTCTTTCATGCGCTCAACATGCTTTGGTGCCAGATCCGGCAGCAGTTGAATTGTGACGGTCCCGCCCTTGAGTTCCATCAGGATCGTGTTTTCTGGGTCTTTGATCTCGGCCATGCCGCTCTCCTATTCAAAAATCATTGCCAGTTACCTAGGACGACTGGCAGCAATTGCCAAGCAGGTGCATTGACCCCGCGCGCGATAACGGCAAAACACAGGGCCAACTGCGAATTGGATTGGGGAAATCAGATGGGCTGGAAAACACTGGATGACATGGACCTGCGCGGAAAGCGGGTTCTGGTACGGGTTGATATCAATGTACCGGTAGAAAACGGGCGGGTCACAGATGACACCCGCATCCAGCGGATTGTGCCGACCGTGCATGACATTCTGGCAAAAGGCGGCAAGCCAATCCTGCTGGCGCATTTCGGCCGTCCCAAGGGCAAACGCGTTCAGGACCTGAGTTTGCTTGTGGTAAAGCCCGCGCTTGAAGCTGCCCTTGCCCGCAAGGTGGTGTTGGCCGAAACGCTGGAAGCCGCCGAAAACGGCACCGAAGAGATCACAGCCGCCGATGTGGTACTGCTGGAAAACATCCGTTTTTATCCCGGTGAAACCGCTAATGACCCCGCGTTTGCGCAGCGTCTGGCTGGCTTGGGCGATGTCTATTGCAACGACGCCTTTTCGGCGGCGCACCGTGCGCACGCATCCACCGAAGCACTAGCGCGGTTGTTGCCCGCCTGTGCGGGACGCTTAATGCAAGCTGAACTGTCAGCGCTTGAGGCCGCGTTGGCAAGACCGGAACGCCCTGTTGGGGCCGTTGTGGGCGGGGCCAAGGTTTCGACCAAGATCGAGCTTTTGCAGAACCTTGTGAACCGGTTGGACTTGCTTGTGATTGGCGGGGGTATGGCAAACACGTTTTTGGCCGCGATGGGCGCGCAGCTTGGCAAGTCATTGTCAGAGCCGGATTTTTTCGACACGGCGAAGGATATTTTGGCGCAGGCAGACAAAGCAGGATGTCGGGTTTTACTGCCCGTTGACGGTCTGGTTGCTCGGGAATTCGCGGCAGGTGCCGATCACGAGGTGATGCAACTAGGCCCCGACACTGTTCTGGCCCCTGATCAGATGGTGCTGGATGCCGGACCGAACACCGTCGAACTGGTGAATGTCGCCTTTGCCGGATTGAAGACACTGATCTGGAACGGCCCATTGGGTGCATTCGAGATCGCGCCATTTGACACAGCGACAGTCGCAGCCGCACAGACCGCCGCGCGATTGACCCGCGAAGGGTCGTTGATTTCGGTTGCTGGCGGAGGCGACACGGTCTCAGCGCTCAACCGCGCCGGCGCTGCCGATGATTTTACCTACATCTCGACCGCGGGTGGGGCATTTCTGGAATGGATGGAAGGCAAAACCTTGCCAGGTGTGGCTGCGTTGGGGGGTTAACCGCTTTCTTCCAAAGAAAACGGGCCGGAATTTTCTAAAAACTCCGTTAGTGCGCCGAGTGAAAGGAAACACGCCAAATCTAGAAACAGGGGATTCCCTTTGCGAATCACCTGTGTCATACTTGGCAGACGTCCAACAAGAGACGGTATGAGGCAGACCCAAATGAACCGCAGCACACGCCCCGCATTCGGAACACTTTTGTTCTTCTCGATAGCATTCGGGCTGGCATTGTATTTTGCTTTCGCAGCGGTGCAGGGCAATTTCGGACTGTTTCGCCGCGCGGAGATCATTGCCGAGGCGCAGGATATCAAACTGCAGCTGACGCAAGTCCAGACAAATGTGGCACGGATGGAAAACCTCACTGCGCGCTTGTCAGATGATTATCTTGATCTCGATCTGCTGGATGAACAGACCCGCAAGGTTCTGGGTATGATCCGCACCGACGAAATCGTCATCCGATAACTTCAGCCACCTTTTCGAGCCTGTTTGTACCTTTCGTACGCGCTGGTCAGTGCAACCGACAGGTTCCGGGCAAAAGCCTCTCGCCATCATTGTTCGAATCCGGTATTAGATAGTTTAACGCTAAACTATTTTGCGCGTGCGCGGGACAACTGTACGGAGGATTTGCCCCATGGCAGCCAAGAAACCGACCAAGAAAACCAAAGCCAGTGCCGACGAGCTGAAGGCATATTACAAGGACATGCTGCTGATCCGGCGGTTCGAAGAGAAGGCCGGACAGCTATATGGAATGGGTCTTATCGGCGGCTTTTGCCACCTATATATCGGGCAAGAAGCCGTTGTTGTCGGTCTAGAGGCCACCACCAAAGAAGGCGACAGCCGCATCACAACCTACCGCGATCACGGCCATATGCTAGCGTGCGGCATGAACCCGGATGGCGTCATGGCCGAGCTTACCGGGCGCGAGGGCGGATATTCGCGCGGCAAGGGTGGCTCCATGCACATGTTCTCGAAAGAGAAAAAGTTTTATGGTGGCCACGGCATTGTAGGGGCAAACGTACCCTTGGGTGCCGGCGTTGCATTTGCAGACAAATATAAGGGCAACGACAACGTCACCTTTACCTATTTTGGCGATGGTGCGGCGAACCAAGGTCAGGTTTACGAGACCTTCAACATGGCCGCCCTTTGGAAGCTGCCGGTGATCTTTGTAATCGAAAACAACCAATACGCCATGGGTACATCCCAGCAACGCTCGACCTCGAGTGCGGAAATCTGGGAACGCGGCAAGGCATTCGGCATCCCCGGTGAAGCGGTCGATGGCATGGATGTTCTGGCCGTGAAAGAAGCCGGCGAACGCGCGGTGAAACATTCGCGTAGCGGCGACGGGCCATATATCCTCGAGATCAAGACGTACCGTTACCGTGGCCATTCGATGTCGGACCCGGCCAAGTACCGTACCCGCGAAGAGGTACAGAAAATGCGCGAGGAACGGGACCCCATCGAACAGGTCCGCAACATTTTGCTTGAGAACAAATACGCAAGCGAAGACGATCTGAAGGCCATCGACAAGGAGATCAAGAAGATCGTCAACGACAGCGCCGAATTCGCCAAAAACAGCCCCGAGCCCGCCCCCGAAGAGCTTTGGACAGATATTTACGCAACCGAAGTTCCACAGGAGGCTTGAACCATGGCAACTGAAATACTTATGCCCGCCCTAAGCCCCACCATGGAAGAAGGCACGCTGGCCAAATGGTTGGTCAAAGAGGGCGATACCGTGTCCTCTGGTGACATCATGTGCGAGATCGAAACCGACAAGGCCACGATGGAATTTGAGGCGACGGACGAAGGTGTTATTGGCAAGATCCTGATCCCCGACGGCACCGAAGGCGTCAAGGTCAACACCGCGATCGCTGTGTTGCTGGAAGAAGGCGAAGATGCCTCTGCCGCTGACAATGCCTCGAGCGCTGCCCCTGCTGCGGACGCGTCCCCTGCCCCGAAGGCTGCGGAAAGCAAACCTGCCGAGGCCAAAGCGCCAGCCGCCCCCAAGACCGACACCACACCCGATTGGCCCGAAGGCACCAAGCTGAAAAAGCAGACCGTGCGCGAAGCGTTGCGTGACGCGATGGCCGAAGAAATGCGCCGCGACGAGAACGTGTTCCTGATGGGCGAAGAAGTCGCCGAATACCAAGGTGCCTACAAGATTTCCCAAGGGTTGCTGGATGAATTTGGTGCCAAGCGCGTCATTGACACGCCGATCACCGAACATGGCTTTGCCGGTATCGGCGTCGGTGCGGCCTTTGGCGGTCTGCGCCCTATCGTGGAATTCATGACGTGGAACTTTGCCATGCAGGCCATTGACCACATTCTGAACTCCGCCGCCAAGACGCTATATATGTCCGGTGGTCAGATGGGTGCCCCCATGGTTTTCCGTGGCCCGAACGGCGCTGCGGCGCGGGTTGGCGCGCAGCACAGCCAAGATTACGCCGCGTGGTATATGCAGATCCCTGGCCTGAAGGTGGCGATGCCCTATTCGGCATCTGACGCTAAGGGTCTGATGAAATCTGCCATCCGCGATCCGAACCCCGTTGTGTTCCTCGAGAACGAGATCATGTACGGCAAAAGCTTTGATGTGCCGGATGTGGTTGACTATACCGTACCGTTTGGCAAGGCTCGCATCTGGCGCGAAGGCAGCGACGTGACCATCGTCAGCTTTGGCATCGGCATGACCTATGCCCTTGAATCGGCAGAGAAACTGGCCGAGGAAGGCATCGACGCCGAAGTTATCGATTTGCGCACATTGCGCCCGATGGACACAGCCAGCATCATCAAATCGGTGATGAAAACCAACCGCTGCGTAACCGTCGAAGAAGGCTGGCCGCAAGGTTCCGTCGGCAACTATATCTCAAGCGTAATCATGCAAGAAGCGTTTGATTATCTGGATGCGCCGGTGATCAACTGCACAGGCAAGGACGTTCCAATGCCCTATGCTGCGAACCTTGAAAAGCTGGCGTTGCTGACCACGGATGACGTGATCGCAGCGGTCAAAAAAGTCACTTACAAATAAGGAGCGGACGACATGCCCATAGAAATCCTCATGCCCGCCCTCAGCCCGACGATGGAAGAAGGCACACTGGCCAAATGGCTGGTCAAAGAGGGCGACACCGTGTCCTCTGGCGATGTGATGTGCGAGATCGAGACCGATAAAGCCACGATGGAGTTCGAGGCCACTGATGAAGGTGTGATCGGAAAGATTTTGATTTCAGATGGTACTGAAGGCGTGAAAGTGAACACGCCGATTGCGGTGCTGCTGGAAGACGGCGAAAGCAAGGACGACATCGGCGCGGCTTCTACCCCTGCCGCGGCGGCCCCTGCGCCTGCTGCGCAAGAGGCATCTGCGCCAGCCGCTGCAGCAACTACCGCACCCTCCGCACCAAAATCAGGGGATGGCACCCGCATCTTCGCAACCCCCTTGGCGCGCCGGATTGCAGGCGACAAAGGGTTGGACCTGTCCCAGATCAAAGGTTCAGGCCCCCATGGACGGATTGTCAAAGCCGACGTTGAAGGCATGTCCAAATCTGACGCACCCAAAGCCGCGGGAGCGGCTCCGACAGCAGCAGCGGCCAAACCCGCCCTCGCGGCAGGGCCATCAGCCGAAGCCGTCATGAAGATGTACGAAGGTCGAGAGTATGAGGAAATCACCCTCAATGGCATGCGCAAGACCATCGCGTCGCGTTTGACCGAGGCCAAGCAATCGATCCCGCATTTCTATCTGCGCCGGGACATCCAACTTGATGCTCTCATGGCGTTTCGGGCTGATTTGAACAAGCAACTCGAAACACGCGGGGTAAAGCTGTCGGTCAATGACTTCATCATCAAAGCCTGCGCCTTGGCGCTGCAAACCGTGCCTGATGCCAATGCAGTCTGGGCGGGGGATCGCATTCTTAAGCTCAAGCCATCGGATGTTGCTGTCGCTGTGGCCATCGACGGCGGGCTTTTCACGCCTGTACTGAAAGATTCCGAGAGTAAATCGCTCTCGGCCCTCTCAGCTGAAATGAAAGACCTTGCCACCCGCGCGCGCGACCGGAAACTTGCACCACATGAATATCAGGGCGGTAGCTTTGCAATTTCCAACCTCGGGATGTTTGGCATCGACAACTTTGATGCTGTGATCAATCCGCCGCATGGGGCGATCCTCGCCGTCGGCGCGGGTGTGAAAAAGCCTGTTGTCGGAAAAGATGGCGAACTGGCAGTGGCTACGGTTATGTCGGTGACCTTGTCGGTCGATCACCGCGTCATCGACGGTGCCCTTGGAGCGCAACTTTTGTCAGCGATCAAGGACAACCTCGAAAATCCAATGACGATGCTTGCCTAGTCCAATTCCAATTGGACAGTTATCATCGGACGGCTTGGGGCAGACAGCCCCCCATCTAGTTGTCAGAATGGGGTGAACAGGCCCTTTAGTTCAGAGATAAAAAAAGCCGGGATCAAAAGATCCCGGCTTTTCTATTGTCTCATATCTGTCTTGGAGAACTCAGTCGCCTTGCGGTCCGATCATGTGATCCATCAAAACCGAAGGCTGATCGCAACCTGCCTCGCCCACGACACGCGCCGGAATGCCGGCAACCGTTTTGCAGGGCGGCACGGCCTCAAGTACGACTGAGCCTGCAGCAATTCGGCTGCAATGCCCGACTGTTATATTCCCCAATATCTTAGCCCCGGCCCCGATCAGCACACCATCACCAATCTTAGGGTGTCTGTCCTGTTCTTCCTTACCTGTCCCACCAAGCGTCACAGAGTGCAGCATTGACACATTGTCGCCGACCACTGCCGTCTCACCGATCACCACTGAATGGGCGTGGTCAATCATTATGCCCTTGCCGATTTTGGCCGCTGGATGGATATCGACGCCGAAAATTTCGCTGACCCGCATCTGAACAAAATATGCCAGATCGTATTGGCCCTTCATCCAAAGATGATGCCCGACTCTGTAGGCTTGGACCGCCTGATAACCCTTAAAATACAAAATCGGCTGCAGCAGACGGTGGCACGCAGGATCGCGTTCGTAAATTGCCACCAGATCCGCACGGGCCGCTTTGATCAGGGATGGATCATTGGCATAGGCCTCTTGAACCATTTCCCGCACAACCATCATCGACATTTCATTTGACGCCAGCTTGGCCGCAATTCTATAGGAAAGCGCCTTTTCGATGGATTTGTGATGCAAAATGCATGCATGGACAAAGCCGCCCATGAGCGGCTCATCCAATACAGCCTGCTGTGCTTCGATCAGGATCTGATCCCAGACAGGATCAACTGATGCAATACTTCTGCGGGGTTCTGCCATGACAATATCCTTCTTTGCCATGACAATATAGCACTTCTACCCAAAGTGCCAAACGCAAAGCCTTGATCAGCCCTATCAATGTCACTGATACAAACGTGGATTCCCCGGATCAGATGATCAGACTTCGATATAAGCCGGCGGTCCACCCCCGTAACTGGCCGAGATTTGCGCAACCGACACAAGAACTGCTCCAGCTACACCATCGCTCGTTTGCATATTTTGATCATAGTGCCAAGTTGAGGAAGTGGTATGGGCTTCGCGCAAAATTTGTCCGTTTTGGGAAACACGAACCAGATATTGCTCGCTCTCTTCGCCCAAGGGCACCTCGAACGTGTCCCACCCGTCCCCGTCAATTCTGGTGCGCCGGATCCAATCCAGTTCTATCCCCCCTTGTGTGATGGTGCTGCGCAGGTGGCACGGACTGAGCGGACGCAAGCCGTTGCCATCAAACGCTTCTGTGCGATGAATGTATGATGGGTCATCATACCCGCGCTGTGCGGGTCCGATGCGATAGTTTTGCACGATGCGCCGCAAATTCGGGCTAATTGCCAATTGCGAAGGCACGCCGTTTAGCAACACGAACTGTGAACCCACGGGCCAAACAGGTGGCATCAGCGCATCGGTACCCGCTTGGCCGCGCAGCCGATTGGTCAACCAATAGGTATTCGGAGCCACCAGCTCGGCCGCGCTGAATTGGAACACTTCCCAATTGTCCGCAGTTCCGTCACCGATGGCTGCCAGGTTCGCCCCCCCTAGCACTGCAGACCTTTCCACGCTTTCAAGCACGCCACTCGTCAGACGCACCTGCAAGCCACCACCATGATCAAAGAGCCCGGGTCGCGACGCGGACAGATCCGTTTCGGTCACGCCCATCGTTGCGCGGATCGGCAGAATTTTATTCAATTGATAGTTTTCATCCGTGGTAGAAACATAAACTGCAACACTGCCCGGCCAAGGTTGCGCGGTTGTCGCGATATAAGGAGCGTGCGGTACCTCGTCTCCCCGCAGCAATGGCAAGTCCATGATTAGGGCGTTAACCGGCACTGGTGCCGCAAATGGCCTGAGCGCGGCAAGTTCGTCATCAAACGAGGCGGGGTTGTAGACCTCCGGTTCGATCCGCACCGCCTCGATCAGCTGCATTTCTCCCTGCTCGACCCGGTCAATGCGGTATAGCGCGTCGCCTTCGACTCCTTCGGCGGGCAATTCAATTACGTCCCCTGCCCCAACGGACAGCATCGATGGCGGCAATGCCAACCGCACCGTTTCACGCGACACTCGCGCCTCGGTCAGCCAGCGCTCGATCACCTGACGCCCTTCTGCGCGGGTCAGGGCCATATTGAACTCTGATGCGGCAATTGCGTGGGTCGCATCCTGCGCAAGAACCGCCTCCTCTGCGATAGTGTC
The DNA here is from genome assembly GCA_965363735.1 of uncultured Sulfitobacter sp. GTDB lineage: Bacteria > Pseudomonadota > Alphaproteobacteria > Rhodobacterales > Rhodobacteraceae > Sulfitobacter. Next base: position 10,025 of record CBDTUA010000007.1, on the reverse strand, counting down.
AAAGTTCCCATCCGCCTGCACAAACCGCAGACGCACACGGCCCGCAATTTCTGCCTGCGCTTCACGAGTCTGTTCAAGGCTGCCGTTCAATTCGTTGCTGACTGCCAACTGGGCTGTATCCAGACGCACGGAATTTAACCCGTCACGCATCACAAAGTGCAGCACGCCGCCCCGTTCCACCGCATCAAATCCATAGCGTAGCATCAACGGTTGCAAACTTGCCCTCGCATCGCTGATCTGATCCACAGCATAGCCACGCACAACTCCATAAAGCGCCGAAGTGTCAAATGCCTCAAGCCCCGCACGCCGGCATATCTGCGCAACTACTGTCGACAGCGGTTGGGATGACACACGCCCATTCAGCCAATGCCCGCGCGCATAATTTTGACCGTCGCTCCACAGGTTGCGGTTGTTGGGGAAGTAAGGATAGGGCCGCGTATCCCATGCCCAGACGAATGCGCGGGACATATCGATCATTGGTCCGCCATACTCAGGCGAAACCGGGTTGTGCGCGGGGTCGGACCAATAGTCGATAAAGGCGCGCAAATATTGCACTTGGATCAAATCATCCCGCGCGCCGGTCGAATGGTGCGGCAGGCTGCTCTCCGAACTTTTCAGGTCCAAGAATTTGTTTGGCTGGTTGGTGCCCTTGTTGATCGCAGCACAGCCATATTCATCGACCCACGCGGCGTCAAACTGCGGGCCACGCAAGCCGTCGGGGTCATGGGCCGTGTGCACCGACGCCACCGCCCCGTTAGGCCACACCAGACGCTTGCGAGATGCTTCCCAATCAGGCCGCCGGTCCGCTGGCGAACAAGCCAAAATTCCACTGTCACCAAAAATCATTACCTCGCGGACCTGCTCGATAGTCTCGCCCACCAGTGCCACGCGGCGGCAGCGCCCCGCATCCAACGGCCTTGCGCCCTCTACCTGTGCGCGGACCCATTCGGCACCAGCGCGGGTTTTACCTGCCCCACGTCCACCCAAAATAACCCAAGAACGCCAATTGCCCTCGGGCGGCAACTGATGCGGCATCGCCCAGAACTCGAACAAAAAAGGGAGAGCCATAAGCTCTCCCTGATCCAGTTCATTCAGAAATTGGTTTTGCAGCGCCACATCGGCGGAGCCGATCCAGCTTGCACCCGATCTCAGCCCGCGCTCGGTCCAGATCAAGGGCATACCCCCCTCGGGCAATGCCCGCTTGCCTGTTTCTACAGTCATTCAGATAGGTCTCCACTTTGACGCACGTCGCCACCATGCCGCTGGCTTTACCCAGTGCCTTTGACGCCGCAGTTTCATTTAATTCCTCCCCGGAAATGGCCTGTTCTTTCAGGCTCTGAATTTCGCGACGCAGGTCGCGGATTGCTGACTGAAGTGCTCTGAAATGCTCTTCGCTTTCAGCAATCTCTTGCTCCGGGGTAATCATAGTCATTTTGCTCATACCTCTCGTTTGGAACCTCCAAAACCGAGCGAACACGAAAAAACGGCCACCGGAAATTAATCCGGGGCCGTCTGCCCATTTCGTCTAGCATGCCTAGATATCTACGTCAGAGCGGTCGCAAAGTCAAGGAAAACAAAGTTATCAAAACCTTCCAAGCCATTACGATGGTTAAGAAATTCTTAAAAATCTTAACCCACCCGCAAGATCAATCGCCGCCCGTAGACGCATTCCCAGCAGCCGCTGCACCCCGTTCGGCCTCAATCACACGCCAGGCGGCCACATTGCGGTTATGCTCTTCCAAGGTCACCGCAAAAGCATGCCCACCCGTGCCATCCGCAACAAAGAAAACATATTCCTCTTCAACAGGTTGCGCAGCGGCCATCAGGCTCGCCTGACCAGGGTTTGCAATCGGCGTCGGCGGCAATGCCGGGATGACATAGGTGTTGTACGGCGTCTCTGCGCGCAGCTCGCTGCGACGCAATCCACGCCCCAGAATACCCTCGCCCTTGGTGATCCCGTAAATCACCGTAGGGTCGGTCTGCAACCGCATCCCTTGATTCAATCGGTTGATGAACACACTGGCCACCTGCCGACGTTCTTCCGGCACGCCGGTCTCTTTTTCGATGATTGACGCAAGCACCAGCATTTCTTCCGGTGTCTCGACAGGCAGGCCGGGATCACGTGCGTCCCACGCCTCGGCCAGGCGCTGCTCTTGCGAGGCCTGCATCGCCGCAAGAATGGTATTGCGATTCTGGCCCTGCGTTACCTCATAACTGTCCGGTGCCAATGTGCCCTCCGCGGGAACCTCGGCAATAACTCCATCCAGCAAATCAATGGATTTCAACGCCTCGACCACCTGCCAACTGGTCACACCTTCGGCCATGGCGATGCGAAACCGCGTGTCGGCGTTGGCTTTGGTCTGGGTATAGACCTCAGGAACGTCATCTACACCGGGTGTAAATTCAGCCCGCTCGATGAAACGGCTCGTTGCAGGATCCAACTCGCGCACCTGCGTGCTGATCCGGTTGACCCCGATCCGGTACACAACTTCAGTGCCGCATGTGCTGGCCCCGCCCCGTGTAACCGTATCCACAATCTGCTTCATGCTCGCTTCTGGTTCGATCAAGAAACTACCGGCCTTCAACGCCTGCGTCTTTTCTTCGTATTTGGCACCAAGCCGGAAAATTGCAGCCGAACTCACCGCGTCCTGCTGGGCAAGGTTATCGCCCACAGCCCGCATGTTCGATCCGCGCTCGACCTGCAAGCAAATCGCCTGCGACAGCGGTCCGGGCTCATCATACTGCCCCCGCCCCCAGATAATGACGCCACCTAAAAGGAACAACGCCAAAATCAGGAACGTCACTGCGTTAGACGCGATATGTCTCCACATTAGGAAATCTTTCCAAACAACACGCTCGCGTTAGTGCCACCAAACCCGAACGAATTGCTAAGCGCGACATCAATTTTACGTTCGACCTTTTTGTTCGGGGCCAGATCGATCTTTGTCTCAACCGCAGGATTATCCAGATTGATCGTTGGCGGTGCCACCTGATCCCGGATCGCAAGGATCGAAAAGATCGCCTCGATAGCGCCAGCGGCACCTAACAGGTGCCCTGTCGCCGATTTGGTCGATGACATCGTAACGCCTTCAACAGCATCCCCTAGCATCCGTTCGACGGCACCCAGCTCGATCACGTCTGCCATGGTCGATGTGCCATGCGCGTTAATATAGTCAATATCTTTCGGCTCAAGGCCCGCACCGCGCAATGCATTGCGCATGGACCGTTCAGCCCCATCGCCATCTTCGGCGGGTGCCGTGATGTGATATGCGTCACCTGAAAGACCATATCCCAGAACTTCGGCATAGATCTTTGCACCGCGCGCTTTGGCGTGCTCGTATTCTTCGAGCACAACAATGCCTGCACCTTCGCCCATGACGAAACCGTCGCGGTCCGCATCATAAGGACGGCTGGCTTTCTTGGGGTCATCGCCACGCTTTGTCGACAACGCCTTGCACGCGTTAAAGCCCGCAATGCCGATTTCGCAAATCGCAGCCTCTGCCCCGCCTGCAACCATCACATCGGCGTCGCCATGGATGATCAAGCGGCTTGCATCCCCGATGGCATGCGCCCCGGTAGAACACGCAGTTACGACCGAATGGTTCGGACCCCGGAAACCATAGCGAATCGACACCTGACCCGAAATCAGGTTGATCAATGCGCCAGGCACAAAGAACGGGCTGACGCGGCGCGGGCCTTTTTCATGCATCATGATGGCCGTATTCGCGATCGAGTTCAGCCCCCCGATACCCGACCCGATCAGAACGCCGGTGCGTTCCTGATCTTCGCGATCCGTTGGCGTCCATCCAGAATCTTCGATCGCCTGCTGTGCCGCAGCCATACCGAACAGAATGAACGTATCAACTTTGCGTTGCTCTTTCGGCTCCATATACTTGTTGGCATCGAACGTGTCGTCGGTGCCATCGCCAAGAGGAACCTCGCAAGCGTATTGCGTGACCAGACGGCTGGCATCAAACCCCGTGATCGGGCCCGCGCCCGATTGACCGTCCAATATTTTGGACCAACTTGCCTCGACCCCATCGGCCAACGGCGTCACTAGCCCTAAACCTGTCACCACTACTCTGCGCATATCCAAGCCCCTTGGTGTTTTTGTGCGTTAATCGGCTATACATTGGCACTGTGCCGAATTTCAAGACGCGATGCATACCGTTGATTTCAAACGGGCGGGCCTTTGCGCGCCATCAGGCAAACATCTGTGCCTTCAACCGTGACTTCGCGCAGCGCAACATACCCCAGTGCGTGCGCCAAATGCAGTGAAACATCGTTTTGCAGATCGATCATGCAGACCGTCCGCCCCGCGACCACCCGATCAAACCAATCATGGGCCGCGCGGGCCGCCTCAAGTCCTAACCCGCTGCCCTGTGTATCGGGGGCCAAGACCCAGCCTGCTTCGGGGAACGGGTCGAAATCATCCCCGAACCCACGGGAGCCAAAGAAAAAGCCAGTCTGCCCTGCCATTTCGCGGGTGCCGTGCGGCTGGATCGCCCATTGTCCAAATCCCACGATCTGCCAATGCCCCGCATTGCGCAAAAACGCATCCCAAGATTGCGCCTTGGGCCATGGTTTACCGGTAATATGCGTTACGACCTCGGGCGTGGCCCAAATTTCTGCATAGCGCACAAAATCTTCGGACCGCATGGCCCGCAAGGTCAGTCTGGCGGTGTTGATCGTCGGTACAGCTCGAGACATATGGTGAATTGCTTTCACGCTATTTGTTATGTGCCGCCACTGTCACCCAAGCAGACACCACGAGACAAGCAAGAACCACCCGCGCGAAAGAAAAACGGCGGCCTTCCGCTTTGGAGGGCCGCCGTTTTAGAATAATTTTGCCGATCTACCCGCTAAACGGACAATCAGCAGAAACGCTTAGGACGCTTCTTTGATGAACTTGACTGCGTCGCCGAATGTCTGGATGTTTTCAGCTGCATCATCAGGAATTTCGATGCCGAACTCTTCTTCGAACGCCATAACCAACTCAACAGTGTCGAGGCTGTCTGCGCCAAGATCATCGATGAACGATGCGTTCTCGACTACTTTGTCTTCTTCAACACCCAAGTGCTCTACAACGATCTTCTTTACGCGTTCTGCGACGTCGCTCATAATTAGTCCTCATTCATTCGGGCAACTATTGCCCTCTTCTGTTTCCGCCCAAAGCCTAGTGGCCCGTTTGGATCGTGCCCCGAAGGGCGGCTATGGTCCTTGTTGACACAAGGCATGGGGGGCAATCAAGCCTTCCCAGATTCAAATCTGCGCATCCTTTAACATAAGACGCACATTTGGCAAACGCTTTGCAGCGCAGGGTCACAACATGGCCATACCGCCGTTCAGATGCAAGGTTGTTCCTGTGACATAGGCGGCCTCGACGCTGGCCAGATAAACAACGGCTGCGGCTACCTCGGACACATCGCCCATACGTTCCAAAGGAATCTGCGACATGATTACCGTTTTTTGATCGTCTGTCAGCTTGTCCGTCATCGCTGTGGTAATGAACCCCGGCGCAATCGCATTTACCGTGATGCCACGGCTGGCGACCTCATAGGCTAGTGATTTTGACATACCAACCATTCCCGCCTTAGATGCCGCATAGTTGGCTTGTCCAGGATTACCTACCGCGCCTACGACGCTCGAGATATTCACGATCCGGCCCCAGCGGGATTTCATCATGCCACGCATCACGCCCTTGCACAGCTTGAATGTCGCCGTAAGGTTCACGTTAATCACTGAATCCCACTCGTCGTCCGTCATGCGCATAAACAGGTTATCGCGTGTGATGCCGGCATTATTGACTAGAATATCCACTGACCCCATCGCCGCAATCGCTTGCTTTGGCAATGCTTCAACCGCGCTCATATCGCTAAGGTTACACGTCAATACATGGGTGCGGTCGCCCAGCTCGGCCGCCAGTTTTTCAAGCAGCTCTGTCCGCGTCCCAGATAGCCCAACGGTCGCGCCCTGAGCATGCATGCTGCGAGCAATAGCAGCGCCAATGCCAGCAGACGCGCCCGTAATAAGCGCATTTTTTCCTGTCAGATCAAACATATACCTGTCCTTTTATTCTTATTTCGGCTCACGCCGTATTCATCGCTGCTGCGTCTGCCGCGTTGCCAACATTCACGCAAGTGATATCTTTGTTGATGCGGCGGATCATACCGGACAAGGCTTTGCCTGCGCCGATCTCCCAAATCTCGGTCACGCCATGCGCGCCCATCCATTCGACGGACGACAACCAACGCACCTGACCGGTGACCTGCTCGATCAGCAGCTTGCGGATCTGGTCCGGGTCACTGACGGCTTCTGCGATCACATTGGCCACCACCGGCACCTTTGGTGCGTGCATTGTCACGTCGGCCAAAGCCTGCGCCATTTCTTCGGCCGCGGGGGCCATCAGTGCACAGTGGAACGGTGCCGACACCGGCAATAGCAAGGCACGTTTCGCACCAGCGGCCTTTGCCAGATCAAGCGCGCGTTCAACGGCGGCCTTGCTGCCCGACACGACATTCTGCGCCGGATCGTTTTGATTGGCGACCTGACACACCTCACCTTGGGCGGCCTCGGCTGCAACCTGTTCTGCTTGCTCAAAGCTCAGGCCCAGCAGGGCAGCCATTGCCCCCTGTCCGACCGGCACAGCCGCCTGCATCGCGCGGCCACGAATGCGCAGCAACCGCGCAGTATCGGCAAGCGAGAAAGTACCCGCTGCACAAAGCGCCGCATACTCACCCAGCGAATGCCCCGCAACATATGCAGCTTTCTCGACCGTGATCCCTTCGGCGTTCAAGGCAGCCATTGCGGCCATGGATGTGGCCATTAACGCGGGTTGCGCGTTTTGTGTCAGGGTTAACGCCTCGGCGTCGCCCTCCCAGATCAATGTCGACAGCTTCTCGCCAAGCGCCTCGTCCACCTCGTCAAAGACGGCCTTGGCCGCTGGATAGGCGTCGGCAAGATCGCGGCCCATTCCGATGGTTTGCGCGCCCTGGCCCGGATATACGAATGCTATGCTCATAAGGTCCCCCGTTTTTTCTTTGAAACGCCTTTAACGCGTGGGGTCGACGCAAACAAGCCTGCACCGACCCTGTGCGCATATCCGCAATTGTCTGGCACCTGTAATCAACTACACTCCGCCCAAATGAACCCGGAGACCAAGATGGCCATTAGCAACACTGCGATCCGCTTCGGCGGCGTCACGAAAACCTTTCACTGGCTGACCGCCCTGCTGATCCTGTCCCTGATCGCATCCGGCCTGTTTGCCGAGGATCTCCCTCACGAGACGCAGGCCCAGCTTACCGAGAAAGCGTGGTACTTTTCACTGCACAAGACTATGGGAGTGGCCGTGTTTTTTGTGGCTTTACTGCGGATCAACTGGGCCATAATCCAGCCCAAGCCGGGCCTGCTGAATGCCGACAACAAACTGGAAAGCTGGCTGGCTGAAACCGTTCATTGGGTGCTGTATGCATCGATCGTTCTTGTGCCACTCGCTGGTTGGGTCACCCACGCAGCCGCGTCCGGCTTTGCGCCTATCTGGTGGCCTTTGGGTCAAAATTTGCCGCTGATCCCCAAAAGCACCAGCATCGAACATCTGTTCGGCACCGTGCATGTAATTTCGGGCAAAGTATTGATGGGCGCATTGGTCCTGCATATCGCCGGTGCGCTAAAGCACCACTTTATTGACCGCGATTCGACACTGCGCCGCATGCTGCCCGGAGAGCCCCCCATCGGCCCCATGCCCGCCCAACACCACAGCAGCGCCCCTGCCCTCACCGCCTTTGCGATCTGGGCCGCGACGCTGGCCGTCGGGTTTGGTTTGGGCGTTGCGGGTGGCAAAGGCGACGCAGAAGCCGCGCCGGCGCTGGAACAGGTTGCATCGGAATGGACTGTGCAGGACGGCACAATCGGCATTTCGGTCATCCAATTCGGATCAACCGTCGGTGGCAGCTTTGCCGATTGGACCTCCGCCATTTCTTTTGACGAAACCGTGCAAGACGGCAAGGCGGGCGAAGTCACGACGACTATCGCCGTCCCCTCGCTGACCATTGGATCTGTTACGGATCAGGCGATGGGCACAGATTTCTTTAATGCTGAAAATTTCCCCACGGCCACGTTTCAGGCCGATATAACTGTCGCCGCTGACAGCTATCTGGCTGATGGAATGCTCACCATCAAAGACCAGTCGGTGCCCGTGTCCCTGCCCTTTACCCTGACCCTAGATGGCGACAAGGCGACGATGCGCGGTACTACGACATTGGACAGACGCGAATTTGCAGTTGGTCAGAGTGTGACAGACACAGCAACCTTGGGCTTTGATGTCACCATCGAAATCGAACTGACGGCAACCCGCGCGGCACAATAGCAACGCCCCCGGTCCAAACACAAAAACGCCGGGGTTATTGCCCCGGCGTTTTCAATTTTAACGATAGCTAGAAAGCTTACTCAGCCTTCATCGCCTCGACTGAAATGTTGATTTTCACTTCGTCGCCGACGAAAGGTGCGAATTTGCCAAGGTTGTAATCCGACCGCAGAACCGATGTTGTCGCGTCAAAACCAGCCCAAGGCTTGCCCGCCATCGGGTGCTCACCCATTTGGTTCAGCTTTGCGTCCAGAACAACCGACTTGGTCACGCCGTTCATCGTCAAGTCGCCTGTGATTAGACCGGTCTTTTCGCCCGTTACTTCTATGCCAGTCGACGTGAATGTCACCATGTCGCCTTCGGCTGCGCCAAAGAAGTCAGCGGACATAAAGTGATCGGTGCGTTTCTGCCAACCTGTGATCATGTCCATAACAGGGAAAGATACGGTGACCGATGAATTTGCGGGCTCTGCCTCATCTATCATGATTTCGCCGTCGAAACCGCTGAATAAGGATGTGGTCGTGGAATAGCCAAGGTGGTTATAGGTGAAGACGATCTGGCTATGGCCCGGGTCGAGAACGTATTTTTCGGCGGCAAAGGCAGATGTGGCACCCAATGTCAGGGCAGTGGCAAGCAGTACAGATTTGAAAGTCATTTGATTACTCCGGTTGGACTGTTGTGTGAAATACAAATGGCGCAAATTGCCATTTAAACAACCCAGCAAGTGCAAACACTGTCTGCGCAAGAATGAACACTGGCGCTAAACCAGTGTGCATTAAATATGTCTTGGATAGATCAATGGCGGACTAAACAGCCTGCCCTGCGTCCCGCAGCCCCGACACCAGAATATCCATGGTTTTCTGATTGCTGACATGCACATCAGCCACGACCGCGCCCTGTTCGTCCCAGAATTTCAGACCCTTCTTTGACTTTTGAACCCGCCCAAGATCGGAAAGCGCGCGACTGTATACCACCAACATCGCCCCCATGGGACCGCGTCGCAAAATGCGCAGCTCAGACCGCAAGACATCCAATTCAACTTCTGATTGCGCCTTGGAGCCAACTGCGAAAACAAGCCAGAACCCTAAAATTAGCGCAAATGTCGATAGGCCCATCTTCATGAGCATCACATCGCTGCTGAAATCCGCGCCGGGTGCCAACCATAGTCCTGAGGCTGCGGCAATCAACGCCACACCAACAACCCGCTGCATTACGCGCGCAATTGTAATCGCCCCTGCTATCGCACCAGCTGTGGCGGTGTATTCTGTGCTTTCGCTCATGAAATCGGATGTTACTGACATATCTTACCCTTCTGGTGTCGATCGCCACCTCTGATGTGCGGCGTTGCGTTACATGAAGTTTTTGCGTCAAATTAAGGCAGTAAAAAGACGGGGATGTGTCACGCAACGGACAATTGCACATTCCGACTGCGGCTGCCCTGATCCGATGGCGGCATTGCCCCTTGTCCTACGCGGGAAACCGTGTATATCGACCCTTCGTTTTGCAACATCTTTTGAACCGCGCAGACTCTCGTGGTGAGGCCGCAAAACGCTCATGCCTCGCCTATGAAATGCGCCTTGATATAAATTGGAGTGCACATGCCGCTTTATGAGCATGTTATGATTGCGCGTCAGGACCTGTCCAACACGCAAGCAGAAGGCCT
>CBDTUA010000006.1:0-110133 GCA_965363735.1 uncultured Sulfitobacter sp. | reverse complement strand
CACCTATTTCCGCATCAACGCCGAAAACACCGGCCAGTTTGAACGCACGCTGATCATCGCCGACAAGGGATCCTATGTGTCCTATCTTGAGGGCTGTACCGCGCCGCAGCGCGACGAATCGCAATTGCACGCTGCCGTGGTCGAGATCATCATCGAAGAAGACGCCGAAGTGAAATACTCGACCGTGCAAAACTGGTATCCGGGCGATGAGAACGGAAAAGGCGGAATCTACAATTTTGTGACCAAGCGTGCCGATTGCCGGGGCGACCGGGCCAAGGTGATGTGGACCCAAGTTGAAACCGGCTCTGCCGTGACGTGGAAATACCCGTCATGCATTCTGCGCGGCGACGATAGCCAGGGCGAGTTTTATTCCATCGCCATCGCCAACAACATGCAGCAGGCCGATACGGGCACCAAGATGATCCATCTGGGCAAACGTACCAAGTCGCGGATCGTGTCCAAGGGGATCAGCGCGGGCAAGGCGCAGAACACCTATCGCGGGCTGGTATCCATGCACCCTAAGGCCAAGGAATCGCGGAATTATACCCAATGCGACAGCTTGCTGATCGGATCTGAATGTGGGGCGCATACCGTGCCGTATATTGAGGTCAAGAATAACAGCAGCCGTGTTGAGCACGAGGCCACCACATCCAAGGTGGATGACGACCAGCTGTTCTATTGCCGCAGCCGTGGCATGGACGAGGAAGAGGCCGTTGCCTTGGTCGTTAACGGGTTCTGCAAGGACGTATTGCAGGCATTGCCAATGGAATTTGCGATGGAAGCGCAAGCACTTGTGGCGATCTCCCTCGAAGGGTCTGTGGGGTAAATCAGGATGATGCGTAAACTGACATGGGACGTGGCCATCGCCGCAGTGGTGTTCTGGGTGTTGATCACCTTTTTCAGGGCTGATGGCATATCGATTGAGGCGTTCAAATCGACGCTGCCGTCGGTACTGATCTTTACAATGGTCTATGCTGCGATCCGTGTTGCCTTGGTTGTGTTGCGCAAAAGGAATGACGAATGATCCTGACTACAACGCAAACCATCGAAGGACGCAGCATCGCCGCCTATCAGGGCATTGTCGTCGACTATGAAATCATTGGCGACAGCATGATGATAGTGTCCGTATCCGGCACGGCGGTGCGGCTGGCCTGATGACTGCTGTCGCTGATACCAAACCCCTGTCCTTGCATTGGTGGAAAGCGGTCCCGAATTTCGGGGACGCCATCAGCCCTGTGGTGCTGGGTCATGTGTCGGGGCGCAAGGTTGTACACGCCGGCGTCCACAAGGCCGAGGTTTGGGGCATCGGATCGCTATTGCAGGTGGTAAAGCGCGCATACCCTACGAAAAAGGATATGCGCCCAACTGTTTGGGGGGCGGGGCTGTTGCATCCGGTCAATGGCACGGCATTCACCAAACATGTGAATATCGCCTTGGTACGGGGCCCGATTACCGCAACTTTGTTAGATCTTGAGGTCTCGCGGTTTGGCGATCCGGGGTTGGTGATCAGCGATGTCTGGCCACACGATCGCGCGCCAAATGGCAAAATCGGGATCGTGCCTCATCATTCGCTGATGGATGATCTGGTGCTGGCAGCGCTATTGGACAGCGACCCGAAATATCAGCTGATTGACCCGCGTGGCGCTGCACAGGATATCTGCGCCGCCATAGCCGCCTGTGACCATATATTTGCGTCATCCCTGCACGGGTTGATTGTGGCCGATGCATACGGCGTGCCAAACACCTGGCTTGCCCCCACCGGTCAGTCGCGACTGAAGTATCTGGACTATGCTGCTGCCGTCGGGCGCGCGATGCCCAGCCCGATTATGATCGAAGACATTCCCGCCCTCGATCTGCCGAAACCTGACGCAGCACTTTCCTATCAAGCAGGTATTGATGCCTGCAAGGATGCCGTTTATGCAAGCTTCCCCATGGCCTTACGGGCCGGGGGTGATGCATGAACCCTTCAAACAATAGCACCGCGAACGCGGGCTTTTCATTCACCCCATTCACTGTCATTGCAGCGCAAAAGCGCAAGAAAAGGAACCTCCCATGCTGAGCATCAAAGGCCTGAAGGTCAAACTCGAAGACGAAGACAAGCAAATCCTCAAAGGTGTCGATCTGGAAATCGAAGCCGGCAAGGTGCACGCGATTATGGGCCCGAACGGATCGGGTAAGTCGACGCTGTCGTATGTATTGGCCGGCAAAGACGGCTATGAAATTACAGGCGGTTCTGCCACCCTTGAGGGTGTGGATCTGCTGGATATGGACCCAGAAGCACGCGCCGCGGCTGGTCTGTTTTTGGCGTTCCAGTACCCTGTTGAAATCCCCGGCGTGGGCAATATGACGTTCCTGCGGACGGCCGTGAACGCACAGCGCAAGGCCCGTGGCGAAGAAGAAATGTCGGCGGCTGAATTCCTGAAAGTGGTTCGTGCCCGTGCGAAAGAGCTGAAGATCGACGCCGAAATGCTCAAGCGTCCGGTCAATGTCGGCTTTTCAGGCGGCGAGAAAAAGCGCAACGAAATTCTGCAGATGGCCATGCTCGAGCCAAAGATGTGCATCCTGGATGAAACCGATTCCGGTCTTGATGTAGACGCGATGAAGCTGGTTGCCGATGGCGTGAACGCCCTGCGCAGCGAAGGTCGCGGTTTCTTGGTCATCACCCACTATCAGCGCTTGCTGGACCATATCAAACCGGACGTCGTGCACATCATGGCAGACGGTCGGATCATCAAGACCGGCGGGCCAGAGTTGGCGCTAGAGGTCGAAAACAACGGATATGCGGATATCCTTGCCGAGGTGGCGTAATGGCCGAAGCAGCAGTAAAACAAACTCCGACCGACGCGATGATTGCGACGCTCGACATGCCCCAAGGGGGATGGTCGGACGCCGCACGCCGCGACGCACTTGCACGGGTACAAGCCATGGGCTTGCCTGATCGGCGCGACGAATATTGGAAATACACACGGCCAGACACGCTTGTTCAGCCGCATGCAGTTCCAGCCGCATTGCGCGACACTGACGACACTGTTTTGTTCGGTGCCGTGGACCGTCTGAAAGTGGTCTTTGTCGATGGTGTTTTTGACGCCGATGCATCGGATGATCTGACGCTCGACGGGATCAAGATTGAACGTCTTGCTGACGCGACATCTGACCTGCACTGGGCGCGCGACGTGTACGGTGTGCTTGAAAACAACGGTCAAAGCCCGGTGCCGCGTCCCTTGGCCGCGCTGAACACAGCCTTTGCCGCTGATGGTGTGTTGATCCACGTCACGGGCAAGCCGTCCAAGCCGGTCAGTATCATCTATCGTCGGACATCTACGACAGCCGATGCGATGCTGCACCACTGCATCAAGCTGGACGAAGGGGCCGAACTGACCTTGTTGGAAAACGGTCCTGTCGCCGCGCGCTATAATGGCGTGCTCGAGGTTGAGGTGGCCGACAAAGCCGCATTTCATCACGTGCGCGCTCAAGGCCGCGATCATGAACAGCGCGCTGCAACGCATATCTTTACCCGTCTTGGGACGGAATCGACGTTCAAGTCGTTCACCCTGACGGCAAACGGTATGATGACCCGCAACGACTGCGTGATCGAACTGACTGGTGATGATGCGGCGGCCCATGTGGCGGGCGCATGTGTCGGCGATGGTGGTGATTTCCATCATGACGACACGATTTTCATCACCCATGACGCAGTTAATTGCGAAAGCCGTCAGGTGTTCAAAAAGGTCCTGCGCAACGGGGCCACGGGTGTTTTTCAAGGCAAGATCTTGGTTAAGGCCGGTGCGCAAAAGACCGATGGCTACCAGATCAGTCAAGCCTTGCTGCTGGATGGAGACAGCCAGTTTCTTGCCAAGCCTGAGCTTGAGATTTACGCCGATGATGTGGCCTGTTCGCACGGGTCGACGTCGGGCGCAATTGACGAGGACGCGCTGTTTTATCTGCGCTCGCGTGGCGTACCCCACGGGGCGGCGACCGATCTGCTGACCTTGGCATTTCTTGCCGAAGCAGTTTTGGAAGTCGAAGATGAAGCGTTGCGCGAAGAAGTCACCGCCCGGCTTTCGTCTTGGCTTGTGCGGCACGCAGCCTAATGGCAGCAACGCGCGAAATCGTTGCAAGCTATCGCAATCCGGCAGCCGTCATCGCACGGCTGCTGGGGCAGGGCACCCGCGAGGATCGGAACCTAGTCTACCTCATGGTGGCGTGCCTGATCTTTTTCGTAGCACAGACACCGCGCCTTGCCCGCGAGGCCTTTATTGACGGCACCGAATTGAACATGTTGCTGGGCGCGTCCCTGATGGCATGGCTGTTTATCGCGCCGCTAATGTTGTATGGTTTGGCGGGTGTTACCTTTCTGATATTGAAGCTATTACGCGGAAATCCAACTGGCTATTCCACGCGTCTGGCGCTTTTCTGGGCGTTGCTGGCATCCAGCCCGCTGCTTTTGTTGCATGGTCTGGTCGCTGGTTTTATCGGGCCTGGGATTGAACTGCAGATCGTTGGCCTGATCTGGCTTTGTATCTTTTCGTGGTTCTGGATCAGCGGCCTGCGCGTCGCATATAGGCAATCAACATGAGCAATACTGATCTGCGCCAATTGCTGACCGATCTGGTCGTTCTGTCGTTGCGCGACCCTCGCAAAGCGGCAGAGCAAATCATTGGCTGGCAACTTGACCGCGAAACGCTGTGGACTGCACTTGCGCTGGCTGCGGCTGTCAACACGCTGATCTTTTCGGTCAGTGTCGTTTTGCAGCCGTCAGCCGCGATGCCCGCGTTTTTCACCAGCCCGTTGGCGATGTTCGTCTTGCTTGCAGGGGTGTTGGTTGTCATGACCCACGGCCTCTTTTGGACGGGACGCGCCATAGGTGGGACCGGTGATCTTGGCGATATGCTATCGCTTGTGGTGTTCCTGCAAGTGCTGCGGATAATGGCGCAAATCGTGATCTTCGTCGTGATGTTTGTGGCACCGGGTCTGTCGCTTATGCTATCACTGGCAACGGGCATTATCGGGCTGTGGATATTGGTGAATTTTATCGCCGCCGCCCACCGTTTTTCCAGCATGGGCCGCGCCATTGGCACCTTGCTGATCGCCATGGCCGCAATTGTTATTGGCCTAAGCTTTTTATTGTCAATCGTGGGCATCGCCGCTCAAGGAGTAGTGCCAAATGTATGACGTAAATAAAATCCGCAGCGACTTTCCGATCCTGTCGCGGACCGTAAATGATAAACCATTGGTCTATCTGGATAACGGCGCATCCGCGCAAAAGCCGCAGGTCGTGATCGACGCGATCAGCCAAGCCTATAGCTATGAATATTCCAATGTTCACCGTGGCTTGCACTATCTTTCTAATGTTGCGACCGATCACTATGAAGCGGTGCGCGGTACCATCGCCAAGTTTCTGAACGTAGCTGATGAAGACGAGATCGTGTTTACCTCAGGCACCACCGAAGGCATCAATCTGGTTGCCTATGGCTGGGCGATGCCCAACCTTCAGGCGGGCGACGAGATCATCCTGAGCGTGATGGAGCACCATGCGAATATCGTCCCCTGGCACTTCTTGCGCGAACGTCAGGGCGTGGTGATCAAATGGGTCGATGTCGATGCCACAGGCGCGCTGGACCCGCAGGCGGTTATTGATGCCATCACCCCCAAGACCAAGCTGGTGGCGGTCACCCATGTGTCAAACGTGCTAGGCACTGTTGTGGATGTCAAAGCGATCACAGCAGGGGCCCATGCCAAGGGCGTGCCGGTGCTGGTGGACGGATCCCAAGCCGCCGTGCACATGCCCGTCGATGTCCAAGACATCGGCTGTGATTTCTACGCGATTACCGGTCACAAGCTCTATGGCCCGTCCGGGTCGGGTGCCATCTATATCAAGAAATCCCGCATGGCGCAGATGCGTCCGTTTCTGGGCGGCGGTGATATGATCCGTGAAGTCACCAAAGACAGCGTGACATATAACGACCCTCCGATGAAGTTCGAGGCGGGCACACCCGGCATCGTCCAGACCATTGGCCTTGGTGTTGCGCTGGATTACATGATCGACGTGGGAATGGACAATATTGCCGCTCACGAGGCCGCCTTGCGCGATTACACCGTTGAACGGCTTGCGGGCCTGAACTGGGTGCAGGTGCAGGGCACCACACCCAACAAGGCCGCAATCTTTAGCTTTACGCTGGACGGGGCAGGCCACGCCCATGACATATCGACCATTCTGGATAAAAAGGGTGTCGCCGTGCGCGCAGGGCAGCATTGCTGTGGCCCGCTGATGGAACATCTGGGCCAAACCGCCACCTGTCGCGCGTCTTTCGGGATGTATAACACCACGGGCGAGGTCGACACACTGATCGAGGCGCTGGAACTGGCCCACGATCTGTTCGCATAAAGCGATACTGATTTTTCCAATGGGGATTTTGTAATTGCAGGGGGCGGCGTGGCTGGCTATACCGCCCCCAGACGGACCCATAGCTCAGCTGGATAGAGCGCTGCCCTCCGAAGGCAGAGGTCGCTGGTTCGAATCCAGCTGGGTTCACCATTTTCCCGATATTTTGTAAGATGTGCGTTCCTTGGGGGCGTAGTTTGTCGTTGTGCCATCAGCGCCAGCCAAAAGGATTGACGACCGCATTTCGTATTGGTGTGCCTCAGGTTAGGGGGAGACAAGCCGAGCGCTAGTGCCCTGTTAGCACCCCTTGCTTAACTTGCTCATTGAAGCTTTCTTACATTGAGATGCGGTTAACGGAATGTAGGGCAAATATGTTAATTGATGGTGCAATCAAATGGGGACCTGATGGGCCAAGACCAATTACTACGGGCTTTGGAGCTGAAGCGCGAAAGAAGGCGGTCTACGAGTGGGTAAGGCAGATTCGTGGTGGTGTGCTGGGAGGGGTGTTTACTATTGAAACCCACCTAAATGCGACGATCCAACTTTTCATTCTTGGAAAGCGAGCTGATATTCCAGAAGTGTTTGAAATTTTTGACGATAACTTATTGTCGTGGCTGACCTTTGATCGCCGTATCAGCATAGCAAAAGATATCGCTGCGCGTCTCTTTCCTTCGGAGAAGGCCGTAGCCTTTAGGTCTGATTTGTCTACAATCCGAACTATCCGAAACGCAATGGCACACCACTCTTTCTGGTTCGAACCCCAATTAAACGAAAAAGGGGAGTTATTTGAATTAGTGCCGGTTATTAAAGTTGGGAAAGGCTCAGAGCCTTTAACTAGTTCCTATATTGAACGATTGAACCTACAGATATCGAGTTTGATTGAGAAATCTATAGAGCTAGAGAGCCTAGTCAGGGAATATGAGGCTGCGCGAATCCACTGACAGCTTCGTCCGCATACCGGACCAACACACCATCCAAACACCCCCAAAGAAAAAGCCCTTGAAAGACCATCGTCTTCAGGGGCTTTTGAACTCATATCGAAGTACAAACCTTACCCGCGACGCCGTCCACCCACACGGCCTGCGCGGCCACGACCTTCATGGCCAGCTTTAGGGGTGACCTTGTTGAATTTAATCCAATCAGTCCCGTTTGGATCGCGATCATACAGGAAGTTGGCGGCGCGGATGGCTTCCATTTCCTTGCCGGGGGTCGCTTTGGTGGACCCAAGCCCGAACAGCGTCACGAATGTCTCATCGTCGATATCCTCAGGCAGAATAATGCCAGCGGCCATGATCAGTGCTTTGTGTTCAGCAATCTTGGCTTGGTTCACGGGCAGGGTGATCGGGTTCATGATTGCGGACGTCATGCCAGCACCCATTGCCATCGGCAAAAACGCGTTGTTGATGCCGTGACGGTTGGGCAGACCAAAACTGATGTTGGACGCACCGCAGGTGGTGTTGACGCCCAGTTCCTCGCGCAGGCGGCGCACAAGGGTAAAGACCTGATGGCCAGCCGTCGCCATGGCACCGATGGGCATGACCAGCGGGTCGACCACTATATCATGGGCGGGAATGCCAAAATCGGCCGCACGTTCCACGATCTTTTTCGCAACGTTGAACCGCACATCGGGGTCTTCGGAAATGCCTGTGTCGTCGTTCGAGATCGCTACAACCGGAACATTGTATTTCTTGACCAGCGGCAAAACCAGCTCAAGACGTTCTTCTTCACCGGTGACAGAGTTCAACAAAGGGCGACCTTCGGCAGCGGCCAGCCCGTTTTCCAACGCGCCTGGCACCGAGCTGTCGATGCACAGCGGGATATCAACCACGCGCTGCACCACTTCGATCAACTGTCGCATCAGCGTCGGTTCAACGAAGTTGTTATCTGCATAGCGGGGGTCTAGCGCCATTTTGTTGGAGAACACGGCACCCGAATTCACGTCGAGGATATTTGCACCAGCTGCGGCCTGCGCAATCGCATCGGCCTCGACGCGGCTGAAATCATCACGCTCTAGTTCTTCGGCAAGGATCTTGCGACCTGTTGGGTTGATGCGCTCTCCGATAACGCAGAAAGGCTCGTCAAAGCCGATGATCGCTGATTTGGTTTTGGATTCGACGACGGTTCTGGTCATTGTTGTTCTTTCTTTTCGACGGGAATTAAACGGCGTTGGCGGGTTTGGCCGCGGTGCCGCCATTTTCAATGGCCCAATTGGCATTCGTTTTGATCCCACCCAGCGGGAAGAAATGCACATGGGTAACGTTAAAGTCAGGATTGGCAGCCTTGTGGGCGGCCAGTTCGGTGATCACATCTGTCGGCTCGTAAGGCAAGAGCAGCTTGGTCACATCCATCGCACGCTTTTGCAGCACCTTGAGAGAGGGGCCAACACCACAAGCGATTGCGAATTTGATCAGGGTTTGCAGCTTGGCAGGGCCGGCGATACCGATGTGGATTGGCAGGTCGATGCCTGCGTATTTCAGGCTGTCGGCCCATTCGATGATCGGCTTGGCGTCGAACGCGAATTGGGTGGCAATGGCCATTTTGGCGTCTGTGCGTTCGGAAAACCCCTGTTTCCAGCGCAGCGCATCGTCAACGCGCAGGCGCGATCCGTCGGTGTCGATGTCGCGGTTGCCTTCGGGGTGGCCCGCGATATGGAGCCGTTCAAACCCGTATTTGTCGAACAAACCAGTGTCCATCAGCTGCATAGAGTCGCTGAAATCACCGTGGGGCGTGGTTACACCACCGGCCAGCAGCAACGCCTGTTTCACGTCCGCTTCGCCCTGATACATGGCGATCCAGTTTTCAAGCGTCGCCTTGTCCTTGATGATGCGCGCAGGCATGTGCGGCATCACTTTGAACCCATCTTCATTCAGACGCGCGGCAGTGGCGACCATTTCCTCGATCGGGGTGCCTTCGATGTGGGCGATATAGACACGGGTGCCTTGAGGCAGCAAATCGCGGAAGTTTTCAACTTTCTCGGCGGTGCGCGGCATCACCTCGATTGAATAGTCCTGCAAGAACGCTTCGACCTGCGGATTGGGCAGATCCGGGGCAGGGGCTTCTTTGCGTCGAAAATTGAGAAGAGACATGATTTTATCTTTCATGAAAGGGATCAACCTTTACGCCCAGCCGTCATTGGCAATCAGCGTTTTGATGCGGTCGCGGTCATATTCGGCGTCAATCCGGGCAGCTTCGCCGTCGGCGACTGCATCGGGATCGCCATCAACTGTATAGGCATCGGCTTTGCGCCATTCGGCCAGATAGGCATCGGTTCCCGCTGCGCCCGTTTTCATGGCGGCGCGGTCGATGGCCTGTTCAAACCGTTCGGGCAACTGGCGCTTTGATCCACGACGGCCTTTGCCAACGATGACCTGTGCAGGAATGTCGCGCCAATAGACGATTGTAACTTCTGGCATGATTGATTCCTTTGATTGCGCTAGGGATATTTAGCGACTGTTGATCCGTCTCCGTCGCCGTTTTTCGACACTCAAAACGGCGTCTGCGACCTAACGACATTACACGGGCAGGTGCCAAGGGGCGAGGGGACGGACCCCTCAAAATTCTCAAGATGGTTGTGAGGTGGATCGCAAGCAGTCGTTGGTCTGTTAGTGTTTCCCGCTTGCCCCTAGACCCAATAAACACTACCTTAACGGCAACTCGTAATGAAAGGCGCAAACCATGGCGCCACAGCGTCCCAAAGGTGCGGGCGCGCTCGATACACAGCCGGCTCTGAGCCCCGCGCCAGTTCCGCCCAGATCGACCGAACTCTATGCGGCCCTTGATCTGGGCACAAATAGTTGTCGCATGTTGATCGCTCAACCTAAGGGGAGCGGTTTTCATGTCGTCGACAGTTTCTCGAAGTCCGTCCAACTTGGGGCAGGGCTTGAGAAGACCGGGCGATTGTCGCGCGGATCGATGACTCGTACCATTCAGGCATTGCGGATCTGTCAGCAGAAATTGCGCCGCAACAAGGTCCGCCGGATGCGATTGGTCGCGACCGAAGCGTGTCGGCGTGCCAGTAATGGTGCTGAATTCATGGCGCGTATACAGCGTGAGACCGGCCTAAAGCTGGACATCATCAAGCCCGAGGAAGAAGCTCAACTTGCGGTCATTTCCTGCGCGCCGCTGGTGAACCGCAAAACCCACAACCTTTTGGTCGTGGATATTGGTGGCGGATCGACTGAATTGGTCTGGATCGACATCTCCAAGGTGCCCAAGGCAGACCGCGCGCGGTCAATCATGCGGCTGCACGGTGGTTTCCATCAGGCCAAGACCGACGTTCCCGAAGCCCGCGTTGTCGACTGGATCAGCGTGCCCTTGGGCGTTGCCACCCTACGCGACCAGTTTTCTGATGTCGAAGACGACGCAGCGCGTTTTGCCCTGATGAGCTGGTTTTTTGAAGAGAACCTGCAAACCTTTACCCCCTATCAATCCATCCAGTCACAGGATCATTTCCAGATCGTTGGCACATCGGGCACTGTCACCACTGTCGCTGCCAGCCATTTGGGGCTAAAGCGCTATGACCGGACCAAAGTCGATGGCCTACGGATGAGCAGTGCGCAGATCGACAAGGTAATTCATTCCTATCTGGCGATGGGGCCGGGGGGACGGCGTGCCGACCCGCGTATCGGGCAAGATCGCCAGGCGTTGATTATGTCGGGGGCTGCGATTCTGCAGGCCTTGATGCGGTGCTGGCCGACAAATAGATTAAGTGTTGCAGACCGTGGTCTGCGCGAGGGGCTACTATATGCCCAGATGAGCGCGGATGGCGTTTTGGAAGAAGGACCAAGCTGATGGACAAAACACCAGACGGCAAGACGCCGACAGGCAAGACATCAAGTGGCAAGACACCCACCGGCAAGAACACCTCGGGGCGCGGTCAGCGTGACCTGAAGGTTAAGGTAAAGTCGGCACGTGGTCGCAAGCTGAGTTCGACCCGCTGGTTACAACGTCAGCTGAATGACCCTTACGTTAAACGCGCCAATGCCGAAGGGTATCGTGGCCGCGCCGCCTATAAGATCATGGAGTTGGATGACAAATTCCGCTTTTTGGTACCCGGTGCGCGCATCGTCGATCTGGGGGCTGCCCCAGGCGGGTGGTGTCAGGTTGCTGTAAAACGCTCCAACGTGTTGGGCGAGAAAAAGGGCAAGAACGTTGGCACCATCCTTGGCATCGACTTGCAAGAGATGGAGCCGATTGCGGGCTGTGAACTGCACGTGCTTGATTTCATGGAGGACGACGCCGACCAAGTCGTCAAAGACTGGCTGGGCGGCAAAGCAGATGTGGTGATGTCTGACATGGCAGCGTCCAGTTCAGGCCACAAGCAAACTGACCACAACCGGATTATCGCACTGTGCGAGGCGGCGGCCTATTTCGCATTTGATGTTCTGGAAGAAGGCGGCACTTTTGTCGCCAAGGTCTTGGCCGGTGGTGCCGAAGGCGATTTGCAAAAATTGCTGAAACGCCGCTTTACTAAGGTCGTGAATATGAAGCCGCCTGCAAGCCGTCAGGACAGCTCTGAAAAATTTGTCGTGGCGACCGGTTTTAAGGGGCCAACGGTCGAGGATGATGATCAGGAACAGGTGTGAATCACCTGACATCTATCAGGATTATTTGGCGGGTCTTCCCGCAGGATAACTCGTCCGGCTTGTGATATTTTCAACTCATAGTCGTGACAGCGCCGTTTTTCGGCGGCTCTAACACTATCTGGAATTACCGGCAGTTTGTTGCGGGGTGTTTGCACCGCTTTCGGGACGTAAAAATCGTTGAAAAAGCGATGCTTTCGGCGGAAAATCGGCAATTAAGGGCTGGTTGTTTTGACACTGCTCGCAGATAGTTGCGGCATGTCGTTATTTTTGATCATTGCCCTCCCGTTTCTTGGCGCATTGCTGCCCGGTCTGATGATTCAGGCCGGACGCCAAAGCTGCTTTATCATCACATTTTTGGTGACCGCATCTGCGGCGATCGGGCTTGCGACACATGCGCCAGCCGTTCTGGCAGGAAAGGTCGTGACCGCGCAGTTGAACTGGTTGCCATCGCTTGGGCTGAACGTGAACCTGTTCCTTGATCCCTTGGGGTTGATGTTCGCGGGGCTGATCCTGGGGATCGGGCTGCTGATTATCACGTATGCGCGATTCTATTTGTCGCGTGACGATAATATGGGCGAATTCTACAGCTATTTACTGCTGTTCCAAGGCGCGATGGTTGGGATCGTTCTGTCTGACAACATATTGATGCTACTTGTTTTTTGGGAACTAACGTCGTTGTCGTCATTCCTGTTGATCGGGTTTTGGAAGCATACCGCCGAAGGGCGCCAAGGCGCGCGCATGGCGTTGGCAGTGACAGGTTTGGGCGGTCTGGCGTTGATCGGCGGCATGCTGCTGCTGGGGCAAATCGCAGGCAGCTATGATCTGACCACCATACTCGAAAACCGTGATTTGATCCAAGCCTCGCCGCTGTATGTTCCTGCGCTGATCCTGATCTTGATCGGTTGCTTTACCAAGTCCGCGCAATTCCCTTTTCACTTCTGGCTGCCTCACGCGATGGCGGCACCGACGCCCGTTTCGGCCTATCTACATTCGGCCACCATGGTTAAAGCCGGTCTGTTCCTTATGGCACGGCTGTGGCCGGTACTTTCGGGCACCGATATTTGGGTGATTTTGGTGTGCTCTGCGGGCTTGATCACGATGGTGCTGGGGGCTGTAATTGCTTTGTTCAAAGACGACCTCAAAGCTTTGCTGGCGTACTCGACGGTGTCGCATCTGGGGCTGATCACGTTCCTTTTAGGGACCGGTACGGCCTTTGGTGCCATGGCTGCGGTGTTCCACATCCTGAACCACGCCAGCTTTAAGGCGGCTTTGTTCATGTCTGCGGGCATCGTTGATCACGCATTGCACACCCGTGATATGAAACAGTTGGGCGGCCTGCGCCGCTTGATGCCGCTGACCTTTGCCGTGGCCACGATTGCGGCACTGTCGATGGCGGGGATACCGCTGCTTAACGGTTTCTTGTCCAAGGAAATGATGCTGGAAGAGGCCTATCACACCACATTATTCGGTTCTCCCTATCTGGTGGCCGCGGTGGCAACACTGGGGGCCTTATTTTCGGCGGCCTACAGCTTTCGCTTTATTGCGCACACGTTTCTGGGCCCCGTGCGCGATGATTATCCCCACGCCCCCCACGATCCGCAGGTTGGTTTGCTGTTGCCGCCAGCGCTTTTGATTATTCCGGTGATCCTGATCGGTGTTGCGCCGTTTCTGGCAGAACCTTTTGTGAAAATCGTCACCCAAGCGGTCATCGGAAATGCCGCTCAAGTCCCTGATAATCATTTCAAAATCTGGCATGGTTTGGTGCCTGCGCTTTGGATGTCGGTGATCGCGGTTGTCGGTGGCCTGATCATACTGGCAGCGTTTACCCCGCTGGCGAAACTGTGGGCCGTCACGCCGCGCCCCGAAGCCAAAGCAATCTTTGACCGGATCATCACCGGCGCAGTAGCGCTGGCGCATGTTTTTGCGGAACGGCTGCACAACAATTCGTTCACCCGCTATGCGTCGATCTTTACCACAGCGGTGATCGCCGTTGCGGCCCACGCATGGTTCACAGGCGTCGATGCGGCACCCACCCGCGAGATGTTGGCAATCACGCCGGTTGCCTTTGCGGGGTGGCTGATGCTGATGCTTGCAGCAGGATTTTTGGTCACGTTCCATCGCAATCGCTTGGCAACGCTGATCTTGATGGGGATCATCGGCATAATGGTGTCGATCGGTTTCAACCATTTCTCGGCCCCAGATCTGGCGCTGACCCAAATCTCGGTCGAGGTGGTGACGATTGTGTTGTTGCTGCTGGCACTGAACTTTTTGCCCAACGTCACGCCCGTTGAATCAACCTTGGCGCACCGTGCCCGTGACATCGTGTTGTCCGTGACAGGGGGCATTGCGGCGACGGGCCTGATCTATTCGATACTAATGTCGGATTTCCCGATCCCCTCAATCTCGGAATATCACCTTGCCAATGCCTACAAGGGTGGCGGTGGTACCAACGTGGTGAACGTCATCCTCGTTGATTTCCGTGGTTTTGATACCTTTGGCGAAATTATCGTCCTAGGGATTGCGGCACTGGTGATTTACGCCCTGACGGAAGCCTTGCTGGCGGGGCCCGTGCGCGCGCGGCTGCTGAACCGGGGTTACGAGGAAGCCCGCGCGGGCGACGCGCACCCCTTGATGATGGTCGTCCTGACCCGCGTGTTGATGCCCGTGGTGTTAATGGTGGGGGTATATATCTTTCTGCGCGGTCACAATGAACCCGGTGGCGGATTTATCGCTGGGCTGGTCGTCGCGATTGCGGTGTTGATGCAGTATATGGCAAGTGGCTTTAGTTGGGCTGACCGGCGCCAACGCTATCCCTATCACGGGATTATCGGGGCAGGGGTGCTTTGTGCGGGCCTGACCGGTATCGGCGCTTGGTTTGCGGGCGCGCCGTTCCTGACATCGGCATTCGGCTATTTCAGCATCCCCCCGATGGAGGAATTCGAACTGGCAACCGCCATGGGCTTTGATCTGGGCGTATTCTTGGCTGTGGTCGGCGCTGTAATGCTGTCGCTAGAGAGCTTCTCGCGGTTAGGACGTCGTGCCGGAATCGAAGACAGTGAATTTGCGATGGATATCGACCCGTCCCGAATCGAAACCTTACCGGGAGGGGAGAGCTGATATGGAGCTTCTTTTAGCAACTGCCATCGGCGCTTTGACGGCTGCGGGTATCTATATGATCCTGCGTTTGCGCACCTTTCCTGTCATCATCGGTACGTCCTTGCTAAGCTATGCGGTGAACGTGTTTCTGTTCGCCTCGGGCCGATTGGCGTTGAATGCGCCGCCCGTTCTGCGCGACGGGGTCGAAGTTTACACCGACCCGCTGCCCCAAGCCCTAGTGTTGACCGCGATTGTGATCTCGTTCGGGATGACGGCTGTGATTGTTATGATTGCTGTCGGGTCTTACCTCAGCTCGGATGATGATCTGGTGAATGATCCCGATCCTGATCCCGAAGGCGAACAGCCAGAGGGAGACGCCGTATGACACATTGGCTGATCCTTCCTATCTTGGTGCCGGCCATGCTGGCGGCGATGCTGGTTCTTGTGGCGCGGTACCACCTGACGATCCAACGCGTTTTCTCTGTCGCGGGATCGCTGGTAATGCTGGGGCTGGCGATTGGCCTTTTCTGGCAGGCCTCTGACGGTACAGTTAGCCTGTATTTGCTGGGCAACTGGTCTGCACCCTTTGGTATTGTGCTGGTCGCCGACCGTCTTTCGACTTTGATGGTGCTGCTGACCTGTGTGCTGGCGGTGCCTGTCTTGCTTTACACAATCGGGTCGGGCTGGGACGAACGCGGACAACATTTCCACCCGTTGTTCCAATTCCAGCTGATGGGTATTCTGGGGGCGTTCCTGACTGGCGACATCTTTAACCTGTTCGTCTTTTTCGAGGTTCTGCTGATCGCGTCCTACGGATTAATGATCCATGCGGGCGGCCCAAAGCGGCTGCGGGCAGGGACGCAGTATGTGTTGTATAATCTGCTGGGATCGACGCTGTTCCTGTTCGCGCTTGGCACGATCTATGCGGAAACCGGTACGCTGAACATGGCCGATCTTGCGATGCGTGTCGCGATGCTGGATATTGCCAATAGCTCGGGTATTCGCGTGGCTGCCGTGATGTTGCTGATGGTCTTTGCGGTCAAGGCCGCGATCCTGCCGCTGCATTTCTGGCTGCCGGCCAGCTATTCAGAGGCACCCGCACCCGTGGCCGCCTTGTTTGCAATCATGACCAAGGTGGGTGCCTATTGCATCATCCGGGTGTTCACGTTGGTGTTTCCCCCCGATCTTGAAATTACCCAAGGCTTGTTTGACTTGTGGTTGGTCCCTGCGGCGCTGCTAACGGTGGCGCTTGGCATGTTGGGTGTGCTGGGGGCAAAACGCGTTGACCGCATGGTTGCGTTCTCCGTGATCGGGTCGATGGGGATGCTGCTGGCTGCGGTGGCGGTGTTTACGCCAACAGGTGTGACTGCCGCGCTGTATTACGCGATCCATTCAACCTTTGCCGCAGCTGCGTTGTTCTTGCTGGTCGATGTGATCCGCGCACGTCGCGGTGCCGCTGGCGTCAGCTTTGACGTGGCCCCCCCGATTGCTGGTGGGGCGCTGGTCGCGGGCATGTTTTTTGTCGCAGCAATTGCCATGACCGGTCTGCCGCCGCTGTCCGGGTTTGTTGGCAAGCTGCTGATACTGGATGCAGCGCGCGCGTCAGATCTGATGTGGTGGATCTGGGGCACGATCCTGATTGGGTCATTGGTCGCTGTGGTCGGATTTTCCCGGGCGGGCAGCGTGGTGTTCTGGAAAGCTCATCAAACTGTCGATACGCCGCCTGAAACCGCCGAGCCTGAGCCCGTGCCCCCGTCTGTCTTGCCGATGGTGTCAATCGGCGCGTTGCTCGCCTTGCTTGTGGCGCTGACCGTTGCCGCGGGTCCCGTAACCCGTATACTGCAAGCCACGTCGGCACAGCTGTTCAATCCAGAGGCCTATATCGCGGTGGTCCTGACCACGTCGGGCAAAGAGATCAAGGATTACCATGCAGACGATAAGCATGGTTCAGACGAAAAAGCCGACGGAAGCTATGGCGATGACGGGTCACACGGAGCTGAAGCCGTAGCCCCGGCAGCAACGAAGAAGGATCACTGATATGCGCGCACGCTTGTTTCCGCATCCCCTGCTGACCGTGTTGCTGGCGATCGTCTGGTGCCTGCTCGTTAACGAGTTCAAGCTGGGGACGGTGGTATTTGGCATCATCCTTGGCCTACTGATCCCGATTCTGACCGCCGCTTATTGGCCGGACCGCCCGCCGGTCGGCCGGCCAATCAAACTGCTATCCTATCTTGCGCTGATGATTTGGGATATTTTGGTGGCTAATGTCGTGGTCGCGATGATCGTGCTGTTTAAAAGCAACAAAGATATGCGTCCGCAATGGGTCGTGATCCCGCTTGATCTGCGTACCCCCGAGGCGATTACAATACTGGCCGGGACAATCACGCTGACCCCCGGCACGCTCAGTGCGGACCTGTCAGAAGATGGCAGGTCGCTGCTGGTCCATGCTCTTGATGCCCCTGACCCTGACGCCGTACGCGACGACATCAAACACCGTTACGAGCGTCGCCTGAAGGAGATTTTTGAATGATAACAATCGCCATCAATATCGCATTCATTGCGGTGACACTGTCGCAGTTGCTTGCGATGGTCCGTGTGGTTTTGGGACCGACCACGGGCGATCGAATCTTGGCGCTCGATACGCTTGTCATTAACGCAATCGCGCTGATCATTCTGCTTGGCATGCGCGCAGGCACACAGATCTACTTTGAAAGCGCGATGATCATCGCGATGCTAGGATTTGTATCCACCGTTGCCATAGCGCGGTTTGTGTTGCGGGGTGATATCATTGAGTAATCTATCCACAATCGCAGAAGTCGTCGTATCAGTTTTGCTGATCATTGGCGCATTTTTCATGCTTGTCGGTGCTATAGGTTTGATAAAACTGAACAACCCCATGTCGCGTATGCATGCACCGACCAAATCATCGACACTTGGGATAGGCGCGATGCTTCTCGCGTCGATGATCTATTCTTTTGTTTCGGATAACGCTTCGCTTCACGAGATTTTGGTGATGGCATTCTTGTTTGTCAGTACGCCGATTTCGGCCATCTTCGTTGCCAAGGTGAACTTGCACCGGATGCGTAATAAAAAAGAGCTGCCACCACCACCACCAGAGCATGTCTGGGGCACCTTTTCAAAATAATCGTCCTGAAACCGCAGCCAATTATGCGGGCTAGGGCAGTCGAGCGATGGGGCCTTGGCATAAAATTTCACAAATCCCGACAAACAGACAAAAACCCCGTTGACGGGGGCAGGGCCAGACCCTATGACCACCAAACGCTTTGAAGTTTACGACAAAGCGTGCAGTGGGCGGTTGTAGCTCAGTTGGTTAGAGTACCGGCCTGTCACGCCGGGGGTCGCGGGTTCGAGCCCCGTCAACCGCGCCACCGCTGCATTTTTCCAAACATGCGCAGTCAGTTCATCCCCTCGCGGGGTGCTGGCCGCGTGCGTTTTCGACGTTTGCTGACCCTCCAAACTCACTGATCAGCCGCAAGAATATATTCCTGACATTTAGGCGCGTTAATCGCTTGACCCCTACGCAGCCTTGGCCTATTCCGCCCCCATCGCGCGGTTGTAGCTCAGCTGGTTAGAGTACCGGCCTGTCACGCCGGGGGTCGCGGGTTCGAGCCCCGTCAACCGCGCCACTTTCAATTTTTCGATAGTACTGCAGCAACGCCCACCAGGGCGATGCTTGCGTGTTTTGCGCAGATCAGGTGAACAATACGGCCCAGCCGTAGAAGGGTCATACGCTGGCCTGTACTTTTTGTGCGCATGATATGGCGGGGAACCGGGTATCAGTGCCGCGATTGGGCGCGGTATTGACTGTGGGGCGGCGCAGCATTGCAGCGCGCCGCCCCAGGATTTCTTTTACGTCAAAGCGTCCAGAATACGTGCCCAGCTGCGGATGCCTTTGTGAAAACTTTCCATATCGTATTTCTCGTTCGGGGAATGGATCGCGTCGTCGTCTTTGCCAAAGCCGATCAACATGGGCGTCGTGTTCACGATCTCTTGGAAATGCCCCGCAATCGGGATAGATCCGCCGCAGCCGATGTAGGCGGCGGGGATGTTCCATTCTTCGGTCAGCGCGTGGCGAGCTTTCTCGAATGCGGGTTTGGTTGTCTCAAAAACTGATCCACCGCTGGCGCTGTGGTCTTGAAAGCTGACTTTGCAATCGGCGGGCAACATGTCGGTGACCATCTTGCGGAAACTCTCGCGGATGGCGTGGGGGTCTTGATCACCTACCAGCCGAAAGCTGATTTTGGCGTGGGCTTCAGACGGCAGCACGGTCTTGAAACCGGCACCCGTATAGCCGCTCCACATACCGTTGACCTCGCAGGTGGGGCGCGACCAGATCATCTCGATCGGCATGCGGTCCTGTTCGCCAGCGGGAACCGACAGGCCTACGTCGCCCAGAAACGTTTCGTGGTCAAAGGCAAGGCCCTGCCATTGTGCCTGAATGTCATCGGGCAGTTCGGGCACGCCGTCATAGAATCCGGGCACGGTGATGCGGCCTGTATCGTCATGCAGCGACGCGATGACGCGTGCCAAGACGCGCGCGGGGTTGATCGAAATCCCGCCATACATGCCGGAATGCAGGTCCAGATCGGGGCCGGTGATGGTGATTTCCTCGCCCAGCAAGCCGCGCAGCATAGTCACAATGGAGGGCACCTTGGACTGGAACATGCCGGTATCACAGATCATCGCGTAATCCGCTGACAGCTCGGCCGCGTTTTCCTTCATAAAAGGGATCAGCGAGGGCGAGCCGGATTCTTCCTCGCCCTCAAGGAACATCGTGATGCGGCAAGGAAAGTCGCCATTGATCGCTTTCCATGCGCGCAATGCTTCGATGATGGTCATCAGCTGGCCTTTGTCATCCGCCGCACCGCGCCCGCGGATTACGCGGCCTTTGGCAGTATCTTCAATGGCGGGATCAAACGGGTCACGCTTCCACAGGTTTAGCGGGTCAACGGGCTGCACGTCGTAATGGCCGTAGAACAAGATATGCGGTTTGTCGGCGGGGCCATCGACATGCCCCACCACCATGGGGTGTCCGGGCGTAGGGCGTTTAGTTGTCTCAATACCGATGCTATTCAGATCATCGACCAACCAATCGGCGGCGCGGTCGCAATCGGCCTTGTAAGCAGGGTCGGTCGAGATGGACGGGATCCGCAGCAGATCAAGCAGGCGGTCGGTGGCTGCATCCAGATCGGTATCAATTTGGGTCAGAACATCGCTAAGGGACATGGGGAAACCTTTCATATACATCGATTTTGCCGCGACCGTATCAGGGGGGCGGGCCATGTCTAGGGGCGGCTTGTGTCAGGCGGTCGGAAAGCGGGTCAGCGCGGAATCGACAAGATCTGTGATGTAATTCTTGGCCAATTCAGGTTGGATCGCGATGATCGTGGGGCGCGTGGCCAGCGATACAACCCCGTGGACCGAGGCCCACAGCACCAAAAAGAACTGGCGGTGTGTTTCCGAGGTTGGATCGGCCTCTCCGGCGGAAATCAGCATGTCCAACAGACCCCCTTGAAAATCGCGAGCCTTTTCGTCGATCTCAAGCTCGGCGCGGTATTCGAACATCAGCGACCAGCGGCGTGGTTCAGCCATGGCAAAGTCAAAATACGCCTCACCCAGTGCGACAACACGGGACCGCTTGTCAGGTGCTGCCCCATCAACCGCAGCCATCAGGCTTGTTGCAAGCATTTCGGCGCTGCGGGCAATGACGGAACGGATCACCTGATGCAAATCACCAAACGCATTATAAAGCGAACCGACCGAGACCTTAAGTTCTTGCGCCAGCCGTCGTGCCGACAGCCCTTCAACCCCTTCGGCCAGAATGATCTGATCTGCGATCAGCGTTGCGCGGTCACGGATGTCGGCAAGGTTGCGTTCGCGTTTTGTGAAGGTGGGCTTGGGATATAGTGACATGGGGCGGGTTTGGAACAGGTCGGACCCCATGTCAAATTGCTTAGAGGCCAGCCGCACGTGACGGGGTCAGAGTATAGGATGCTGCCACAAGCCTGTTTTGCTTCATAAAGCGCAGGATTGACCCGAAAGTCGCTGTGCGGATTTGCGCACCGTGGTCCTGCGTCGTCAGCGCCCGTGAGGCAACGGGCGCAAACGTCCTTTTAAGTCCGCCAATCTTGATCACCTGCGGTGTGAAATGCGCGGTGATGTTCGATTTGATCTGCGCGGCATTATTTGTGTCGTACAGGGCAGCCATAATCACATCTAGCGTGTGTTCCGTGCAGTTTTGGAACTGGCGTGTCTGGGGGTTGGCCAGCACCGAATAGGATCGATTGTGAAGTTCCCGATAGGTCGGACTTGCGATCACCTTAAGCAACTTGCGCTGCAAACGCGGGTCGGGAATGATGATGCCTGCCTCAAGCGCGTGGGCCCCGGCAAAGAAATCGGCAGGGCCATCCTGAACCAGACTGCTACGGCTTGGGGCATTGCTGTCTTGGTAGAGATTGTAGACACGATACCCTTGATAGCTGGACCCATCCGCGCGCTTGATCGTCGAGAACACCCAGAATGCCACATGGGTATAGGTCACGCCCTTGGGGAGTTCGGAGGCATGGCGGCCCTTGCGTGCCACGATGGCGACGCTTGCTCCGCGTGCGGCCAAATCCAGCTGCACCTTGTCTGAAAACGCGGCAACCTGATCTGCTGGCAGCAGGGGTTTGCCCGCCTGGCTGCTGCCCGCCTGAACCGCAGCGGGCTGAAAAGCGAACAGCATCAGGGCCAGCGCGGCGAAAAGCGCCTTCATCGGTTTGCCCCAGACGCGTCATCCAAAGTCGGCGGGCCATCAGGGGAGGGGGTATGCGCTGTGGGGGAGTCCACGCTTTCGATCATTTGCGATCCGACGGATAACGCGCCATTGCCTGCGCTTTGCAGCGCCGCACCCGACAGTGAAAGCGCGGCACCCATCACCATGACCGGCACCGCAGCAACGATCCCCGCGCCAGAGGCCAGGGCCGCTGACCCATGACTGGTCGCTGCGGCGCTGTGGTTAGAAGCCTGTGCGCTGTGCTGCGTGCTGGGGCCAGCAAAGGCCATTGTCCCGGACAGCACTATGGCGGCCGCTAAGGATGAAATTTTGTCGAGCATATGATTCTCCAATTCGTGAACATTGTTCACAAGTGTTAGTGAGGCGTTTGCCGCTTTGCAAGCAACAAAATGAACGCTGTTCACAAAAATGATAGTGGTCGCCTAAACTTGATCTCGATCAACGCATGAAAGGAGTAGGGCGCATATCACCACTAAATAAGTGGGGGTTAAGGAACCCCTGCGACAATGCGGACTGATTATAGCATTGAACCAAAGGCCTTAGAACTGTATTCATTCTAAAACACGAATATGGCGATTGGACCCTACGCCTTTAAGGTTCAGTCGAGCGTGAGGAGGAAGGCGCGATGGATTATACCAAACAGCTTGATCAGGCGATCAATCGTCTGCACGAGGAAGGTCGGTATCGCACCTTTATCGACATCGAGCGTCGCAAGGGCCAGTTCCCTCATGCCGTATGGACCCAGCCTGACGGCTCGGAAAAAGACATTACTGTTTGGTGTGGCAACGATTACCTTGGGATGGGACAAAACCCCATCGTCCTTGAAGCCATGCACGAAGCCCTAGATGCAACAGGTGCCGGGTCGGGGGGCACGCGCAATATTTCGGGCACCACCGTTTACCACAAACGTCTTGAGGCCGAGATCGCCGATCTTCATGGCAAAGAAGCGGCGTTGCTGTTTACCAGCGCCTACATCGCCAATGATGCAACGCTCAGCACGCTGCCAAAGCTATTTCCAGGGCTGATTATTTATTCCGATGCGCTGAACCATGCGTCGATGATCGAAGGTGTACGTCGCAATGGCGGCGCAAAGCGCATATTCCGCCACAATGATGTCGATCACCTGCGCGAACTGATTGCGGCCGATGATCCTGCAGCACCCAAGTTGATTGCATTTGAATCGATTTACTCGATGGATGGCGATTTCGGCCCGATCAAAGCGATTTGCGACCTTGCCGACGAGGTGGGCGCGCTGACCTATATCGACGAAGTGCATGCTGTTGGCATGTATGGCCCGCGCGGTGGTGGTGTTGCTGAACGCGACAACCTGATGCACCGTCTGGACATCATCAACGGTACATTGGCCAAGGCTTTCGGTGTCATGGGTGGCTATATTGCCGCGTCTGAAAAGATGTGCGATGCGATCAGGTCCTATGCACCGGGCTTTATCTTTACAACGTCCTTGCCACCCGCTGTTGCAGCAGGGGCGGCGGCATCCGTCGCGTTCTTGAAAACTGCGCCTGAACTGCGTGAAAAGCACCAAGAGCAGGCGAAAATTCTCAAGCTGCGCCTGAAAGGGTTGGGTCTGCCCATCATCGATCACGGCAGCCACATTGTGCCGGTGATTGTTGGCAATCCCGTTCACACCAAGATTCTGTCTGACATGTTGCTTGAGCAGCATGGCATTTACGTTCAGCCGATCAACTTCCCGACTGTCCCGCGGGGCACTGAACGTTTGCGTTTTACCCCGTCACCAGTCCACGGTCCGCGTGAAATGGACGGGTTGGTTCACGCGATGGACGGGCTCTGGTCCCATTGTGCGCTGAATCGTGCCGAATT
Organism: uncultured Sulfitobacter sp.; assembly: GCA_965363735.1. GTDB lineage: Bacteria > Pseudomonadota > Alphaproteobacteria > Rhodobacterales > Rhodobacteraceae > Sulfitobacter. The sequence goes on along the minus strand of CBDTUA010000006.1, from coordinate 86,435 downwards.
AGCAGGCTAGCTACGTTTTTTCTTCGAAGCCCGTTGATTTATGTTAAAGATAAGGAAAGAAACAGCACATCTCGAATCGTGAAAGCGGCCCGGGAAAAAGTGCAGCAGGCACGAACACGACGGGGCATATTATGATCGGGCGTTGGATTTCCAAGGCAAATAATGACGAGCACGTTGAAGCCCGTGGTTTTGACGCTTACGATTTGCGTTTAGGTGATTTGATGCGCGGCGAACGCGCCACCTTGGGCAAATCGCTTCTTGATGTTCAACGCGAATTGCGGATCAAAGCGTCCTATATTGCTGCCATCGAAAACTCTGACCCTGATGCGTTTGACACACCTGGTTTTATCGCCGGTTATGTTCGGTCTTATGCCCGTTATCTGAACATGGATCCCGATCAGGCGTTTTCGTCCTTTTGCCTCGAATCCGGTTTTTCAGTTGCGCACGGCATGTCTGCCGAGGCGTCGGTCATAAAGAAACCGACCCGCGAAGAACGCATGTTGCGTACGGGTGATAGCGATATTTTCAACCGGCCCGCGACCCCCTTTACCCCGATGGGCGACAGCCTGCTCAGCCGGATCGAACCCGGCGCGTTGGGGTCTGTACTGGTGTTGGTCGCGCTGATCGGTGCAATCGGCTTTGGCGGGTGGAGCGTGCTGAAAGAAGTGCAGCGCGTGCAGGTTTCCCCTGTGGATGAAACTCCGGTTGTCTTGTCCGATCTCGACCCATTGGAAGGCGCATTGAATATCGCGCCTCAATCTTCTTCGAACGATGTCAACGTGACTGATATGTCCACACCACGCTCCGATTCGTTGGACCGTCTTTACCGTCCTGCCGCACTTGATGTGCCGGTTTTGGTCGCACGGGATGCGCCGATCGCGTCGATCGATCCACACAGTGTTGGCAGTTTTATACCGCCGGCGGCTGATACGCAGATGATTGCTGGTGTTGCAGTGGATGCACCCTCTTTTGACCCGCCCGCTGGTGTGATTGCGGTGCCGCAGGTTGTCGAAGGCCCTGCGCCGGAGCTGCGTTTGGTCGCAGCCTATCCGTCATGGGTCCGCGTTCGTGCGGCGGATGGCAAAGTGATCTTTGAAGGGATCATGAATAAGGGAGACAGCTGGGACGTTCCAGCAACGGAGGAACCACCGACATTGCGTACTGGTGAATCTGGCGCGTTGTATTTCGCGATGGACGGCCAGTATTACGGCCCCGTTGGCGACCGTGGTTCTGTGACTTCGAACCTATCCTTGAAGCGCCAGACCTTGGCCGAGGTGTACCTACCTGCATTGCTTGAAGAAAACGAGGCGCTTGCGACAATGGTTGTCGAACTTCAAAACACTGCGGCAAGTCCAACAGAATAAGCCACATGCCATTGCAAGCAGGGCTGCGCCTGAATAGGTTGCGGCTAACGCTGATCTATTGCCAAAGGTGCTGTCTATGTCGCTGAATCATATCCGTCCTTGGCGTAATATCTATCGCCGCAAATCCCGCCAGATTATGGTGGGCAATGTCCCTGTCGGCGGTGATGCACCGATTTCCGTGCAGACCATGACCAATACTCTGACCACCGACATCAAGGGCACGATCGCTCAGATCCAAGCCGCGGCTGAGGCGGGCGCCGACATCGTACGGGTATCCGTCCCGGATGAGGCGTCTTCAAAGGCGCTCAAGGAAATTGTGCGCGAAGTATCGGTGCCCATCGTCGCTGACATCCATTTTCACTACAAACGTGGGATTGAGGCTGCCGAGGCAGGGGCCGCCTGTCTGCGGATCAACCCCGGCAACATTGGCGATGAAAAGCGCGTCAAAGAGGTCATCAAAGCCGCCCGCGATCACAATTGTTCCATTCGCATTGGCGTCAACGCGGGCTCGCTGGAAAAGCATCTGCTTGAGAAATACGGCGAGCCTTGCCCCGATGCGATGGTCGAAAGTGGCTTGGATCACATCAAAATCCTGCAAGACAACGATTTCCACGAATTCAAAATCAGCTGCAAGGCATCCGACGTGTTCATGGCCGCCGCCGCCTATCAACAGTTGGCCGAAGCGACAGACGCGCCGATCCACCTTGGTATTACCGAGGCCGGTGGCCTGATCAGCGGTACGGTCAAATCCGCGATTGGCATGGGCAACCTTCTGTGGATGGGCATAGGCGATACGATCCGCGTCAGCCTGTCTGCTGATCCCGTGGAAGAAGTTAAAATGGGTTTTGAGATTCTCAAATCCCTTGGCCTGCGGCATCGCGGTGTGAATATCATCAGCTGCCCGTCCTGCGCGCGGCAAGGGTTCGACGTGATTAAAACCGTCGAGGCGTTGGAAAAGCGGCTAGAGCATATCAAAACCCCAATGAGCCTGAGCATAATTGGTTGCGTCGTCAACGGACCCGGAGAGGCGCTGATGACGGATGTCGGATTTACCGGCGGAGGTAACGGGTCGGGCATGGTTTATCTGGCAGGCAAGCAAAGTCACAAGCTGGGCAATGACGCCATGATCGAACACATCGTCGAACAGGTCGAAGCCCGCGCCGCCGTGATCGAGGCCGAAACCCAAGCGGCGGAGTGATGGGGGGACAGCGTTTCGGTGAATTAGCCATCGACACGCAAAACCGCATTTCATACTAATAGCCATGGCCGAAACCCCCGATCACACACCCAAATATGCTGAGTTTTTCTGCGGTGGCGGGATGGTGCGCGCCGCCTTGCAAGACCGGTGGGATTGTGTGCTGGCCAATGACATCGATGCGATGAAATGCAAGGTTTACGGGCAAAACTGGGGCACTCACGGCTTGCACGAGGGCGATATTGCCACCCTTGATGATGACTATTTGCGCCAACAGATTGATTTGTATTGGGCGTCCAGCCCCTGTCAGGATTTCAGCCTTGCTGGCAAGGGGCGTGGCCTGTCGGGGGCGCGCAGCGGCGTTTTCGCCCATTGGGCAGAGAAAATCGCCATCGCAATCAAGGCGGGGTTTGCGCCGCGCATCATCGCTTTCGAAAACGTGGTCGGGCTGGTGTCGCGTAATGCGGGGGCGGACTTGAACACGGTCCTCTCTACTTTTGTGCGCCTTGGCTACAAGGTCGGCGCGCTTGAGATCGACGCACGTCGCTTTCTGCCACAAAGCCGCCCGCGGTTGTTTGTCGTCTGCGTCCGCAATGACGTTGATATTTCTGGTCTGACAGTCCCAAAACCGTCCCATGCCTTTCACGGCAAAAAGCTGCAAAAGTTTCTTGGGTCAGCATCGCGGCCCGTGCGGTCGAACTGGCTGTGGTGGAAATTGGACGATGCGCCCGCAGCGGATCATGTGCTGGACGATGTGCTGGAAAAACGCACGTCGATGCCGTGGTTTTCTGAGGCAGACACCGATCGCTTGCTGACCCTGATGTCGCCCCCCAGTCTGGAACGATTGCGCTTGGCCCGCAAAGCGGGGCGCACGGTCGTTGGCACAATCTATAAAAGGGGACGGCCCGATGCGGACGGAAATGTGCGTCAACGGGCAGAGCTGCGCACCGACGGATTGGCAGGCTGTTTGCGCACACCTGCTGGCGGGTCATCCCGTCAAATTCTGATGTTTATCAAAGGCAACAGCACCCGCGCCCGGCTCGTTTCCTCGCGCGAGGTGGCGCGTTTGATGGGCCTGCATGACAGCTACCGAATGCCTGATACCTATAATAACGCCTATCGTGTGGCGGGGGATGGCGTGGCCGTGCCGGTGGTGCGTTATCTAGACCAGGTGTTATTCGCGCCGATTCTTGCGCGCCGCAGCCTTGAAGCGGTCGCATGACGACTGCCCAAACCTTTCGCGGACGGGCGCTAAGCGCGCTAACCAACCAGATCGGTGTCTATGCGCTGTGCGATCTGGATCAGCAGCCGATCTATGTGGGTCAATCGGTTGACGGTATTCGCACAAGGGTCCGGAGGCATCTTACATCAGCCCGTTCCGATGTGATCGCGAACCGTCAGATTGATGTGTGGGAAATCGCGTTTGTCTGGGCGTGGCCTGTGGACAGCACCGATCAGGTCGAACCGCTGGAACGGTCCATTTTTGCACATTACGATGCCGAATTACCGCTGATGAACGGCAAGGCGATGATTCCGGGCGAGGGGCATGTCATCTGGCCGGAGAAACAGGTTGCCCAAGTGATCGAGGAAGAAGAACGCCAGTCGCGCCTTACCCCATCAACTCGATTGCCCCGCCAAATCAAGCAATACGATCTGCTGGTCGATTATATTCTGACAGTGAAAGAGGCACCCCATTTAAAACGGTCCCTTGATGCGCATTTCGCGCGACTGGTCCGGTATCACCAAAAGTTTTTGTGATCTACCGCGTCAGATATTTGCGCAAAACGATGTCAGGCATATGTCCGCGCAGAATCATGTCAGGCATTACGTAAAACGGTGCTTCGGTCATGCCCAGCTTTGAAGACAAGGCCGCACCGTCCACCGACGACATAATGTGATGCGTGAATTTCGCGTCATAACTAACTGATAAGGCTTTCAGTTCTTCCAGTGCCAGATCGCAGATAGTGCAGTCCGGCACCGTGAAGATTGCAATATCTGCCCCCTGCAGAACTTGCCCTGCCAACGCCTGCAACAACGCAATGTCTGCTGCGGCCTCGTCTTGATAAGCGGCAGCAGCATAGTCAGGTGGTGCCATCGCCGACGACAACAGTTCGGGCTCTGCCATCAGAAATGCGCGCATCTCGGCGTTGAAAGCGGCCCGTTCCGCCTGACTCAGCGCCATCAGATCGCTCTGCGCAGTCGCCGGAAAGGCCACCGCGCAGAGCGCAAATATCAACCGCATCTAGCCGCGTTTTTCTGCCAGAATGGCTTTCATCTGGTCATAGGGCAGATAGCCGCGCAGCAATTCGTCTTGCATGACAAAGGTTGGCGTGCCCGAAATTGACAGTATCTGCGCCAGCGCGCGGGTTTTGGCGATCTCTTCAGTCACCTCGGCACTGTCCATCTTTTCGGTAATGGCATCAGCGTCCAGATCAAAGCTGTCGGCAAGACGGCCCAGCGATGTCGGCGTGATATCCCCGTTAAAGCTCATCAGCGCGTCATGGACTGACTTATAACCTTCGTCGCCCGCAACCAGTTTGGTGGCAATCGCAAACCGCGAAGCGATCATGGATTGTTCGCCCAGGATCGGCAACTCTTTGACAATAAATCGGATATTACCGTCGCCATTGATCAGCTTTTCAACTTCGGTAAAAGCCTTTTTGCAATAGCCACAGCGATAATCCATGAATTCGACGATGGTAATGTCGCCCTCGGGGTTGCCGCCAACATAGGAAAAACCGTCGTTAAAAATCGCGTCTTTGTTGTCGGAGACAAGGGTGAAATCCGCTTGCGCCTGCGCTTCAGCTTCTTTGGCTTGCAGCTGGTTCACGGCTTCCATGATCACTTGAGGGTTTTCCATCAGATAGGCGCGGACTTCGGCGCGAAACTGGGCGCGCTCTGCATCTGTCAATTCGGTCAGATCCATCGCCTGCGCCGGGCCGCTTAGGGCCAGTGCCATCAATGCGCCGGAAAAAAGAGAAGAGGCGGTCAGTTTTGTCATCTTGGGGTCACTCACTGTTATTGCGCGGCCTTCGGGCGGCTTTGGCACGTGTGGTGCGCGATTTCGAGCTATCGCACAAGGGTTGACGGCACCAACGTGGTGCGGTGAAAGGTCCTTGCCCCAAGTTTAGGATTAAGCCCATGCGCATTTCAACCCGTTCTCAGGTCGATCCCTTTATCGTGATGGACGTGATGCAAGCCGCATCCGCCGCCGAAGCCGCAGGCCGCCATATTATTCATATGGAAGTAGGCCAGCCCGGCACCGGTGCCCCGTCTGGCGCGACAGCCGCATTGGCAAAGGCGATGGATCAGGGCGCGTTGGGATATACTGTTGCACTGGGTTTGCCTGCCTTGCGCGCAAGAATCGCGCAGATGTATGGCGAATGGTACAATGTCGATCTGGACCCGAACCGTGTGGTGATCACGTCAGGGTCGTCTGGCGGCTTTATCCTAGCCTTTACCGCGCTATTTGACACCGGCGACAAGGTTGGCATCGGTGCACCGGGCTACCCCAGCTATCGCCAAATTCTTAAAGCGCTGGCGCTGGACCCCGTTGATCTGACTACATCGCCCGACAACCGCTATCAGCCTGTGCCCGCAGATTTCGCTGATCTGGACCTCAAGGGATTGCTGGTGGCGTCCCCTGCAAACCCCACGGGGACCATGTTGGACCGCCCGGCTATGAAGGCGCTGATTGATGCGACCCAAGGGCAGGGCGCGTCCTTTATCTCGGACGAAATCTACCACGGGATCGAATACGATAAGAAAGCCGTCACGGCGCTTGAGATTACCGATGATGCCTATGTGATCAATTCGTTCTCCAAGTATTTCTCCATGACCGGTTGGCGAGTCGGTTGGATGGTCGTGCCCGAGGATCACGTGCGTGTCGTTGAACGGATTGCGCAAAACATGTTTATCTGCGCGCCTCATGCCAGTCAGGTCGCAGCATTGTCCGCAATGGAGTGCGACGACGAATTGCAGGCCAACATGAATGTTTACCGCGCCAACCGGTTGTTGATGATCGACGGATTGCGCGCAGCGGGGTTTACCAGCTTTGCGCCGCCTGACGGTGCGTTTTACGTTTACGCTGACGTGTCTGGTATCACCGACGACAGCCGCGTGCTGGCGCGTGATATTTTGGATAAGGCAGGCGTGGCAGTTACGCCGGGGTTAGATTTCGACCCTGTCCGGGGACATCAATCCTTGCGGTTTTCATATGCCCGCGGCACGGCCGATATCAAGGAAGGTATTGCCCGTCTCAAGGCCTATATGGCGGCGCGCTGAAAGGCTGGTCCGACGCGGTGGATAATGATAGCTTGCGCGCAAACACCACGATCAGAACGGTGACAGGCATGCGGTTTTCCTCTCTATTGGCGGCGCTATTGGCGTTTTCAACCCCCGTTTCAGCCCAAGAGCTGACGGCCTTGGCCCGCGTTGACCCCGGCCCAAGTGAAATCACTGACGGTTGGTTTGGCGGCACCACCCTCAAGCTGCAACTCAGCCAAGGGGTGCCCTTTCGGGTGTTCCTGCTGGACGATCCCGCCCGCCTGGTCGTTGATTTTCGCGAGGCCGATTGGTCGGGGGTTAAGACATCTGATTTGCTGGGAGAACCGGGGAACATTAGCGATCTACGCTTTGGTCCGTTCCAACCCGGATGGTCGCGGCTGGTGGCGGATCTGGCCAAACCGATGCTGCCGCGCGAAATTGGGATGCCCGTCGATAGCGGTTCTGGTCAAGCCATGCTTGAAATCGATCTAAAGGCCGTTGATGCCAGCGAATTTGCAGCAGCAGCCGGCACACCGCCTGATCCTGCATGGACGCTGGCCTTGGCCGCGCCGCCCAAGCCCGCCAATCCTAAAGGCGAGCATCGGTTTCTGGTGATCCTTGATCCCGGTCACGGGGGCGTTGATCCGGGGGCCGAAAGTGACGGTATCGCTGAAAAAGACCTGATGCTGACCCTTGCGCACACGCTGCGAGAAACCTTGGTCCGCGATGGCATTGACGTGATGATGACGCGTGAAAGCGATCTGTTTGTCGCACTCGAAACCCGCGTCGCCATTGCGCATCAGGCTCAGGGCGATCTGTTCATATCGCTTCATGCTGACAGCTTGCAGCAAGGCGGCGCAAAAGGGGCCACCGTTTATACTCTGTCAGACGAGGCCAGCGATACCGCGACCGAACATCTGGCAGCGCGCCACAACCGGTCTGACATCATTGCGGGCGCTGATCTGACCGGATCGGACGATCAGGTCGCAGGCATTTTGCTGGATCTGGCGCGGCAGGAAACCGAACCGCGCTCGGTTGCTGCTGCCAAAACATTGGTGGCCGGCATGAAGGGGGCAGGCGGCCCGATGAACCGCCGTCCGTTGCGCAATGCGGGGTTTTCGGTGTTGAAATCGGCCGATATTCCGTCTGTCCTGATCGAAGTCGGATTTCTGAGTAATGACCGGGATTTGAACAATTTGCGCGATCCGGTCTGGCGTGCGGTGATGGTGTCAGCCATTGCAGACGCGATAAAGGAGTGGCGCGATCAAGATGCAGCACTTAAGCCGTTGATCCGCCAGTAACCCTTACCGTGATACCGACACAAGACCTGCGCGGTATATCGCCAAATGGCCACCGCTTCGTGTTTTGACGATTCCACTTTGCCCGCGTATAGACGGGTTAACCAACAGCCTTGCAAGGGACTGCCACACGTGTTTCGCCTAATCCTATCTTTCTTTGGGGGTATTTTTACCACCCTGACCATGAGCGTCGGTATGGTTGCTTTGACAATTGGGGCGGTTTTCTGGATGTACGGGCGTGATTTGCCCAGCCACGAATCCCTTGCGCAATATACGCCGCCCACGATTAGCCGGATTTATTCGGGTCAGGGTCGTTTGATTGATGAATTCGCCAAGGAACGCCGTCTTTTTGCCCCCGCAAATACTATTCCACCGTTGATCAAACAGGCGTTCATTTCTGCTGAAGACAAGAATTTCTATACCCACGAAGGGTATGACTTGCGCGGTATCGGTGCGGCTGCTGTGGATGCAGTGCGCACGCGTGGCAAGGACGTGCGCGGGGCGTCCACCATTACGCAACAGGTTATGAAGAACTTTTTGCTGTCAGGTGACCGCCGTGCAGAACGCAAAATCAAGGAAATCATCCTTGCTGCCCGACTTGAGGAAACCCTCCCAAAGGAGAAGATCCTTGAGCTGTACCTGAACGAGATTTTCCTGGGCCAGAATTCCTATGGTGTTGCTGCGGCGTCGCAGACCTATTTCAACAAAACACTGGGCGAACTGGCCCCGCACGAGGCCGCATTTCTGGCGTCACTGCCCAAGGCACCTTCAGATTATCATCCTGTTCGCCGCAAAGACCGGTTGATGCAACGCCGCAATTTCGTTCTGCGCGAGATGAAGGAAAACGGATACATCACCGAGGCTGACTATCAGAACGAGGTCGCGCAGCCGCTGCGATCGGTTCAGAACGGCGACTTTGAAAGCTTTAAGGCGGAATTGCCTCCGCGCGATTACTTTACCGATGAAATTCGCCGCCAACTTTCTGAAAACTTTGGCGAGGGCGAGTTTTTCACCGGCGGATTGACCGTACGCGCCACCATCGACAACGAAATGCAGCCCATCGCGGCGCAGGCCCTGCAGCGCCAGCTTGAGGATTACGACCGTGGGATCGGCGTATGGCGTGGAACCGGCAAAAAGATCCCTGCCGAACAATTGACCGACGAAGCAACGTGGCGCGAAGCCCTGGCAAATGTGCGCGTGTCGCGTGATGTCGATTTGGAAAGCCCGTGGTACCCCGCCGTTGTCCTAAGCGTTGGCGACAGCAACGCGCGTATCGGCATCGAAGGCGTTGAAGAGACGGGCGAAGGCCACTTTATCCCAGCCAAAGACGTTCAATGGGCACGCAAACGCTTGAGTGACGGCAAGTTAGGCCGCAATGCACAGGTTGCAAGCGATCTGCTAGAGCTTGGCGATGTGGTGTTGGTGCGCCGTATGACCGCTGACAATGACGGGTCGTTCATCCGCTGGACTTTGCGCCAGATCCCCGAAGTTCAGGGTGGTTTCGTCGCGATGGACGTAAACACCGGCCGAGTTATCGCGATGCAGGGTGGGTTCTCGTATCAGGCGTCTGTGTTCAATCGCGCAACCCAGGCAAAACGCCAACCCGGCTCCTCCTTCAAGCCGTTTGTCTATGCCGCGGCCCTTGATAGCGGCTATACGCCGGCGACGATCGTGGTGGATGCCCCGATCGAGATTAACACACCGCAAGGGATGTGGCGGCCGCGAAATTCATCTAACAAATTTTATGGCCCCACGCCTTTGCGCACAGGTATCGAACAATCGCGCAACCTGATGACCATCCGTCTGGCCCAAGAGGTCGGGATGGATACCGTCGGTGACTATGCTGAACGCTTTGGCGTCTATGACAACCTGTCGCCGGTTCTGGCCAACGCTTTGGGGTCTCAGGAAACCACGCTGTACCAGATGGTTTCAGCCTATGCGATGTTCGCAAATGGCGGCGAGCGAGTGCAACCGACCCTCGTCGACCGTGTCCAAGACCGCTATGGCCGCACCGTCTATAAACACGATCAGCGGATCTGTAACGATTGCCAATTGACCAGCCTTGATCCCGGTCTCGGCCCGCGCATCATTTCCAACCGCGAACGCGTGATGGACCCGATCACGGCCTATCAACTGACGTCGATGATGAAGGGGGTTGTGGACCGCGGTACTGCCAAAGGGGCAATCAATCTGCCTGTTCCGATCGCCGGCAAGACAGGCACAACAAATGACGCCAAAGATGTTTGGTTCGTGGGCTTTTCCAGCAACATCGTTGCGGGCTGTTATATCGGTTTCGACAACCCAAGGTCCTTGGGCAAACGGGCCTACGGCGCGGGCATGTGTGGCCCAGTGTTCCAGCGTTTTATGAGCGAGGCCATCAAGAAATACGGCGGCGGCGCATTCGAGGTGCCCCCCGGTGGTTCATTCATTAACATCGACCGCTTCACCGGCGCGCGTTTGTCTGACAATGCCAGCGGACCAAACGTAGTGGCCGAGTACTTCCGCGATGGCGAAATGCCGTTGTTCGGGATTACCTTTGACGGTGGCTTTGCGATGGGGGCAGACCTGCCGCTGGTCGAGGAAGCAGGCGGTTCTGGCGCACGTGAAGTCACAACTTCGACGGGCAAGAAGGCTATCGTGGGGCCCAAAGCCAGCTTTGGCACCATCAGTTCAGGCGGGCTATACTAACCTTCGGAATACGCCAAGCGCTTGCTCCTACAGCAAGGCTGGTCTATCTCATACGCGGCCCCGGCATATCGGGGCCGCAATTAATTTAAAGGGCACAAACGATGCGCGCAGAGGCACAAAATACAGCAGATCAGATCAGCAAATCGCTGGATCTGTTGGCACAGCGTTTGAATGTCGAAACCGCACCCTACCGTTTGGAAGAATTTAACGCCCGCGTAGAAGACCCCAACCTTTGGGATGATCCCGATGCCGCGCAAAAACTGATGCGCGAACGGCAGGCGCTGGTCGATTCCATGGCAACCTATGATGGCATCAAGCAAGAGCTGGCTGATAACATCGAATTGATCGAGATGGGCGAGATGGAAGACGATGCCGAAGTCGTCGCCGAAGCTGAGGCCGCCCTGAAAGCGCTGGCTGAGACCGCCGCCCAAAAGGAGCTGGAGGCGTTGCTAAACGGCGAGGCTGATAGCAACGATACATTCTTGGAGATCAACGCCGGGGCAGGCGGTACGGAAAGCTGCGATTGGGCAAACATCCTTGCGCGGATGTATGTCCGCTGGGCCGAGAAAAAGGGCTATAAGGTCGAACTCCAGTCTGAAAGCGCGGGAGAAGAAGCGGGTATCAAATCTGCCACCTATAAGATCAGTGGTTTGAACGCCTATGGCTGGCTAAAGTCTGAATCCGGTGTGCACCGTCTAGTCCGGATCAGTCCCTTTGATTCGGCGGCCAAGCGGCATACGTCATTCAGCTCGATTTGGGTGTATCCGGTGGTAGACGACAATATCGAAATCGAAGTGAACCCCAGCGACATTCGCATCGACACCTACCGGTCGTCTGGCGCGGGCGGTCAGCACGTGAACACGACGGATTCGGCTGTGCGTATCACCCACCATCCCACCGGCATTGTCGTGACCAGTTCCGAAAAATCCCAACACCAGAACCGTGATATCGCCATGAAGGCCCTGAAATCGCGCCTATACCAGATGGAACTTGATCGCCGGAATGCCGCGATCAACGAAGCCCATGAAAACAAGGGGGATGCAGGTTGGGGGAACCAGATCCGTTCCTATGTCTTGCAGCCCTATCAGATGGTCAAAGACCTGCGCACGAATTACGAGACATCGGACACCAAAGGTGTTCTGGACGGTGATCTGGACGGGCTGATGGGCGCTGCACTGGCCTTGGCCGTGTCGGGCAAAAGCCGGGCAGAAGCGCAAGCCAGCTAAGCGTCAGGGCACGCTGCCCCCGCCCAGAGGACCCCGGGATATTTCTTTGGCAAAGAAGACGCGGATAGAATGTGGGGCTTGTTTCTGTCCCCGCTGGCGCGTTTGATGTTGCGAAAGCGGGGGATGGGTTTGGATATTCTAGAAATGGGCGCATTGGCGCAATCTGAGGCTTTGGCTGCGGGTAGTCTGACGGCCGTTGCGTTAATGGAAGCGACCTTGGACCGGATCGAGGCAGTGAATGGCCCGGTCAATGCGATTGTGTCCCTGCGCGATCGTGAGGCGTTGTTGACCGAGGCACGGGACGCGGATGCAGCGCCACGCGTCGGTTGGCTGCATGGCATTCCGATGGCGGTCAAGGATTTGGCCGATGCCAAGGGATTGCCCACATCAATGGGATCACCGCTATTTGCCGGGACAATTGCGCAAAAAGACAGTGTTTTCGTGGAGCGGATGCGGGCTGCGGGGGCAATTATCATTGGTAAAACGAACACGCCGGAATTCGGCCTTGGAAGCCATACTTTCAACCCGGTCCATGGCGCGACATGCAATCCATATGACCTGACGAAATCCGCTGGTGGATCATCTGGGGGCGCTGCGGCGGCTTTGGCCAGTGGGATGGTCAGTGTTGCAGACGGGTCTGACATGATGGGCAGTCTGCGCAACCCCGCCGGATGGAACAATGTGTACGGGATGCGCCCTACTTGGGGAACAGTTCCGGGCGAGCCGGAGGGTGACATGTATTTGCATCAACTGGCGACATCCGGCCCATTGGCGCGGACGCCACGTGATTTGGCAGCTTTGCTCGATACGATGACGGGGGCCGACCCACTACAACCACTGGGCGTCGATCCGGCTGCAACCTTGCCACAGATGGGCAGGCAAGGTCCTGCCGTAAGGATCGGGTGGCTTGGCGATTGGGGCGGCGCATTTCCCTATGCAGATGGAATTCGTGCACTAAGCGAGGCGGCCTTGGGCCAGTTCGCGGATTTGGGGCACTCCGTTTCCAAAGTGACACCGCCGTTTGATGCCGAAAAGATGTGGGACAGTTGGATCACCCTGCGATCCTTCGCGGTTGCGGCCGGACTGAGGGAGGTTTTCGAAGACGCAGGCAAACGCGCGCATCTGAAAGACGCCGCCCAATGGGAAATCAAGCGCGGGCTAGAGATGAGTGCGATGGAGGTTCAGCGCGCCAGCGTCGTCCGTTCCGACTGGTATCGTGCCGCGTCCGCTCTGTTCGATACCGTGGATGTGTTGGTGCTGCCCTCTGCGCAACTTTGGCCGTTTCCTGTAGACGACGTGCACCCTACAGAAATCGCAGGACGCAGGATGGACACCTATCACCGTTGGATGCAGGTGGTCGTGCCTGCCGGACTGATCGGGTTGCCCGTGGTGAATGTGCCAGCAGGTTTTGGTGCAAACGGACTGCCGGGTGGTCTGCAATTGATCGGTCGGCAGGGCAGCGATGCGATGCTGCTGAAATTAGCACAGCATTGGCATGAGGCGACCCGCTGGCCGCAAAAGCGCCCACCGGTTTTCAGCTAAAGCGTGGTTTCGCGACCCATTCTGATCAGGTCGGCCCGAAGGGCGGGCGCGTCGGGATGTCCAAGTTCCAGAGCGTAAACATAGGCTTGGGTCAGATAAAAACCCTTGGCATTCGGTTCATCGGCGACCGCTGCGACTTCGGTATACAGCGCGACCAACGCGGGTTGGTCATAGACCCTATGCGCCGCTAAAAGCCGATCATTCAGATCGTTCATGGCACCGCGCGATGGGCTTCCAGCCTTGATGCGATCCAATCGTGAAACATATGTGTGGGGCCGTCCATCGCGGGTGAAAACCGCCCGCCATCAAACTGAACCCCATGCCGTCCGCGCTGCATGCCTTCGACGACAAAGATGTCTTCTTCGAATACCTGTTTCCATTGATCTGTATTGCGGGCGCGCAGCTCAGGGTCCGTTTCTGCCGCCGCATAGTAAAGATGAACGTTTTCGGTGGTCTTTTCAGGCCCTTCAGGAACAAGAATGATCGCGAATGTATGGTCGCGGTGCACGCCCATCAGCACATTCGGATAGGCGGTTACATACTCGGCAGCCGTGTCCCACTTATCTGACAAATCGGCAAAATCCGGAAATGGCAGACCGTCATCCCCCTTGATCTGGCGGTAGACCAGTGTCCCTTGGCCAGAGTAATGGCCAGCTTGTTCAATGTGATAGTGATCTTCGAGGCGGGAATAGCTGTTCAAGCCCGGGTGTACCCACGGCAAGTGATAGCTCTCGCAATAATTCTCGACGGCCAGCTTCCAATTGCAATTCACGCTGAGTTGAAAGCGGCTGTCGGCCCCCCCGTGATGCAACGGCTTGTCAAATTCAGCCCACCGGGCGATCAAGTCGGCATTGGCCTGTTCAAAGGGCAATGCGGTGCCGGAAATATTGATCCAGATGACATCCATCCAGACATGGCTGCGGATTTCGAAAAGGCCCAGCAGGGCGCGGTCGATCCCTTGGTGCGTGTTTTGCCCCGGCCCTCCGACATGGGGCGTCGACACCAGCCGTCCCTCGGTGCTGTAGCACCAGCTATGGTAAGGGCAGCGGATCGCGCCATCAATCCTGCGCGGGGCATCCACCAAAATCATCCCACGATGGCGACATGTGTTTTGAAACACCCGCACCTGACCTGATCTGTCGCGCACGATCAAAAGGGGCATTCCAAGAAACGTCAGCGGCACCGCATCTCCGATTTCGGGCACGTCAGACGCGGTGGCAAGTCCGGGCCAATTATTGAATAACACTGCTTGGCGTTCTTCTGCAAAAACGGCAGGATCAATGTAGTGGGCATTGGACAGGCCATTTGCCTGTTCTATCGGGCGGCGGACCGTGCTGAGATCGGTAGGGGACATGTTCATAATGCTCTCCTTGCTGGTGCAACAAGGTTAGCGTCAAAGAGACGGCGGCTGCGTTCATTTAACGACCTGTTTTTCACGGCTGCGACATCGTGCAGGTACCGGATCAGGCAAAATCCTGATTGGGACGCAGCAAACGCTGGTGAAAAGGGGCAAGATCCTCGGCAGGATAAAAGCCCTTGCTGCGGGCCGCTGCGAGGATGCTGGACGTGTCTTGGGGTAGGTATTCATAGACCAGCCGCGTCACGCGCGTTCCAGCTGCCGCTTCGGAAATGGTACGGGTGGTATAGCCGACCCAAAAGTTGTTCCCGAATGACGCCGCACGCCCAAGATAGTTGAACGAAGTGGTCATCGCATTTTTGCGCCCCGCGATGATTGCCAGCCCTTCCTCTTGTTGCAACACTACGCCGCGAAACTCGCGGTATTTGGCCATGGTCGGAAGGCTTTGCATGCGCATGGCCTTGGTTGTTTCATAGCCGCGCAGATAGGTCGCATCGCCTTCGCGAAAGACATAGACCAGCCCGATAACGAAAACGGCCCCATCAATGAAACTGCGCCGCGAAAAGCGATAAAAGCCGCTCGGAAAAACACTTTCCGGAATGACGCTGGAGTTTGAAACTAGAAAATCGGTCATATAGTGCCCCAGCGGCGGCGACGGCGGCGGTGCTATCTGGGCCAGAGGTTCAAGCAAAATACGTGCGTCTAGGTCAAAATAGGCACAGATGCGGGCAAGGATATCTGGTCTGGGAAAGCTTTCGCCAGACAAATAACGGTTGAATTGGGTTCGGTTGATGCCAAGTTTGCTGGCCAACACGGTGATCGATGGCTGATCTTGGGACAGAAGCCTTAGGTTCTCTCCAAATACCGACCTGATTTTCGCCGGATTCTCTATTTTGGCCACCCCTACATCCGCAATAACCCTAGATAGTGCCGAATCCAGCGGGTTTGCAAGGGATTGACGCTAATTAGCGTCAGATTTGGGTGCGACCGACACAAATTGGAACTGCAAAAAAATCGACAAACCATTGAAATTTGGCAACTATCCAACCAGTGTTAGTATGAAAGTGGGAGTGTTAAAATATGTACGGTGTAGTGCTTTGGAGCGATGAGTCCGATCAAAAGGCCGTCTTTTGGTGCGAAGATCACGGGGACTTGGCGTTTTTTGCGGGATCACCAAGCTGCCAATCCACAAACTTTGACGCTGGCGACCTTGTTGAATTCGAAGTGACGTCGACCAGCAAACTTAGAACAGCAACAAATCCACGCGTCGTTCAACAAAAGCTGGACGTTGATTTACCGGCCAAGTTAATTGACCAGGCCAAAGTCCTGCCTGCCGTACAACCGTCTGCCAAGATCGTTCAATTTCCCAGCAGACGGCCTCGTTATGTTCAGCAACGTCAGGCCGAAATGGCCTAGTCGCCACGGGGCAGGGCGGCAACGCCAGTCCTTGCCACATCAGACAACCCCAAGGGACGCATCAGGTCAGCGAAAGCATCGATCTTGTCGGGCGCGCCGGTGATCTCGAAGACAAAGGTCTCAAGGGTGCTGTCCACGACGTTTGCGCGAAAGATATCCGCAAGCCGCAGTGCCTCGACGCGCTTGTCACCTGTTCCTGTTACTTTGAACATCGCCAATTCGCGTTCAACCGACGGACCCTCGACTGTCAGGTCATGAACCTCGTGGACGGGAACGATCCGACCAAGCTGCGCTTTTATCTGCTCGATCACTTGGGGTGTGCCTGAGGTGACAATCGTGATCCGGCTGCGGTGACCGGTATGATCCACCTCGGCCACGGTCAGGCTGTCGATGTTATAGCCGCGGCCTGAAAACAGCCCGATGACGCGGGCCAGAACACCGGGTTCGTTTTCGACCAGAACAGCAAGGGTATGTCGTTCGATCACATCCGAAAAGTTCGGGCGCAGGTTGTAGGCGGAATGGCTGGTAGAGCCTTTTTTTAGTTTTAGGGCTGACATCTGACTGTCCTCTTCATCTGATTTAGTCGCCAAAATTTTTCGGAAATTCCGGTCCGTCTTCTTTGTAAGAAAACGCGTTACACTAGGACCGACCCTTTTGCGTCAATCACACCTTGCGTATCACCACCGGCAAGCATCATGTCGTTATGTGCTTTGCCTGACGGGATCATCGGGAAACAGTTCTCGTGCTTTTCAACCAAGCAATCAAAGATGACCGGCCCGTCATAGGTGATCATTTCCATGATGGCGTCATCCAGATCATCAGGGTCAGAACACAAAATGCCCTTGGCACCGAACGCCTCGGCCAGTTTCACGAAATCGGGCAGGGACTCGGACCAGCTTTGCGAATAACGTTCGCCATGCAGCAATTCTTGCCACTGGCGCACCATGCCCAACCGTTCGTTGTTCAAGATGAACTGTTTTACCGGCAGGTTATACTGCATTGCCGTGCCCATCTCCTGCATGTTCATCAGCCATGACGCTTCGCCAGCCACGTTGATTACCAACGCATCTGGATGCGCCATTTGGACGCCAATGGACGCAGGAAAGCCATAACCCATGGTGCCAAGCCCGCCCGAAGTCATCCAGCGGTTCGGATCCTCAAAGTTCAGGTATTGCGCGGCCCACATCTGGTGTTGGCCCACTTCGGTGGTGATATAGCGGTCGTATTTCTTAGTCAGCGCCTCAAGCCGTGCCAGCGCATACTGTGGCTTGATGATCTTGCCTTTTTGCTCGAATTTCAGGCAATCGATGCTGCGCCATTCGTTGATCTTCTTCCACCACTTGGCAACTGCTTCGCTGTTGGTTTTGCGACCACGGGATTTCCAGACCTTCAGCATGTCTTCCAAGACATGGCCAACATCGCCAACAATCGGGATGTCCACTCGGATGATCTTGTTGATGGATGACGGATCGATATCGATATGCGCTTTGGTAGACTTTGGGCTGAACAGATCAACGACACCGGTGATTCGGTCATCAAACCGTGCCCCGATGTTGATCATCAGGTCGCAATCATGCATCGCCATGTTGGCCTCGTACAGGCCGTGCATGCCCAGCATTCCCAACCATTTTTCACCGGACGCAGGATAGCTGCCCAGACCCATCAAGGTCGAGGTGATCGGAAAACCTGTCGCCTCAACCAGTTCGCGCAGCAATTGCGCAGCTGCGGGGCCAGAGTTGATAACACCGCCGCCTGTATAGAAAACAGGGCGTTTTGCCGTTTCCATCGCCGCCACTAGTTCGGTGATCGCTTCCATGTCGCCTTTTACGGGCGGCTGATAATGGGACACTGACGGTTTCTTGGGCTCGTACTGACCGGTCGCAAATTGGACGTCCTTGGGGATGTCGACCAGAACCGGGCCAGGTCGCCCAGAGGTGGCAACGTGGAAGGCTTCGTGCAGAACTGACGCCAGCTTGTCAGTGTCTTTGACCAGCCAGTTATGTTTCGTACAAGGGCGCGTGATGCCAACGGTGTCGGCCTCTTGGAAGGCGTCTGACCCGATCATGAACGTCGGTACCTGACCTGTCAAAACAACCAGCGGGATCGAATCCAGCAATGCATCGGTCAAACCTGTCACTGCATTCGTGGCACCGGGACCGGATGTCACCAGAACAACGCCGGGTTTACCGGTTGAACGTGCATAGCCTTCGGCGGCGTGAACGGCACCTTGTTCATGGCGTACCAAAACGTGTTTGATGCTGTTTTGCTGAAACACCTCGTCATAAATCGGTAGGACAGCGCCGCCGGGATAGCCAAATACGGTATCGACGCCCTGATCGATCAGGGCTTGGACGATCATTTTCGCTCCGGTCATTTTACGTGTCATCTTGGTGCTCCGTAGGGTGGTGTTTAGGGTCGTTGGGTCAGGTTCAAATTTTGTCGTGGCGCATAAAAAAGCCCCCGGTTTTGGCGGGGGCGCATGGTGACGATTATGGTCTGCCGTTACCGGCCCATGCGCGTGTGTCCTACAATGACGACTAGATTAGTCATGGCCAAAGGCTCCCATTTGCGTTGGGGGAGATTATGAGCGGGGCAAAGGGGCGTCAATGGGCAATTTCATGAAAAAGTGTCGCACAGGGCGAAAAATCTTTCCATTTATTGCGCAGTGCTTGAATTTTTTGAAGTTTTGCAAAATCGAATAGATGAATCAGGCAATTTTAAATGCGCACGCCGGTTCCTTGCAGCACCCCGTGTTCCATCGCGTAGCGGGTCAAACCGGCTGTCGATGAAATCCCAAGCTTTCGTTTGATATTCTTTCGGTGGGTTTCGACCGTGCGGACCGAGATATCAAGGATCACAGCAACCTCTTTGTTGGCCTTGCCCTGCGCCAACTGCAAAAGGATCGTTTGTTCCCGTTCAGTCAATGCCTCGCGGGCGGTGTCCTTGGGTTCGAGCGACCCCTGAGCACCAGTACACAGATACCGCTTGCCCAGCATGACCTGATCAATCGCCAGTTTGATTTCGTCAGTTGGCACGTCTTTCAGGATATACCCCATTGCCCCATGACTAAGCGCAGAGGAGATATATTCGGGGTTGTCATGCATAGACAAAATAACGATCCGCATGTCGGGCCGCCGTTCCAGTACGATTTCGGTGGCCGACAAACCGCCAACATCGGGCATGTTCAAGTCCATCAGAATTACGTCGGGATTAAGCGCCTCGAACTGGTCAATCGCGGCACGGCCATTGGACAGGCATCCAACAACCTGAATGTCGTCATAACTTTCGAGAATGGATTGGATGCCTTCGGCGACCATGGGGTGATCGTCAACGATCATGACTTTGACAGGAATTGTCATTGGGTGATTTCCTAAGAATTTGGTACAGGGGCCGAGAGGCTGGATTCCGGCGGCAATAGATGGGTCAGCGGAACAGATGCTTTGATCCGCGTTCCACGCCCTTGCGAGGCCTCCAGCGACAGGGTGCCGCCAAGTTGGTCCATGCGTTCTTGCATATTGCGCAGACCAAGGCCACCGGCGCTTTGTATCCCGCCATAAATGCCGCGCCCGTTATCCCTGATCTCAAGGGTGGCCCCTTGGCGGTGGCCGCGCAGATCGACAATCACTTCGGAGGCACCCGCATGGCGTTCGATATTGGTCAGCGCCTCTTGGGCGATGCGATACATGGCGATCTTGGCGTCATTGTCCAGACGGTTGCGGAACACCACTGTGTTGAAATGGCAGGCAATGCCGGTGCGGGCGGAAAATTCCTCGACCAGCGTTTTCAGGGCCGGGCCCAGACCCAGATCGTCCAACACGCCGGGGCGCAGATCGCGGCTGATGCGCCGCACCTCTGATATGGCCACGCCCAGACTGTCGATGCCTTTTCCCAACGGCTCGGTCGCGCGGGGGTCGCCCCGCTCCAGACGGCGGCGCGCGTTCTCGAGCGCATAGCGAACCCCGACCAATATTTGGCTAATCCCGTCGTGCAATTCTCGCGCCACGCGGCCGCGCTCTTCCTCTTGGGCGTCAAACACGCGTTGGGTCAATTTTTTCAGCTTGGCATCGGCCAAACGTCTTTCGCGCAGGTTCACAAGCATGCCTGTACCGAAAACAAGGAACAAGGCGGCCAAAGTAATCGCACCGATATACAGGAACGTACGTTGAACGCGGGCCAGAACATCGGCGCGTGCAGATGCGACACTGGACAGGACATCGTCGATAAACACTCCCGTGCCTACAGCCCAACGCCAGCTGGGAAAGGAGGTGACATAGGTGATCATTTGCGCCTCGACCCCGGTTGAAGGTTTGGGCCAAAGATAGGTGTGATAGCCACCGCCATCACGGGCAATGCGGATCAGCTCGTCCACCACAGGGGTGCCGGCGCTGTCGGTTTCACCCCGAAAATTCTCATTGATACGGTTGGTTTCCCGCGGGCTGACAAGGGCGGTGCCATCGAAATCATAGACGAAAAACTGCCCTTCCTCGCCATAGATCATCGCCGATAGAATTTGCGCGACTTGCGCCTTGGCATCATCATCCTGCGGCGATGCAGAGCCGTAGACAAAGTAGAATCCGTTGCGAGCTTGGGTAACATAATTGCGCAGCTCAACCTTTTTGGCGTCGATCAATTGGTTTTCCAGCGTGTTGATCTCGCGGTCCGCCAACGCCTTGGCCTGAAGCGCCACAACAATTGCGATCGCGGCCACAGCCAGCACCAGCGGCACAGCGGCAAGCAGTGTCAGCTTTTGGGCATAGGTTGGGGCAAGGCGGTAGGACAGGTGACGCATATGATTCTGGTAAAGGGAATCATTGTCGAATCAAAGGGGCAGTTCTGCTTGCGCCCAAGCTGCCCAACGCATCAAGTCGACATGCTTGCCTAAAATATGGGCACTAATAGGGACATTATCTTGCGGTTGGGGTGGGTCTCTACGCATTAATTGGTATTTCAAACCAGAATGGATCGGTTAGATTACGTGCACTTGCAACGACCCGCGGGCCAAGCAGCCGCGCGGGCATCCTATACTCGGGAGGAGTATCCATATGGACCGTCGTTCATTTCTGAAGACATCCGCACTTGGCGGCACAGCCGCCGCTGCATCCACGCTGGCCGCACCACT
The DNA here is from genome assembly GCA_965363735.1 of uncultured Sulfitobacter sp. Lineage (GTDB taxonomy): Bacteria > Pseudomonadota > Alphaproteobacteria > Rhodobacterales > Rhodobacteraceae > Sulfitobacter. The sequence goes on along the minus strand of CBDTUA010000006.1, from coordinate 64,964 downwards.
GTATGCCCAAGGCAAGCGCACGCTGACCATGGTCACGTCCTGGCCTCGTGGCTTTGCCGTTCTTGATGACGCGGCAACCTACCTGAACAACATGGTTAACGAGATGTCTGACGGCAGCTTGACCATCGAAAAGAAAGCGCCGGGCGAACTGGTTGGTGCGTTCGAAGTGTTTGACGCTGTATCCTCCGGTCAGGCCGACATGTACCACGCGGCTGACTATTATTTCATCGGTCAGCACCCTGGTCTGGCGTATTTCACAGCCGTTCCGTTCGGTGGCACAGCGCAAGAGCTGACAAACTGGTACCTGCACGGTGGCGGTCACGAATTGCACAACCAGATCGGCGAAATCTTCAACATGAAGATGTTCTTGGCCGGTAACTCTGGTTCGCAGTCCGGTGGCTGGTTCCGCAAGGAAATCAACTCCGCCGCAGACTTTAACGGTTTGAAATTCCGCATGCCGGGCCTTGGTGGCAAGGTTCTGGGTAAACTGGGCGCATCCGTTCAGAACATCCCCGGCGGCGAATTGTATCAGGCGCTGTCCTCGGGCGCGCTGGACGGTCTTGAGTGGGTTGGCCCATTCGCGGACGAACGCGCCGGCTTCCAAGAAGTTGCCAAAATCTACTACACCGCTGGCTTCCACGAGCCAGGCTCCGGTTTGACTGCATCTGTTAACCTGGATGTCTTTAACGACCTGACACCAGCACAGCAGAAGATCATCGAATATTCCTGCATGGCGACAACGCACACAGGTCTGGCCGAAACGCTGGCAAACAACGGTGCCGCACTGGCACGTCTGCAGCAGCAGGGTGTTAAAACCATGCAGTTCCCTGACGATGTTTGGGATGCATTCGGTGCCGCGTCCAAAGAAGTTATGGACGAAAATATGGGTGATGCTCTGTTCGCGGAAATCCGTGAAAGCTTTGAGACATCTTTGCAGTCCTCTGCTGAATGGCTGTCCAAGTCTGACGCATACTATGTGAACCAGCGTCAGCGGGTTCTGGGTAAAAGCTAAGGCTTTCGATCGAACTATCAGGGGCCGCCGTTGTGCGGCCCCTGATGCACAACACGACCTTGGGCATCTAACGCCGAGGCAACAAAGAATTTCGCACCAAGCCCTGTTACAATCAGGGCAGGCGAAGGGGGGAGCTAAATGGCAGACGATGTGGTGTGCGACGGATTTTTCCGCGCGGCAGAAGGTGCCAAGATAAGCTGTCTGGACCAGTTCCAAGACAGTAATCTGATCAACTTTTTTTTCGGCAACATCCTTGAAGCGTTTTACAACATTTTCGCCGCTTTGCTTAATCCTGGCATGTGGCTGAATTGGTCAAACAGTGAATCCTTGATGCGGTTCATCTATTACGGCGCATCGGTAGAGCTGTTTTTCGTACTGTTCATCGGGCTGATAATCGTCACCGCCTTTGGATTCTGGAGCAAACGGTTCATGTGGGGCTGTGTGCGCACGCTTGAAGGGTTCGCCAACACGGTGGGCCGCTTTTTTGCATGGGCCGGCCTGCTGATGGTGCTGCAACAAATCATCATCGTCTTCATGCAGCGGATTTTCACGCGCCCCGACATCTCGGTCGGCTTTGGTATTCCGCTTCAGTTCGACATCAGCTGGTTCGCCGAAGAGCTGAAGCTTTTCAATGCCTTGGTCGTCTGTCTTTGTGTATCTTACACATTCGTTCAAGGTGGGCACGTGCGCGTAGACCTGTTTTATGCGGGCGCAAAGTTCCGCACCAAGCGGGTAATCGATATGTTCGGCGCGCTGTTCTTTATGCTGCCGTTTGCGATCGTGACATGGCTTTACGGCTGGTTCTTCTTGTGGCGGCATCTGGTAACACCGAACCCGTCTGCATCTGACCGCTTGGACCTGCTTCTGCGTAAAGCCCGTTTGCTAAAATGGAACGTCGAAACGATTGGCTTTTCACCGAACGGTTTCAATGGCTATTTCCTGTTCAAAGTCTTGCTCTGCGCGTTCTGCGTCATGGTGATTTTGCAGGCGATCTCGACGCTTTACCGCGCCATCCTCGAGTTCCGCGAAGGACCCGAGAGCGAAGATAAATATCTCGACCGCGATACGCTGGGCGAGGGCGAAGAAGCCTTTGAGGGCACACATTAATTTAAGGGGCGTCCCATGCTTTTTGGTCTCGACGGGGTCGAAGTCGGCCTGATTATCGTTTTTGTCTGTCTCTTTGGCGGCATTTTATCCGGCTTTCCGGTGGCTTTTGCCATCGGTGGTGCCGGTGTCATCTCATTCGCGATAATCGCGGCGCTTGATAGCGCAGGGTTGTTGATCCATCAGGCGATCGACCAATCCTCGCAAGCTTACCGTGATCTTGTGAATTCGGGCATCCCAAATGATGCGGTGTCGAAATTCCGATATCCTGATTTGCCCCGCATTGGCGAAAGTGTCTTCCCCGCCGGTTGGGAAGAAGCGATGAACCGCAACGTTTCGTTTATCGTCAACCGGATGAACGAACGTGTTCTGGCCGGTCAGTCGATCGAAACGCTGCTTGCGGTTTTGATGTTTGTTTTGATGGGCATCACCCTAGAGCGGTCCAAGATCGCGAATGACTTGCTGACCACAATGGCGCGCGTCTTTGGCCCGCTGCCAGGTGGTTTGGCCGTATCGATTGTTGTTGTGGGCGCGTTCCTTGCTGCCTCGACCGGGATCGTGGGTGCAACTGTTGTAACGATGGGGTTGCTGGCGTTGCCGACAATGCTGCGCAACGGCTATTCCCCCGAGCTGTCGACCGGTGTCATCGCGGCATCGGGTACTTTGGGGCAGATTATTCCGCCGTCCATTGTGATCGTATTGCTGGGTACATTGGCGGGTGACTTGTATTCCGCCGCCCAAGAGGCCCGCGCGACATCCGCAGGCTGTACTGATGCGTTGACCTATCTGGGCCAACCTGCGGTCGTTTCTGTTGGCACCTTGTTCCAAGCGGCCTTGTTGCCTGGCATCATGCTGGCACTGCTTTACGCGCTTTATGCCTTTGTTTATGCACTGTTTAACCCTGAAAAAGCGCCTGCGGTACCGATGGGATCTACCAACTCCGAACCAATCACCCGTGGGGAAGGGTTCACTTGGTTCCTCGGCGCTCCGATTTTGCTGATTGTCGGCACGATCTTCCTTGGCAACATGGGGATCGTGGGCAGCCAATCTACCGTCGTGTCTAGCTTTAGCGACATTGGCGAGGGTGCCAGCCTGCGTACGAATGTGGGTCCGGAATGTCAGGCCGCGATGATCGATTTGCACGGTCAAGAGGCATGGGATACCGCAATCAGCGAACAGGCTGCAATCGAAGCGGCCGGTGGCCAGCAGGCCAGCAAAAAGCTGTCCGAAGATGCTTTGGCGCAAAAACAGGCCAACAAGATCAACGATGCCGCGCCGATCGGTACGGGCGTTGCAGTCATCCTGATCTTTCTGGCCTTGGTCCTGACAACGGCGCGTGGTGTATCGCCATCGTCGGAAACACGTCCGTTGATTATTGGCGGGATCGGTTTGGTCCTGACCGTGCTGGTGGACATCCTTCTTGTCGGGCCGACCACATCGCCGGGAACAATGGTTGTGCTGATGGCATTACCCTTTGCCGCTGTCATGTACGGGGTTATCTATGGTCTGAAACTATGTGCGGGCAATGAGCTGATCCGCGTGGTGTTCCCGCCACTGGTTCTGATCGTAGCCGTTCTGGGGTCGATCCTTGGTGGTATCACCAACCCGACACCTGCGGCGGCCCTTGGTGCTGGTGGTGCGATTATGTTGGCGGCTTACCGCAAGCTGACCGATCTGGACCGCTCACCCAAGGTGATCATCTGGTCTACGTTGGCAATTCTTGTCTCAATTCTTGTCGGGGTGAACTTTGACCTGCGGATCAATCAGGAAGCCGTCGGGTTCGAGAACTGGATTGCTTTCTTCGTGGCCTACGGTGCCTATCTGTATGCGGTGTTCGGTTTGCTGTTCTCGTGCTGGATTTTGTACACATCCGGGGTTCTTAGCCCGGTTGTCCGCGAAACGGCCAAGGTCACGTCGATGGTGTTCACGATCCTGATCGGCTCACAATTACTGAACCTGGTGGTGATTTCCTTTGGGGGCGAACACTATATCCAGCAATGGCTCAAGAGCTTTGACAACGAGCTGACGGTCTTCCTGATTGTGATGCTGGTGTTGTTCATCCTGGGCTTCGTTCTTGATTTCCTTGAGATCATTTACATCGTGATCCCGATTGTGGGGCCTGTGATTTATGGCGGCACCTTTGATCCTAAGTGGGTGACCATTATGATAGCGGTGAACCTGCAAACGTCATTCCTGACCCCACCGTTCGGCTTTGCCCTGTTCTATCTGCGCGGTGTCGCACCGCCGAGCGTCACAACAGCCCATATCTATCGCGGTATCATCCCATTCGTGTTGATCCAGGTGGGGGCCTTGGCGCTGTTGTGGATGTTCCCGGTGATTGTCACGATCATACCGGATTTGATCCCGAACTAATCGGGGTAAGACAGGTCTAGAAAAATGGAGAGGGCACCCGATTGGGTGCCCTCATTCGTTTCTACCACTGCGACTGAAGGACCCGTTTGCCTGCAGGCAAGTTCCGCTCCTTGGACCTGAATGAGGGGGCCATTTGGCCTCTCAAACTTCCCCGAAGATATTCTAGAGCTAGAGAAGGGTGAAGATCAGCTGCGTTTCGGTGCCAGATCGGGCAAGGCAATGTTGGCCACCTGTTCAGCGATCGGATCCGTGATCAGTGGGTGACTATCCGGATTAAAATCGGACGGGTCTTTCATCTTTTGCCACTTGCCGCCGACATAGACCTCAAGGCCCGAGAACTTGGCCTTGTAGCCCATCTTTTGGCTGCCAGGCACCCAGTAGCCAAGATAGACGTAAGGCAAGCCGGCTGCGCGGGCGATTTCGATGTGATCCAGAATGATGTAATTGCCCAAGCTGTTTTGCGGCAGGTCGGGCGTATAAAATGAATAGACCATGCTGACGCCATCGCCCAAGACATCTGTCAGGCACACACCGATGAGACCTTTTGCGTTAATGTCGGTATATTCGACGACGCGGCTGCGGATCGGGGTTTCCTCAATCATGGCTGCGAATTCGAAAACGTCCATATCGGCCATCCCGCCATCGGCATGCCGGCTGTCCAGATAGCGGCGAAACAGGTCGTACTGATCTTCGGTGGCCCAAGGCGAGGTAGCCCGCCGGGTCACAGTAGCATTGCGCTTCAGCGTCCGCCTTTGGCTTTTGCTAGGGGTGAAATCCGCGACACTGATCCGTGCAGACAGGCACGATGCGCAATCAGCACAGGATGGACGGTACAGCACGTTTTGCGAGCGTCGAAAGCCCTGAGCGGATAAACTGTCGTTCAAAGTAGCTGCGGATTCACCCTGCAGCGCAGTGAACAGCTTACGTTCCGTCCGGCCCTCTAGATAAGGGCAGGGCTGGGGCGCTGTCACATAGAACTGCGGGGCTATGGGTAGGGTATGGCGCATGCTAATCCTATATCGTTCCGGAAAATATACCAAGAGGCCTTCAAATCGCCAAGCCCCAGTTTTCCGAAGGGCTAGATTTCCTTGCGCCTGTTCAGGGCAACTGTGCCCAGAACCATATCGCTAAGCCCTTGGCAACGAGCGCTTGTGCCCATCAAGACGATGGAAATCAACTGCAGCGGCATTATGCCGATGCTGACGGTATAGCCCAATGTGTGCAAGAAGGCGGTACCTGGATCCAGCCGTTCGTCGTTATTTGTCCGCAGCTCCATGCCCAAAAGCCGCATCCCCCACGTGGCCGATCCGCTTGTAAGGGTCGCCACGCGATAGATAAATCCGATCACAAGGATCATCAGCGGAAAGAAGAACACACCCGTAAAGGCCGTGAAAGGCAGCGTGATAAGGCAGGCAAGAAAGATGAAAATCGCATCGACGATCCAGGCAAACAAACGTTTGGTGGCAACACCGTCGTAGAATTCAGGCTGGGTGTCAGGATCTGGGGTCATGCTCATTGCGGTGTCCTTGGGGAATGGGCGGAGTTGCCCCCCGTATGTCGGGGGGCAAGGGGTTTGGTCAAGCTTATGCAGATTGTGCATCTTCGGTTTTCGGGGACCGCTCTGCCATGAACTGGTCAAACTCGGCCTTGTCTTTGGCTTCGCGCAGTCGGGTCAGGAATGCCTCGAAATTGGTTTGTTCTTCTTCGAGACGCGCCAATGTATCGGCTTTGTATGCGTCGAATGCGGCGTTGCCAGTGGACCGGGTGGTCATGTGGCGATGGCTGCTGCGCTTTGCACAAGTGGACGATTTAAACATGCGTTTACTCCAGATCATATAGGCAAGAAGGGCAAGGCCAACCGGCCAGAAGGCGATGAACCCGGCGACTGCTGCGGCAATCCAAGCAACTTTGCCTTTCGAGTCAAGAAAGTCTTCGGCGCGGCCCAACCAACTGCGTTGCGGGGCATAGGCGGGGGAATAAGTCTGTGTCATTAACGTACCTTTCGGTCAGAGTGTGGTGGCCCTGATAACCGCGGGCCTGTTAGTGTGAGGGTGTATGTAAATCCCTTTCACATTATACTAGATTGTGACTGCCGGGCATTTCCGCAAGGGGTAATGTGAATCTTTTTTACATTATTCGAGCGACGACCAACGACCTGATTGATTTAATGGGGAAAAACCAGCCATTGACCGAAACCACCGAAACAGCGAATGCTGGGGCATGACCAGTTTTGCCAGCCAGATCACCCGCGTTCCGCGTATTTTCACTGCCGATCAAGCAATGGACGCGCAGCGCGCCCTGCCGGATCTTGCACCGGAACTATCTGCTTTGGTGGCCGGGGCAGGGTCCGTGTCACCCTATTTGCTTGACCTTATGCAAAAGGAGGCCGCGTGGTGCGAAGCCGCGTTCGCCGACCCTTCAGATGCCGTTCAAACGGTGATCGTGGGCGCGGGCGATGTGCCTGATGACCAGCTTTCCGGCCATTTGCGCAAGGGCAAACGGCGGGTCGCGCTGATGACAGGTCTTGCCGATCTGGCGGGGGCATGGACACTGGAACAGGTGACAGGTGCGCTGACCAGTTTCGCCGATGCTGCGTGTCAAGCCGCGCTTGGGGCCGCGTTGCGCGCGCAGATCAAGCGCGGCAAACTGCCCGGCATGACAATTGATGATGCCGAAACAGGGGCGGGCATCATTGTGCTGGCGATGGGAAAAATGGGCGCGAACGAGCTGAATTACTCCTCGGACATAGACTTGATCTGTTTGTTTGACGAAACCCGGTTCGACGCGGATGATTTCTATGATGCCCGTACCGCTTTCGTACGCGCCACACGCGCCATGAGCGGCACGCTGAATGACCTCACCGGCGACGGCTATGTTTTCCGCACTGATTTGCGGCTGCGACCTGATCCTGCCGTGACCCCCGTATGCATGGCAATGGAAGCGGCAGAACGCTATTACGAGAGCGTGGGCCGGACATGGGAACGTGCAGCCTATATCAAGGCGCGGCCCGCAGCAGGCGACCTGGAGGCCGGAAACCGTTTTCTGTCAGCATTGCGCCCGTTCGTCTGGCGCCGCCATCTGGATTTCGCGGCGATCCAGGATGCCCATGACATGCGTCTTGCGATCCGGGAGCATAAAGGTCTGGGTGGGCCGATCACTTTGCCCGGCCACAATATGAAACTGGGGCGCGGTGGTATCCGCGAGATTGAATTTTTCACCCAGACACGCCAGTTGATTGCAGGGGGGCGCGATGCTGATTTGCGGGTACGGGGTACCTGCGACGGGCTGGGCGTTCTGGCAGAGAAAGACTGGTTGCCTCAAGGTGTCGCGGACACCCTGACCGACCATTACCGTGCGCATCGCACTGTCGAACACCGTGTCCAGATGATCCGCGACGCGCAGACCCATACCTTGCCTACTACAGACAACGGGTTTGAAAGACTGGCCGCCATGATGGATCAGGACGTCAGCGATTTGCAATCCGATCTGCACCGGCGTCTCGCCGAGGTGCACCACCTGACCGAAGGGTTCTTTGCGGGGGCCGACGCACCGAAGCCTGACGCACCCGACGTCCATGTGTTTGACAGTGCCGTTCTGGACCGTTGGTTGACCTATCCTGCAATGCGCAGCGCACGGGGGGCCGATCTGTTTGAAGAGCTGAAACCCGGGCTGTTGGCGCGTCTGGCCGAAGCCGATAAACCGGCCGAGGCATTGCTCGCTTTTGACGGGTTCTTGTCCCGCCTTCCCGCCGGTGTGCAGCTATTTTCGCTGCTCAAGATTAATCCTTCGCTTTCGGAACTGCTGGTCGACATCGTCAGTACATCCCCCGGACTGGCTGAGTATCTGTCGCGTAATGCGGCGGTGCTGGATGCCGTGATCGGGGGCGATTTCTTTAGCGAGTGGCCCGGAGAGGAAGCGTTGCGTAGCGCGCTGGCTGACACTCTGACGGCTGAGGGCGATTATGAGGCGCGTCTGGATGCAACGCGTCGCTGGGCCCGTGAATGGCATTTTAGGGTTGGGGTTCATCATCTGCGCGGCCTGACAGATGCACGCACTGCAGGCGCGCAATATGCTGATCTGGCCCGTGCGGTGTTGCAGGCCCTTTGGCCCGTGGTGGTTGACGAATTTGCCAGCAAACACGGAACCCCACCGGGGCGGGGTGCGATCCTGGTTGGCTTGGGGTCACTGGGTGCGCGGTGCCTGACGGCGGCGTCTGATCTGGATATGATCGTGATCTATGATCCCGCAGATGTCGAGGCGTCTGACGGCAAGCGGCCCCTTGCGGCGCGACTGTATTATGCGCGGCTGACCCAAGCGATGATTACTGCCATGACCGCCCCCATGGCCCAAGGCCGGCTATACGAGGTCGATATGCGCTTGCGACCGTCGGGCAATCAAGGGCCGGTCGCCACCAGCCTTGCCAGTTTTGAAAGCTATCAGATGACGCAAGCTTGGGTTTGGGAGCATTTGGCGCTGACCCGTGCGGATGTAATTGCGGGGCCAAAAGAACTGGCTGACGATTTTGACGCCCTACGGACAAGAGTATTGTCCAAACCACGCGACAAGTCGGAAACCCTGCAAGAAGTCGCTGAGATGCGCGCGCGTCTTGCTGCGGCAAAGGCGGCCGATGGTACTTGGGATGCGAAAAACGGGCCGGGGCGCCTGCAAGATATCGAACTGCTGGCCCAAGCCGGCGCGCTGCTGCAGGGCGGATCCGCCAGCCAGATCAGCAGCGGGCTTGATGCTGCAGCAAAGTCGGGAATTATTAACAGTGCAGATACCCAGACCCTCAAGGAGGCCTATTCTATTTGTTGGTCTTTACAATCCGCGACCCGTCTGTTGTCAGCAAAGGTATTGCGCAGCGACCAATTGGGGCAGGCGGGCAAGGCGTTTCTAACACGCAGCCTGAAATGCGACAGTCTTGACGCCTTGGAAATGCATCTCGTGCAAACCTATCAGGGGGCCGCTCGTGTTATTCGAACCGCATTGCAAGATTATGACGACGTGTCAAAGGCTGCACCAGAAAAGGAGACACCATGAGCAAGGGCGATGCGTTGGACCCCAAAGGTCTTATTTACGAATCCTATCAGATCGACGGCATCACTAAGGCAGAATGTAGAACCATATTTCTGGACTGGGCGCTTAGCCTGCCTTTGGATACAGACACAGGCCCGACCATTCGCTTGATGCTGGAGCGGTATGGTGAAGATGCAGCCCAGCACCCCATGACAGAGGTGATGCGCGAGGGGTTGCAGGGCATGGCCGCGCCGCGCAGGCGGGGGGGATGGAAGAGCCGCCCGCGGCACTAGGATTTCACGCAAAGGTGCAAAAAGACCTTTGTATCGCCACAGGGTGATTACAATTGTGCCCCAAACCTGCCCCAATTTACCGTCAAGCATGCTCCCAACGATAGTTAACAGCCGATATCCATTGGCGGGAGATAACAATGAAACTTTTGACACTCTTTGCAGCGCTGACCTTGGGCACCTTGGTTTCTGGCTGTGCTACTACCGACACGGCGACACGCAACGCGACCAACTATCCGATCGCGCCAAACCTTGCCCTGACCGAGACCGTCCAAGAGGCATTGCCCGCGGCATTCCTGTCAAACTTGAAAATTTCGAAAATTCAGGTTTTCGTACCCCAAAGCCTGAAAGTATCCGAAGCTAACCGTTATTACCCATCCGGTGATATCGTCTGGCGCGGTGACCCCATCGGCAACCGCCACGAGCAGGTCAAAGCGATCTTTGAATCGGCCATCCAGAAAACAGCGCAATCTGTAGAAGGCGAAATTCCAACCCAGGTTGAGATCGAAGTTCTGCGGTTTCACGCTTTGACCGAAAAAGCCCGCTATACCACCGGCGGTGTGCATTCCATCAAATTCCGGATCAGTTTGCGCGATACGCGCACCGGCTTGCTGCTGGCAGAACCACGCGAAGTGAAAGCCGACCTTGATGGTCTGGGCGGTCAACTTGCCCTCGAAGCCGACCGGAGAGGCCAAACCCAAAAGGTACGCATCACCGACCACCTAGCCGAGGTCGTTCGCCAAGAGATTGCCCGCCCCGGCGGACACACAAATGCAAAACTGGGCATGTTTCAGGCTTTGAACGAACTCTGAGCTTTCCCAATCCATCAGAACCGACTAGAGGGGGCGTTATGACAACGCCCCCTTTTGCATCCGCCCCGACCTCCGACCATGACTTGCCAGTAGTTCGACTGCTGCCCAAGGCCAATGCCCGTGCCATTCGTCATGGGTTTCCATGGGTTTACGCCAATGAAATGGTCATAGACCGCCGTACCAAGGGCCTTGCCCCCGGCAGCCTTGCCATTCTCGAGGACGCCGCCCGTCAGGTGATGGGTGTCGTCGCTGTGAACCCTTTGTCAAAAATCTTTTGCCGGATGTTGGATCAGAATTCCGAAGCTGTGATCGATGTGGATTGGTTTGCAGCCCACATTACCCGCGCGCTGCAATTGCGCGAACAGTTGTATGACGCCCCGTTCTACCGTCTGGTCCACGCAGAGGCCGACGGCCTGCCAGGTGTTGTGATCGACCGCTTTGGTGACACGGCTGTGATCCAACCCAACGCAGCATGGGCTGATGTCCACATCGACGCGCTTGTCGCGGCGCTGGTGGCACAAACCGGCATCAAAAATGTGCTGAAAAACGCTGCGGGCCGCACACGGACACTTGAGGGGCTGGACGACGTCAGCACCGTTTTGCTAGGCGAAGCACCGGCCAGCGCGATCCCCGTACCGATGAACGGCGCGATTTATATGGCCGATCTGACTGGCGGTCAGAAGACCGGCATCTTTTATGATCAACGGCCTAACCATGCTTTTGCGGCCAACCTTTCCAAGGGCAAGCGGGTGCTTGACGTTTTCGCCCACGTAGGCGGCTTTGGCCTTGCTGCTTTGGCAAATGGTGCCAGTTCTGTTCTGGCTGTTGACGGGTCCGCACCTGCGCTGGAACTGGCGCAAAAAGGTGCCGAGGCGATGAATGTGGCCGACCGGTTCGCCACACGCCAAGGCGATGCCTTTGACGTTCTGACCGCACTGCGGGCTGAAGGCGCCGAATTTGACGTGGTGATCTGTGATCCGCCCGCTTTTGCACCGGGAAAACCGGCGCTTGACGCCGGATTGCGGGCTTATGAGCGCCTTGCGCGTCTTGCAGCACCATTGGTCGCTGAAAACGGGATTTTGGGGCTGTGTTCGTGTTCACACGCAGCAGACCTGACGCAATTCCGCACCTCATCAATCCGCGGAATTGGTCGGGCAGGGCGGCGTGCCGCAATGCTGCACACCGGATTTGCCGGGCCAGACCACCCGCAACTGCCACAATTGGCTGAAACCGGCTACCTTAAGTCATTGTTCTTCAGACTTTAAATGACGGTGCGGGTCCTGATTGACGCCTGCGTTCTGTACCCCACTGTGATGCGAGAAATCGTGCTGGGGGCCGCGCGCGCAGGCGCATTCACCCCGCTTTGGTCCGCCCGTATCCTTGAGGAATGGGCCCGCGCCGCCATTAAGATCGGACCGACCGGAGAGGCACAAGCCCGCGCCGAGATCGCACTATTGCGGGCTGCGTGGCCAAAGGCAGAGGTCACACCGACGCCTGGCTTGGAACGTCGCCTGTACCTGCCTGACGAGAATGACATTCACGTGCTGGCATCAGCGATTTCTGGCAATGCCGATATGATCATGACCCTGAACGCCAAGGATTTCCCCCGCGGAACATTGTCCGAAGAAGGGATGTTGCGGGTCGATCCGGACAGTTATCTGCACGGGATTTGGTTAGCGAACCCCCTAAAAATCGAAACAGTAGCGAATGCCGTGTTGGATCAGGCGCAGCGTCTTTCGGGGCAAGACTGGGAGATGCGTCCACTGCTTAAAAAAGCCAGATTGCCGCGTCTTGCCAAGGCGCTTGGTTAAGGCGTCCAGCGCATCTGCAGGCGGGTCAGCTCGGCAATGCGGTCCTCGGTCTTGGGGTGGCTCATAAGCCAAGCAGGCGCGGTGCCGTGGTTGCTTTGGGTTAACGCCTCGAGCTTTCTGAACAACGATATCTGGGGCGCGACACCGATACCGGCCTTGGTCAATAGCGCCGCAGCGTAGGCGTCGGCCTCGTATTCATCGGTACGCGACAGGCGCGCGGCCAGCAGGCTAGCCACCATATTTGCGATCCAGACGCCTATGCCGGGGATCAAGCGACCCAAGATCATCCCAAGTGCTGCCCGCATAGCATTCTGACCTGAAAAGTCGATCATGCGGCGGCGTGAATGGCCAAGGGCGACATGGCCCAACTCATGGGCTATCACGCTGGCCAATTCCTCGGCCGAAACCTCGCCCGATCTGAATTTGTTGTAGAACCCGCGTGTGATAAAGATCCGCCCGTCAGGAGCAGCCAAACCATTGACAGGCGCGACTTCGTATATGTGCACCTTGATGCGCGGCAAATCGAGGGCCTGCGCCATCTTCTTGCTCATCTCGGCTAAGGCCGGATCGACGAGTTCGGTTGATTTCTCGTCCAGTTCCTTGGCGGTGCGCCAAGCGGAAAAGCGGTACATCGCAAGCCCGTAAAGCACGGCAAGCAGTATGGGGATGACACGTATCATACTATCAATATGGTCGGTCTGCGCGGAAGGGCAAGCGCAGATGAGTATTTGTGAAAGGGTGAACTGAAGGGCGGGTCACACAGGTCAGCGGGTAAGGGCCCGCATACCGCGGCTGAGACCTTCGAGCGTCATGGGCACCATCGCATCGTCGCCGAAAATTTCCTGAACCATTTTGATGGATTGGGTGTAGGGCCAGTATTTTTCGGGGATCGGATTGATCCACAGGCTGCTTTTCCATTGGTCGCGGGCCCGGCCCAGCCAGACAGAGCCTGCTTCGGGGTTCCAATGTTCGTTTGCCCCGCCAGGATAGGCGATTTCGTAAGGGGACATCGAAGCGTCTCCTACGAAAATACATTTGTAATCAGGGCCATAGGTGCGCAGCACCTCTTGGGTGGATTGCTGCGCGGCCCAGCGACGACGGTTGTCGCGCCATACGCCTTCGTAGAGGCAATTGTGAAAATAGAAGTATTCCAGATGTTTAAACTCGGCCTTGGCCGCGCTAAACAGTTCCTCGACCGTTTTGATGTGCGGATCCATTGAGCCGCCGACATCCAAGAACAGCAGCACTTTGACGGCATTGCGCCGTTCAGGGCGGGTTTTCACGTCAAGATAACCATGTTCGGCAGTGGCCCGGATCGTGCCGCCCAGATCAAGTTCATCAGCAGCCCCGTCTCGCGCCCACCGGCGCAAGCGTTTCAGGGCGACCTTGATGTTGCGGGTGCCAAGTTCGACTGTGTCATCAAGATTTCTAAATTCACGCTTGTCCCAGACCTTGACGGCGCGCTGGTGGCGCGAGCCTTCTTGACCGACGCGCACGCCCTCGGGGTTGTAGCCATAGGCCCCGAACGGCGAAGTGCCTGCCGTTCCAACCCATTTATTGCCCCCTTGATGGCGGCCCTTTTGTTCTTCGAGACGTTTGCGCAAAGTTTCCATCAGCTTGTCAAAGCCACCGGCGGCTTCGATCTCGGCTTTTTCCTCGGCGGTCAAGTGCTTCTCAGCCATCTTTTCCAGCCAGTCCTTGGGAATATCGACCGCTTCAAGAACGTCATCCAACGCGATGTTTTCCAACCCTTTAAACGCAGCCGCGAAGGCTTGGTCGAACTTATCGATGTTGCGTTCGTCCTTCACCATGCTGACGCGGGCAAGGTAGTAGAATGCATCGACATCATAGGTCGCAAGACCCGCTGCCATGCCGTCCAGAAACGCCAAGAACTCGCGCATGGAAACAGGGACTTTGTGGCGGCGCAATTGTTCAAAGAAGGGCAGGAACATCGATTAGACTCCGGAAAGGACTCGGTCGATGACAACCGTAAGGATCATGCCCACGATAATAAAGGCCATGGCATATCCGGCAGCGTATTGCGCCATGTCCTTGCGGTTGCCCTGGCGTTTGCGGGCTGTCATGGCACCCCACACTGCGCCGATCAGCGCGAAAAATATAACGATCATTTCAGCCCGCTTTGCGTGTTATTTGAGCGGGTTCAATGACGCGATTTCGCGCATTTTTGCCCGCACAGCCCAATCAGAGCCAAAGCCGTAACGCGCCCAGCCAAGACTGTCCACCCTGACAAGCTGCGCCTCGGCTACGCGATTTTCCAGCTCAAGAGCTTCGGCGCGCAGTAAAAGAAGGGTGCTGAGGAGGGCCGCGTTTTCGCGACGCCGCGCGGTTTCGACATGTGGGCCAATAAGCCGCAGTGCATCGGCACCATTACCCTTGGCGATGGCATAGGCCCCCAGTTGCGTGGCAACGTAAGCGCGGTGCAAATCGGTGCCAGGGTTGCGGGAATAGAACAGCTCTGCCAACTGGTATTGTTTATGGGCGGCCTCTTGGTCGCCACTTTGCAGAGCACGACCCATGGCATAATGAGCAAAGGCGCGGCGGTGATCTTGCCAGCCTAGGCTTTGCGCGATTTTGATGGCGCTATAGGCGGCATCTTGACGCTGGCCATCGGTCCGACCGGGCCCAAGCGCGCCCTGAACAGCCACATTCCATTCACGTGGGGTACGGGTGACGTAACGGGCCTTGGTCGCTGTGCCGCGCGGGTTAATCCGCGACAGAATGCCGGGCAGCGCGTTCGCAACTTGTCCCCGTGACATACCAGACCGCAAGGCTGGATCATAATAGGCCCGCAGGATCATCATATCAAAGCCGGTCAATACGGTATGCACATTGTCGTCGTTGAAAACGGAGTCCGGCAAACGGTAAAGGTCGTTTAACGGCCCAAGGGCTTGGGCGACTTCTTCGTGCAGGCAATCACGGACCTCTTGGGGGCTGGCATCATTGGGCAGAAAAATGGCGATCCGTTTGCGTGTGGTCATTAGCGACCAATTGGTTTGGGCCGTGCGCCGAACCTTTTTGTATTCGTCGATGTTGCTGACATTGGGCGCAACAAAACAGGCGGCTTGAGGCAGGACCTGCCGGATTTTCGACCGGCTGACCGCCTGGATCGTTATATTCGCATCAGGTGATGTGGTGGGGCTGATATCAATGCGCGCCTCGGACCGCAGCCGCGAGATCAGGCGACTTAGATCGGGCCCAAGCGTGGGAGGCGGTGCCCCGATAACGCGAACCGTTACAGGACCCTCAAAACGGGTCAGAACACGCAGGTCCTTGCCGCTTTCCATGCGGAACGCGAGTTCGATGAAATCCAACGCAAGATCGTTGTTCGACCGGGGGGCCGCTTGGGGATAATGCGAGGTAAAGCTTTTCATCGCAGGCAGGGATGAGATCGAGCTTTCCAGTGCGGCACGAGTGACCACATCTGAATGGGATGCCGGAACACAGGCATTCACCACCAGCATCAGGGGAAACAGAATGCGTCCTCTCATGTGCGGCCACCGATGATATCTGAACGCAATTGCGTCGGGTGGTTCGCCATAATTGCGCGAACTGACGGCACCAACCGTGCGAATATCATATCAGTCATTTGCCTGTTTGCCCTTTTGAGCTGATTACAGGGTCAAAATTGCCCACTAACCCGACCTTTCTAAGGACCAATAATGTCAAAAGAGAGGAATATTTTAATGAATGGGGCAGGCTTGTGGCACGCGTGTCATGCACGCCACAAGTGCATATGGGGTGGAGATACAGCCACCACAAGATTTGGTTAATGTTGCTATTTCTGTGCACGGGCCATGAATGCAAGGCGTTCGAACAGATGCACGTCTTGTTCGTTTTTCAGCAACGCACCGTGCAATTTGGGCAATGAATTCTTGCCGTCTTTCTTAAGATCAGCAGCATCCATATCTTCGGCCAGAAGCAGTTTCAGCCAATCGAGTACTTCGGATGTGGACGGCTTTTTCTTGAGGCCCTGTTGATCGCGAATCTCATAGAATTGTGTCAGTGCGGTGGTCAGCAGGGCTTCTTTGATGCCCGGATGATGCACTTCGACGATTTTGCGCAATGTGTCCATTTCCGGAAACTGGATGTAGTGAAAAAAGCAGCGGCGCAAAAATGCGTCGGGCAGTTCTTTTTCATTGTTCGACGTAATGATCACGATCGGGCGGTTGACAGCCTTGATGGTCTCGCCTGTCTCGTAGACGAAAAACTCCATCTTATCAAGTTCTTGCAAGAGGTCGTTGGGGAATTCGATATCCGCTTTGTCGATCTCGTCAATCAGCAGAACGGTTTTGCCTTCGGCCTCGAAGGCCTGCCACATCTTGCCCTTGCGAATATAGTTTTTCACGTCGTGGACGCGCTCTTCGCCCAATTGGCTATCGCGCAGACGGCTGACCGCATCATATTCGTACAGACCCTGCTGGGCGCGGGTTGTTGACTTGATATTCCATTCAATCATCGGCAGCCCAAGTGCGTTGGATACTTGGCGTGCCAGTTCGGTTTTGCCAGTGCCCGGTTCACCTTTTACCAACAACGGGCGTTCCAGTGTCACAGCCGCATTCACAGCGATTGTCAGGTCATCCGTTGCGACATAGTCATCAGTACCTTGGAATTTCATCTTGTTATCAACCTTCTCTGGCGCGTCATTCTGGGCCCTTAAAGCAATATTCGACTGCATTGTGTAGTGACAATCGCTGAACGCTGCGTTAGATGGCTGCAGCAGGAGCGGAGTCGGGAGACTGACCTCAATTACTAGTTTAAGGACCGCTATGGGGAATACTATGAAACAGGAAGTTTTTCTGGCAGACGGCTATAGCCCTGCCGAAGACGAGCCATTCATGAATGATCGGCAAGTTGAATACTTCAGACGCAAATTGTTGAATTGGAAAGCTGAACTGCTGGCAGGCAGTCGCGACACGATCGAAGGTCTACAGGATGGCACACGCAACATCCCGGACGTGAACGATCGTGCCTCCGAGGAAACAGACCGCGCCTTGGAATTACGTACACGTGACCGTGCACGCAAACTGGTCAGCAAGATTGACGCAGCGTTGCGCCGCATTGACGAAGGTGAATTCGGATATTGTTCGGTGACCGGCGACCCGATTTCGCTGAAGCGTCTGGACGCCCGGCCCATTGCCACAATGAGCCTTGAAGCGCAGGAACGTCACGAGCGCCGCGAAAAAGTACACCGCGACGATTGATATTTTACTAAGTTGATTTGAAAGAGCGTCTGGGTGAAAACCTTGGCGCTTTTTTCTTGGAGAAGCGATATGGCCATCAGCAATGCAATTGTGATCGGCGGCGGGATTGGCGGACTTGCAACGGCGGCGTGCCTGTCGCGACGCGGCATGGCTGTGACCTTGCTGGAACAAGCCCCCAGAATTGCCGAAGTCGGTGCCGGCTTGCAGATCAGTCCGAATGGCATGGCCGTTTTACGGGCGATGGGGCTGGAATCACAATTGAAAACCCGCGGTGCCGTGCGGGGCGAAGCGGTGGTTTTGCAGGACTACAAGGCCGGCAAGAAGGTGGCGCGGATTGACCTCATGCGCGGGCAGGCGGCCTATCCCTATATGTTCATCCACCGTGCCGATCTGATCGATCTGCTTTGGGGGGCAGCCAAGCGGGGAAATGTATCGGTTGAACTGGGCGTGGCGTCCGATCACTGCATGCCGGGGCCGCTGCCGCAGGTCAAATTGGCGGACGCCAGCACCAGACGCGCCAAACTGGTTGTTGACGCCAGCGGTATTCACTCCAAGACGCGGGGAATGTTGAACGCTGCTGACGATCCGCGCTTTAGCGGGCAGGTGGCATGGCGGGCTTTGGTGCCGAACCGGTTCAATCATCCAAATGAGGTGCATGTTACCATGGGCCCCGGTCGCCATCTTGTCAGCTATCCCTTGCGGGGGGGCAAAATGGTAAATCTGGTAGCGGTTGAAGAGCGCACGGACTGGGCACCGGAAGGGTGGGCCTTCGCGGATAATCCGGCAAATTTACGCGCGGCGTTTGACGGGTTTGGTGGGCGCGCGGGTGAAATGATCGCCGCCGTAGAAAGCTGCACCTTGTGGGGGCTGCACCTTCATCCTGTCGCAGAGACTTGGCAGAAAGACGGCGTGGCGCTGGTTGGCGATGCCGCACATCCAACGCTGCCGTTTCTTGCTCAGGGGGCCAATATGGCGTTGGAAGACGCTTGGGTGCTGGCCGATTGCGTGTTGAACGCGCCGGAAGATCAAGCTCTGCAACGCTATCAAAACCGACGTAAGGCCCGCGCCCAGCGGGTAATCAACGCAGCGGCAGGCAACGCCGCCCGCTATCACATGGTACCCGGCATCAAAAGGTTTGCTGCCCATACCGGCCTGCGTGTTGCTAGTAAATTGGTTCCGGGTGCCATGGTTGGTGCGTTCAACTGGCTGTACCATCACGACGTGACCGCAAAGAAATAGACGCTAGCCTGCGCGTTGCAGCATCCCGAAAAGGTCGCGTGGGTCTTCGGGATCGGCCAGCAGATCAAGCGGGTCAAAAAGCCCCGTGGTGGCAATCTGATCGCGGACATAACGTAGCGCCGAGAAATCCTCAATCGCAAAGCCAACGCTGTCAAACAGCGTGATCTGCTTGTCATCGGTACGGCCTTTGGCCTGACCGGTCAGCACCTGCCAGATTTCAGTAACGGGATGATCTTGGTCAAGCTGCTGGATTTCGCCCTCGATCCGGGTCTGTTCTGGGTATTCGACAAAGATCCCCGCACGGTGCAAAATGGCAGGGGCCAATTCAGTTTTGCCGGGACAATCGCCGCCAATCGCATTGATATGGATGCCGCTGCCGACCATGTTGTCGGTTAGGATAGTCGCGTATTGCTTGTCTGCGGTGCAGGTCGTGATGATTTGTGCGCCTAATATAGCATCCTCTGCGGTTTTGCAGGCCACGACCTTGATCCCTTGCCCGGCAAGGTTGGCGGCACATTTTGCGGTCGCGGCAGGGTCGATATCATACAGGCGGACCTCGTCGATGCCGACGATCGCCTTCATCGCCAATGTCTGGAACTCGGATTGCGCGCCGTTGCCGATCATCGCCATGACATGCGCGCCCTTGGGTGCTAGCAACCGTGCAACAATGGCCGAGGTCGCTGCGGTGCGCAGGGCGGTCAATATCGTCATCTCGGACAGCAACACCGGATAGCCATTGTCCACATTGGCCAGCAACCCGAACGCCGTCACCGTCTGCAGCCCATCCGCCGTGTTGGACGGATGCCCATTGACGTATTTGAACCCGTACACATCCCCGTCCGAAGTGGGCATCAATTCGATAACACCCTTTTCGGAATGGCTGGCGACGCGGGGCGTTTTGTCAAACAGCTCCCACCGTTTGAAATCAGCCTCGATATAATCGCCCAAGCCCACCAACATGGGTTCGACACCGATGTGATGGATCAGTTTCATCATATTGTGCACGGAAACAAATGGCACAAGCGCTTTGGCAGATGGGTTCAGATTGGTCATTGCGGACATCCTTTCACGGATCAATAAGCGCGAGTGGGGCGGTCGAATACGCGGCGCCCGAAGGCCGATGCCGCCAGATCAACCATCAGACGCGCTGTGCGGCCACGTTCGTCCAGAAACGGGTTGAGCTCGACCAGATCCAGCGATGTCATCAAACCGCTGTCATGCAATATCTCCATAACCAGATGGCCTTCTCGCACAGTGGCACCGCCCGGAACGGTTGTCCCCACGGCGGGGGCGACGGATGGATCAAGAAAATCCACGTCCAGAGACACATGCAGCATACCGTTAGCTGCCGCGACTTTTTCGAGGAAGGCGTTCAGGGGCGTGGCGATGCCCGTTTCGTCAATCTCGCGCATGTCGACACGCTGGATCGTGGTTTCCTGCAAGGCGGCGCGTTCAGCCGCATCCACGGACCGCAGCCCGATGATGGCGATGTTATCGTGAGGCAGGGAATAGGGCAGCTCGGGGAAGGCACCGAAGCCTTCGCGGCCCGTCACATAGCCCAACGGCGTGCCGTGCAAATTGCCGCTGTCCGTGCTTTCGGGGGTGTGGAAATCGCTATGGGCATCCAACCACAACACAAACAAGGGACGACCCTGCGCCTGCGCAAACCGCATTGCACCCAAGACAGTGCCGGACGCCAGCGCATGATCGCCTCCCATAAAGATCGGGGTGCCGTCGCCGAGGGCCGTTTCGGCCGCATCGGCAAGACTTTGGGTCCAGGCGATCGTTTCCTCAAGCGCGTGCAATTTGGGGTGTTGGCCCGGCGTATAAGGGGCAGGTGGCACATTTCCACGATCTGTCACCACGTGACCCAAATCGGCCAGCGCGCCCGCCAGACCTGCGGTGCGATACGAATCGGGGCCCATAAGGCAGCCGAGACGGCGCTTGCCGCTGTCCATTGGTACGCCCAGAAGAATGCAGTTTTGCTGTGTCATGGAATAGACCCCTTTGAATGTGTTTCAACAGACATAACTGGGTGGTCTGGATCATAACAATGTTATAAAGTGACCAAATTGGAGATTATTTGACCATAGTGGATAATTAAAATGAACAATTCGGACGAAGCCCTTGTGGCGGCCCTGCGCGACGATGCACGTGCGTCACTCTCGGATCTGGCATCACGGCTAGGCATTTCGCGCACCACCTTGCGCGCCCGGCTTGAGCGGCTTCAATCAAGCGGTGAAATATTGGGGTTCACGGTTGTAACGCGGTCAGATGTTCTGGCCGATCCGGTTCGCGGCCTGATGATGATCGAAATCGAAGGGCGCGGCACCGATAAGATCACGCGCACATTGATGGGCATGACGCAGTTGCGCGCGGTGCATTCAACGAACGGACGCTGGGATGTGATCGTTGAAATTGGCACCAAAACCCTTGAGGAATTCGACGAGGTTTTGGCTCGCATCCGCAAACTGGACGGGGTCGTGGCCAGCGAAACCAGCCTGTTGTTGAAAACCCGCAAAACCGGGCAGGGCGCGCGGGTGGGTTAGGCCCGCGTCCGCGCCGCAGCAACCCAAAATGCCAAAAGTACAACGCAAATCACAGCGTTCCAGCCGGCCATGGACAGGCCGAAGAGCTGCCACACGATTTCGTCACACATGACTAATCCGGACGGCGCATCGGTCGACAAAAGATCGCTGCCGCTTAGTGCCCCAAGATCCATACCGCCGCCTGTACAGCTTGATGGACCGGGCCACCATTTCCATTCGACACCAGCGTGATACACACCAATTCCACCTGTAACTGTGACGGCCAACGCTCCCAGCCAGATCAACGCACGGGGCGCACCGAACAGGACGATAATACCGATCGCAATCGCAGCCGCATGGGGCCATCTTTGCCACAGGCACATCTTGCACGGTGCCAACCCGCCCAGGTGTTGAAACCCAAAGGCCCCCAACAGCAGCGCCGCTGATCCAAGGGTCGCGAGTAATACCAACGAGTTACGCGTCATCACAAATACCTCACCGCAAAAAAGCCGCCAAATAGAAGAACGACGGCAAGAGTGAACATAAGTGGCAGCCTGCGTTCAATAAAGTCGCGGATCGAGGCACCAAATTTCCACAACAACGCTGCGACGATAAAGAACCTTAGCGCACGCGCGAGGATCGAGGTGGCGATAAAGGTAGCAAGTGGCATGGCTGTCCAGCCCGACATGATCGTAATCACTTTGTAAGGAAAGGGCGTGACCCCTGCGGTCAAGACGGCCCAGAACCCCATATCATTGAAACGCGTAGAGAATTCGGCCATCGCGTCGGCCTTGCCCAAGCTAGCCAGAATTGGAGCGCCAATCGTATCGAAGGCAAATGCCCCGATGGCATAACCCAGCATCCCACCCAACACCGACGCCACCAAAGCGACGCCTGCAATCAGCCAAGCCCGGTTCGGACGGGCCAAAATCATCGGAATCATCATGATGTCGGGCGGAATCGGAAATACAGAGCTTTCGATAAACGCGATGAATGCCAGCGCCCAAAGTGCTTTTGGGTGATTGGCGAGGCTTAACACCCAGTCATACAGACCTCGGATCATGCGTGGTTCTCCGCTAAAACGACTATGTTTCAAGGCAACACCATGCCTATCGTGCGGGGTCAAGAAAAACCCGTAAATTTACACTTGCCGACCTGTTCGTGGCACGGTATCAGCCCCCCAG
This sequence comes from uncultured Sulfitobacter sp., assembly GCA_965363735.1. Lineage (GTDB taxonomy): Bacteria > Pseudomonadota > Alphaproteobacteria > Rhodobacterales > Rhodobacteraceae > Sulfitobacter. The sequence goes on along the minus strand of CBDTUA010000006.1, from coordinate 42,373 downwards.
TGCCCGAGTGGCGGAATGGTAGACGCAGGGGATTCAAAATCCCCCGCCGCGAGGCGTGCCGGTTCGAGTCCGGCCTTGGGTACCAATGACCTTACACAGGTCATTCCGCATAAAGACTGTGTAAGATACGCAGGTTTTTATGAATTGGACTCGAGTCAGCCATCATTCGATTCGCATCGAATATGGCGGCTCCCACCCGTTTTCAGAAATAATGATGATCGGTTTAATGGGATTGGTTCCCGTTTCAGAAACTCATTGTGTTCATAATGTGGCTTGATCTGGCAGGTTTGGTTGCAAAGCTCAGTGTAGGGTTTGGAAACAATGGGCCCAGTCTATGACCGAGGCTGAAGTGCATTCGGGAGGAATGAGCTGGTTTATTAGGGCAGTCGCATCAGTCAAGATGAGATGAAGGAAACAATGCGGTTCGGATTCGGCTAATAAGTGGCGATCGAGCGGGCTAGCAAATCCAACAAATGCCTGACTGAGCAAATTTTGGTTCTTGTTTTAGCTTTCTGTCAGCATTCCGGACAGGTAAAATCAACAAACTAGGGCAAAGCGCCACATTGCGCCTGATATTTTCAACGACGCCCCATTTTACGAATTATGCTTTTTCGATGCCGATGGCGACACCAAGACCAAGGATGCCAGATTTGACCAACCCTCGTGATGAAATAACTCCTTGCTTTACCACAGGGACCCGGATTGCCACGCCAAAGGGCGAACGCAAGGTCGAGGATTTGCAGATCGGCGATCTTATCGTGACGCGTGACAACGGACTTCGTGAAATTCGCTGGACCGGGGCTCGTCATTTGACCGCTGGTGATTTTGCAACTGCTGCTTATCTGCAACCTGTGATGATCCGGCAGGGGGCATTGGGCCACAATCTGCCAGAGCGTGACATGATGCTTAGCCCGAACCATCGGGTTCTCGTGGCGAATGACAAGACGGCGCTGTATTTCGAGGAGCGCGAGGTGTTGGTCGCAGCCAAACATCTAACGGGTGTAAAGGGCGTAGAGGTAATCGCGGACACGGACACGACATATTACCATTTCATGTTCGACAACCACGAGGTCGTGTTGTCAGACGGTGTATGGACAGAAAGCTTTCAACCCAGTCAGGAAAGTTTGGCAGGCATCGGCAACGCGCAACGAACTGAAATCCAGGAGATTTTTCCTGAGTTGGCAACGCCAGAGGGGGCTAATGCCTATCAGTCTGCCCGCCGTACGCTCGGAAGCGGTGAAGTCGGCATGCTTATCCGCTAGGCAGGTTTCGAACCCGTGCTGCGTTGCGTGCTAGCGGTTAGGATTTTCGGCGCGCCATTTTGCCCAGGCCTCTGGCGTGTCCAGATCGCGGCGCGCGTGTTGACCTGAAAGCGGGACAAGGACGGATCTGTCCTTGGCAGCGACGACAATCTCACGACCACCATTGTCGCCGGTCAACTTAGCGAATTCCGGGAAATGGACGGCACCAAAGATAATGGGGTGACCTGGTTCCCCTTGCTTGGTCGCCCCGCGCCATATCGACTTACTTGACTGCAAATCAACAGATTGGAGGCATTTCTTAAGGTCGTCAATTGTCAGATCTGGCAGATCGGCAAGCAATAACATCGCGGCAGGTGTGTCTGGCGGTAACGCTGAAAATCCGCGCCTTAGCGATGCTGCCATTCCTTCGGCCGCGTCGGGAACGGCAATCCGTGTCACCTCGAGATCCTCGATCACGTCGTAGCGCGGGTGTGGCTTGGACGGTAACGTCACAATAACTGGCCCCGAATTGGCGGCCAAAGCCATCATCGCCTGACGCCGCAGCAACGGTTCGCCGTCAACGACCTCAAGCAGTTTGTCGCGGCCCCGCATGCGGGAAGACTGGCCAGCGGCAAGCAGGATGATCGGGATAACGGTTTTATTCATGCCAAAGCACTAACGTGAATTTGAGGTGGCGTTAAGCCTTAGCCGCGCATGCGGGCACCGTCGACATCAAACAAGGGCGTTGTGATCAGCCGGGCAGGGCACATTTTTCCCAAAATCTCGATCTCTACCATCAGGCCGTCGCGTTTGCGGCCCGTCGGGACAAATCCCAACGCAACGGATTTGCGCGCGAAATGCGAATATCCGCCCGAAGTGCAGAATCCTACGACCTGACCGTCATGCCAAATGGGCTCATGGCCGTGCACATCGGCATCAATGCTATCTACTTCGAACGCGCAAAGTGTGCGATCCGGAACAGCGCTTCGTTCAGCCTCGGCGGCCGTACGTCCAATGAAATCGACATTTTTTTTGAAACTGATGAACCGGTCCAGCCCCGTTTCAGCGGCTGTATAATCGGGGGAGAATTCAGACATCCAGCTGCCAAAAAATTTGTCGAGCCGGAGTGACATCATCGCACGCATCCCGAACGGCACCATGTCAAAGGCGCGCCCCGCTTCCCAAAGCGTGTTCCAAAGGCTTCGTTGATCCATCGGGTCACAGTAAATTTCAAACCCCAGATCACCGGTATAGCTGACACGCTGAACCAAGCAATTCACCATACCGACGGTCATTTCGCGAATTTCCATGAACCGCAACGTGCTGACATCATCACGGGTGCAGGCGGCCAGAACCTTTGCTGCGTTCGGCCCCGCAATCTGGAAGCCAGTGCGTTTGTCGGAAATGTTTTCGATCTGCACATCGCCTTGTAAATGCAGGGTAAACCAGCGCATATGATACGCCTGCGCGCCGTAGGATGCGGTCAGTTGAAAGTTCTTTTCGTCCAGACAGGACATGGTGAAATCACCAATCAGCCTGCCATTTTCCGACAACATCGGAGTCAGCGACATGCGGCCCGGCTGCGGCACGCGCCCGGCCATGATCCGGTCCAGCCAAGTGCGCGCATCGACCCCCGTGACCAGATATTTCCCGAAATTCTGCACCTCGTTGATACCGACACTTCTCCGGACGCCCGCAACTTCACGCGCGATGGCGCTGAACGCGTCAGAACGGCGAAACGATGGTGTCTCGAATGTCGGCTCGTCGCCTTGGGCAAAGTAGTTGGCGACCTCCAGCCCGTATTGCTGGCCCCAAACAGCGCCCAAACCGCTGAAAATATCATACATCGGCGTGGTGCGGTGGGGCCGGGCGGCGGGCAGTTCTTCGTTCGGATAGGAAACGGAGAACCGTCTTTGATAATTCTCGATCACCTTGGGCAAGGTATAGCCGGGGCTAATCCAGTCACCAAAACGCGCCACGTCCATGGCCATAACATCGCGTTCCGGTTCGCCTTCGATCATCCATTGCGCCAAGGTCAGACCGACGCCGCCACCCTGAGAGAACCCCGCCATGACCCCGCAGGCTGACCAGTAGTTCCGCACACCCGGCACAGGGCCGACCAACGGGTTGCCGTCCGGCGCAAAGGTAAACGGCCCGTGAATGACCGATTTCACACCAGCAGTGGCCAAGACTGGAAAGCGTTTATAAGCGAAATCAATGCTTTGCTCGATTTTGTCAAAGTCATCGGGCAGCAGTTCATGGCCAAAGGTCCAAGGCGTGCCATCGACGGCCCAAGGTCGTGCTGATTGTTCGTAGAACCCGATGCACAGCCCGCGCCCTTCTTGGCGCAGATAGCTTTCGCCAGCAGGGTCCATCACATGGGGATGCTCGGCCGCGCGTTCATAAATTTCGGGGATGTCGTCGGTGACGATATACTGATGTTCCATCGGGTGCAGGGGTAGATAGACACCCGCCATCGCCCCAACCTCGCGTGCCCACAGACCGCCTGCGTTAATCAGATGTTCGGTATGGATTGTACCCTTGTCCGTCACAACATCCCAAGTGCCATCAGGCCGCTGGTTGGTTTCACGCACCATGCAATGGGTTTCGATTGTGGCCCCACCCATGCGCGCGGCCTTTGCATAGGCGTGGGTTGTGCCGGACGGGTCCAGATGGCCGTCCAATGGGTCGTATAGGCCACCGATGATGCCATCAAGGTTCGTAATCGGTGCGATCTTGGCAATTTCTTCTGGTCCGACAATCTCGGTATCCAGCCCCATAAAGCGGTGTTTCGCGCGTTCAGCCAGCATCATATCAAAGCGTTCAGGTGTGTCTGCCAACGTTACGCCACCCACATGGTGCAAGCCGCAGGACATGCCGGTAATTTCTTCGAGTTCCTTGTACAGACGGATGGTATAGCCCTGAAGTGCGGCCATATTTGTGTCGCCATTCAAGGTGTGAAACCCGCCCGCAGCGTGCCACGTGCTGCCCGACGTCAGTTCAGACCGTTCCAGCAGCATCACATCTTTCCACCCCAGCTTGGTCAGGTGATACAAAACCGACGCGCCAACGACGCCGCCCCCGATAACAAGCGCGCGGGTGGTGGTTTTCATCGGGGCTCTCCCTTGGGTTGGTGTTAACAGATCGTTGCAAGGGTCCAGACAGGCGGCATGTTGAACAGCGACAAAACATGTCGGGTTTAGGGCATGCGCCGCTGGCAACATGGCAAAGCGTTGCTGGACAAGATGTGCAACCTCATTAGATAAGAGCGCTATGATTATAGAATTCCTGAACCCGTCGACCTTGATCCGCAAAACCCGGCACTACAGCCGACAGCTTTCGGTGCGGGTCGCGATTATGGGCTTGCTTGCCATTGTCGCCGTGGCGTTGAGCTCGCTCATTGAAAACTGGATACCGGAAAAACTGGGCACGACACTTACAGGTGCGGCAGCAGATCGGTTGCTTTCGATTATCGCTAACGCGATGTTGGCGGTAACTACATTTTCGCTCAGCGTCATGGTGTCGGTCTATCGCAGCTCATCGACCCAATGGACCCCGCGCGTGCACCGCCTGATCATTCAGGACCTTACAACACAAAACACGCTGGCCGTGTTTATCGGTGCCTATGTCTATGCGCTGATCGCCATCATTATGCGCGAGTTGGGGGTTTTTGACGACAAACGCGCCTTTGTTTTGTTTATCACCACTGTGCTGGTGCTGGTCCTGATAGTGTTTTATCTGATCCGCTGGGTATTGCATTTGCAAAGCTTTGGCAGCCTGATCGACACATCCCGCCAGGTCGAAAGCGAAACCCGTCAAATGTTCCGCGACCGTTTGGACAATCCGTGCCTCGGGGCCAACCCGCTGGTCGACGACGTTCCGGACGGTGCCGAGGTTATTGGGGCAACCGAAAGCGGATACATTCAACACCTGTTTCCAGAGGGGCTGAATGACGTAGCCAAGGAACACGGTGTCCACATCTATTTTGTGCGGAATATCGGTAACTTCGTGTTTATCAATGAACCTTTGGTGCAAATCGACCGAGTGGGAGACCCAATCGACGACGACCATAACGATGAAACCTTGCGGGACGGGATTCGGCGCAACATCGTTTTGGGCGATGTGCGTACGTTTGACCAAGATCCGCGTTTTGGCTTGATCGTCATGGGCGAGGTCGCGTCCAAGGCACTGTCGCCCGGTGTGAATGACCCTGGCACGGCGATTGATGTGATTAACCGCATTGGTCGTATCCTGACCGACTACGAGGACGAAGTCGCACGGGAGCGTGACGAGGTACTGGCTAATATTTTCGTCAGACCCCTAAATCCGGCAGACTTAATCCAAGACGCGTTTGGGGCCTTGGCACGTGACGGCAAAACGGTTGTCGAAGTGCAGCAATGTCTGCAAACTACCTTGGGGGGACTGATGCGCCACCCGGATGACGGATTGTGCAAGGCTGCCCGTGTCGCCGCCGAACGGCACCTGTTGCGAGCCCTGTCAGGGATAGCTTTTGCACCAGACCGTGATCAATTGTTGGAAAGTGCAACCAAAGAGGTGCACGACCATGTGATTGCCAAACTTGATACCGCCCAAGAGAATTAGGCCAACTTCCATGCCCTGTTCTGATGGCGACGGATGTTGTCGGTTTTAAGCAACCGGAGGGGTGACCATCCCGCCACACTTGAGGCAATGTCACAGGGAACGGGAACCCGAAATATGCGCACTCATGCTCAAGCTGTCGTCATCGGGGGCGGCGTTATCGGCTGTTCCATCCTGTATCATCTGACCAAACTGGGCTGGACGGATGTGGTCTTGCTGGAGCGGTCCGAACTGACGTCGGGCAGCACGTGGCACGCGGCGGCAAACATTCACGGGCTGCATGACAACAACAACATCACCCGCATCCAGAACTACACGATGGATCTGTACAATGCGCTAGAGGCTGAAACAGGCCAGTCTTGCGGCGTGTTTCAACCGGGCAGCCTGTATCTGGCCCAGACAGAGGCGCGCGAACATCAGTTGCGGTTGCAAGCGGCCAAGGCCAAATACTATGGCCTGAATTTTCACGAACTGTCGCGCGACGAGGCGGAACGCCTTCATCCGCTGGTTAACTTCGACGGCATCCGCTGCATCATGTTCGAACCCTCTGGCGGAAATGTTGACCCGTCCGGCGTGACCAACGCCTATGCCACAGGTGCGCGGCAAAACGGGGCTGAAATCATTCGTTTTTGTCCTGTCACCGGCACTGAACAGCAACCCGATGGCAGCTGGATTGTGCGGACTGAAAAGGGCGATATCGCCACCCAGTGGATCGTGAACGCTGCAGGGTTGTGGGGGCGCGAGGTCGCGGCAATGGCGGGGCTGACCCTGCCGCTGCAACCGACTGAACACCAGTACTTTGTAACCGAAACCATCCCCGAGATCGCGGGCCTCGATCGTCGTTTGCCGTCGGTCGCAGATCGTGACGGCGAATATTATCTGCGCCAAGAGGGCAAGGGCCTGCTAGTAGGAGCCTATGAAAAAGACCTGCGGTTCTGGGCCGAGGACGGCACGCCGCAGGGGTTTGGTCACGAACTGTTTGCCGATGATCTGGAGCGCATCGAGCCCAACATGATGCGCGCCATCGACCGTGTGCCCGCCGTGGGCACAGCCGGGATCAAGCGGGTGATTAACGGCCCGATGATCTGGTCGCCCGATGCCAATGTCCTTTTCGGCCCCGTGCCGGAACTGAGCAACTATTTCTGTTGCAACGGCATCATTCCGGGGTTTTCACAATCGGGCGGTATGGGTCTGTTGGCCGCAGATTGGATCGTCACAGGAGAATCCCGTTATGACATGTTTGCATGGGATGTGGCGCGGTATGGCGACTGGGCCGATGCAGCCTTTACCAAGGCGCGGGTGGGGGACCAATATGCCAACCGCTTCAAGATACATTTCCCGAACGAAGAACGCGCCGCTGGCCGGCCTGTGCGCACGCGACCGGTCTTTGATACCCAAAAACAGATGGGTGCAGTGTTCGGACTAAACTATGGATGGGAACATCCCCTTTGGTTTGCGGACACCCCCGGAACTGCAGATACTGACGGGTTCACGCGGCAAAACTGGTGGGGGCCTGTGGGCGACGAATGCCGGATGCTACGGGAACATGCCGGTATCATCGACATTTCGAACTTTGCAAAATACCGCTGTGCGGGGCCAGATGCGGAAAGCTGGTTGAATAGCGTATTCGCGAACACAATGCCCAAAAGCGTGGGACGTTCCTGTTTGACCCCGCTCATCGGGGTGCGTGGCGGGATTGCGGGTGATTTCACCGTCACACGCTTGGGCGACAATGAATTCTGGATCATCGGGTCTGGCATGGCCGAACGCTACCACCAGCGGTTCTTTACTGCGGCACCCATGCCCGAAGGGACAAATTTTGAAAGTAAAACCGTCGATATGTGCGGGTTTAACGTCGCGGGCCCAAAATCCCGAGAATTGCTGCAAAGGCTAACGAATACCTCGCTTGAGACGGTGGATTTCCCGTTTATGCGGTCAAAGTGGATGGAGATTTCCGGCATCCGCGTGCTGGCCCTGCGCGTGTCCTTTACCGGTGATCTAGGCTGGGAACTGCACTGCGATGCTGCCGATCAACTTAAACTTTATCAGGCGTTGATCGAGGCGGGGCGTGATGTCGGTGCAGGTCCCGTTGGCTCGCGCGCACTGATGTCGCTGCGGATCGAAAAGGGCTATGGGTCATGGGGCCGCGAATATAGCCCTGAATACTGGCCCCAAGAAGTCGGCCTTGACCGTTTGTGCAAGATAGACAAAGAGTTCTTGAATAAATCAGCCCTGCTGAAGATGCTGCAAAATCCTGCCCGTGAACGTCTGGTCGTGCTGGCGCTTGATGCCGATGCGACGGATACTTCGAACGCCGATGCGACCGGCGGGGAGCCTATATTTAAGGACGGTCTGGGTGTCGGGCGTGTGACGTCGGGTGCTTATGGCTATACCGTTGGGCAATCGCTTGCGCTTGGATTTGTGAAAGATGTGATGGCGGGCGAGCGGATCGATGTCATGGTGCTGGGTGTGCCCCATGGCGCGGTCGTGCTGGAGCAAGCGCCGTTTGATCCCGCTGGAGCTCGATTGCGAAGTTAGCCCTGATAACCTGCGTGTGAGCGCGAAGTGCAAACCCGTAGCCAAATTGAGGGCCAGCCCTCCGGTCTCTCAGGAACTTTCCAAGCTAGAGAAGGGATCATAAGGGGCGAATTTTGAATTGGGTTATGCGGTTGCCGTCGCGGGCGGTGACTTCAAAGCGGAAACCGTGAAAGACAAAGACCTGACCTGGGGTCGGGATCATCTGCGCCTCGTGGATAACCAGCCCCGCGACCGTGTTTGCCTCGTTATCGGGGAGGTTCCAGTCGGTCGCGCGGTTGATATCGCGGATGGTCATGGCACCATCGACAAAATACTGGCCGTCATCCGCCTTGGTCACGCCCAAGTCGGCATCGGCGTCAAATTCATCCGTAATTTCGCCGACGATTTCTTCGAGGATGTCTTCGAGGGTGATTAGCCCCTGCAAGGAGCCGTATTCGTCGACAACCAGCGCAAAATGGGTGCGGCGGCGCAAGAACTGGCGCATTTGTTCGTCAAGCGTAGAGGTCTCCGGCACGAAATAGGGTTTCATCGCCACATCTGTGATGTTGAAATCCTTGAACGGTTCTGTGTCGCTTTGGGCTTCGGTGATGCGTTTGTACATGGCGCGCAGCAGATCTTTGGCGTGAATGACGCCGACGATGTTTTCAGGGTCATCGCGATAGACGGGCAGGCGGGTGTGATTGGACTCAAGGCATTGCTCAAGAATCTTGGCTGGGTCCAGCCTTGCATCGATCATCTCGATGCCGGAACGGTGAAGCATCACCTCTTCTACAACACGTTCGCGCAGGTCCAACGCGCCCAAGATACGATCACGGTCTTCTTTTTCGACAACCCCTTCGGAATGGCCAAGCTGCAGGGCACCGGCGATTTCTTCGCGCACGGCCAGAATGTTGCTGTCGGGGTCGATTGTTACACCAAACAGGCGCAGCATTCCGCGCACTAGAAACCGGACCGCACTGACCATCGGGCTAAAGACGAGAACCACAATCGAGATCGGGCGCGATACAAGGCCAGCAGCGGTTTCGGCATTGGTAATTGCATAGGTTTTCGGCAACACCTCTGCAAAGATGAGCACAAGCAATGTCATCACCAAAGTCGCCAAAGCCACCCCGGATTCACCAAACAGCCGCGTGAAAAGCGCTGTGGCTAGGGAGGCTGCAAGAATATTCACAAGATTGTTGCCCAGCAGGACGGAGCCGATCAGCCGCTCGTTGTCTTCGGTGATCGCGAGCGCCCGCTGCGCCCCCCTTGACCCCTTGTCAGCTTGGGCACGCAGCTTGCCACGTGACGCGGCAGTCAACGCCGTTTCAGAGCCGGAGAAGAACGCCGAAAGCACCAAAAGAAACAGAATGATACCGATGCTCATCCAGAATGCGCCGTCTAGCATTGCGGGGGCCGTGTCCATTTGAGAATATACCTTATGCGATTGCTGTTACGTTATGGGCGCGCGGGCCGTTTCATTCAAGGGAAGAGCATTGTGAAGCATCAAGATTTAGGTACGCTTTCGGGGCCTGTGCTGCTGTTTGGCGGACCATACTCAAACTTGCAGGCGTTTGAGGCCCTGATGCGCGCGGGACGCGACTTGGGTATTCCGGCCAGCCAAATGATCTGCACAGGCGATGTGGTGGCCTATTGCGGGGACGCTTCGGCGACAAGTGAGGCGGTCAGGCAGGCGGGTGTCCCATTGGTCGCTGGTAATTGTGAAAAGCAACTGGCGGCAGGCGCGCTGGATTGTGGTTGCGGGTTTGATGCGGGCACGACCTGCGATTTGCTGTCTGCAGGATGGTACAGCAATGCGAATCGCCATGTGACCCAAGGCCAGCGCAAATTAATGGCGGGGGCTGCCGATATCATCAGCTTTACCCAAGCTGGCAAACGCTATGCCGTGGTCCACGGAGGGCTCACAGATATCGCACGGTTTATCTGGTCAACATCCAAGCCTGAGGTTTTTGAGGAAGAATGGACAGCCGTCGAAGCCGCGATTGGACCCGTCGGCGGGATTGTCGCGGGCCACAGTGGGATACCATTCACCAAGGACTGCGCAAAAGGGTGCTGGATCAATGCGGGCGTGATCGGCATGCCGCCCCATGACGGCGGGCAGGAAACGCGGTTTGCTGTCCTTGACCAAGGGCAGGTTTCGGTCCGAAAGCTGCCCTATGATGTCGCTGGGGCAATCCAGGCGATGGAAGCAGCAGGTCTAACCCAAGGGTACCACACCGCCTTGCGCACTGGTTACTGGCCGTCCGAGGGCGTGTTACCCGCCGAATTACGGCGCGCAGCCTTGGCCAGCGGGTGATTTTCCAACACCAACTCTGACAGGCGGGCCTCAAGGACATGGGTGTAAATTTCTGTGGTCGCCACATCTGCGTGGCCCAGCATTGTTTGGATCGACCGCAGATCGGCACCGTTGGCTAGCAGATGCGTGGCAAACGCGTGGCGCAACGTGTGCGGTGTAACCTTGGCCGGATCAACACCGCCCGCGACCGAAAATTCCTTGATCATCAGATAGAACCGATGCCGGGTCAGAAAACCGGAAACCCCACGGGACGGGAACAAAAACCGCGAAGGTGGCTGTTTCTTTTCCTGCGCTGTTGCGTCGATCTTGTCACGCTCGACCAGCCAATCGGCCAGGGCCTGACGGGCAGGGGGTGACAGGGGCACCAGCCGTTCTTTGCCGCCTTTGCCCATGATCAACAACAGGCGCGGATCGCCGCGGGTCGCACTGATCGGCAGGCTGACCAACTCGCTCACACGCATGCCTGTGGCGTATAACAGTTCCATGAGGCAGGTGTTTCGCAACTGATCTTGCTGATTTCGGCCAGAATTTCGGGCGGCATCAAGCAAGCGGTCAACTTCGTCTTCGGACAACACCTTGGGCAGCCGTTTTTCCTGACCAGGACCGGAAATCTGGATTGCCGGGTTGTCGGTGCGCAAGCCCTCTTCGAAGGCGAAACGGTAGAGCTGTTTCACAGCAGACAGCCTGCGGGCACGGGTTGATTTGGCAAGCCCCTGCGCATCGCACCACACCAGATAACTTTCCACATCTGCGCGGGCGACGCTGGTGAAATCAAGGTTTCTGCGGGCAAGATAGCTGTCAAAATCCTTGAGATCGCGGCCGTAGGCCAACAGCGTATTTGTTGCGGCACCCAGCTCGGCTGCCTGAGCCTCAAGAAAAGTAGAAATCCAGTGAAACGTCGTGGTCTGCATCAGCCACGCTCCAGCAGCAGCACTTGCAAGGCTGCGCGCCTTGCGATGTCTTCCAGCCCCAAAGCGCGCAAGGTCGATAGGGCATCGCGCAAGGCTGCGGTGTCGCCATTTGCACCGTCTTCAAGCAGCGCGATGGCTTCCAGAATGGACACCCCCAACTTGCCGTTTTGCGCATCATTGATCAGGGCGGTTCGGGGCGATGGTGTGGTAAACGCGCTGGCGATGGCATCGGCCTGACGCATATCCGGAATGCTTTTCGGCGCAGCACCCGTTGCAATGGCTGCCAGAAACGCGGTTTCGGGGTTTGGGGCGTCCACTGACCCGACCGTTTCGTAGAAGGGTGACAAGAGCGAAATTCGGTCACGCAACACGGCGGTGGCCCCCTCGAGCGCGATCGAATGCAAGTCTTCCGCAAACAGGGCGGCGAAATTGACCTCAATCTCGGCCTCTTGCATGGCATCCCATGCAGGGCGCAATGTTTTCGCAACGGCCTCTGCGCTGCGGGTGCGCAAGGCGGTATCGAACCTTTGTAGCGCCTCGACGCGGTCCCAAATCCCGCCGGATGCTGCGGGTTCGCGGTCTGAATAAATGCCCAGAAACCGATTGTCGGGCAGGGCACCAAGGCGCGTCAACCGTTCGGCCGCTTCCAACTGGGCTTTCCATCCCGCCACATCGCGCAGATCCACCACAGCAAAGGCGGGCGGCAGGGATCGTGTCTGGGGCCGTTCGCCAATCGCCTCGAACAGGCGGAACCCCATTGCATCCATCTTGCGCGGCGTGGGGAGGTTTTCATCGCCTTCGAACAGGTCGGGGTTCAAGAAACGGTCCAAAAGCGCCAGACGTTCGGGCGGCAACAATTCGAGGGCCTGAGCTGATCCAAAGGTCAACGCCGCCGTATCCCAATTGCCAGCCCGCGCCGCACAAAGAATGCGCACACTGTAGTCGGTGGTCAGAAATGGCTTTTGCGTCAACAAGGTACAGGCGCGGTCCTCGGTGCCGACCAGCAGGCTGACCTGCATCCACAAGGCGAAATGTTCGGGCGACGTGGCAACACCCGCCTGTTCGATCAGGGACATAGCAGGGTCGACCGCGCCATTTTCGATTAACGCACGAACGCGGGCCAGCGCCAGCGCGTCGCCTTCGGCGGCCCGACCTTCGGGTGCCGTCGCCTCGGCCAACAACAATCGATAGAATAGTGCCCGCGCGGCTGGCAGATGCAGATCCGGCATATGGTCGAACCGCTCGATGATATCGCTTACGCTGCTGCCCGACCACAAATCCTGCGGCAAACCGGTCACTTTGGCGGGCACGAGACCAATCGCGCGCGGGCTGCCTTCGCCCAGCGTGGTCACCGTCACCGGTGGTGCCATGCCGGTCTTGGTGACAGGTGCCTCGGCCGGTTTGACGGGGCGTTTTGGTTTGTGCGGTATGGCTTTGGGTTGCTGGCCAAGCCAGTCGATCACTGACAGCGGGACCTGATCCGCAACGGGTGTCTGCGCCATCGTAATCGCAGGCCAGCACATCAGACAAAGCGCGAAAATTTTCGTGGTCATCGGCGTCATTGCACCGGCAGTTGCACGGGCTCACGCACTTCGATCTGATCTGGCGCGAAATTTGCGCCGAAAAACGGACCAAGGTACGCATAGGCGACAAGCCCGATGAATCCGAAGACCAAAAGGAAAAACAACAACTTGATCAACTTACCCATATACACTGCCTGCTTTCTTTCGAACATTTTGGACATCTATATATGGCCTTTTCACTAAGATCACGTCATTCAAAGACAAATGAACGATTTTGAGCAAACCCCAGCCGATATGGCCCGAAAGCGCCCCCAGTACCGACTGAAAAAGTCGGTGGTTCTGGTCGGTATGATGGGTGCCGGCAAGACAGCCGTGGGGCGCGCGTTGTCGGAAAAGCTGGGCGTGTCGTTTCTGGACAGCGATCACGAAATCGAAACCGCCGCCAACCTGACTGTCCCTGAGATATTCGAGCGGGACGGCGAACCGTTTTTCCGCAAGCGCGAGACCGAGGTGATTGCCCGCCTGCTTGAAGAAGAGCCGAGTATCCTTTCGACAGGCGGCGGCGCGTTTCTGTCAGAGCTTAACCGCGAGAATATCTCGGCCAAAGGGGTGTCGGTTTGGCTGGATGCTGATATCGACCTGATTTGGAACCGCGTCAGATACAAAAACACGCGACCCTTGTTGCGCACCAGCAACCCGCGCCAGACGTTGGAAAAGCTCTTTGATACGCGGGTGCCAATATATAAACTTGCAAATCTTTCAACGACTTCCGCGCCTAACCTGTCAATTGATAAGATGGCCAACCGGGTGATCGACACGCTTTTGTCACGCCCCGATGTACTCGAGAAAATAAATGCGTGAAACCGTACATGTGGCCCTTCCGGGTCGTGAATATGACATCCATATCGGGCCGGGCCTTTTGGCTGAGGCAGGTAATTACGTCGCTCCGTTTCTGCCTCGTCCGCGTGTGGTGGTAATCAGCGACGAAACCGTCGCCGCCTTGCATCTGGACAGTCTGCGGGCAGGGCTGGCGGCAGAAGGTGTCAGCATGGAGGCGCTTAGCCTGCCCCCTGGTGAGGCAACGAAATGCTGGACGCAGCTGACGCATTGCGTGGATTGGCTGTTGGAACAAAAGGTCGAACGCAACGACGTTGTTATCGCCTTGGGTGGCGGAGTAATTGGCGATCTTGTGGGGTTTGCGGCTGCAATCTTGCGTAGGGGTGTAAGGTTTGTCCAAATTCCGACATCGCTGTTAGCACAGGTCGACAGTTCGGTCGGGGGTAAAACTGGCATCAACGTATCGCAAGGCAAAAACCTTGTGGGGGCCTTTCACCAACCCGCGTTGGTCTTGGCCGATACGGATGTTCTGGGCACTCTAAAACCGCGGGATTTCCTCGCGGGGTATGGCGAGGTCGTGAAATACGGGTTGCTTGGCGATGCGGCGTTCTTTGACTGGCTGGAAACCCAAGGGCCGGCGTTGGCGGCAGGGGATATGGCGGCCCGGGTCGAGGCTGTGCGTTGGTCTGTCCAGATGAAAGCCGACATCGTGATGCGAGATGAGTTAGAGCAGGGCGAGCGGGCATTATTGAACCTTGGCCACACATTCTGCCATGCGCTTGAATCCGCGACGCAGTATTCTGACCGGCTTTTGCATGGTGAAGGGGTCGCCATCGGTTGCGCCTTGGCGTTCGAATTGTCGTCGCGCCTTGGGCTATGTTCCCAAGAAGACCCCAGTCGCGTGCGTGCCCATTTGAAGTCCATGGGCATGAAGACCGATCTGCGCGATATCGAGGGCAACTTGCCCGATGCCGATGCGCTGCTTGATCTGATGGGACAGGATAAAAAGGTCGTGCAAGGCGAACTTCGTTTTGTTCTGGCGCGCGGCATCGGTGATGCATTCGTGACCGGCGACGTCCCGCGGGAAACTGTGCGGGGCTTGCTCGCAGAGGCGTTGGCCGAACGGTAGATCCACGTGGATCTTTGAGCCGGAACACAAAAAATGCCGCCAGAAAAGATGGCGGCATTTGAACTATCTTTGAAATATTGGAGGTATTCGGGAGGCTGATTTTCCCCGAATACCGGTTCCTGCCGCGTAGGATCAAATCAAACGCGGCAGAATTGTGGGCTATTAGAACGGGATTTCATCATCCAGATCACGCGAAGGCTGGCCACCGCCGCCACTGCTGCCACCGCCACCGCTGCTGGACGGGCCGGATTCGTATCCGCCACCATAGCCACCGGGATCGGATGGACCACTGTCATAGCCGCCACCGCCTCCACCACCACCGGAACCGCCACCTGATGGACCGTCAAGCATGGTCAATGTGCCGCCAAACCCTTGCAACACGACTTCGGTGCTGTAGCGGTCTGCGCCCGACTGGTCCTGCCATTTACGGGTCTGCAACTGGCCTTCGATGTACACTTTGGAACCCTTCTTCAGGTACTGCTCTGCAATGCGCACAAGCCCTTCCTGAAAGATGGCTACGGTATGCCATTCTGTCTTTTCGCGGCGTTCACCTGTGTTGCGGTCTTTCCAGGTTTCGGAGGTCGCAATGCGCAGGTTGCACACTTTGCCGCCGTTCTGGAAAGAACGCACCTCGGGATCGCGCCCCAGATTGCCAATAAGGATCACTTTATTCACTGAGCCGGCCATGATGCCCCCTGTCTGCTATGCGTTTGAAAGGGCCAAGCGAATCCCGCAAGCCCTTGCTTTGGACGACGTTATAGCAGCGCAGCCTACAAGAAACAGGGCAAAGGATCGGTTTATGCGTAATCACGGTTTCATAAGGCGCGATAAAAGGGTGGCGCAAACCCGTCATTTTGGTATGTTCCGCTAGATTGATGGGCTTTGGGGGTTTCATGATAAAACGGATCGTCACAACACTGTGCTGCGCTGCTTTGCTCGCCAGCCCTGTCGCCGCCGATGTTTTCTCGTCCAAAAGCCGGTCGAAATTGTTTGCCTCGCAGAAAAAGCTGCTCGATACACGCGCGTCCAAGCAATATGCGGCCTCGGTTCGGTTGCAGCCGACCCGTGTGACAACCCCGACAAAATGGGACGTTCCAAAATACAAAGGCAAGTATAGGGGCCAATATCATAGCATGGCCCGCGAAGCGGCCCGCCGCCACGCCATCCCGGAAGATTTATTCTTGCGGCTTGTGCAGCAAGAGAGCGGCTGGAATCCGACAGCAAGATCCCACAAAGGTGCGATGGGACTGGCGCAGTTGATGCCGGAGACTGCGCGGGGCTTGCGGGTTGATCCCTCAGACCCTTATCAAAACCTTGATGGTGGCGCGCGCTATCTGAAACGGCAATTCCGCGCTTTTGGCAACTGGAGGCTGGCCCTTGCCGCCTATAATGCCGGACCCGGTGCCGTAAAGAAATACGGCGGCATTCCCCCGTTCAAAGAAACCAAGAACTATGTCAAAGTTATTGCAGGCCTCTAGATCGCTAATTTGTAGACGTATTTGATTTAAAACAGCCTTTGCAACAATACTTTGCGGATGGGCGGAACCAAGCATCCATGTCCGGTGTTGATCATGCAGAACGCAATTCGGGCTGAAAAGCCCCTGCGTGCAAGCAAGACGATAAGGATTATGAAATGTTTAACTCGGTAAAAAGTATTGTTCTGGCAACTTCGGTTAGCATCGCGGCGCTGTCGACTGCCGCCTACGCCAACGAAGAAATCGCCTTCTCTGAGATCAAAGTCGAAGCGGTTCTCGACGCAGCCGAGAACACAAACGCTCTCGAGGTATTCCCCGAGATCGTGACCGACCTGGAGCAAGCCATCGCAACCCGCGTGAAAACCGGTTCCGACGCTGGCCTACCAACTATCAAAATCGATGTGCGTCAGATTTCGCTGAACGGCAACCCGATGTTGACGTCGATCGAAGGCTTCAACGAAATTTCTGGTGTTGTCGCGATCTCTGACGACAATAACAGCATCGGCGCACAAAGCTTTGCTGTGAATGTTGCGGCTTATCCAGCCGAACAAGTGGTTCCGGAAGGCTATGCGGTCGTCGCACCGTCTGAGGAAGACTTCTACAACGCGATGATTTTGGGTTTTGCTGATGTGGTCGTGCAGCAGATTGAAACTGTCTACCATAACTAAGCAATAGCCGCTTTCAAATGAACGATCCGGGGCGGTCGCTGCATGCGCAGCGGCCGCCCCTAGTTTATTCTGCGGCCACGTTCAGCTCAATCACAGGCTCCATTTCGGCCAATTGTGTGTCGGTCAGATGGCATTTAATCTGATGACCATCCGCCACGCTGCGCAACGCGGGAACAACAGTTTCGCACAAATCACCCGGGACCTGCGATTTCCAGCGACACCGTGTCTGAAACGGGCAGCCGGGCGGCGGGTTCATGGCTGATGGCACATCCCCCTCCAATACAATGTGCTTTTTCTTGACCCGCGTGTCGGCAATCGGGACCGCAGACAAAAGGGCCTCAGTATAGGGGTGATAGGGGGGCGAAAATACCTGATCGGTGGTGCCCAACTCAACCACATGGCCCAGATACATCACCATCACACGATCCGACAAATAACGTACGATGCTCAGATCATGGCTGATGAACAGCAAAGTGGTCTTTTGTTCGCGCTGGATTTCCATCAACAGATCGGTCACCGCCGCCTGAACTGATACGTCAAGGGCTGACACTGGTTCATCGGCAACCACAATGCGAGCATCGCCAGCAAAGGCGCGGGCAATGCCCACGCGCTGCTTTTGCCCACCTGACAATTGGCGCGGCATACGGCCTGCAAATTCGCGCGGTAGTTTAACCAGATCAAGCAGTTCCAACATGCGCTGGCGACGTTCCTTTTCGTTCTTGCCTATCCTGAAAATCTCAAGCGCCCGAATGATCTGGCGCCCAACGGTCATCGACGGGTTCAAGGTATCGAACGGGTTTTGGAACACCATTTGAATGTCCGCCACGTTTTGAGTGGTCCGCTCCTCGATCGGGACACCGCCAATGTCGACACCGTCCAGCAATATCTGACCGGATGTTGCGGTTTCCAACCCCATCAACACCTTGGCAAAGGTGGATTTACCGCAGCCGGATTCGCCCACAATCGCCAACGTTTCAGATTCGCGCGCCTCAAAGCTCAGCTCTTCGTTAGCCTTCACAACCTTCTTGGCCGATCCCCCGAACATCGAATTGGCAGCAACCTCATAGTATTTCTTGAGCTTGTCCATCTTCAGGACAACCTTGCCGATCTCGCCTTTGGTCTTGACCTCAGCCAGTTCCAGCGGCGCTTTCCAGTCGATTTCCTGAAACCTCAGACAGCGCGTGGCGTGGCGCTCGTTGCCCGGCACGTCCTCCATGAATATTGGGCCCTGATCGCAACGCCCGGCCTCGAAATAGTCACAGCGGGGCCCAAAGTTGCAACCCGGTGGCCGCTCATGGGGCAGGGGGAAGTTGCCGGGGATGGCGATCAACGGTCGCGCATTCTTGTCGGCACCGGGCAGGGGGATCGAACGGAACAGCGCCTGCGTATAGGGGTGCTGCATCTCGTCGAACACATCCTCAATCGATCCGCGCTCGACCGCTTCACCTGAATACATCACGCAAATCCGGTCACAAGTTTCCAACACCAGTCCAAGGTTGTGCGAGATAAACAGCATCGAAGTGCCGTATTTCTTGCCTAGATCCTTGACCAACTCGACCACCGCCGCCTCGACGGTCACATCCAGCGCAGTGGTAGGTTCATCCAGGATCAACAACGCGGGTTCCGACATCAGCGCCATGGCGATAACAATCCGCTGCTGCTGCCCTCCAGACAACTGATGCGGATAGGCCTTCAAGATACGCTCGGGGTCGGGCAGTTTCACATCTGTCACCACCTGCAAGGCGCGGGCGCGGGCATCGCTTTCAGACATGCCCGAATGGATCATGGGCACTTCCATCAACTGCCGCCCGATCCGCATGGCAGGGTTCAGCGACGCCATTGGTTCTTGATAAATCATCGCGATCTGGCTGCCACGAATATCGCGCAGCTCTTCATCGCTCATCTTGGCCAGATCACGCCCCTTAAATTTGATTGACCCGCCGACGACCTGCCCGTTGACGCCTAAATCCTGCATCACCCCCAAGGCGACCGTGGATTTCCCACAACCGGATTCTCCGACCAGCCCCACAGCTTCGCCCGGCTTGACCAAAACCGAGAAGTCCATCACCGCAGGAATTTCACGCAACCGCGTGAAGAACGAGATCGACAGCATATCAATCTCCAAGATCGGTCCGTCATAATCCTGCTTCGGCATACTCAACTCTCCCAACTGCAACCAATACGACCTTTGGCCGTTCATTATGCAAATAAACTCCGGGGGTCCGGGGGCTGCCCCCCGGTCCGTCCGTCACATCAATCGCGCAAGCTTTCTTCGCGCAAACCATCCGCCAGCAGGTTCAGCCCCAAAACCAGGCTCAACAACGCTACCGCAGGGGCAATCGCTGCGTGCGGATACAGCGCCAGCAAACGGCGGCCTGCGTTGATCGTGGTGCCCCAATCGGGGCTTTCCGATTCCAGGCCCAAACCAAAGAACCCAAGCGTCCCTAAAAGGATCGTCGTGTACCCGATGCGCAGACAAAAATCGACGATCAATGGCCCGCGCGCGTTTGGCAAGATTTCCCATAGCATGATATACCACGGGCCTTCGCCACGGGTCTGTGCTGCGGCCACATAATCGCGGGTTTTGATGTCCAGCGCCAAGCCGCGTACAATCCGGAACACAGTCGGGGCGTTTACGAATACCACCGACACGAACACCACCAAAACGCCGGGATCAATATCGAACAGATCCATAAATGCGGGCAGGCCGGGCAGGCGGTAGGTCGGCGCATCCACGATCGCTCCGTCTGTGGTCACAAGCGACAGATACAGCCATCCGGCGATCCCCAGCACGATGATTAGCAGCGGGGTGCGCAAGGATGGTTGCGTATAATACCGCGAATTAAGCAGGACCGCCAGAAAAACCAGCGGAAAGATAAACAACACCAGCGCCATATAGTTCGGAATACCGGTCAGTACGATTTCAGGCGTAACGAGCAGGTAAAACAGCAAGATCACTGGAAAGGCGAGGATCAGGTTTGCGAGAAAGCTCAGGAAAACATCCAGCTTGCCACCGTAATACCCCGCAGGCAGGCCCAACGTGATCCCCACCATAAAGGCGAACAAGGTCGCCATTGGCGCGATCTGCACCACAACCCACGACCCTTTGATCAATCGGCTGAACACGTCTCGCGCAAGGTTATCCCCGCCCAGCAAAAACCATTGGTAGTCTTCGGGTTCCGCCCGCGCCAGCGGGGTGCCGGGCAGCTTATTCTTCATGCCGGACACCTGGCTTAGGCTGTCATGAGTGATCAGCATGTCGAACACGCCGCCAAAGACGCCGGTAAAGACCCAGAACATCACCAGACCAAAACCGATCATCCCGACTGTGCTGTCAAACAACTTGCCATACAGGCCCAGCTTGCGCTTGAATGTGATCGACAGCGCAAACATTACCACTAGGGCAATCCAGACAGGCAAAAGCTGCTGCGTCATACCGCCAAAGATACCTGCCGCAGGGCCCATAACGATGCCTGCTAACAAATACACCACCACCAGGGCCAATGCCGCAAGAAACCCATAGGCACCCGCGCGCCCCAATAGGCCTGACACCCCCTGATTTGCAGCGCTAATCCCGCCTGACCCCACCGTGCGCATCCCGGCGCTCGGAACAAGCGACACCAGAATTTGCGCGGCATAGGCGACGACCATTACCCCAACAGCCAATCCCAGAATTGGGTTCAGCCATCCCATCGAGCCTGTCCATGTCAATGCTTCCATGTGCTTGCCCTTTCTTTATGTAATGCGAATGCGCGGGTTCAAGAACACATAGCCGATATCGGAAATCAGCTGTGTGGCCAGTACCACGATGACAGACACGACAGAGACAGCCAGCAACAGCTCAATATCGTTATTGGACGCAGCCTGAACAAGAAGCCAGCCGAAGCCCTTGTAATTGAACAGGGTTTCCACGATGACCACACCGTTCAGCAGCCACGGGATTTGTAGCATGATCACCGTGAACGGGGCGATCAAGGCGTTGCGCAGGGCGTGTTTCAAAACGATGTCGCTGAATTTGACACCCTTCAACCTTGCGGTGCGAATGTACTGTGCGGTCATTACTTCGGTCATCGAGGCCCGCGTCATACGCGCAATATAACCCATGCCATACAAAGAGATCGTCAGCACCGGTAAGAAGAAATTCCAGAACGTCGCGTCTTTCATCGCCGAGGTTGCAGACCCCAGAAACAGGGTTTTCCCATCGATCCAACCCATGTCGGCCAGCCACGGCGATACGCCAAAGCGCGAGGACGCCAAAACCGCGATAAAGATAACGCCGGATACATATTCAGGGGTGGCCGTTGTGGCGATTGAAAAGGTCGACAGCGACCGGTCCAGACGCGACCCTTCGCGCATACCCGCTAGCACACCAACAATTAACGCCGAAGGCACCATCAGCAGCAAAACGCACAGCATCAGCTTGCCGGTCAGCCCAAGGCGGGTCAGGACGGTCGGGCCGACATCTTCTTTGAAAACAGTCGAATATCCCCAGTCACCCTGCAAAATTCCGCAAAAGGTCGGACGGTCATCGACTGGGGTGTCGCTGTTGAAACAACGCCCGGTGACCTTGCCACTTTCAGCTTCGGTGATCCATCCCGGCACGACACCCAGCCATTGGCCGAACTTGATAGGCGTCGGCTGCAAATATCCGCGATTGTCAAGATAGCTGGTAACGGCCTCATCCGACATGCGGAAGTTACCTTGGGTCTTGGCAAGTTTTTCGAGGTTGGGGTAAAGATTGGTTAACCAAAAAACAATGAAGGTCAGGCACAACGCCGTCAAAAGCATCACGCCAAGACGGCGTAGAATGAAAATCCCCATGGAACATCCCTGTTACGCGGCAGACGAGATGCGCCCACCAGATTTTCGGGCCCGTTGGCCCATTGTGATTATTTGCGCAACACACCATCCGGCCTTTGGCCATTCGGGTATGATGCAAGTCTCCCTCGACGCTCATTATACGGATTGTGGAAATCCGCGGCGGCGTCTTGTTGTTCCCCCATGAGGCACGAGTTAGCAGCCAAGGTCAATGTCAGCTTTCGGCGTTTCATGGGATGAATGCGACATCTGGTCATCCCAGATGCGACATTTTCCAAAATGGGGACGTTAAACTTTGGCCATCCGCAACTTGCTCGGCGGCTTTCCGGTATGCTGCTGAATAAACCGCGTGAAATAGGCGGCTGACCCAAACCCGAGGTGACGCGCTATGCTTTGGGCCGAATGCTCTGTTGTGCTCAGCAGTTCGCGGGCCTCATAAACAACCCGCTCTGTCAAAAGATCAGCGGCGGTTTTGCCTGTGGCCGCTTTGACCGCGCGGGTCAGATGGGTGGGGGTCACCTTAAGGGTTTCGGCATAGGAGGCCATAGGAACCCCTGTTGCAAAGCATTCCGAAACCATCCGGCAAAACCGCGCGCTTAGGCGGATGCCAGCACTACGGCCGTCGGGCACATGTTCCTCAAGCATGATCTGGCGACGCAGCCAGACAGATATCAAAGCGGCGTGGGCCTCAAGCGCGTCGTTGAACAAGGGGCGCGTGGTTTGCTGTTCACGTTGTCCGGCCTCGATCAGACCGGTCAGTTCGCTTTGGGCCTGCACATCCCGGATTCGCAAATGCCGTGGCACCTGTGGCAACCGCATTGGCGCGCCATCCGGAATCACCACGGCTTGACCAAAGCCCTGCCGCCCAAGTTCGATTGAAAATAGCGACCGCGCCGGAATGAAAACCGCGTTGTGCGCACCCAGACCCCGACGTTGGCCATCCAGTTGCAGCAATCCTTGACCACGTGTGATCCATATCAGAAGATGTGAGGGCAGGTCGTGCGACAGTGTCATCCGCCAATCCTGTCCTTGGGACAGTTGCGCAAGGGACAATATTTGGACTGCGCCAGAATTCATTTCACAAAGATCATCGTAATAATTACAGCTGACCCTAGTGTTATACACTTATGTAGCGAATAAAAGTTATATAAGTGAAATTAGCGTTTCAGTTACACTGGCCGGTAGTGCAGCCAGTTTAGGGTGTTTTTCCGCAGCCACGTGCGTTGCCGTTTGGCATAACGTCGTGTCGCAATAATGGCACTTTCGCGGGCAGCTTCCAAATCCGTGCGACCATCAAGATAAGCCACCAGTTCAGGTACGCCGATGGCGCGGTGTGCGGGCAGGGTGGGGTCATATGTCGGGCGCACGGCGGCGATCTCGTCCAGCGCGCCCTGATCAAGCATCTGATCAAATCGTTTGATAATCCGGCTGTTCAACCAGTCTTTTTCAGCATCCACAGCGATGGCGGTGCAGGCCGTCAAAGGCAGCATGGGCGGCGGTGTATTCTCCTGCCAGTCGGCCAATCCACGCCCCGTTGCGGTCAGCACTTCCCACGCGCGCTTTACCCGCATCGGGTTGTTCAGGTCCAATCGGGCGGACGTCAGCGGATCAAGCTGCGCGATCAAATCCTCGCGGCTCATTTCATTCCCCGCAGCACGCACAGCATCCGGTGTGGTGGGGATATCGGCCAGCCCTTGGGTCAATGCACCAAAATAAAGCCCCGTACCGCCGACTATGATGGGCCTTAATCCTTGGCACAGGATATCGCCAACTTCGCGCAACCAATGACCGACGGAATAGGCCTGATGCGCAGAAATATGACCATATAACATGTGTTTGGCGCGTGCTTCCTCCTCAATCGAGGGCCGCGCAGAAATCACCCGCCAGCAGTCATAAACCTGACTGGCATCGGCATTAACGATCACGCCCCCTTGGGTTTCGGCCAGCGCCAACGCCAGCGCAGATTTGCCTGATGCAGTCGGCCCCGCGATCAACGCAGGCAATGCCGGATCGACGGATGCAATCACAGCATCGACAGAGGTTAGGGCGGTTAACTGCATTTCTTTGCACGGGCCTTTGACGGAGCATTGAACATTTCTGCTATTTGCGACACTTTGCAGCCCAAAGAAAACCCTTCTCTCACCCTCGAAAGGTGCCCCCATGACAGATGACCTCCCTAAAGTGACATTTAAACGGGTTATGCTCAAGATTTCGGGTGAGGCGTTGATGGGGGATCAGGGGTTCGGCCTACATCCGCCAACAGTCCAGCGCATCGCTCGCGAAGTCAAATCTGTGCATGACCTTGGGGTCGAGATCTGCATGGTCATCGGCGGTGGCAACATCTTTCGCGGCCTTCAGGGCAGCGCCCAAGGGATGGAGCGTACAACAGCCGACTATATGGGGATGCTTGCAACCGTAATGAACGCACTTGCCATGCAATCCGCGCTTGAAGAGTTGGACATCCACACCCGCGTGATTTCAGCGATTACCATGAACGAAGTGGCCGAACCCTATATCCGCCGCCGCGCCGTGCGCCACCTTGAGAAAAAACGCGTCTGCATTTTCGCGGCTGGTACAGGCAATCCGTATTTTACAACCGATACCGCCGCGACCCTGCGCGCCAACGAGATGGCCTGCGAAGCGATCTTTAAAGGCACAAAGGTTGATGGTGTCTATGACAAAGACCCCGCCAAATTCGGCGATGCGAAACGCTATGACACGGTCAGTTATGACGATGTGCTGCAAAAGCGGCTTGGAGTTATGGACGCCTCTGCCATCGCATTGGCGCGCGACAACAACCTGCCAATCATCGTGTTCTCGCTGGACGAGCCGGGCGGTTTCCGCGGCATTCTCGCGGGTCAGGGTACCTATACGCGGGTCCAAGGATAACTCCGCACCAAGGCCGGGCGCTGCTCTCTCTATACAATAGGGGGCTGATGCCGCTATATCGATTGAACTTTTAACAGATACAAAACCACCGGGGACATCATGTCAGACGATTTTATCTTGGATACCGACGATCTGCAGCGGCGCATGGATGGCGCGATTGCTTCCTTGCGCACTGAATTCGCGTCACTGCGCACAGGCCGCGCGTCGGCGTCTATGTTGGAACCGGTCATGGTTGACGCCTATGGCACCAAGACACCAATCAACCAAGTTGGCACCGTGAACGTTCCGGAACCCCGGATGGTCACGATCAACGTTTGGGATAAAGGACTGGTCGGCAAAGTTGAAAAAGCGATCCGCGAATCCGGTTTGGGCATCAATCCACAGCTGAACGGCACGATCATCATGTTGCCGATCCCAGAATTGAACGAAGAACGGCGCACCCAGCTGACCAAGGTTGCCGGCCAGTACAGCGAGCACGCCCGCGTTTCCATTCGCAATATTCGCCGCGACGGCATGGACCAGATCAAAAAAGCCAAAGCTGACGGCATGTCCGAAGATGACCAAAAGTTCTGGGAAAGCGAAGTTCAGGATCTGACGAACAAATATATCGGTATGATCGACGAGCAGCTTGAAACGAAACAAGCCGAGATCATGCAGGTCTAATGCCTTCCGCGTCTCACCCAACGTCCGAGCTGGTTCCAGGGGCGCCGCGCCATGTGGCGATCATTATGGATGGCAATGGCCGTTGGGCG
Source organism: uncultured Sulfitobacter sp. (assembly GCA_965363735.1). Lineage (GTDB taxonomy): Bacteria > Pseudomonadota > Alphaproteobacteria > Rhodobacterales > Rhodobacteraceae > Sulfitobacter. The sequence goes on along the minus strand of CBDTUA010000006.1, from coordinate 16,697 downwards.
ACGCAGCGCGGCAGACCCCGTCTGTTCGGCCATCATGCAGGTGCCAAGCGCGTCCGCGAAATCGTCGAAGCCTGCCCCGATTTCGGGGTGGAATATCTGACGATATTTGCTTTTTCGACCGAAAACTGGAAGCGGACCCAGGTCGAGGTCGCAGGGCTGATGAGCCTGTTTCGACGGTACATCACCAAAGAAACAAGGGCGCTCAAGGCTAAGGGCGTGCGCGTCCGTTTTATCGGCGACCGGGTTAAGCTTGATGACAAACTGATCAAGCTGATGAACGATCTAGAACAAGAAACTGAGCTAAATACCCGCGTTCATCTGACGATCGCGCTGAATTACGGCGGCCGCGACGAGGTGGCCCGTGCTACACAGCGGCTGGCGCATGACGTGGCTGCGGGCCTTTTGGATCCCAATGATGTGGACGAGGAAACCCTGCCGCGGTACCTCGACACACATGTATTGCCGGACCCGGATCTGGTGATCCGCACCAGCGGCGAGGCGCGGATTTCCAATTTTCTGCTGTGGCAGTCGGCCTATGCGGAATATGAATTTATCGACACGCTCTGGCCAGACTTCTCAAAGGCCGAGTTTGGCGAACTTTGCGCTTCTTTCGGATGCAGGGACCGGCGTTTTGGTGCCGTTAAAACATGACCGGTACAAAAGGATGGACCCAATGACTGAACCTTCGGAAAAGTGGTCCGATCTGGCTGCGCGGCTGGGATCTGCGATTGCCATGATCGTTATTGGCCTTGGGGGTATCTTAATGGGAGGCCCTGTCTTTCACGTCTTGGTTGCGGTTGTCTGCGGCCTGATGGCGTGGGAACTTGTCGGCATGTTAAACCCCGACCACCCGCAAACCAAAGTCCAAATGGGTTTGCTTGTCGGCGGTGCCACGCTGGCAGCAATCTATTTGCCGATCGGATTTGCCCTGCCAATCTTGCTGGCCCCTGCGTTGGTAGGGTTTGGACAGCTTGAAAAGCACCGCACGATTTTCATGTGCTTTACCGTCATGATCATGCTTGCGGGCTTTGGGCTGTCGCAAATTCGCGATGGCTATGGCTTTGGCTGGATGATGTGGCTGGTGTTGGTGGTCGTGATCACCGATGTCGTGGGTTATTTTGCGGGGCGCGCCATTGGTGGCCCCAAGTTCTGGCCACGCGTCAGCCCAAAGAAAACATGGTCGGGCACGGCTGCTGGCTGGGTTGGTGCCGCGATTGTCGGATATCTGTTTTCAATCAACACAGGCATCGGCATGCAGCTTATCGGTGTGTCAGTCGCCGTTTCGATGGCTTCCCAAATGGGCGATATAGCCGAATCCGGTATGAAGCGGCGGGTCGGGGCGAAAGACAGCTCGAACCTGATTCCGGGTCATGGCGGCTTGCTCGACAGGTTCGACGGGATGTTGGGCGCGGCATTGTTCTTGCTGATCATCGGCCAATTCCTGACCATTACGCCATCCGTGCACTGATTGGGCATGAAACGGCGGGTAAGTATATTCGGGGCCACCGGCTCTATCGGGCAAAACACCATTGATCTGATCGCGCGGGAACCGGACGACTATGATGTCGTGGCCCTAACTGGTGCCGGCAATATCGCGCAGCTTGCCACTGATGCCAGAAATCTGGGTGCCGACATTGCGATCACCGCCCATGATGATCTGTTGGATGATCTGCGAGCCGCTTTGCAGGGCAGTTGTGTTAAGGCCGCCGCCGGGGCCAATGCCATCCGCGAGGCAGCGACCCGACCTGCAGATTGGGTGATGTCGGCAATCGTTGGTGCTGCCGGGCTGGCCCCGGGCATCGAGGCGCTGAAACAAGGGGCAACCTTGGCGCTGGCCAACAAGGAATCGCTGGTCTGCGCTGGCCGATTAATGCTTGAGACAGCCCTGACCCACGGTGCCGCAATCCTGCCCGTGGACAGCGAACATTCCGCCATATTCCAAGCCCTAATCGGCGAGGATATGGCCGCCGTCGAGCGTATTATCATCACCGCCAGCGGGGGCGCGTTTCGCGATTGGCCGTTAAAAGAACTTGCCGATGCCACGCTGGATCAAGCCTCGAGCCATCCGAACTGGGATATGGGGCAAAGGATCACCATCGATAGCGCATCCATGTTTAACAAAGCGATGGAAGTCATTGAGACTCATGAGTTTTTTGGTGTAAATCCCGCGCAAATCGAGGTTTTAGTGCATCCGCAATCTATGATCCATGCTCTTGTCGGGTTTAACGACGGCGCGCTTATGGCCCATGTTGGCCCACCGGATATGCGTCACGCCATCGGATTTGCGTTGCACCATCCGCACCGCAAGCATTTGCCAGTTGAGCGGTTGGATTTGGCCAAGATCGGCAGCTTTGAATTTAGCTCCCCGGACGAGATCCGTTGGCCAGCGTTGCGATTGGCCCGCGAGGTGATGGAACGTGGCGGTATGTCGGGGGCTGTGTTCAACGCCGCCAAAGAAACCGCGCTGGATGGATTTATCGACGGGCGCTTGCGGTTTCCGGCGATGGCCGAGGTCGTCGAAGAGACTTTGAACCAGCTAAATTCCGATACTAGCCTTATTGATGCCACCATGACCCTTGATAACGTCGCCCAAGTGGACCATCTGGCAAGGCAGACGGCACAGGCCGTGATCAAAAAAAGGGCAGGGTAACGTTTTGGACATTTTCGCACTGATTCCGCAATTTAGCGGGCTTATCTGGACTTTGCTGGCCTTTGTCATCGCGTTGTCGGTGATCGTCGCGATCCATGAATACGGCCACTATATTGTTGGGCGGTGGTCTGGCATTCACGCTGATGTATTCTCGCTTGGGTTCGGCCCGGTTTTGTACAGCCGCGTCGACAAACGTGGCACGGTTTGGCAGATCGCGGCACTGCCCTTTGGCGGCTATGTCAAGTTTGCTGGCGACGCCAATGCCGCGTCGGGCAAGGACGAGGCCGCGATGGAGGCTGCGCAGGTTGATCCTGTCCGTTTACGAAGCACCATGCACGGTGCCCCGCTATGGGCCCGCGCAGCAACGGTTGCTGCCGGTCCTGCGTTCAACTTTGCCATGTCGATTATCATCTTTACCGTGATTGCAGTGCAGGTCGGTGTACCAAAGGAACCGATGACTGTAGGCGAGATGCGCGCGCTGCCCTTTGAAGGCTCAGAATTGCAATCCGGCGATGAAATTCTGTCGGTTGCCGGTATTCCGATCCCGTCTGCCGAAGATGATGAAGTTGCATATTCCGCAGCCTTTGACGCTATCCCGCTATCGCAACCGTTGGACTATGACATATTGCGCGATGGCAAGAAGATGACCGTACCCGGCCCGTACCTGATGCCAACTGTGGTCAAGCAGGTTATGCCACAATCCGCGGCCTATGAGGCGGGGTTGATGGCCGGTGACGTGATAACCGGTGTCGATGGGGCACCAATCTTTGCGTTTAGCCAACTCAAGGAGTTCGTCGAAGCGTCCGATGGCCGCGCGCTGCTGCTGACGGTATGGCGAGACGGCGAGACACTTGAGTTTACCATGCGCCCCAAGGTGATCGACGAGCCCCAGCCAGATGGTGGCTTCAAATCACAGACCCGTATCGGTATCGCGGGTGGCACGGCATTCGACGCTGCCACCACGACCCCCGGCGTTCTTGAGGCGCTTTGGGGTGGGGTGGCCAACACGGGCCGCATCATCCAAGGTTCGATTTCCGGCCTTAAACACATGATTGTGGGTAATATCAGCACTTGTAATTTGTCTGGTCCGGTTGGAATCGCGCAGACATCCGGTGCGATGGCATCGCAAGGGGCGCAATCGTTCATCTACTTCATTGCGGTTCTTTCAACGGCCGTAGGGTTGCTGAACCTGTTCCCAATCCCTGCTTTGGATGGGGGCCACCTTGTATTCTATGCCTACGAGGCTGTGACCGGCAAACCGCCAAGCGATGGTGCATTGCGCATATTGATGACAATTGGACTGACCCTGGTTTTGGGCCTGATGGTATTCGCCCTTGGGAATGACCTTTTCTGCCCATAAGGGCAGAAATTAACACTTCGCCCAATTCTTGCCACAATTCGCCAAACCAATGACATATTCAAAAGGTAAACCTTTGATGAACAAGCGAAGGAATATGTCATGCAAACGATCAAAACCAGCTATCGTGGACTTAGCCTGTTGATGGATCTGAACTGGGATCGGGTCCTATATCTTGGCACACTGGCATTCGCGCTGGCGGCCGGTGCGTTCCTCGGATCGCTTTAAATCACTCCCCTTTCTACCTCATGATGACGTCTAAAGCCGTTTTATCCCCGTATATAGGGGGTTCAACGGCTTCTTGCTTTTGACAAGAGACATTAATTTCTCTAGTCAGGAACAAAATAGATTTAAAAAACAGGTGTGAAATATGGGGCATAAAGACAGGCAGAACGTTTTCGTTCGGAATTCAGCATCAGTGCCATTCGCTAGATCACTGCGCGGCGCTTCATTTTGCGTAATGTTGTCAGTGGCTTGGCTGATCCCAGGATCTGTAGCTGAAGCGCAAGACTATCGTTTCAACACAATCGAGATCGAAGGCAACAGCCGGATCGGCGACAGCGCCGTTCTTAGCCGAGCAGGAATCGCACGCGGAAGTGTTGTGTCGGGCGGTCAGTTGAATGACGCATATCAAGCTTTGCAGGCCAGTGGGCTGTTTGAATCCGTCGCGATTGAACCACGGGGCAATACCCTTGTTATTAAAGTTGTCGAATACCCCACAATCAATCGCATCAGCTTTGAGGGTAACGCCCGCATCAAGGACGATGCATTGTCCGCCGTAATCGATTCTGATGCGCGCCGCGTATTTAACCCGACGCAGGCAGAAAAAGACGCCAATTCGATTGCAGAAGCCTATAGCAACGATGGCCGCATTTCAGCACGGGTTCAGCCAAAGGTAATTCGCCGTAGCCAAAACCGCGTCGATCTGGTGTTCGAAATCTTCGAAGGTGACAATGTCGAAATCGAACGCCTGAGCTTTGTTGGCAACCGTGTTTATTCCGACCGTCGCTTGCGCCGCGTTTTGGGCACCAAGCAGGCCGGACTTTTCCGGTTTTTGGTGAAACGTGACACCTTTGTTGCCGAACGCACAGATGCCGACCAACAGATGCTGCGCGATTTCTATACCTCGCGTGGGTATGTTGATATGCGCGTTTCTGCTGTGAACGCCCAGCTTACCGAAGAACGCGACGGGTATTTCGTCCAGTTCAACGTGCAGGAAGGGCAGCAGTTCAAATTCGGAAACATGACAGTGACGTCGACCATCGAAGGCGTCGATCCTGCGTTCTACCGCAACATCATCAAATCTAGACCGGGTGCCGTCTATTCCCCGACATTGGTTGAAACCGATATAGCGCGGATGGAACGTCAGGCGATCCGGGACGGTGTTGACTTTATGCGCATCGAACCAGTGGTCACCCGCAATGACCGCGAGCTGACGCTGGATATTGAATACCGCATCACCCGTGGGCCGCGCGTGTTTGTCGAACGGATTGATATCGAAGGCAACACCACGACGATGGATCGTGTTGTACGCCAGCAGTTCGACAGCGTCGAAGGTGACCCGTTTAATCCACGCGAAATTCGCGCGAGCGCCGAACGCATCCGCGCACTTGGCTTTTTTGAAACGTCCGAGGTTAATGCCCGCGAAGGATCAAGCCCAGAGCAGGTCGTGATTGACGTCAATGTCGAGGAAAAGCCAACAGGATCGTTGAATTTTGGTGGGTCGTTCTCTTCCACCGACGGTGTTGGCGTTGCGGTCAGCTTTGCCGAGGAAAACTTCCTTGGGCGGGGTCAAAAATTGTCCCTGACAGTGAGCACCGCAGAAGATGCACAGCGCTATGGCTTTAGCTTTGTTGAGCCCAGCTTGCTGGGCCGCAATGTGGCGTTCGGTTTGAATCTGGATTACGCGGAAACGAACTCGTCCTTTGCGACATTCGATTCCAAGCGGTTCAACTTCAGCCCGAGCCTGTCGTTCCCGGTTAGCGAAAACGGCCGCCTTCAGTTGCGCTATTCCTACGAGGATTACGAGATGCTTGCCCGTGGTACAGCCGTGAACGGCCCCGTTATTGGCAATGATATCGCCGTTGGTTCGCAGATCGCATCATCTTTGGGCTATACTTTCAGCTATGACACGCGTCGTGCCGGCATCGACCCGACCTCGGGTGTGTTGTTGCAATTTGGTCAGGATTTTGCTGGCTTGGGCGGTGACGCCAAGTTCGTAAAATCTAATGCCAAGGCTGTCGCCGAAAAGAAAATTCTGAACGAGGAAGTGACACTGCGTGCGACCCTTGAGGGTGGCGCAGTGGCCTGGAGCAGTGGCGCCAACCGTGTGGTTGACCGCTTTGTGATTGGCCCGTCGATCATGCGCGGTTTTGAATCCGGCGGCATCGGTCCACGCGACCAAAGCGCAGGCTTTGATGATGCGCTTGGCGGTAACCTGTATGTGGTTGCCAAGTTCGAGGCTGAATTCCCCGTCGGTCTGCCCGAAGAATACGGGATTTCTGGCGGCGTGTTCTATGACGTCGGCAACCTTTGGGATTTGTCGGATGTGAACACAACAGGCGGCACGATCGTGGGCGAAGACGGGTCATTCCGTCACGTGATCGGCGTGTCATTGTTCTGGGAAACACCGGTTGGGCCTTTGCAGTTCAACGTTTCCAAGGCCCTGAAAAAGGAAGACTTCGACAAGGAACAAAAGTTCGAAGTTACGCTTAGAACCGATTTCTAATCGTCAGATGCGTCTGAACAGGTTTATAATATGCTTGATCTCGGCTTTGTCATTTTTGACAGGGCCGGGATTTTCGCAACAAGCCGATGCGCCTGTGGCCCGCACCTTGGTCCAAAGTCCGATTTTAACAATCGATTCCGACCGCGTTTTCAACGAAAGCGCCTTTGGTCTGCGCGTTGCCGCCGAGATCGAGGCAAAGAGTGCAGAACTGTCCGCTGAAAACCGCAAAATCGAAAGCGATCTTGAGGTGGAAGAGGAAAAGCTGACAGTGCAGCGCAAAGTTATGACTGCCGAAGCGTTCAGCGAACTTGCTGATGCCTTTGACGAAAAGGTTCAGCAGACCCGCCGTGAACAGTCAACCAAAGGGCGTGCGCTGAACGATCTGGTCGATCAGGAGCGCGAAGTGTTCTTGAACGCTGCTGGCCCGGTCCTGGAAGAACTGATGCGTGATACGGGTGCTGCCGTGATCCTTGAACGCAGATCCGTCTTTGTCAGCGCCAACGCCATCGACATCACAAACGAAGCCATCGCGCGCCTCGACGCGTCGGTAGGCAGCGGTGAAAACTAGCGCTCCTGCTTGCTCAAGCGCGCCAATATTGCTAGCCAGAAATAGTATTTTATAAGACAGGACCCGGAATGACTGACACCCTGCCAAGCGCTGATATCCAGATGATCCAGCGGATCATTCCCCATCGCTATCCATTTTTGCTGGTTGATAAAGTTGTCGATATCCAAGGCACAGAAAGCGCCGTGGGCGTTAAGAACGTCACGATGAACGAACCGCATTTTCAGGGGCATTTCCCCGGTCTGCCGATCATGCCCGGCGTCACCATCGTAGAAGCGATGGCGCAAACGGCGGCCGTGATGGTTGGTGTCACACTCGAGATGGCCGACAAGGAAATGAAGGTCTATTTCATGGCCATCGACAAATGCAAATTCCGTCGCAAGGTCATTCCCGGCGACGTGCTGCGGATGGAATTGAAGACCCTGCGCGGCAAACCTGGCGGCAAGGTCTGGCGCTTTGGTGGTGTCGCCTCGGTCGAGGGCGAGATGGCCGCCGAGGTCGAATTCACCGCTATGATGGACATGTCCTGATGGGAAGCATCCATCCCAGTGCTGTTATCGAAGACGGTGCCCAAATCGATCCATCAGCCAGTATCGGCCCATTTTGCATGGTCGGCCCAAAGGTCGTCATTCACGCAGATGTTGTTTTGAAATCACACGCGGTTGTCACGGGTCTGACCGAAGTCGGCGCAGGCACAGTGATTTTCCCCTTCGCTGTAATTGGCGAAATCCCTCAAGATCTCAAGTTCAAGGGCGAAGCCAGCCGACTGGTGATTGGCAAGCGCAACCGCATCCGTGAACATGTGACCATGAACTGCGGCACCGAAGGGGGCGGCGGTTTGACATCGGTCGGGGATGACGGATTGTTTATGGCCGGTTGTCACGTTGCCCACGATGCCATTCTGGGTGACCGCGTTATCATGGCAAACAGCAGTGCCGTCGCGGGCCATTGTATCATCGAAGACGATGTCATCATCGGGGGCCTTTCGGGTATTCATCAATTCGTTCGCATTGGGCACGGGGCAATCGTCGGTGCCGTGACCATGGTTACGAATGATGTGATCCCTTACGGATTGGTCCAAGCGCCACGTGGCGCGCTGGATGGTCTGAACCTTGTTGGCTTGAAACGTCGTGGGGTCGCGCGCAGTGACATCACCGCATTGCGGGCCGCTTTTCAAATGCTGGCACAGGGCGAGGGAACCTTTCATGATCGCGCCCAACGGTTGGGTGACGAAACCGAAAGCGATTACGTCCGCGAGATCGTCGATTTTGTTATGGCCGATACTGGCCGCCATTTCCTGACGCCGGGCTGATGCTGGCGTTGATCGCAGGGGGCGGCGGATTGCCCCTAAGGGTGGCTGCGTCGCAGGTGGATGCGCCGCTGGTTTGCGCCTATGAAGGCGTGCCGCTGCAAGGCTTGAACCCTACATTGACGTTTAGGCTGGAAACGCTGGGCAGTTTGCTTAAGTCGCTGAAAGGTCACAGTGTTACCCACGTTTGTTTTTGCGGCAGTGTCCCACGGCCAAATTTTGACCCATCAAAGCTCGACGCCGAAACGTTGCCCTTGGTGCCGATGTTCCAAAAGGCATTGGCAGCCGGGGACGACGGCGCTTTGCGCGTCTTGATCGAGATATTTGAACAAGCGGGCATGACTGTCGTCGCAGCTCATGAACTGGCCCCCGATTTGTTGGCAGAACCTGGTGTTCTGGGCAAACATGCCCCTGACGCTGCTATGACGCATGACGCCGCGCGCGCCGCAAAAGTGGTTGCCACCTTGGCACCGCTGGACGTCGGGCAGTGCTGTGTTGTTGGTGGTGGTCAGGTGTTCGGGATCGAGGCGATTGGCGGCACCGACCATCTGTTGGGGACGTTGCCAGAGCGGGTGAAAACGTCCCGAGCCATCCTGTTCAAAGGTCCGAAACCAGGCCAAAGCCGTCTGATCGACATGCCCACCATCGGCCCCGCGACGTTAGAGGCCGCCCACAAAGCGGGCTTGGCGGGCGTGGTGATAGCTGCCGGCGGGGTGATTGTTCTTGAGCCAAAGCGCTGTGTGACCTTGGCCGATGATTTGGGCTTGGTCCTTTGGGCGTGGGCGCCGGAATGAAAGTGTTTATCGTCGCGGGGGAACCTTCCGGGGATCGCTTGGGCGGTGCCTTGATGGCCGGATTGAAATCTTTGCGTTCTGATGTGACCTTTGAGGGGATTGGCGGCAGCGATATGACGGCCGAAGGGCTCCAAAGTCGTTTCGACATGTCAGAGCTTTCGGTCATGGGGATTGCCGAAATCCTCCCCAAATACCGCGCGCTGATGGCCCGGATCGACGAAACCGCAAAGGCGGTGATTGCAGCACAACCAGACGTGATGATCACAATCGACAGTCCCGATTTCTCGCTGCGCGTGGCAAAGCGGGTCAAGGCGGGGTCAAATATTCGGACAGTCCATTATGTTGCCCCAACCGTTTGGGCATGGCGCCCGGGTCGTGCCAAAAAGATGGCGCGTTATATTGATCATGTGCTGGCGCTATTTCCGTTCGAGCCACCCTTGATGCAAGCCGAGGGGATGGATTGCGACTTCGTCGGACATCCTGTCGTGGCAGAACCAAGTGCGACAGAGGCGCAAGCGCAAGCGTTTCGTGCAGAGGCAGGGATTGGCGACGCACCGCTGTTGATGGTCCTGCCAGGGTCTCGACGTTCAGAGGTGGCAAAGCTGTCAGGTGTTTTCGGCGATGCCGTGGCGCAGTTTGCCAAGGGTGTGCCTGATTTACGTGTTGTCATCCCTGCAGCGGGCCCCGTCGCAGATGCCGTGATTGAAGCCTGCCGTGACTGGGCCGTTACCCCTGTTATTCTTGATCCACGAGAGTTGAGCCGTGAGGCCGCGCAAGCGCGCAAGCTGGCTGCGTTTCGGGCAGCCGATTTGGCCTTGGCGGCGTCCGGCACGGTGTCGTTGGAGCTGGCTGCCGCCGCAACACCGATGGTTATCGCCTATCGCATGCATTGGCTAAGCTTTCGTCTGATCAAGGCGATGGCGTTGGTTGATACAGTCACGCTGGTTAATCTGGTGTCAGACACTCGGGTGGTACCCGAATTTCTGGGGCCTGACTGCGAAGCTGAAAAGATCGCAAAGGGGTTGGACGCCGTGTTCAGGGCACCTGGAGCCCAGCTAGGTGCAATGGCGCTGACAATGGAACGATTGGGGCAGGGTGGCGAGGCACCCGGTCTGCGCGCTGCACGGGCGGTTTTGGAGCGGATGGTTTTAGTTTCAGAGGAGGGATGAGGGGGCTGCCCCTCAAACTCCCCCGGATTTTAGACAATTTGGAAGCAGACTAGCCTTAGTTTACCCTTTGTGGATCCATCCACCGCCAAATATCCTCGAGCTATCGGGATCATAGAACACACAAGCCTGACCCGGAGAAATGCCTTCCTCGGGGACGAGCAGTTCGACCTCGGCTGTGGTGTCACTGATCGGGCGCAGGATTGCATCAATCGGTGGACGGGTTGAGCGCACTTTCACAGCAATGGGCCACTCTGATTTGGACATCATAGAGGCGTCGCCCAGCCAGTTGATCTCGCGCAGGGGGACTGTGCGGGTGGCAAGCATGGATTTGGGGCCGACAACGACCTGCGCCTTGTCAGCATCCAGACGGACGACGTAAAGCGGATCGGCGAGGCCACCAATGCCAAGTCCGCGGCGCTGGCCGATGGTATAGTTGATCACCCCGTCATGGCGCGCCAGAACATTGCCTTCTGAATCAACGATATCGCCAGGGTTTGCGGCCTCGGGGCGCAGTTTGCGGATGACGGCTGCGTAATCGCCATTGGGAACAAAGCAAATGTCTTGGCTGTCGGGTTTGTCCGCGACGCTGAGCCCGTATTTTTCCGCCAGCGCGCGTGTGTCATTCTTGGACGGTAGGTGCCCCAATGGAAAGCGCAGGTAATCCAGTTGATCCTTTGTGGTGGAAAACAGGAAATAGCTTTGATCGCGGTTCGCATCGGCTGCGCAATGCAATTCGGCACCGTTTTCACCCATCTTGCGTTGAATATAGTGCCCCGTCGCCATGCAATCCGCATCCAGATCCTTGGCAGTTTCAAGCAGATCTTTGAATTTCACACGCTCATTGCAACGGATACACGGCACTGGCGTCGCACCGCCCAGATAGCTATCGGCGAATTCGTCAATAACCGCGTCTTTGAACACGTTTTCATAATCAAGCACATAGTGCGGGAAACCCATGTCTTCGGCCACGCGGCGGGCATCGTGAATATCGATACCTGCGCAGCACGCACCCTTCTTCGCCAAAGCCGCGCCGTGGTCATAAAGCTGCAGTGTGACACCCACCACATCATACCCTTCCTCGGCCAGCATTGCGGCGACGACTGAACTGTCAACGCCGCCTGACATTGCCACGACAACGCGTGTGTCGGCCGGGGCTTTGGCAAAGCCCAATGAGTTCAACGGCGGTGTGCGATCGAGAGGCATAACAATTCTCCGGGAGGTTTAAGGCGATATATAGGAAAATGCGTCGTATTCTCAAGGGGGCACTTCATTTGTCCTTAAGGCGGCGAATTCACAATCACAATCATTGCTAAGTTGATGAGTGGTGGTGAGTGTTATGTATTTGAAAAAAGTCGATGGACCGCGTGCGGTAACTTTGCCGGATGGGTCTACGTTTAGTCAGGCCGATCTGCCGGATCGAAAAACCCGACGCTGGGTCGCGTCGCGCAAAGCAGCGGTGGTGCGGGGTGTGGTTTACGGCCTGATTAGTCAGTCAGATGTATTCGATCGGTATAATATCAGCGAGGAAGAATTTCTGGAGTGGGTCCGCGCCGTGTCAGAGCACGGCGAGGCTGCTTTACGTGCAACTGCATTGCAAAAGTACAGACAACTTTAGGTTGTTAAATATAAACTGATATGCCATTAACGTGTAGTTAATTGTTTTTGTTCACGTTACAGCCGTGAGCACAATGTAATAAAAAGCGGAGAAGCTGAATGCGCGTATTGCTGGTAGAAGATGATCCCACAACCTCGAAAAGCATTGAAATGATGCTGACCCATGCGAATTTGAATACCTATGCTACAGACTTGGGAGAGGAAGGCATCGATCTGGCAAAGCTGTACGACTATGACCTTATTCTGTTGGATCTTGATTTGCCTGATATGAACGGGCACGAGGTTTTGCGCCAGCTTAGACTAAGTCGGATCGAAACACCGTGCATTGATGCTAAAAGGGCAGATAGAAGCGGTCGGTACAGGGGGAGGTTTGGTAGAAACAATATATCGGCATCTGCGTGGCGAGCTAATCGGCAACCCCCTTTTAAAGAAACTAACTCCCGCGTTTGTAGTGCGTTGCCGCGACCAAAACAGCCTTTGGGCGGAGATGAAGGCCGTTCATGAAGGGGGTGGTGCGTATGCTGCTAGGCGACTTTTTCTAAACAAAGAATTTGCACCGCTTCTTGAGTATCTTGAAACTGGTGGCAGTGCGGCTGACGCCGCTATCACCGATGGACTCACCGACTATAATGCTCCCGCTGTACAGGCGGTCTGGTCAAAGGCTCTTGAGCGTAGATCGTCGGACCCCGAAGGCGCAGTAACCGCCGCTTGCACTTTGCTCGAAGAAGTCTGTAAGCACATCATCGAAGACAGTGGGAGGGCATGGCAGGACAAGTGGAACATACCAAAGCTGTATGGTGAAGCCGCCAACGCATTGAACCTTGCGCCTAGCCAACATCAAGGCGAGGTGTTCAAGACTATCCTTGGTAGTTGCCAAAGCATAGTGCAGGGAATTGGGTCGCTTCGGAACAAGGGCAGTGATGCCCATGCCGGGGGTCGGAGTAGGGTACCCCTCAAACCACGCCACGCGGCGCTCACAGTCAATCTAGCGGGGTCTATGGACCTATTTCTTATTGAGACATGGCAGGCGAGATCAGGGGGCGATTGACGCTTATCTGCAACTTCGGCAGTACGGCTTAGAATGGCCATTCAAGGCTGGCTAAGTACATTCTTCCGAAACTACTAAACTTGAATTCAATTCTCAGAGGTTCCACAAGGTGGGGCGGACACATTGGTGGTACACAGCCCTTGTCATTGGAGCGCAACAACCTTAACAAAACAACAGCTTAGAAAAATACTGCAAGAGTTCGAGTCCCTTCACCCGCACCATAAAAACAATACAAGATATTGATTTTAATCATAATATTTTAAATTACTGAAATTCAATCCACCCCGCAGTCCACCTTGGTGTCGTGACTTTTTTAGCTCGAGTGGTCGGTGCCGCCACGCATTGGTGATGACGAATATTCACTACTAACGCTGATGCTACGATTATTCAGGCTTTCGCTAAGCGTTGTGCCAGGGGATGGCAGGCACGTGGTGCAGGTGAAAACGCCAGTGAAATACTGTACCACGTGAGCGGCGAGATTGTCTTGTCGCAGATGGGCTGATTGACCTGTCCTGTTGCGTGCCCTGAGCGCGGGAGGCCACAATGCGTCATGATCCCGCCAGCGGTGCCATCATTATCATGCTGCGCAGCCTCAAGATGCACGGAATGGCGCAAGCCGTGACAGACCTCATGGAACAAGGGGTACCGGCCTTTGACGCTGCGGTTCCGGTGCTCGCCCAATTGCTGAAGGCTGAAACTGGCCGAGCGGGAGGTGCGCTCCATTGCCTATCACATGAAGGCCGCCCGCTTCCCAGCCTACAAGGACCTGTCTGGCTTCGACTTCGTCGCCAGTGAGATCAACGAGGCCACAGTGCGTCAACTTCATCGCGGCGAGTTCATGGACGGCGCGCAGAACGTTGTCCTGATCGGTGGCCCCGGCACTGGTAAAACTCATATTGCCACCGCATTCGGGGTGCAGGCAGTCGAGCATCATCGCCGTAAGGTCCGCTTCTACTCCACCATCGAACTCGTCAACGCCCTTGAGCAGGAGAAGACCATTGGCAAGGCCGGGAAGATTGCCGAAAGCCTCCCCCGTCCTGACCTCGTTATCTTGGATGATCTTGGCTACCTGCCGTTCAGCGCCTCGGGTGGCGCACTGCTCTTCCACCTGTTGAGCAAGCTGTATGAGCGGACCAGCGTCCTCATCACCACGAACTTGAGCTTCAGCGAATGGGCGACGGTCTTCGGTGATCCAAAAATGACGACTGCGCTCCTCGACCGCCTGACCCACCGCTGCCACATCTTGGAGACCGGAAACGATAGCTTCCGCTTCAAGGCAAGTTCAGCCGCCGCGGCGCAGAAAAAGAATGAAGACAATCATGGATTGACCAAAGCCTGAAACCCGAAACATGATCTAAAGGTGGGTCAGTTCTCGATGAAAAAACCCGGGTCACTTCTGAGTGGAAATCAACAGGCACTCCACCGGAACAAAACGGTTTCTACTGGGTTGAGGTGTTTGATGTGTCTCGCAGTATAGGTTTTCAAATGAAGTCGAGAGTTATTTTAGTGATAGAAGATGAGGCACTTATTCTGATGGATATTGAGAACGTGCTGATCGAAGTGGGCTTTGATGTCATCACTGCAAACAATGGGTCGCGAGCCATGGAAGCTTTCGATGCTGATCCGTCGCGCATTGACGGAGTTGTAACGGACATAAACCTTGGTAAGGGTCCGCGCGGATGGGATGTTGCTCATCATATCAGGCAAGAAATTCCTGCGATGCCGATGGTCTATATGAGTGGTGATAGCTCTCACGAGTGGGAAGCGCTCGGCGTGCCAAATAGCGTCCTAGTGGCGAAGCCTTTCGTGCATGCGCAGCTCATAACGGCACTAGAAAATCTAATGAGCCATTCTAGTTAAATTAAAGGTAGGATTAGCTCAGTCGAGATACAATATGCTGAAACGTGGCGTTTAATATCCCCCTATGCTCAAATATGTGAGTTGTTCTCCATCCTATCTATTACTAGTGATAACTTCGCTCAGATTTCTCTCTCTATTCCGAGTGATATTTCTAACCTAAGCCAATTTTATATTTGGCCCCACTCGCCTCTACCGAGTCACACAAGTGCGGTACCTCGCACTTGGCAGTGTGTATTTAAATGACTCTGGCCGCTACCCACGAGCTTGGATAATATGGCAAATTCGTTAATCCCTAACCAATAGGGAAGTCGGTGGAGAATATTGTGCCGCCATCAAACGTGTATGTATGCGATCCATCAAGCTGCATTACCATACCCTTGATAATCTTGGTGCCCATCCCGGTACGACCGTTTGTCAGATCGAACCCGGGACCGTTATCTGCAATGACAAGTCTGGCCACGCCCTCCGTAAGGAGCTTGAGGCTTATGGAAATCGTAGGATCGGGGTTGTATGAGACAGCATATTTTAAAGCGTTGGTGACGACTTCGTTGATCAGCATCGCCAACGACGTTGCCTTTTCGTGGCTGATCGCCAATTGGTTGATGTCGAGGTTTAATCTGACCGACGAACCATATGCTTCGAAAATTGTTTCCGTAACTGAAGATATGAAAGCCGGAGCATCGAGGTCCGCATATGCATCGTGGTTGTACATATGCTCGTGGACAGCAGACATTGCCGCCAGCCGTAACTGAAAGTTGGTTTTTACGGCTTCAGGAAGATTCTGCATTTTGACGAGCGCTTGCATTGACTGCATGTTGTTCTTTACCCGGTGATGGATCTCGCGAAACAACATCGTATTTGTTGCCAGCGCTTCTTCCAGTTTTTTATGACGATGGACATCCCGCTTTAAGAGTTGGATGATCCAAAACGCGCACAGAGCCAGCGCAAGGGTGGTCGGAATTACTATCGCTAAGAATATCCAAACCCGTCGCCAGAACCGACCCATCGTCTCGGCGGCACCGACTGAAGCTATGGCGACAAGCTCAGTTCCCGGAACACTTTGGTAGCCTACGAATCTTCTTAATCCATCTACAGGAGACTTGCCTGTGTAGACACCAGCGTTTGAATTGGGGAGCAGTTCTTTAAACAGAACGTACTGGCTGAGGTCTAGAGGATCATCTGTCAGCGGGTAACGAGCAACCAGCATTCCATCTGAGCGCAGTATGCTCAAGGTTGATCCTTCTCCTAAGTCAATGGAATCATGCAATTTTCCCAAAAGATCTGCATCGAACGAAATAATTGCCACCCCAATGAACACACCACCGCGATCAAGGCGCTGGCTAAAGGTGAAGATCTGACTGCCATCAATGCGACTGGTTAGAAGCGAAGATGTGTAGAAATGTTTGCCCTCAGCGGGGACAGAAAAATATTCTCGGTCGCGAATGTCGATGTCCACAACGTTGGGATCGGTCGTATAGAGCGTTTGGCCATCAGCAGCGACGATGTATGCCTTGGCGCTGGCGGGAAGCCCTTCGAGAGCGTCCCGGATGCTAATTAAAGTCGAAGCATTATTTGGTTCAACTTCTTTTCCAAGAGCCGAGTC
>CBDTUA010000005.1:0-150797 GCA_965363735.1 uncultured Sulfitobacter sp. | reverse complement strand
TCTCCCGCCTACACACTTTCCAGGCGTGCGCCTTCGACCACTCGGCCACCGATCCATTAGGGCGGTGTTTAGCGTGAGGTATGGTCTGGGTGCAAGGGGTAAATCATGTCAAATTCAACATGAGCCTTAACCGTCCAAATGCACGTAAATACGACGGTTTTGCCGGCCCTTCTTTTCGATCTTGCCCAGCACGAGCGCGCCCACCTCGCCCGTGCGCGCCACATGGGTGCCCCCGCAGGGCTGCAAGTCGATCCCGCTTGTCCCGTCACCGATCTGAACCAAACGAACCTTCTCAGCCCCTTTTGGCGGTTTGACCGCCATCGTTTTGACTAACTCGGGTGCGGCATTCAGCTCAGCTTGGGTGATCCAACGGGAGCTGATGCGCAGATCAGCCTCTACGAATTCATGCAGAACGGCCTCGATCCCTTCTCGGTCTTCCGGCGCATCTGGCATATTGAAATCCAAACGGCCGTGCCGTGCCGATATTTGCCCGCCGGTGACCCCAAAAGGCACGGCCACCGACAAAAGGTGCAACATCGTGTGCACGCGCATGTGCTTGTGCCGCCGGTCCCAGTCCAACATTTGTGTGACATGGGTGCCGACATCGGGTAATTGCAGCGGTTCGGCTGGCACAAGGGCTATGGCATTGCCTAACCCCTTGACCGTTGTGGCGATGGGCAGGCGCTTGCCATCCCATGTCAGCCAGCCACTGTCCCCAGGCTGACCGCCGCCTGTGGGGTAAAAGATAGACCCATCCAGTACGATCCCGCCCTCTTCGGTGACGGCGGTCACAACGCCATGCGCGTCGCGCTGATACGCGTCTTCCAGATATAACGGTGTCGTCATGTATCAGAGCTGCCTTTTAAAGCCTCGGGGTTGCGCAGCCAAATATCGCGCTGTGCAAAGGGCACTTCGATGCCTTCTTTGGCAAACCGTTCGGCAATGGCGTGGTTGATGTCGCTCTTGACGTGCATGATCCAATTCACGTCGCGCAAGATGGCACGGATTTCAAATTCCAGCGCATCAGCGCCAAAATTTACGAACAAGACATTCGGGGCTGGGTTTGCCAGAACCATTGGTTGATCGGCCGCAATCTCCTGCAGGATTTCTGCGACCCGTTTTGTATCTGTGCCATAGGCCACGCCCACCGAAATAATAACCCGGCCGACCGTGTTACCGCGGGTATAGTTGGTGACGGTACCGCTGACCAAATCGGCATTCGGTACAATCACATCCGTCCGGTCAAAGGTTTCAATGCGTGTGGAGCGCACGGAAATATCGCGTACATAGCCGCTTTTACCGCCAACTTCGATCCAGTCGCCTTCGGAAATCGGGCGTTCGATTAATAGGATAATCCCCGAGACAAAGTTGCTGACGATGTTTTGCAAACCAAAACCGATACCGACCGACAGCGCACCAGCCACGATCGCAAGCGAGCTTAAGTCAATGCCCGCCCCCGTGATCGCAGCAAGTGCGGCCAAAAATATCCCGACATATCCCAAACCCGACAGCAACGCATTCTGCCCGCCAATGTCGATCTGTGTCTTGGGCAGTACGTTTGATCGCAACGTGCCTTGTATCAGCCGCGTCAACAGAAACCCGATCGAGAAAATGATCGCAAAGGTCAGCAGGTTCGTTGGCGAGATGCGCGTATCGCCAACGGCAAACCCGCTAGCAAACGTAGACCAAAGTTCGCTTAGGTCAGTCAGCCGCGCACCCCAGACAAGTGCCAGAACGGGTGCTGCCAGCAGTAATAGGACCATGCCGAAAAACACGGGCATCAATGCATCGCGTGCCGCGATCCCCTGCCCTGTGATCGCGCCATACACATCCGCGGCAAACCGTTGAAGCGCCATGACCAGACCCAAGATCACCAGCGTAGTCACAAAGGGACGCAAAATCGCGTCAGACAGATCTTGATACCCAAAGGCAAACAGCAAAGGCGCAACAATGCCGATGGCCATGGCACCCATCCCAAAGCTGCGCACAATCCGCGCGAGGGTCGAACTGCGCTTCACCTCGTCTGAATCTGGGGTTACCTCTTCGACATCGCTATAGTCGCGTAGAATTTGGCCGATCCGGAACAGCGCAATGCTGATCAACACAGCAAATGGAAATGCCACCACAGCAGTCGTTGCAGCAGAAGGCAGATCAAATTCAACAATCCTGATGGTGATAATCGACACGATCATCATCAAAGTAATGCCATTCACATAGAACCGTGCCCGGCGACGCTGGTCTTGATTCAGCAGCAAAAGCGCCTCTTCGTCGTCACGCGAAAAAACCCGTTCCGACACCCAACGGAACCCGAAAACGACCAAACCCATAATCGGCAACAGCCGGATGACTTCGGTGCCGCGCACCCCAAGGTAGCCCGTTTGGCGCGCAGCTGTGGTCAGCAAAAACAACCCTGCCAGTGGCAGGAAAATGCGCAGCAGCGAAACGACGAACCGCCAGATGCCCAAACCCCGCGCCTGATGATTGCGCAACCCTGTCACCATCATCACAGCCCAACGACGGCCCCGCAAAAGCAGCAACAGCCCCAATAGGGTGGCAAAGAACACCAAGGGGAGGTTTTCACGCAGGCCTTCGAACTTCTGTGCGCTGCTGACCTCGCCCCGGTCAATCCACATGGCACCAAACGCAGCTTTGAGATCGCTCAGCGCTCGGGGCAAATGTTCCGGGTTCAATGGCGACGGGGTGGTCGTCAGCAGCTTTTCCGTCTGCCGGTTGCGGATGATCTGGTCGATCTGGCGTACCAGTCCGTCAGAACGCAGATAGTCCCGCTCTGCAATTTGAATAGGGGCCAATAGCGCATTCAACTGCTGATTTAGGTCAACACGGGTTTGGGCCAAAGCCGGTGGCTCGGGTTCGGCATTTTCACCTTCGGGGACGGCACCAAGGGCCGCAATCTGTTCGCGCAGCGTGGCAATCCGGTTGCTATTTGCCTTTCGGGCTGTGTCAAACTCAGACCGGAAATTCACAATGCGCGCGCGCAGGGTTTCAAGAACGGTGTCGGTGCTATCGCCCGTTTCAACAACCGCTTCGGCGCGAGTGGCGACATTTTCCCAACGCTCGATCCCCTGCGCGGGTTCGACTTGTGCGAAAGCAGCCCCGACCGCCAGCCACAGCGCAAGGCAAAGGCCTGCAAATAGCGCGCGCAATTGCAGTGTCATTGGTCTTCAAATACGCCAGGAATGGATTGGGGTGCGCGGTCCAACCAGCCCGGAACAGGCAACCCTTTTTCCCGCAGGAAATCAGGGTTGAACAGCTTGGACTGATAGCGTGTACCGAAATCGCACAGGATGGTCACGATGGTGTGGCCAGGGCCCATCTCGTGGGCTAGCCGAATAGCACCCGCAACATTCACGCCAGACGAAGCGCCGAGGCACAGCCCCTCGTGCTGAAGCAAGTCAAACACGATCGGCAATGCCTCGCTATCGTGAATGTTATAGCTAAAATCGGGGGTAAACCCTTCTAGGTTCTTGGTGATGCGGACTTGCCCTATGCCCTCGGCAATGGACCCGCCTTCGGCCGCAAGCTCGCCCGTGGTGTAGTAACTGTGCAGCGCGGCACCGTCAGGATCGGCCAAGGCGATTTTCACGCCCTTGGGTTGCAACGCCATGCCGATGCCCGCCAGCGTACCGCCGGACCCTACAGAACAGCAAAACCCGTCGACATTCCCAGCGGTCTGGTCCCAAATCTCGGGGCCAGTAGTTTCGATATGCGCCTGACGGTTGGCGACGTTGTCAAACTGGTTAGCCCAGATCACACCTTCGTTTGTGGTTCGGGCCAATTCCTCCGCAAGCCGCTCTGAATAGCGCACAAAGTTGTTGGGGTTGCGGTAAGGTGCGGCTGGTACCTGCACCAGCTCTGCCCCGGCAAGGCGCAGCATGTCTTTTTTCTCTTGGCTTTGCGTTTCGGGGATGACGATAACCGTCTTGAACCCCATCGACGCACCGACCAGCGCCAGACCGATGCCGGTATTGCCCGCTGTCCCTTCGACGATTGTACCGCCCGGTTTAAGCGTGCCCTTTGCGATGGCATCGCGAATAATAAACAACGCCGCCCGATCCTTGACTGACTGGCCCGGGTTCATGAACTCAGCCTTGCCATAAATCTCGCAACCGGTTTCCTCGCTCGCCTTGCGCAGACGAATAAGAGGTGTGTTGCCGATGGCTTGCGCCAGATCAGATGCGACGTGCATGGGGTGCTCCTAAATCAAGTTATATCAGGTGTAACCTTGGGGGTTGCCAACCTCAAGCGGTCGCGGTGCCGTGCCAGCCAATATGCAGCAAGTACAAGCGGTGCATTGGCGGCTTGTTGCGCGTCCACCATCTCCATCAATTCATCAAAAGTCATCAAATGCGACCGAATATCTTCGTCTTCTGTGTGCAGACCGCTCACACCTGTGGACCTGTCCGGCAGATCGGTCAACCCCACGTAAATATAGAAAAACTCGGTACTATCCCCCGGTGACGCATAAACTTCGCCAACCTTTTCTAGGGACTTCAGGGAAATCCCCGCTTCTTCGGCGGCCTCGCGGTGGGCGGCCTCTTGGGGGGTCTCGCCCGGGTCTACACGGCCTGCGATGGGTTCAAATTGCCAGACCGATCCGTCACCACGTGCGATCGGGCCCATGCGCAATTGTTCCACCAGCATCACGCAGTCGCGCACCGGATCATAGGGCAGCACAAGTGCCGCG
Organism: uncultured Sulfitobacter sp.; assembly: GCA_965363735.1. Taxonomy (GTDB): domain Bacteria; phylum Pseudomonadota; class Alphaproteobacteria; order Rhodobacterales; family Rhodobacteraceae; genus Sulfitobacter. The sequence goes on along the minus strand of CBDTUA010000005.1, from coordinate 146,092 downwards.
TCAGATGCGACAAACACCGCGCGTTCCAGAACGCCGGACATCGTTCCATCAAACCGCTCATGTTGCAGGCGATATTCATTAAGCGCAAAATAATTGGTGTAGACGCGGTCAATTTGCTGAACATCGACTTTGCCATGTAACGTCCCTGCCCCGTGTTTGGAATGCGCAGCGTTGACCATAGCGGCGGCCCGTGTGCGGATCATTGGGAACATCTTGCCGACCTGCGCTATGGAATATTTACCGAAATAATCCATCACCTCGCGCGCGGCAAAACAGCTAAGCGCCGCCCAGGATTTCTCCCATTCCGCAAGGTCCCAAGGTTCGGCAGTCGTCCAGACACCCGGCGCAGGGAAATAGACCTGTGCCCTATGACCACCTGACAGCGTCACATCGCGCAGATCATAAGCAAAACTACCTTCGTAGAAATCGAGCCGCGCGATATCGGTATCGCTTAGTCCTTCGACCAACAGTCCTTTTGCGACCGCTCCGGCACGATCGACCACACAAGGGAACGGCCCTTCCGCGACGGCAAGGGCGGCATGATCGTTTAGATCTTGCGGCGTCAATTCAATTTCTGCTGCCGCACGCCCCATCACAATCTCAAGCAGCGGAATATGCCTGAGAGTGCCGTAAAAGAATATATTCGTCATGTCGTTAGGGCCATCTTCTTTCGGCATAATTCGTCGCAAGGCCACTTATTGCCCCCCCGACCAGCAATGCAATGCCAACCGGCCCTGTGGCCATGATCAGGAAATATTCCGCACCAATAGACAAAACCGCCAGCGCTGCCTCGCCCAAGCCGTCATAGCGACGTTGCATTGACAGATCGATCATGCGGATCACGCCGTGGGTGAAAAGCCCCCAAAGCACCAACATAAATGCGCCTGACACACCGTTGGTGATCCCCATAAACACGCTGCCGCCGGCACGCGACCCCATCACGATCCAACCGACCACCACGCCAAGTGCCATATTGATAGGCACAAAATAGCCAAAATGGGTTCGCTCCGGCATCAGCGGCATAATCATTTCCGAAAGAACAAAAGCTAAAATTGCCAAACATATGGCGGCCATTAATTTGGCACCTGTGGGCATCGACTGCTCCTTAAATCACGCGGTCACGCCATCAAATAGGGCGCTTCACTGTAATTTGTGTCACATCACAATTGCCGCTGTCAAAGGTTGAAGCACATGAGGTGAGGTAGAAGTTCCACATCCTCTTGAATCGGTCGTCAAATCCCATGGCCGCGATGTCGTCCCAGTTTTCGTTGAACGTCTGGTGCCAACGGCGCAAGGTCAGGTCATAACTTTTGCCAAATTCGATCGATTTTTCGACAGCAAGCCCTGCTTTTTCAACCTGCTGGCGCAGCACAGTAGGGCTGGGCAACATGCCCCCCGGAAAGATGTATTTCTGAATGAAATCAACGCCGCGTTTGTAGATCTTCCAGCGGCGATCCTGCACGGTGATAATCTGCAATGTCGCCAGTTTGCCAGGCTTTAGGCGGTCGCGCAGCGTGTTGAAATAGGACGGCCAATATTTCTCGCCCACGGCCTCGAACATCTCGATGCTGGCGATCCCGTCATAGATGCCGCGTTCGTCACGATAATCTTGCAACTTGAACTCCACTAAATCAGAAATTCCAGCCTTTTCAATACGTTCCTTGGCATACTTAAACTGTTCTTTGCTGATTGTCAGGCATGTTACCTTTAGGCCGCGTTCTTTCGCAGCATATTCGGCAAATCCACCCCAGCCGCAGCCGATCTCAAGCACATGATCGCCCGGCTCAACGCCCATTTGGTTAACCATCGACGCATATTTGGCCGTTTGTGCCGCCTCAAGCGACTGTTGTGGACCGTCCTCGAACAAGGCGCTGGAATAAGTCATCGTATCATCAAGCCACAGCTTGTAAAAATCATTACCCAGATCATAGTGATAACTGATGTTTTTGCGCGCCTGCTTTTTACTGTTGCGCTGCAGCCAGAACCGCAATGATTCATATTTGCGCACCAGCCCCATGCCGGGAAATGAATCGTAGATATCTTCGTTGGCGTGGGCGACATCCATAAACGCTTGCAAGTCCGGCGTGCTCCACCAGTCATCCAGATAAGCATCGCAAAAGCCCAGATCCCCTTCGCGGATCAGGCGCGCGAACAGGTCAGCATTTTTGATTTGGATCTCGGCTACCGGGAACGGGTCGGCTCCCTTGGCCCGGAACCGCCGACCGTCTGGCAAGACAAAGTCCACCTGTCCCTTGTGCATTTCTTGTGCCATCGCAAACACACGCGTAAAATATCTGGGAAGGGACGTTTGCCCGTCAGTGCTGGTCAAAATCATTTCTGCTCCCTGGACGCGGGATTAATCGCGCAGTTAAAGGTTAAGTGTACCAAGCACGTTCACCAAGCGTTAAAAGTTTCGGTTTTTGTAAAGATCAAGCGCCCGCGCACGTCCTTTGTCCAAGGCGATGATCCGGTCGGGATACTCATCCGTCGGTGCCATGTTCCAGCGCTCTGGAATGGCGTCGAAAAATGCCAGCGCATCCTTGTGCGGATTGGCGCGCCCTTCGGCTATCCAGCGGCTAGTATAGTCCCGGTTCTTGTCGAACTTATCCAGCTGGGTCGCGGGGTTGAAAACCCGGAAATACGGCGTCGCATCAGGGCCCGACCCTGCCGCCCATTGCCAGCCCATTGCATTGCTGGCGGGGTCCCAATCGATCAAACATTCCTCGAACCATTTTTGCCCGATACGCCAATGGCACATTAGATGCTTGGTCAAATAGCTGGCCACAATCATGCGTCCACGGTTGTGCATCCGCCCCGTCACATACAACTCGCGCATGGCGGCATCGACAAAAGGCTCGCCGGTGCGGCCTTGTTTCCATGCCTTGACCTCGGCCAGGCGTTCGTCTTCGTTCCACGGGAAGGCCGCCCATTCCTCGCGCCAGTTTTGGTCCAGAATGCGGGGCGTGTGGTGCATCAAGTGATAGGCAAACTCGCGCCAGACCAGTTCCTTGAGGAACGTTTCGGCCCCCTGCTTGCCATCATTCAAGGCGCGCTGGCCCGCGTGCCAGCATTGGTGCGGGCTGATTTCGCCAAGTGACAAGTTTTCCGACAGGTTCGACGTGCCATCCACCCCCGGAAGATCACGGTTCTGTTTATATTTGGCCACACCATGCGCCATAAAGGCCCCGAGACGCGACTGCGCCGCCTTTTCGCCCAGCTGAACAAAGGGGCGCACTACATCGGCACCGCGCCGCATGCCAGCGCCCATCTGCCAACTGTCCAGATTATCACTTTCGGGCCATTGTGCAGGTGCTCTCAGCCTCGATGGAGCTGACAGCGGCGCATTAACGCCAGTGTTCTTCACCGAATTCCAAAAGGGAGTGTACACCTTGTAATAGCTGCCAGCCTTGGTCTCGACCGTCCAAGGTTCAAACATCAGATGCCCAGCAAAGGACTGCGCATCAATACCCGCTTCTTTCAGCGTTTCTTTGATTTGGCTGTCGCGTTTAATGGTTTCTGGATCATACAGCCGCGACCAATACACCGCACCAGCACCTGTTTCCGCGATCAGTTCCTGCAACATCTCAAGCGCATCCCCTTTGCGCAAAACAAGCTGACTGGATTTTTCGCGCAATGTTTCGGCAAAGCTGCCAACCCCCAAACCCAAACGCCATTTCGGCGCAGCAGCAAGCCCTTCAACAAGATCGTCGTGGATGAAAACAGGAATAACCGGGCGGCCAGTTTGCGCTGCAGCTTGCAAAGCGGGATGGTCAGTCATCCGCAAGTCACGGCGAAACCACACGAGGATTGGGGCTGTATCAGACAATGAAAAACTTCTTTGATTAACTTCTTTGTAATTTAAAAAGAGAGATAGTCCGAAGTCACTGCTTTCAAGGGCATATTTTCACTTTTGAGAGCTTGCTGCAGATAACCAATAGCATCTCACCCAAGTGGCGCGCAAATTGCCCGCCTAACGTGCAATTCGAAAGGGAAAGGCACATACTACCCCCTGTCAAAGGTGGGCCGCACCAAACTTGGTTGCGGCCCCTTTTGGTGACTTGATCAGCCGTTTACATCAACCACTACACGGCCTCGGACCTGACCGTTCAAGATATCTTTGCCGAGCTGCGGCAAATCCTTGAGCGTTGCAGGCACAACCATATCCTCAAGCTTGGCCATCGGCAGGTCCTTTGCCACTCGCTCCCAGGCGCGCAACCGGTTTTCATAGGGCTGCATCACGGAATCGATCCCCAACAGGTTCACACCGCGCAGCAAAAACGGGATGACTGTTGCAGGCAAACCAGCGCCGCCAGCCAGACCAACAGCCGCAACAGATGCGCCGTATTTCATCTGCCCCAACACCCGCGCCAACATATCTCCACCAACAGCATCGATACACCCCGCCCAGGTTTCTCCTTCCAGCGGACGTTTGACCGTCTCGTTGATCTCTTCGCGCGCGACAATCTGGCTAGCCCCAAGCGACTTGAGGTAATCCGACGTCTCGGGCCGCCCAGTGACACCTGCAACCTCATGGCCCAAAGCGGCCAAGATGGCGACAGCAACAGAACCGACACCGCCCGCAGCGCCCGTGACCAACACAGGTCCATGCCCGGTTTTCAGCCCGTGATCTTCCAATGCCATGACAGCCAGCATTGCGGTGAAACCCGCCGTGCCCACAGCCATCGCCTGCCGCGTATCAAGACCCTTGGGCAACGGCACCAGCCAGTCCGCCCTAACGCGCGCCTTTTGCGAATACCCGCCCCAATGCGCCTCGCCCACACGCCAACCGGTCAAAACTACCTTATCACCGGGCTTGTAGCGATCATCGTCCGAGGCCTCGACTGTGCCAGCAAAATCAATGCCGGGAATATGCGGGTACTTGCGAACCAAACCGCCACCCGGCCCGATGCACAAACCATCCTTGTAGTTTACCGTCGAATATTCGACCGCAACCGTCACTTCGCCCGCTGGCAACTGATCCAGATCGATCTTTGTCACTGCTGCAGAGGTCTTGCCGCTCTCTTCGTCCTTGGTCACCATCAATGCATCAAACATATTCTCTCCTATCCGGGTCACAATTCGTCACCCGTTCATTTTGCCAGCTAAACTCCGGGGAGTCCGAGGGGCTGGCCCCTCGGTCCCCAGCTCTCATCCCGGCTCTTACGCCCAGAAATTCTCGCGTACGATTGCATCGCACAGCCCTTGGGGCGTGCGGACCTGCACCTCGCAGCCCTCGTCCCAATGGGTCATCCGCACCATCCCGATGGCCACATTGGTTTTGAAATCAGGAGAATACGCAGCCGAGGTCACTTGCCCGACCTTCTTGCCCTTCACCTCGATGTCCCACGCCCGATCGCACGGCGGCACCGCATCGCCCAAGATATCAATCGCGCGGACCTGTTTGGTCGGCCCTTCTTTGGCCACCCGCAACAAGGCATCGCGGCCGATACAACCAATCGCCGTCTGGGTGTCACAAAACCGTCCCAAGCCACATTCGTGGGGCGTATTGTCGTCGGTCATGTCATTGCCATAGCTCAGCAATCCTCCTTCGACCCGCTCAATCCCGTTCGGGCAACCTGCGCGCACATCCAGATCACGCCCGGCTTCCATCAAGGCATTCCACAAAGGCATGCCCTTGTCTTCTCCATCGACATAAATCTCAAAACCACCCTGTTTCGAATAGCCTGACCGCGCTACGGCCATCGACCGACCTTCGAAATCAAACATGCCAAAGCGGAAGAAACGGATGTCTCGCACACCGTCCCCGAACACCCGCGCCAGAAGATCATCAGCCTTGGGGCCTTGGATCGCCAGCGGGCTGATGTCAGGTTCGTCGATAAGCACATCAAGGCGGTAGCCGTTGGCGATCCCCTTGACCCACAGCATCAGATCGCTGTCGGCAATGGAAATCCACCAGCGGTCCTCGGCCAATTTTACCGCAACCGGATCGTTCAGCATGCCGCCTGTTTCGTCCACGATAGGCACATAGAAACACCGCCCCGGCAGCATACCGCGCAGATCGCGCGGAGTCAGCATTTGCATCAGTTTGGCAGCATCAGGACCGCGCAATTCAACTTGCCGTTCACAGGCCACATCCCAGACCTGCACCGCCTCTTTCAGGTGGTGGTAATCTTCCTGCACACTTTTGAAAACCGTGGGCAGCAGCATGTGGTTATAGACGGTATAAGCGGACACACCTGCCGCCTCTACACCATCTGAAAACATCGTGCGCCTGATCCGGCGCGAAGGAGATATCAATGCCATTTAGTCAAACTCCGGCAAAAAGGGGGTGTCACGGACCGGCAGGCGCAGGTCCTATGCGGTCAGCTTGGCTAGACCGGTTTTCGCAAACAGATCTACGCCTGCTTTGGTTTAAGCGTTCGGACCTTGCCAGTTGATCGGGCAAATTTCAGCGGATTTGCCGCCAAAGTCCCAGACACGGCCATAGTCGCGCACTTTCGACTTCAAGCCTTTGGCCGCAATAATATCCGGCCCCATCCAGTATTTGGAATTCGAAATCATCACAGGATGATCCGGCGACTTGCCAGCGATCATCTCGATTTCACCCGCAATTTTTCGACCGATCTGGATTGACCGTTTATTGCCTTCGCGGATGATCTTTACCGGTGCGCGTTCGGCACCAATGATCTCGGATACCAGCATAGTGAACAGACCCGTGGTCCCGCCTGCAGCGCCTGAAAAGATTTGCAGCAACCCGTTATATGCTTTGCCGCTGGCGTTCTCGTCAACATAGGCAGCAACCTTCCAGTTACCCTCACCCATGCGGCCGGGGATGTCGACCAAAAGGCCGACGTTCAGGCCGGACAGGTCTTCGCCCTCAAAGTGACCTTCATCGATCGCAATAGCCATCCACGCGTGGCAGTGCCCTTCTGTGGGCGGGTGCGCGCCAAGGCTGACAACGCAGGGGCAAAACAGCTCGCACGAGCAATTGAGGAACAATTCGCCCTTGATTTGCCAATTGGTTGGCGTCGCCTCGCGGCGTTTGGGGTTGGGCATGCGTTGATCAATGCGTTGACTGATCGGCAAGCGGTCTGCATCGGCTCGTTTGTTGGTCGCCATCTTATCCTCCTGAGTACAAGGGCCAAGCCGCCACAGCGCATGCGCCAAGGATCAGCAAAACACCCATAGGTTTTATCACTTTATGCCCGATCTGGGGCAGTTTTTCGAGCACCATGAACAAGGTCGCCAACCCCATCCAAGCCAAATTCATCACGCCGCCTGCAAAACCAAGCGCCATAAAGCCCCAGCAACAGGCTACGCAGAACGTGCCAAGCCCCAGCCCCATGCGCAAACCGCCAGCAAATCCCGCCCGCCAATGGCCTATGAAATACATCATCGGCGAATGGCACACACCGTGGCACATTTCCTTGGTACGGGTGAATTGAAACAACCCCACGGCCAGCAACAGCGCGGCCGCAAACCAGCGTGACTTTGCGATGCCCAGCATGTCAATCACGCCACCATACAGCAGCGCCATCTGCACGCCCGTGATGACTAGGGCAAATCCAACCCACATGACGAAATAGCCCAGCAATACACCAAACCACCCTGCGCGCGTGCCATTGGCGCTGGCCATCAGGTCTTCGTAGCTGCGCAATGTCGGGATCATCGTAGGCAGCATCATCGCAGCCATCATTGCGGCCCACATCACGGCCAAAGGCCCGAAGCTGGCCATCGGCATGTACATGTCCATGCGCGGATCCATGCTGCGCATCATCTGGCCCATGGTGTCGGGGCGGCCCAGCAAATCCAGCCCCATGCCCGTGCTCATCGCGTACATCATTGCCCAAGCGGCAAGGATCAGGCCGAAAAAGCCAAGCCAAAGCGCAGAACGGATCACGGGTGCCATGTGACGCAATCCTCCCTGATGTGCGCGACTCGGTGCTTGAAAAAGTAATGTCAGACATTTAAAGTTTTTCCAAATCCTAAATGTAAGACATATGAAAACTGACCGCCTCGCCCCGTCCGATTTATCCGCACAGATTGCCGCCAGCATTCGCGACGCGATCGTCAGTGGTGCGCTGATTGTTGACGAACGCCTGCCGTCCGAGGCTGAACTGTCACTGAAATTTGAAGTGTCCCGTGCCACCGTGCGCGAGGCACTGAAACGGCTGGCTGCCCAATCGCTAATCCGCACACAGCGCGGGGCCACCGGCGGGGCTTTCGTCAACCGCATCAGTTTCGAGGCGGCGCAGGCCCAACAGATCACGACATCAACCTTGCTGCTATCCATGAACGACGTGAGTTTCGAGACCGCCTGCGAGGCCCGATATGCATTGGAACGCGCCTGTTCGCCGCTTTCGGCTAAGCGACGAAAAACAATTCATATCAGCCGGATGCGGGACGAAATTAAAGTACAAGGCAGCGCGAACCTGACAGACGAGGCATTTTGCGCCTCTGACGTGGCATTTCATCGGGCCCTTGTGGATGGCGCGCAAAACCCGGTTCTAAGCTATCAACTGGCCGGGGCCGTCGAGGCCATGCAACCGTTGATGAATATCATCACTTTCACGGCGCGTGACCGGAACGCGATCATCAGTTTGCACGTGGCCATTGCAGATGCTCTTGAAGCAAAGGACGAGGGCCGGGTCACGGCGGCGCTGAAAGATCTTGAGGACGAAACACAGCGTCTGGCACAAAGTGTGTTTTCCAGCCGCGCGCGCACAGAACCGTCCTGACACCCCAAGCATCGCGCGCGTCTGACGTTTTGGGCGAATGGCACCCGATCCTCACGTCTTCGAGAGCAGACTCGCCGCATGAGACAAACGCGCATTTTTCTGGTATACTTAGTCTGTTATATAAGCGTCCCAGCCGTACCAGCCGTATTGGGTTCTTATTAATCCGATCCTGCTGGACTGTGCAGCGAGGTGTCTGAAATGGTTCAAACAATTGGTAACCCTCTGTCCTGGACGGCCAAGGTTTTCGGCCGCGGGATACGCCATCTTGAAGAAGGCACAAGCGAGCTTGGCGGTGACGACGATACCGCGATCGTGATCCGGCACATTGGCATTGAGGATCTTCGGTTTGCCCTGAGAAAGGGCTTTGAGGACTTTCAAGCGCTTCGGTCTGACGCGATCTTTATCGTACTGATCTACCCCATCATCGGCGTCTTGCTGGTGTTGTTCGCGTCGAATGCCGATCTGCTGCCTATGGTGTTCCCGATGATGTCGGGGTTTGCGCTGCTTGGTCCGCTCGCGGCTGTCGGGCTCTACGAAATGAGCCGCCGTCGTGAGCTTGGACTCGACACAGGATGGGTGCACGCGTTTTCGGTGATCGGGTCGCCGTCGTTCGTTCCAATCCTAGTTCTGGGCGGGTATCTTGTGGTTCTGTTTACCGCGTGGATGCTGTGCGCAAACTGGATCTATGCGCTGACGCTGGGGCCAGAGGCACCGGTGTCCCTTACGACGTTTGTCTCGGATGTGCTGACAACCGGCACAGGTTGGGTCATGATAATTGTCGGCTGCTTTGTGGGATTTGTGTTTGCAGCGACAGTGCTTGCCACCAGTGTGGTATCCTTTCCGCTCTTGATCGACCATCATGTCGGGGTTCCCAAGGCCGTGGTGACGTCGGTCAGGATCACCCGCGAGAACCCGTTCACCATCGCGGTTTGGGGTGCGATCGTTGCCGGACTGCTGGGCATCGGGATGATCACGCTGTTTCTGGGCCTGATTATCATCCTGCCAGTTCTTGGGCACGCGACATGGCACCTGTACCGGCGGGCCGTCGCAAGCGCCCCGTCCAAACGGACGACGCAAAATCACGCCTGAATTGCAACCTGTTTTCTGTGCTTTCCCTTGCAACAGTGCACGTGGCGTCCTATGTTAGAATTGTCCTTAGGGACTATGGGTATAAACGCGCATGTAATACGCGGTTCGGACCCGGGGGCGGTACCCGGCGACTCCACCAAATATCCGTCATTTGCGGATCATGGGGTCGAAATAGGATCGACGAACGTCTAAAGATGTAGCTTTGCTTCGGCTGACTGCCACCGTTATCGGCGTAAAATGTACAATTGCAAATGACAATCGTGCTCCAATGGCGATGGCCGCGTAAGCGACCGGAACTATTGAAACTTAAGTCCTTGGGTTTAGCGACTTAAGGCGGGGTTTGCAGGTACCTGGCAACAGAAACCTGCGCTTTCTCCCCCACATCAGCATCCAGCGAATTCGCGGCAAGGGCTCTTCTGCCTTTGGCGACATAAAAGGATTGATTCCTTCGGCGAGGATTTTTCTCTATTTGGAATTATCACAGAGCTCCCTTGACGGCGGTATTTGTACCGTGTCAGTCAGGTGGGATGGGGAGTGTCGCGAACGCCCCGTGAGGCGCCAGCCAGAGGTTCGCATGTTTCCCGACTGAAAGGATGCATGCCATGGCTGCCCCAAACGAAATTTCTGTGCCCCAGCTTCTGCGCTTGATCGGCACCCCTACCGCCCCCACGATTATCGACCTCTCGCTGGATGCTGACCACGCGGATGATCCGTTTTTGATACCCGGATCGGTACGGCATCCCCATACGGATGTGGCCGGGCTGAAACAGCGGATCGGCACCACCGGGTGCGCCATTCTGTGCCAAAAGGGACTGAAACTTAGTCAAGGAATGGTCGCCCGGCTTCAGGCCGATGGGATTGCGGCGGAATATCTGGCCGGAGGCATGTACGCGTGGCGCGACCATCCGCACACCACACGCATACCGGTTGCAGCGTTGCCCCGCTGCATCGACGGGGCCACCCTGTGGGTCACCCGTCACCGGCCCAAGATTGACCGGATTGCCTGCCCTTGGTTGATCCGGCGCTTTGTCGACGCGGATGCGCGATTTCTGTTCGTAGCCCCGTCTGAGGTTCAAGGCGTGGCGGAGCGGTACGGTGCCACACCATTTGATATCGAGGACGTTGAATTCTCGCATATCGGTGATCGGTGTACATTTGACACCATGCTGGACGTGTTTGCGCTGCATTCCGATCCATTAGACCGGATGGCGCAGGTGATCCGGGCCGCTGATACCAATCGCCACGATCTGGCCCCTGAAGCCGCCGGTTTGCTGGCGCTTTCGGTGGGGATGTCGCGGCAGTATCGCAACGATCAGGAGCAATTGGCCCAAGCCATGCCGATCTATGACGCCCTGTACCGATGGGCCCGAGATGGTGCGGGCGAAGGCCATGATTGGCCACAGGGGCGTGCCGGATGAGCCCGTCTAGCTGGTCTGACATGATGCGCGTCTTTGGCCGCATCGGTGTGCTGTCCTTTGGCGGACCTGCAGCGCAGATTGCATTGATGCACCGAGAACTGGTTGAACGGCACGCTTGGCTGACCGAAGCCGCATATCTGCGCGCCCTGTCGCTGTGCATGCTTTTGCCCGGCCCCGAAGCGATGCAGCTGGCGACCTATGCCGGCTGGCGAATGCGTGGAACGCTGGGGGGCTTGCTGGCTGGCCTGCTGTTTGTCGTTCCGGGGGCCGTGGTGATTGGGGTATTGGCCTTGGGCTATGCCTATTATGGCCAACTCCCCTTGGTTCAGGCCGCGTTTCTGGGCATCAAGGCAGCCGTTATTATTGTTGTGTTTCAGGCGCTTCGAAAAGTTGCAGCCAAAGCGCTTACCGGGCCCGAAGGCGTGGCTTTGGCCGCGCTGTCGTTTGTTGCGCTTTTCGTTTTCGGGTTACCATTTCCGCTGATCATTCTGGCGGCGGGGCTTTGGGGTTTTTTCCATCAGTCCGCGTCCCATGTGCCGTTAGTCCGCGACCCGATGGGGCCCGCGCATCCGATCAGAACCATTGTGATCTGGGGCAGCCTTTGGGCGGCACCCTTATTGCTCGTTTGGGCGTTGGGCCAGCAGTTCCTGCTGCAGCTGGGTTTGTTCTTCTCAAAGCTTGCGGTGGTTACATTTGGCGGGGCCTATGCCGTTCTTGCTTATATGACGCAAAGCGTTGTGCAAGATCACGGCTGGATCACAACGCAGCAGATGATTGATGCCCTAGGGCTGGCTGAAACCACCCCCGGCCCGTTGATTCTGGTGACCGAATTTGTGGCGCTGTTGGCCGGATTTGCGCAAAGCGGCATAAGCGGGGCGATTGCGGCTGGTGTATTAGCGCTATGGGTCACATTTACACCCTGTTTTCTATGGATATTTGTTGCCGGCCCCTATCTGGAAGCGATTTCAGCGCAACCAAGGCTAAGCGCCGCACTACAGGCTATTACCGCGGCAGTAGTGGGTGTGATTGCCAATCTTTCTGTCTGGTTTGCCCTTCATGTGCTTTTTGAATGGGTACATCCCGCCGGCGTTCTGGCGATGCCCCTGCCCGACTGGTCCAGCTTTAATTTCAACGCGCTTGTCTTAACCTTTTTGGCTGCAATTCTGATGCTTGCATTGAACAAAGGCTTTGTTTTCACCATGGGTGTGCTCGCCTTGGCGGCACTTGTGCCCGCAGTTATCGGATAATTGCGGCTGCCCCCTTTTCACGGTTGGTAAATGGCGTATGCTGGCGGCATCTAACTGGGGGTTGAACAGATAAAATGAGCCGAACCATTGAGTATGGCAACCTGATGCACGACGCCATGCGCGGATTGATCCGGCAGGTGCTTTTGGATGTGGCAGCAAACGGTTTGCCCGGAAATCATCATTTTTTCATCACCTTCGACACCGAACATCCCGACGCCGAGCTGGCCGATTGGTTGTCCGACCGCTATCCCGGAGAGATGACAGTGGTCATGCAGCATTGGTATGACAAACTTGAAGTCACGGACGAAGGATTCTCTGTCACGTTGAATTTTGGTGACGCGCCAGAGCCGATGTATATCCCCTATGACGCGATCCGCACCTTTGTAGATCCTTCCGTCGAGTTTGGCCTGAAGTTTGAGCAGCAAGACAGCGCAGCCGACGACAGTGATACATTAAACCAGAAAGACGAAAGCGAGTTGGAGGTTGCCGAAGAGGCACCAAAAGCCGCCGAAATCGTGTCATTGGACAGTTTTCGCAAATAACTTGCTAGATTGCGTGCGCGTTAGCGCCATCGCTTGATTGCGCAGCGCCCCTGCGCAGGCTAAACCCTGATCCAATATATTGCCAAGATCAGGAGCCTGCATATGGCCGATACACGCACAGAAACAGACAGCTTTGGCCCGTTGGAGGTCCCATCCGATAAATATTGGGGTGCTCAGACCCAACGGTCGATCATCAACTTTCCCATTGGTTGGGAAAAACAACCAGTGCCAATCATTCGCGCATTGGGTGTGGTGAAAAAAGCCTGTGCGATGGAGAACCTCAAGCAAGGTGACCTGAGTGCCGAGGTTGGCGATGCGATCGTTGCGGCGGCGTCCGAAGTAATTGACGGCAAGTTCGACGATAACTTTCCGTTGGTTGTCTGGCAAACCGGTTCGGGCACCCAATCGAACATGAATGCGAACGAAGTTATTTCTAACCGCGCCATCGAAATGCTGGGCGGCGAAATGGGGTCCAAGAAACCCGTTCACCCTAATGACCATTGCAACATGGGTCAGTCGTCAAACGATACATTCCCCACGGCGATGCACGTCGCCATTGCGATGCAGGCACGTGATGTCTTGTTGCCCGGTCTGCAAAAACTGCACGATGCGCTGGCCGCCAAATCAGTTGAATTCAAGGACATCATCAAGATTGGCCGCACCCATACGCAAGATGCGACGCCGTTGACGCTGGGCCAGGAATTCTCGGGCTATGCGCATCAGGTCAAAAAAGGGATCGAACGGGTCAACGCCTGCCTGCCCGATATTCACGAATTGGCCCAAGGCGGCACAGCCGTCGGCACCGGTCTGAATACCAAAAAAGGCTGGGCAGAAGCCGTTGCCGCCCATATGGCCGAGATCACTAATCTGCCTTTCGTGACGGCCCCTAATAAATTTGAGTCGCTGGCCGCACATGACGCGATGGTCATGTTCTCGGGCGCGCTGAAAACCGTTGCGGGATCACTGTTCAAGATCGCCAATGACATGCGTTTGCTGGGCTCTGGTCCACGGTCGGGTCTGGGCGAATTGATCCTGCCGGAGAACGAGCCCGGATCGTCGATCATGCCGGGCAAGGTGAACCCGACGCAGGCCGAAGCGCTGACAATGGTCTGTGCCCACGTCATGGGCAATGACGCCGCCGTCGGCTTTGCCGGATCGCAAGGACACTTCGAGCTCAATGTTTATAACCCAATGATGAGCTATAACGTGTTGCAATCCATGCAACTTTTGGGAGATAGCGCGTCGGCCTTTACCGACAATATGGTTGTGGGAACGCAAGCCAATATTGACCGGATCGACAAGCTGATGAAAGAAAGCTTGATGCTGGTGACAGCGCTGGCACCCACAATTGGCTATGACAACGCAACCAAGGTTGCCAAAACTGCCCATAAGAACGGCACGACCCTCAAGGAAGAAGCAATTGCCTTGGGTTTTGTCGATGCTGAAACATTCGACCGCGTGGTGCGGCCGGAGCAAATGATCGGACCAAAAGAATGAGCGCCCCCATCAACCTCAACAAGGTCAAGAAAGAGCGCAACCGCGCCTCTCGCAAGGCCCGCGCTGACGAAAACTCAGTGCAGTTCGGCAAAAGCAAAGATCAAAAAGAGGTCCTAAAAGAACGTCTGGCGCAAATCGCGCGCAACTTGGAAGCCCACAAGCGCGAAACATGAGCGCACGGCCCGTCAAACACTCGGTGACCCTGCGGGGTCACCGGACGTCGATCTCTCTTGAAGATGAATTCTGGAATGAATTCAAGGAAATAGCGGACGAACTTGATCTTCCGATCAATGCGCTGGTGGCGCAGATTGATGCAGATCGGGGGATGGAGGCCGGGCTTGCCTCCGCCATTCGGGTGTTTGTTTTGCAGACCTTAAAGGAACGTTTACCCGCGCCTGAATAACGTGCCGCCTATGTTATTGGCACGACCTTCCTCCTTATCGCCCAATCAATGGATGCTAGATCTGTTCAGCACTAAATCTGCGCCCAACGGCAGGGTTATCCGCCGCGAGTCATGGGATATTGGACGCTGATGTCGGTAAAACAGAATTTGAGTAGGAATTGATGCGTCGCGGGTTTCACGCGGTCGAAAACGCGGGCCAGCGTGTGATCTTTTACAATCAAGAACCGGTCCGCTTTGTATTGTATTCGTTTTCTTTCAAAGAAAACGGTTCGGAATTTTTTAAAAATTCCGGCCTGTTACGCCAATGATGCTTTATAAATCTTGTCGATGTTCGCGCCCAAGGCTGCGTTGAATTCAGCATCGGTCATCTTCACATTAAGCCCTTCCGTCAAAGCACGTGAAAAGCTTGCGATCATCTTTGAGTTCTGGCTTAGACGGGCGCTGGCGTCATCCGTCGAATACCCACCAGAAAGCGCCACAACCCGCAAGACATTAGGCAAATCCGCCAGGCTGTCATACAGCCCCGCTTTCTCTGGCAGGGTTAGCTTTAGCATGACCATCTCTTCCGGTGCCAGCAGCGCAAGCTGGTTCTCAAGCTCCGTCTTCAGAATATCCTCGCATTCAGATTTGCTTGCGGAATGGATATTTACCTCTGGCTCGATGATCGGGACCAGACCTGCAGCGCATACGGCTTTTGCAACTTCGAACTGCTGGGACACTACTTCGCGGATACCATAAGCATTGGCAGACTGAATCACTGAACGTTCTTTTGTGCCGAAAATACCAGCCGCATTCGCGCGCTTTAGCAGGGCGTCCAGATCCGGCATCGGCTTTAGTAATTGGACGCCATTGACCTCGTCCTCAAGACCCTTGTCGATCTTCAGAAAGGGCACCACACCGCGGTCATTCCACAGCACGTCAGCCACAGGTTTGCCGTTGATCTTCTCATCCATTGTGCGTTCAAACAGGATCGCGCCAAGCACTTTGTCACTGGTGAAATCATCCGCCAAAATGATCCGGGCACGCATGTCATGCATGGCTTGGAACATCTCTGCGTCGCCTGAGTAATCCGTCGGCTCAACACCATACAAGCTTAGCGCTTTGGGGGTTGATCCGCCGGACTGGTCCAATGCCGCTACAAATCCCTTGCCGGTCGCCATTTGTGTGCGTTGTACGTCTGTTGTGCTCATGGTGGTGCAGGCCCTAATTGATTCCGTTTCGAATGTTCTAATGCATCTGAACGCCCGAAGATATATCGTTAGCGTCGGACAAGGCGCAGCCAGATGCCATCTTTTGACCTTACTGTCAGATGTGCGACCGGAACGGGCACTTGTGACGGAGTGGCCTCAACGCGGTAATCCCGCAAAAGCCGCGACAGGATTAGCGGCCCTTCAATCATTGCAAACCCGGCACCCGGACACACCCGCGCGCCTGCGCTGAATGGCAGATAGGCCTCGCGTTGGCATTTCTGACCATTTTCGGTTTGCCAACGCGCGGGATCAAAGCCATCAGGGTTGTCCCACAGACGTTCTTGTCGGTGCAGATGCCACGGGCTGATCACCACCTGCGCACCCGCTTTTACAGGGCGGCCGCGAAACTGTTCGGGGCATGAAGCCTCACGGACCATCATTGGCACTGGTGGGTACAACCGAAGCGCTTCGCGGAACACATCCCGGCTTAGCCGCAGTTTCGACATCACTGAAAAATCGCAGACGTCCATCTGCTGGGCCTCCTCGGCCAGCTTGTCTTGCCACTCTGGATGAGTAGCCATCAGATACAGCGTCCACGCAAGGGCCGACGCGCTCGTTTCGTGGCCGGCCAGAAAAAAGATCGCGACCTGATCAACCATCTCCTGCGTGCTAAAGGTATCGCCATCTACAGGATCAACGGTGGTCATAATCTTAGTCGCCAGATCCTGCGGGGCCGTGCCGTTGGCGATCTGGGTCATGCGGTCTTCGGTCAATTGTGTAATCAATTGCCGTATCTTGGCTGCACTTGTCCGCGTGTCTTTCCGAAACAGACGTGGCAGCCAACGAGGCAGCGGGATGAAGGCCGCAATATTCAGGATTGGCTGGCTGCGCTGATAGGTTTTGAACTCTTCAAACACGTCTTTTGCAAGATGATGTTCAATCGGCAACGAAAACAACGTGCGAAAGATCACATCAGCTGCCGCATGACTGGTTTCAGCCTCAATCTCGATCACTTTCCCTGCCTGCGGCTCCAGCCGTTTGACCATCGCTTCTGCCGCGTCCCACATCGCTGGAAAGCTGTCGCGCAGCCGTCCTCCTTCAAAGGCCGGGTCAATGATACGCCGCTGGCGTTTCCACGTCTTTCCATTCGTCAAAAACACCGAATTACCCAACAGCGGGCGCAACCCCTCGCCGATACGGTCGGACTTAGGGAAATCATCAGGCCGCTCTTTCAGCACCGTTTTGATCAGGTCAGGTTGATTAATCAGATAGCTACGGAAGAATGGCGTTTTGAATTCCGCCATCCAAGCGCGATACAAACGCGCAGGTTGCGCCGACAAAATGTCCTGGCGAAACAGCTTGGCATAGCGCCAAAGCGACACCTTTTCAGGCCGGCTGTCTGGTTTGGGCGGCAACGTCATGGCGCGGTTGAGGTGAATTTATTCACCGGTTTCACGATCCGCGACTTTGACGCAGGCCGATGGGCGTAGCGGTCAGCAAGGGAAAGAGGGCCTGCAGTGATCTGGAAGTAGTCATAGTCTTTGGGCGCGTCAAATGCGCAGAGATATTGAAAGTGCAGACGGAAGAACCGCCAACGCAACTCCTTCCACCGCGCAGGGCTAAGCGATTGCGTGAAGGCCGCCGAGAATACCAGCGGCCATTTCTTGCCTTCAGGGGCGACACCGGACACCGACACAGGATCACACAGCGCAAAGGCACAGCCGTCGCCGGGGGCCGTTACATCAACCCAGGTCAGTTCAGCGCGTTGGGAGAGATAGCGCAGGTCGTCACGCAAGCGGTGCGCATCGCGCAGAAAGGACACCATCGGCACCACCTGCCCTAATGTCAAAAAGCCCAAATCCGGCCCCTTCTTAGGCACCAACCCCGCCCGCACCAGATCGGCCAGAATGGACACCCCTAGATGCGCGCCAGATGAATGTCCGACGACTAGAACCTCGTCCACATCGGATTTCAGCGCGGCGGCAATGACCTCGCCAAATTCGGCCATGCGGCTTTCAAGGGCTGGAGAATATTCCCCCTGCGTAGCCGCCCCGTACGCATAGTCGTGCATCAGGTAATAGGCGAAAAACTTGCCGTCCTGGTGTTTGAACCATTTCAGCACTGACCAGCCGATAAACATGCCACAGGCCGCGGCGATGCCCTTGAACCAGAATGGTCCGCCGAAATAGGTCAGCACCGCAAACACCAGCCAGCCGACAAATACAGCAATCAAAAGCTGCAGCAGCAACATGCCCACGGGATAAAGCGCTGCAATCACTGGCCCCTTGCGCAGCTTCATCAGCCGCCACAACGCTCCCGACGCAATATAGACCCACGCGGTTTGAACCAATTGACCGTATGTTGCCAAAATCGAGTTGCTCATCGAAGTGCGTACGATGTCGGACCAGACCATCACTTCGACCTGCGCATCAACCTGCACGCCGTCGATTTCGGCATCGACAGACCATCCGTAATTACCCTTGGCGGTTTTTTGTTTCAAACTGATGGAATAGCCGGAAATCTGCGCCTGTTCCGCAGATTCCTTGCGGTACAACTCACGGTACCGGCGGGGGTGGATTGGATCATAGCCCGGAATATAGAAGACCCGGCGGCGTCTGACTGTCTGTTCGTTTTCTGCGGCCATGTCTCACCTGTCATTCGCATCAGCTTAGACAGTTTTTCGGGCAAGAGTAAGGCGCCTAGCCAAGCGATCCGAGGGCCGGAAAGTTTTCAAGCAACCAGAACGAAAACGCGGAGAACGCGCCGGTCAAAAGCGCTAGGCCGACAAGGATCAGCAAGACGCCCATGATCCGCTCAATCAGCTTCATATAGGGCTTGATCCTGTTCATCAGCAGCGTGGCGCGGGTGATGAACATCGCGGCCAGCAAAAACGGTATGCCAAGGCCTGCAGCATATACCCCAAGCAGCAAAGTACCACGGGCAACGGATGCTTCTGATGCGGCGAGTGACAGGATCGCGCCCAACTGCGGCCCGATGCACGGCGTCCAGCCAAAAGCAAAGGCAAGGCCCAACACGTAGGCCCCGAACGACGACCCGCCTTTGTCGCCCACATCCAGACGCGCCTCTTGGTCTAGAAACGGAATACGAAACACGCCAAGGAAATGCAGACCAAATACAATTACGACGGCACCTGAAAGACGGGCGAAAAGCAATTGATTCTGAAGGAAAAATGCGCCGAATGCCGAGGCGGTGAACCCCAGGATCAGGAACACGGTGCTAAGCCCCATCACAAAGAATAGCGCCGCAACGACCGCTTTGCGTCGTGCCGATTGCACACTGGACATATCGTTCAGGGTAACGCCGCTCATGTAGGCCAGATAGGGTGGCACAATCGGCAAAACGCAGGGACTGAGAAAACTGATAACCCCCGCCGTCAATGCGATGAAGATGGCGGGTAAAAGCCCCGCGTCAATCAGATCAATTCCAAACATATGGCATCTTTACTGCGCTTTGCAGGTGGCGTCACGCCCTGTTGTACGGACCTGCGTCACAAGGTTGTGGACGCATTGAAACATCTGCCTTATCTGAGGCTTATGAATGATGAAAATTTCCTTGATGCAACCGGATTGCTATGCCCATTGCCCGTGCTCAAAGCGCGCAAACGCTTGCAGGGTCTTGCCTCTGGTGCGGTGTTGAAAGTGCAGGCGGATGACCCCGCCGCGATCATTGATATCCCGCATTTTTGCGCCGAGACTGGGCATGAACTTGTCAGTCAGAATCTGGACACGACCCCTCAGACCTATGTGATCCGCAAAAAATAACCTTCACCGCACAACGAAAAAGGCAGACCCGAGGGCCTGCCTTTTCTAGCGTGTCAGCAGATTACGATCCGCCGAGTGACCACCATCCGCGCCGTTTTGGCTTGGCGGGTTTTTTCACAACCTTTTCAGGCTCTGGAGCGACCGTTTGATCCGGTACTTCCTCAATCACTGGATCAGGTCTTACCTCTTGGGCCGCAGGCACCTCAATCGGAGCTTCGACCGGTGCTGGCGTTTCCTCTACCGGAGCAGGCTCGGGCGTGGGGATCGGCATTGGTTCAGATGCAGGAGCAGGCGTTTCGTCAGGCTTGGCGACCGGCTTTTCCTTGGGCGTCTTAGCAGGTTTTGCTGGTTTTGCCGGCTTGTCTTCGGCTGCGACCTTGGGTTTGGCCTTACTACGGGTCCGCTTTTTCGGCGCAGGCTTTTCGTCGGTCTTTTCCTCGGGCGCATCTGTTGCGTCTGAGGTTGCAGTCGCATCCGCGCTGTCGGCTTCGGCTGCCGCTTCGACTTTGGGCTTACGGGTCCGGCTGCGGCTGCGTTTTGGCTTCTCCGCCGGCGCATCCTGAGCATCTATCGAAGCTTCTTCCGCTTCAGCAGGCGCTTTATCCGCATTAACAGCCTGTGGCTGATCGTCGTCTGCCTTCTCGGCATCAGCACCGTTATTTTCGCCGTTGTTATCCTCGTTGGCCGCATCATCACCGTTTGACTTGCCGCCCCGCTTGCGCCGACGCCGACGACGGCGCTTGGGTTTGCCTTCGCCATCATTGTCGTCCGCGTCGCTGTCATGGCTGCGGGTATTGCCATTGTTCGGTGCACGTTCTTCGACTTCATCTTCGGTCTCGACGACAGTGTCGTCTTCTTGTTCGTCGATCTCGTCCATCAGGCTGGTGTCAACCGACACGACATGTTCGACCGCCGTCACCACACGGGTTGCAGTTTTGAATTTTTCAATCTTGAAATCGGGGCTGACCAATGTCGGATCGCCTTCGATCCGCACGGACATACCATAGCGGCCCTCGATATGGAGGATATGCTCACGCTTTTGGTTCATCAAGAAGTTGGCAATGCCGACGGGCGCTGTAACCAGCACCTCGCGGGACCGTTTACGTGTGCCTTCTTCTTCGATCTCGCGCAGGATCGACAGCGCCAGATTGTCATCCGACCGGATAAGACCGGTACCATGACAGGTGTGACACGGCTGGGTGGTTGCCTCGATCATGCCGGGACGCAGACGCTGGCGCGACATTTCCATCAGGCCAAAGCCCGAAATGCGGCCCACCTGGATGCGCGCACGGTCGGTCTTGAGCTTGTCCTTCATCATCTTTTCGACGGCGATGTTATTGCGACGCTCGTCCATGTCGATAAAGTCGATGACGATCAGACCCGCCAAATCGCGCAGACGCAACTGTCGTGCAACTTCGGCGGCAGCCTCAAGGTTGGTCTTGGTTGCTGTCTGTTCGATCGACCCTTCCTTGGTGGCCCGACCGGAGTTGACGTCGACCGCAACCAAAGCTTCGGTCACACCGATCACGATATAGCCGCCAGATGGCAGTTGAACCGTGGGGTTAAACATGCCCGACAGATAGGATTCTACCTGATAGCGCGCAAACAGCGGCATCGTTTCGCTGTACAACTTCACGTTCTTCGCATGCGACGGCATGATCATTTTCATGAAGTCTTTGGCGATGCGATAGCCACGCTCGCCTTCGACAAACACTTCGTCGATGTCACGGTTATACAGGTCGCGGATCGACCGTTTGATCAGGTCGCCCTCTTCATAGATTTTGGCGGGGGCGATTGATTTCAACGTCAACTCGCGGATTTGCTCCCACAGACGTTGCAGATATTCATAGTCGCGCTTGATCTCGGCTTTGGTGCGTTGCGCACCGGCGGTACGCACGATCAGGCCAGCGCCCTTGGGCACCTGAATCTCGTTCGCGATCTCTTTTAGCTTTTTGCGATCTGCGGCGTTGGTAATCTTGCGGCTGATCCCACCCCCACGTGCGGTGTTTGGCATCAAAACGCAGTAGCGGCCCGCCAGCGACAGATAGGTTGTCAGGGCAGCGCCTTTATTGCCGCGCTCTTCTTTAACGACCTGAATCAACAGGATTTGACGTACTTTTACGACTTCCTGAATTTTATAACGCTTGGGACGTGGCTTGCGTGCAGGGCGCAGGTCATCTTGGTCATCATCATCCGCGACAGATTCGATACTGTCATCCTTTGAAGATGCATCCTTGGCTTGGGGATTCGAAGCGTCGTTATCGTCGGCGTCGTCTTCATCAGCATCGCTGTCATCAGCATCCGCTTCTAGATCATTCTCGTCCTGATCGGGCTCTTCGACGGGTGTCTCTGCGACACGCTCCATCGGCGAAGACCCTTCGTCCTCGTCGTCCAGATCAACCGTTTGCATGCCGTCAATCTGATCGCTGTCAGCCTCTTTGCTGGCAACGGCGTCATCGCTGACGGTGTCCTCGGCCTTGGGCTTGGCACGGCTGCGCGAGCGAGTGCGGCGCTTGGGTTTTTCGTCGTCATCTTCCTTGGCGGCCTGCGCTTCGGCATAGGCACGCTCTTCCTCCATCAGCGCGATACGATCGGCGACGGGGATCTGGTAGTAATCGGGGTGAATTTCCGAGAACGCCAGGAAACCATGGCGATTTCCACCATAATCCACAAAGGCCGCCTGCAACGACGGCTCTACCCGCGTGACTTTCGCGAGGTAGATGTTGCCAGCTAGCTGGCGTTTATTCTCTGATTCAAAGTCAAATTCCTCGACCTTGTTTCCGTCAACCACAACAACGCGAGTCTCCTCAGCGTGGGTGGCATCAATAAGCATTTTCTTAGGCATAATTCCATTTTGCACAGCTGCGCACGCAAGCGTCCCGGTGGGGCACCGCGCGGCAGGGTATGTCTTGTCAGGGCGATTGGTGACGCGGCTAAAACAGGGCCCAAAAGGCCGCCTGTCTGTCTGCTCGTGGCGTCTGCGCGCGTCATCGCGGTTCTTCTCCGACGTGAATGGCACTTTGGTGCGGTTCACATCCATTAATTACTGCATTTGATCAGGGCCTTGGCCCATGCCATCCGTCAGCGGTTCTCTGGCCTTTTTTAAGGGCCTCATCGGTCTGCCTGGACACCGGTGACCGGGTAACCGAGGCAGCGAAACTTTCAAAGGGCCTATGATTATGCGTCAAAGCGCAATCGACCCTCTCCCCAATTAAAGGCAGAAGCGGTCAAATGACAATGGTCAATCGCGTCGAAGCGCAGTTTGCCTTGTATCAAATTGGACACATGGGCCGCAACAGCGCCATAGCTTGACATCACGCCCCCGTGTGGGAAACAGTCACATCGGCCCTTTCGGTCGCAATTAGGATTAGGCCATTTTTGGGCCACCCCCCGGAAACAAGGAAGATACGATGCACTTTTCCCTGCGTTTTGCGCTTTGCCTGCCCTTCATTGCGCTTGCTGCCTGCGAAGATATGGCCACCGCTGGCGATCCTGCGGCACGCGCCGAACTGGCATCCCAAAGAAGTTGCATTCGTGCGGTTGAAAAACACACTGGCGTGTCTGGCGGAAAGATCAACACGACCATTCCGATTGTAGAGACGAACCAGTACATCGTCGATCTGCCCGGCAAGGCCCCTTGGACGTGCTATACAGACGAAACTGGCGCTGCAAAGCAACTGATCGAGACGCGGCTGTAACACCGCGCCCCGCATGGGCTAAACAACGTCAGCGTTCAGAGATAATCTGAGCGCTGCAAGCCATATTTCGCCATTTTTTCATTCAAGGTCCGGCGCGGCAGGCACAATTCGTCCATCACGCTGGCGATTGATCCTTTGTGACGGCGCATGGTGTTGTCGATCAACATCCGCTCGAACGCTTCGACATATTCCTTAAGTGGCTTACCATCGGTGGTCATCACCGGCTGCATTTCCTCGGGATCGGTCATCAGCAAGGACGCAATAGACCCTGACCCGCGCCGCGATTGCAGCACGGCACGTTCAGCGACATTGATCAGCTGGCGCACATTGCCCGGCCAAGGGGCCTGTAAAAGTTGCGCGGCTTCCTGTGCCGAAACCTGTGGTGCTTCGCAGCCGTATTCGTCCGCGAATTCCTCGCTCAGCCGTGTGAACAGCGTCAGGATATCCTCACCGCGCTGGCGCAGCGGTGGAACTGTGATGCGCAACGCCGCCAAGCGGTAGAACAGATCAGGTCGCAACGCGTCTTCTGATGTCCGTCCGACTTCTTGCAGGTTCGAAATCGCAACAATCCGCGTTTCGGCAGGCGTGCCTTGCTCGTTGATCGAACTCAACAGACGCGCTTGCAGGGTTTCGCTCAGTGCCTCGATCCCCTCAAGTACCAGCGTACCGCCGCGAGCTTCTTCAATTGCGGGCAGTTGCGCGTCTTCGGGCATCATCGGCCCAAACAAACGTTTGCTTAGCGCGTCTTCCTCTAGTGCGGCACAGCTGACCAGCACAAATTTCTTGCCCGCCCGTGATCCGACAGCATGCAACGCATGTGCAACAAGCGTCTTGCCCGTCCCGGTTTCGCCGTCGATCAAAACGTGACCATCCGCCTGCCCCAGATCAAGGATATCCTCGCGCAGACGTTCCATCACCGGCGACCCGCCGATCAGCTTTTTCATCAGCTGACTGCCGTCCGACAATTCGCGGCGCAGGGCACGGTTGTCCATCACCAGTCGGCGCGCATTCGTGGCCTTTTTGGCAAGCTCGCTCATCCGGTCGGGGTTGAATGGCTTTTCAAGGAAATCAAACGCACCGACGCGCATCGCCTCGACCGCCATGGGCACATCGCCGTGGCCAGTGATCATAATCACCGGCAACGCACTGTCACTGCCCATCAGCTTTTTCAGGAATTCCATCCCGCCCATGCCCGGCATCTTGATGTCGGAAATTACAATGCCCGGATAGTCCGGCCCCAATTTTTTCAGCGCGTCTTCGGCACTTGGAAAAGTTTCGGTGTCATAACCGGAAAGGGCCAACCATTGGCTGATCGACTGCCGCATATCTTGTTCATCGTCAACAATCGCGATTTTCATTGCTTGGGCCATAATTTACTCTGCCGCCTGTGTGTTCTCTGTGCTGGCCATAATGGGCAGCTGCATTTCAAAAACCGCGCCGCCGTTCTGGCCATTGCGCGCTGTCAGCCTGCCACCTAGTTCGGTCACAATACCGGAGGATATAGCAAGCCCCAACCCGACACCATCGCCAGGCTGCTTGGTCGTGTAGAACGGCTCGAACAGCGCTTCGAGATCTTCGATGCCCGGGCCGTTGTCCCGCACGGTCAAGGTGGCGGTTTCGCCAGCCGACAACATAATCTCAACCTTTGGGTTCCGTTCTGATTTGGTGGCATCAAGTGCATTGCGCAAGAGGTTGACCAACACTTGTTCCACACGCATCCGGTCGCCGAGCACCTGCACAGGGGCATCCGGAAGGATGCGGTTGATCTGGACCTGACGCTGGCGCAACTGCGGTTCCATCATCGACAGCGAAGACGCCAGCGCGTCGCGCATATCAAAGGGAGAGAAACTCTCCTGGCCCTTACGGGCATAGCTTTTCAGCTGGCGTGTGATCGCGCCCATGCGCTCGATCAGATCGTCGATGCGGCCAAAAGACGACAGGGCCTCGTCCAGCCGGTTGCGGCGCATCAACAACCGCGCGCCCGCAAGATATGTTTTCATCGCCGCCAAAGGTTGGTTCAGTTCGTGGCTTACTGCGGCCGACATTTCGCCCAAGGCCGCAAGCTTGCTTGACTGCTCAAGGGTTTGTTCGGCCACGGCCAATGTTTCCTGCATGCGTTTACGTTCAGCAATCTCGCGTTGCAGCGCCACGTTGAGCGCCCGCAACTCGGCGGATTCACGCTGAAACAGGGCCGCCCTGCCCGCCGTGCGCCGGCTAAGCGCGTAAAATGTCAGCGCCAACAGGATGGCAAAGCCCATCACCTCAAGCGCCAAAACACCGTTTACCTTTTCGCGAACCGACGCATAGGTCGTATAGCTGGTGATCCGCCACCCGCGAAACGGGATGCGCGATGACAGACGCATCACGGCCTCGCCTTGCAAATAGGCATCGGGGGGCAAAGCCGTCCAATCTGCTGTCGCCTTGATCGCACGTTCAATGGCGCTTTGCGGGGTCTGGTTTGACAGGGCTTCGGTTTCGGTCAATCCCCGCCAGCGCGGCTCAGTTGCCATAATGATATGGCCTGTACTGTCCGTGACTATCACGGCATCCGAAATGCCGGCCCATGCCCGCTCGAACCGCTGCAAATCCACCTCGGCCGCGATCACCCCAAGGGTTGTGCCGCCTTCTTGAATGCGGCGGGAATAAAAGAACTGATAGCCGCCAGTTTCGCGCGGAATCACGCTGAACACGGTCGAGTTCGAGCGCAAAGCGTCTACAAAATATGCCTCAGTCCGGTGCGACGCCCCCAAACGATTACGGTCTGTCGCCGCCACCATCCGCCCGTCGATATCATACAGCATCAAAGATGCGGCACCGATTTCCTCAACAAACGAGATAAGCCGTTGTGTGGAAAGGGAATAATCTGACTGGATCAACGCCTGTATCAACGCGGGATCGCGGGCCAGAAGCTGTGGCACAATGGCGTTCTGCCGAAGCTCGGCCAGCAGGTTGCCGCTGTAAAGCGCAATCCGCAACTCAGCCCGGTTGCGTGTGCTGTCAGTAAACCGATCCGTTAGCAGCTTGTTCGTAATCGAAATTGTGGCGACAGCAATCACCAGCAATAACACCAAAGCCAGCCGGACACGCCAGCTGACTGAAATGGGATTGGCGCTTGAGGGCATAGATTTGGTCATAGGGCCAATCTACGCAACCTCAGTCTGGCACTCAAGTCACGCCGTGACCAAAGCCCCCGCCAATGCGCGGAAGAGCGCCACCCCGTCGGTGCCGCCATGCACCGGATCGGCCATCCGCTCGGGATGCGGCATCATGCCAAGCACGCGCCGGTTGGCAGACAGGATGCCCGCGATATCGGCCTGCGCCCCGTTCGGGTTGTCCTCGTAGGTGAAGGCAACGCGGTCTTCGGCCAGCAGTTCGGTGATCGTGTCAGCATCCGCGTAATAATTGCCATCGTGGTGTGCGATCGGGATGTTGATCACCGCCCCCGCATTATAACCCGATGTAAAATCACTGTCGGACGTCGCCACTCTCAGACCAACGGTCTTGCAAATGTACTTCAGCCCCGAATTGCGCAGCAGCGCCCCAGGAAGCAGCCCGGTTTCGGTCAACACCTGAAAGCCGTTGCAAATCCCCATAACATAGCCGCCACGGTTGGCATGGGCAGCCACTTCGCCACAAATCGGCGAATTTGCAGCAATCGCACCGCATCGCAGGTAATCGCCATAGGAAAAGCCACCCGGAATGCCGACAATATCGACGCCCTCGGGCAGAGATGTATCCTTGTGCCAGACCATCGACACTTTGGCACCCGCTGCCTCGAATGCTACCGCCAGATCACGGTCACAGTTTGAGCCCGGAAAAACAATGACGGCTGCATGCATCAGATCATCTCCACGCTGTAGGATTCGATCACTGTATTGGCGAGCAGTTTTTCACACATAGCCTCGACATCGGCCTCTGTTGCATCGGAGTCCAGGTCCAGTTCAATCACTTTGCCCTGCCGCACGCCCTTGACGCCGTCAAACCCCATCGCCCCTAGCGCGTGGCGCACGGCCTCGCCTTGTGGATCCAGAACACCTGTCTTCAACATCACATGCACCCGTGCTTTCATGGCGCGTCCCCCTGCTTCATTTTGCAAAATAAACTCATATCCAACGTCAGCCTCAGTTGATCAACGTCGGTTTCATCATCGGTGTCGACGTCTTGGGCATCACACCCAAACGCCGTGCCACTTCGGTATAGGCATCCGCCAGCGACCCCAGATCGCGACGAAACACATCCTTGTCCAATTTTTGGCCGGTTTCCATGTCCCACAAACGGCAGCTATCAGGGCTGATCTCGTCTGCGATGATCAAGCGTTGGAAATCACCATCGTAAACGCGGCCGACCTCGATTTTGAAATCCAGTAAACGGATGCCAACGGCCATCATCACGCCAGACATGAAATCATTGACCCGCAACGACAGGCTTAGGATATCCTCCATGTCTTGCTGACCAGCCCAGCCAAAGGCCGCGATATGCTCTTCGGTGACCAACGGATCACCCAGATCGTTGTTCTTATAGTGGTATTCGACAATGGGGCGCGGCAATTGCGTGCCTTCTTCGATCCCCAAACGTTTCGAAAAACTGCCCGCGGCATAGTTGCGCACAACAATTTCAAGTGGAATGATTTCGGCCTGACGGACCAATTGCTCGCGCATGTTGATCCGTTTGATGAAATGTGTTGGCACACCGATGTTATTCAAACCGGTCATAAAAAACTCGGACAACCGGTTGTTCAGGACACCCTTGCCCTCAATCACAGCTTGCTTGCCGGCACCGACAGCAGCAGTGTCATCCTTGAAATACTGGACGATCGTTCCCGGCTCCGGCCCCTCATAGAGGATCTTAGCGTTGCCTTCATAGATTTTGGTGCGACGGGCCATGCGCATACCTTCCAGACTTCAGGTGAACGGCGGGGGCCGTCGGTCCTTTGTTGTGTCACATAGTCCAACCATCCCTTTCGCGCAAGCGCATGCCCCCTGCTGGCGCGCGAGGCTTGTACTTGCAGGTGGCGGGATCCGTTCCCATGTACTATGAACAAAAAGTCCAATCTCGAGGAGACCAATGATGACCACCTTCAACGACCGTGAAAAGGCATTCGAAAACAAGTTTGCACACGATTCGGAAATGCAGTTCAAAGCCGAAGCGCGGCGCAACAAGCTGTTAGGCCTTTGGGCCGCAAGCCTGTTGGGGAAAACTGGCGACGATGCATCGGCCTATGCGATAGAGGTCGTCAAATCCGACTTTGAAGAAGCTGGCGAAGAAGACGTATATCGCAAAGTATCGGGTGACCTTGGCGATCGCGCCGAGGAGACCACAATTCGTGCGAAAATGGCCGAGCTGATGGTCGAGGCCAAAGCACAGTTGATGCAAGACCTGAACTGACCTGAACCTTTCTACCATTCAAGAAAACAAGCGCGCCTTTGATTAAAATCTGAGGCGTGTTTTTTCATGGTTTTAACGCGTTGGCAGGCCGTTGCGGGGCAATCTCCTTTCTAAGTTGGGTCTGGGGATACAACCATGATAAATCGGCTTTTTACGGGTCAAGGTGCACGCGCCGTGCAACTGGCTGTGTCTGTGGCAATAGGTGCGGCATGCCTGTGGGCTTTAGGTGGACAGCTGTCTGCCGGTTTCTGGCTGAATGTCACGGCCGAACTACGCGGGCTTGATGCCGCATCTGTTATTCTGGCAATCTGTTGCACCTGCCTAAGCTTCCTTGCGCTTGGACGGTATGATGCCATAGCGCATCGTCATTTGGGCAGCGGTATTCCCAAACAGCAAGCTTGCGGGGCTGGTACGATTGCCATCGCTTTGGCGCAGACCCTTGGCTTGGGTGTTCTGACCGGTGCCTTGGCACGCTGGCGCATGTTGCCCGACATATCCATGACGTTGGCGTTGCGCCTGTCATTCTTTGTGTGCCTGTCTTTCATGATAGCGTTACTGGTGATCACGGCGGTGGTTTGCCTTGTTCTACCGTCTCCGACCTTCATGTTTTGGCCGTCTTTGATCATCGTGCTTGTGCTGCCCGCCTGTATCATCGGTTTATTTTTGCATCCAACTGTCAAACTGGGCCGTTTTGCTGTCCGGCTGCCTAGTTTCCGCGCCCTTGGCTCGATCTTGCTGTGGACCGCCGTTGATGTAGGCGCGGCGTCGACCGCCCTTTTCCTGCTTATTCCCGGGGGCGAAATCGCCTATTCTGCGCTGCTGCCGCTGTTCCTGATTGCCCTTGGTGCTGCCTTATTGAGCGGCACACCGGGGGGCGTCGGACCGTTCGAACTGGTATTTTTCGCGGGCCTGCCCGATGGCAACTCGGTCCAGATGCTAAGCGGGATAATCGCATTTCGTGCAATATATTACGCCGTCCCTGCGTTGGTCGCGATGGCGCTGATGCTGAGACCCTATACCCGTCTGCCTGTCGAAACATGCCGTTCGGACCATAGCTTCTCAAACGCGCCGCGGGCCGAAGTGGGGGTGATCCGCCAAAATGGCGGGTTCATCACTGGTCACAGCGCCCTTTGGCGCAGCGCGCAAACGCTTTGCGCCCTGTTTGATCCCATTGCAAATACGGCTCCTGATCCGATCGGGACGGTCCTCACGGCAGCACGCGACCAAGATCTGATCCCGAGCCTGTACAAATGTTCCGCCCGCACAGCCTTGCTTGCACGTCAAAAAGGGTGGTTCTTGTCTCATATCGCGGACGAGGCTGTTCTTTGCCCTAAGCATTTTGAAACCACATCTGCCCCCTACCGCGGCTTGCGGCGTAAACTGCGCGCCGCAGAAAAAGCGCGCGTTTCTGTCTTCCTAGCCACCAGCCTGCCCGTTTCGGATATGGCACGAATTGACGGGCTGTGGCAGCGCGCCCGAGGGGGTGCGCGGAGTGGCACGATGGGCAGTTTTTGCCCTGACTATCTTTCACATCAAAAAGTGTTTCTCGCCCACCTTGATGGTCGCCTCGTTGCATTTGCCAGTTTTCACCACACCAGCCGGGAATGGTGTCTTGATCTGATGCGCCAAGATCCGGACGCGCCGGACGGCACCATGCACAGTCTGGTACACTCGGCGATTTGTATGGCCGCACTCCATGGCATTGCCCGTTTTAGTCTTGCCGCCGTGCCCGCCTGCCCCGATCCCTCCTCTGCCCTCATGCGCAAATTGTCCCAAATCGCTGTGAGCAAAATGGGCGGGCCGGGCCTGCGCCAGTTCAAATCGAGCTTTCGACCAGTCTGGCAACCACTTTATGCTGCAGCCCCAAACCGCGTCCTGCTGGCGCTTGCCTTGGCGGATATAGCCCGCGCTGTTCACCGCCCATTAGCTGAGCCAAACAGCGATCAACCTCATTACGATGATGAAAATTATGAGGTTGCCTCACGTTTGGCATCGTGAGATGACACGCAATACATCTTTAGCGGAGCTATTTCATGTCCAATCCCCTGACCGACCTTCTGGCTGAAAAAGGCACGCTGTTGGCTGATGGTGCCACAGGCACCAACTTGTTCAACATGGGGCTGATGTCAGGCGATGCGCCTGAAATGTGGAACACGGACGAGCCGCAAAACATCATCAAATTGTACAAAGGTGCCGTTGATTCTGGCAGCGACATCTTTCTAACCAACTCCTTTGGCGCGAACGCATCGCGGTTAAAGCTGCACGGCGCTGAAAAGCGCGCGCATGAACTTAGCCGCGTATCCGCAGAACTGGCCCGCGAAGTTGCCGACAAGGCAGACCGCAAAGTCATCGTGGCCGGATCGGTCGGCCCTACGGGCGAAATCATGGAGCCTGTCGGCCCCCTTACCCATGCGCTGGCCGTCGAGATGTTTCACGAAACCGCCGATGGTCTGAAAGCGGGCGGTGCCGATGTGGGCTGGCTTGAAACGATTAGCGCCCCCGAAGAATACCGCGCCGCTGCCGAAGGGTTCAAGCTGGCGGGTCTTGATTGGGTCGGCACGATGAGCTTTGACACCGCCGGCCGCACCATGATGGGTCTGACGTCCGAAGCGATGGTCGACATGGTGCACGCGCTCGAAAACGGGCCGCTGGCTTATGGTGCCAACTGCGGCACAGGGGCGTCCGACGTGTTGCGCACGGTTTTGGGCTTTGCCTCAAAAGGTATGCCAACGCCGATCGTGTCTAAAGGCAATGCAGGTATCCCCAAATATGTCGAAGGGCATATCCATTATGACGGTACGCCCGAGTTAATGGCCGACTATGCCGAAATGGCCCGCAACTGCGGCGCGTCCATCATTGGCGGGTGTTGCGGCACCATGCCCGAGCATCTGGTTCACATGCGCGCAGCCCTCGATAGCCGCCCCAAAGGTGACGCCCCTACGCTGGAACAGATCGTAGAAGCGTTGGGTCCGTTCACTTCGGCCAGCGATGGCACCGATGGCGAAGGTCCGGTGCGCGGTCCGCGTCGGGGACGCCGGGCCCCAAAGTCCAGCTAAAACAAATCCAACTGCGCGCTCGCCCGTTTGGGCGGGCGAAACAGATCGCAACGCATGGGTGGCAGCAAGGTTGAAAGCCCTAGCCGCTTGACTGCAAGATCAAACCGTTGGGCGATCATCTCGGCATAGGGGCCCTCCCCGCGCATACGCGTGTGCCAATTCGCATCATATTCCTTTCCCCCATGCATTTCGCGCAGCCGCGCCATAATACGCCCCGCCCGGTCGGGATAATGCTGCGCCAACCAGTCTTGCATCAGCACTGACACCTCGCGTGGCAACCGCAGCATGATCCAACTGGCCGATTGCGCGCCCGCGTCGCGCCCTGCTTGCAATATCCCTTCCAATTCGGGGTCAGTCAGCGCAGGCACCAAGGGCGACGCCATGACCCGCACCGGAATTCCTGCGTTTGCCAACCTTTCGATGACCTGCATCCGCCGCTTTGGTGCTGGCACGCGCGGTTCCATCAAGCGGCTAAGTTTTGCATCCAAAGTGGTGACTGAAATGCCGACCCGCACCAGCCCCCGCTGCGCCATATCGGTTAAAATATCAATGTCCCGCTCGATCAAACTGCCCTTGGTGACGATCGCCACGGGGTGGTTCACCTCTGACAAGACCTCAAGCAGACCGCGCATGATCCGGTGATCCTTCTCAATCGGTTGATAGGGATCGGTGTTGGTGCCAATCGCGATGGGGGCCACTTGATAGCGTTTGCCCGCCAGTTCGCGGCGCAACACATCCGGCGCACCCGGTCGCGCGATCAGCCGCGTTTCAAAATCCAGGCCCGGCGACAGCCCCAGATAGGCGTGACTGGGACGGGCAAAACAGTAAACGCATCCATGTTCGCAGCCACGATAGGGGTTGATCGACCGGTCAAACGGCAAATCTGGCGACCGATTATAGCTGATCACACTGCGCGGGATTTCCACGCTGACTTGGGTGCGCAGCACGGGCAACGGTTCATCATCGCCTGCCCAACCGTCATCAATTGCGGTCGTGGAAAAACGTTCAAACCGCCCTGAATGGTTTGACGATGTCCCCCGCCCGGCAAGTTTATATCTAACGTCTTCTTGGTCCATGTAATTCTTTTGGAACATATCGGGAACATCGTCAAGATACGATCCTCAAACCATTGTTTTACAGGACCATTGGCGTTAATTTGTCATACGGAAAGCGTCGCTTGTGATACGGGCCCTGTCGCAAATTGCACGCGATCCGGTGCGATTTCGTGACACAAGAGCAAAAGCTCTATGGGCACGCTAACCGATGAGGAAAGACTATGTCGGATGAAGACGAAATTATCCTTGCTGACCTGAACGACGAAGATCTTGTTCAGCAAATGTTTGACGACCTTTATGACGGTTTGCGCGAAGAAATCGAAGAAGGCGTTAACATTCTGATCGGTCGCGGATGGATTCCTTACGATGTCCTGACCAAAGCGCTTGTTGGGGGCATGACAATTGTTGGTGCCGACTTCCGCGACGGTATTTTGTTCGTCCCTGAAGTGTTGCTGGCTGCCAATGCGATGAAGGGTGGCATGGCCATTCTTAAGCCGTTGTTGGCTGAAACCGGCGCGCCACGTGTAGGCAAGATGGTGATCGGCACGGTCAAAGGCGACATTCACGACATCGGCAAAAACCTTGTGTCCATGATGATGGAAGGTGCCGGCTTTGAGGTGGTTGATCTTGGCATCAACAACTCGGTCGAGAAGTATTTGGAAGCGATGGAAACCGAAGGGCCTGATATCCTTGGGATGTCAGCGCTTTTGACGACCACAATGCCCTATATGAAAGTCGTGATCGACACGATGATCGAACAAGGTATCCGCGATGATTATATCGTTTTAGTCGGCGGTGCCCCCCTGAACGAGGAATTCGGCAAAGCGATCGGCGCAGACGCCTATTGCCGTGACGCGGCTGTTGCAGTG
This sequence comes from uncultured Sulfitobacter sp., assembly GCA_965363735.1. GTDB lineage: Bacteria > Pseudomonadota > Alphaproteobacteria > Rhodobacterales > Rhodobacteraceae > Sulfitobacter. The sequence continues at coordinate 112,162 of CBDTUA010000005.1, read as the reverse complement.
GAAACCGCCAAAGAATGGGTCGGTCGCAAGCATAACAGCGCCAAGGCCTGAAGTTTTGATGATACTTATGAAAGGCCTCTCCTGACCGGAGGGGCCTTTTGTGTTAAAGGGATAAGATGGACACGCTTTCAGACAGTCAGCTTACCGAAAACGGCCTCCCGTTAGAGGCTGCCAAGGGGCGTATTTTATTGATTGCCTGCGGTGCATTAGCCCGCGAAATTCTGGACCTCAAGGCCGCCAATCGTTGGACCCATCTTGACCTCACCTGCTTGCCCGCCAATCTGCATATGTATCCGGAAAAAATCACCGATGCTGTGCGCGCAGCCGTCGCCAGACACCGCAACCAATATGATGATATCTTTGTGGTTTATGCCGATTGCGGCACCGGCGGATTGCTCCAAGCGGCATGTGACGACATGGGCGTTCGAATGGTGGCCGGGCCGCATTGCTATAGCTTTTTTGAAGGCAACAATAGTTTTGCGAAAACCGCAGAAACCGAGATTACGACTTTTTACCTAACCGATTTTCTGGTTCGACAATTCGACGCATTTATCATGAAACCGATGGGCCTCGACCGTCATCCCGAGTTGCGCGACATGTATTTTGGGAATTATGAGAAACTGGTGTATCAGGCGCAAACCGATGATCCTGCGCTCACGGCCAAGGCCAAAGACTGCGCTCGAACCCTTGGCCTTGCCTTCGAACGGCGTTTTACTGGCTATGGCGATCTTGAGACGACCCTGAAAACCCTTTGAGTTTCAGTTTGCCGAGTAAACTCAACTGCGCAGACGCCGGCCATATCCCTATCTGACAGCCTTCAAACCTGCGCGGCAGCTGTTTCGCGAACCCGCTCGATCATCGCGGTCAGTCCGTTGGATCGCTGCGCAGACAGATGTTCGTTCAACCCAAGGCGCCCCATCTCGGCGCGGGCATCGACAGTCAGCACATCAGCAGGTGCCAGCCCGTTATAAAGAGACCGCAAAACGGCGATCAGCCCCGACACGATCATCGCATCACTTGCACCATCAAAATGCAGGACGCCGTCTTCAAAATTTGCGTGCAACCAAACTTGGCTGGCACAACCGTTGACCTTGGTGGCAGGCACGCGCAGGGCTTCTTCCAGCGTGTCCATCGCCTTACCAAGATCAATCACATAACGGTAACGATCTTCCCAATCGTCCAGAAATTCAAAATCTTCGACCAGTTCTTCAAACGCTTCTGTCGCCACGGTGATGCCCTCGTTGTTCGTGGCTTACAGGTAGGTCGCGTATTGGCAAAGGTCCACCCCTTCCCAACGGCCTTGTGATGGGTTAGTCAAATGACACGGTAATTTCACGGCGGACCCTATGCGCAAAACCTTCTCGGCAATTCTGGTATCAACCCTTGTTCTGACTGGCTGTGCAACAGTGCGCGATAGCCGGGTAAACCCGTTCAGCTGGTTCGGCTCTGCCCGTTCGGAACCAATCGCCCGCACAGCGGCAAGCACCAACCCGCTAATTCCGCAGTCCTCTGGGCTATTTGCGGGGGCGCGGAAACGGCAGGCAACCTATGCTGGCCAACCTTTTGACCAAGTCACCGATCTGACGATTGAACGTGTTCCAGGTGGTGCAATCGTACGCGCGACAGGGCTGGCAGCACGGCAGGGCATCTATCAAGTACAGTTAACACCGGCAAACGAAGACGAGCTTCCGGTCGATGGCATTTTGACCTATCGGCTTGAAGGCATCGAGCCCGCGAAAAACACATCCGTGGGTGCAAAACCCACCCGAGAGGTTACCGCCGGGCGCAAGCTGACCGATCAAATGCTTGCAGGAGTGCGAACCATCCGCGTCGAAGGCCAGCGCAACGCACTGACCACACGTCGATAAGACTAATTAAGTTAATTCAATGGGTTGAGCGCTAAAGCTCAACCACTTTTACGTTTGGTCCGACGGCGGTCAAAGCGATCTTTCCATCGCACAAGCGCAATGCATCATCACCAAAAACTTCACGGCGCCACCCTTTAAGCGCGGGAACATCACGCAAACCAGCGGCGATCGCATCCAGATCCGCGGCTGGTGCAATCAACTTGGCCGCGACGGCAGCACTTTCGGTTTTCGCCTTTAGCAACACCCGCAATAGATCAGCCAGGGCCGGATTTACTTGCAACTTGTCACGGCTGCGATCCGGTTGTGGCAGGTTCGAGGCTGGGCATTGAACACCAGCTTCAACGGCCTTGAGAATACCATCAGCAATCTCACCTTTGCGCGCGTCGCGCAGCAACAGGCGTGCACGACCCAATTCTTCGTGGTTCTTTGGTTTGTTGCTGGCCAATTCAACCAGCGCATCGTCTTTGTACACACGGCTGCGCGGCACATTTCGTGTCTGGGCATATTCCTCGCGAAAAGCTGCCAACTCGCGTACGATTGCCAGAAACTTGGACGAATTGGTCCGTGTTTTGACGCGCTTCCACGCATCACGCGGGGCTGTAATATAGGTATCGGGGCTGGTCAGGATCTCAAGCTCTTCTGCGACCCACCGCGCGCGCCCTGTTTCCTCTAACTTTTCGGCTAGAAATTCATAGACCTGACGCAGATGCGTGACATCAGCCAAGGCGTATTTGGACTGTGCCTCGCTCAGCGGGCGGCGCGACCAATCGGTAAAGCGCGAGGTCTTATCAACCGCCTCGTGTGCAATCTTACGAACAAGGGTTTCATATCCAACCTGTTCGCCAAACCCGCACACCATCGCCGCAACTTGCGTATCAAACAGCGGTTCGGGAAACACGCCTGCATCAACAAAGAATATCTCGAGATCCTGACGCGCTGCATGGAACACCTTGACCACCGACGTATCACGGAACAGCGCATAGAGCGGTTCAAGCGACATATCCCCGGCAAGCGGATCAACCAACACAGCGTTGGAATCGTCTGTGCCCGGCATCGCCAACTGGATCAGACAAAGCTTGGAGTAATAGGTTCGTTCGCGCAGAAATTCTGTATCAACGGTCACATAATCATATTTCGCAGCTTCAAGGCAAAACGCTTCGAGCGCGGCAGTTGTGGAAATTGTTTTCATAAATCTTACTTTGACCAGAGCGGTGCCAACAGGCAATGTGAAATCGGAACAAAACAGGCTGAGAATGCCTGATCGTTAAGTGTCGAGTGTCAAAAGGCTGCGGTCTCCAGCTGCAAAGCGCCGCAATGCAGCCGGATAGAGGCGATGTTCTTGAACCAGAACACGCGCGGCCAAATTTTCGGCCGTATCACCGGGTAAAATTGGCACCCGCGCCTGACCCAAAATGGGGCCATCATCCAGCGCGGCTGTGACCTCGTGAACGGTGCAGCCATGCACCGTGTCCCCGGCCTCAAGCGCGCGGGCGTGAGTGTGCAAGCCTTTGTATAGCGGCAGCAGCGACGGATGAATATTAATCATGCGACCCGCCCACGCGTCGGTAAATCCAGCGGTTAATTTTCGCATGAACCCCGCAAGGCAAATTATATCTGGCGCATGAGCGACAAGGCGCGATGAAAGCTCAGCCTCGAATGCGGCGCGGTCGCCGAGAAACGGTTTATGATCCACCACTTCGGTCGCAATGCCACGGGCCTTGGCCCATGCAATGCCGCCCGCATCCGCCACATTCGACACGACCACGCACGCGCGTGCAGGATGGTCGCCTGTCATGTCTTCGACCAGCGCGCGCATGTTAGAGCCGCCCCCGGACAAAAAAATCGCGACCCGTTTGGTCACAGCAATTGGCCGGTGTATTCGACCCCGGTGTCCTTGGTGACATGTCCCATCGGATACACCGTTTCACCTGCATCGGTCAGCAATTTTTGCAGGCTGTCAGCCTGATCTGCGTCCACCACCAAAATCATGCCAACACCACAGTTGAAAGTCTTGAGCATTTCAGCCTGAGACATGCCGCCAATCTGCGACATCCACTTGAACACGCCGGGCAAATCCCAAGCGTCCAGATTGATGTCAGCACCCAAATCTTCGGGCAATACACGCGGCAGGTTCTCGGTCAGACCGCCACCAGTGATATGGGCCAATGCATGAACACCGCCTGCCCGTACCGCCTGCAAGGCCGGTTTGACATACAGGCGCGTCGGCGTCAAAAGCACCTCGCCCAATGTGCCGCCGTCCCAGGGACAATCGGCATCCCAGCCCAAACCGGACATTTGCACAAGTTTGCGCACCAGACTGTAGCCGTTGGAATGCACGCCGTCGCTGGCAAGCCCGAGCAGCACGTCACCCGCCGCAACGCCGCTTGGCAAATCAGCACCACGTTCCATCGCACCGACAGAAAATCCAGCAAGGTCGAAATCACCGTCGGAATACATCCCCGGCATCTCCGCAGTCTCTCCGCCGATCAGGGCGCAACCCGATCCTTCACACCCGCGTGCGATGCCTTCGATGATGCGGGCGGCCTCTTCGGTTTCCAGCTTGCCGGTTGCGAAATAGTCCAGGAAAAACAGGGGCTCCGCCCCTTGGCACACCAGATCGTTTACGCACATGGCCACCAGATCAACGCCAACACCGTCAACGTTTCCGGTATCAATTGCGATCCGCAACTTGGTGCCAACACCGTCTGTTGCGGCCACAAGGATCGGGTCGGTGTATCCCGCCCCTTTTAGATCGAACAGCGCGCCGAAACCGCCCAAGCCCGACATCACGCCGGGGCGCTTGGTCCGTTTGGCCGCTGGCTTGATCCGTTCGACCAACGCATTGCCCGCGTCGATATCTACACCTGCGTCCGCATAGGTGATTCCGTTTTTGGAGTTGGTCATCGTCGGGCCCCGCCGCTATTGCCTTTGCGACAGCGGGTTACAGCACCGCGCGCGGGCGCGCAATGCAAGAGACATCATTCCGTTTGTTCTTGGTCTTGACGTGCTGCCCCTGCGCCCTTACCAAACCGCTATGGCGGGCCTGTAGCTCAGTTGGTTAGAGCAGAGCGCTCATAACGCTTTGGTCGTAGGTTCGAGTCCTACCGGGCCTACCATCATCCCATTTCCCGTCATATTATGCTGGTAATATTTAAGAAATGTGGACCCCGATTTAAACGGCGTCGTCCACATTGTCGAAATCTAATGCCGACATCGTGTTAAACATCAATCATAGAACTCAGCTGGATTACCCTCTGCTAAGACCCCGAGGACAAAGTGTTTGGCCTCAACTCAAAGTACTAGCGCTTTTTTGGCTGGTGGCGAATGAGCTAAGACGCTTTTCAATATACAGGCTCGTTGAAAGTGAGTCCGTGTACTATTTCCAGAAGCGTTCGTGAACTCGGTACGCAAGAGGGTACGAAAGTCCGCTTTGTGAAGGCTGCGCCGTAGATATTTCTCAGCCACGGATCGCATGGCTCTCAGCTTGTGATGAATGCTGTTTTGTGGTAAAATTCTACAGTGCCGTAGAGCCTCTGCATCGCGCAGTTGGTACTTTGGGAGCTTGATCATGACGCTAAAAGTTGTGGGTGCAGGTATCGGGCGAACTGGTACATTTTCCTTGAAGCATGCATTGGAGCGACTGGGTTTTGGACCTTGTCATCATATGATCGAAGTCCTTGGAAACATGGAGCAACAGCTTCCGCTTTGGCAGTCTGCGGTTGCTAGTAAGCCGGAGTGGGAACGGATCTACAAAGGGTACCATAGCGCCGTTGATTGGCCTACAGCACGATTTTACCGCGAATTACATGCGGTCTATCCGCAGGCGAAGTTCATTCTTGGATATCGCAGTCCACAAAGCTGGGCTGAAAGCTTTTCACAAACCATCTACATGGCGCTTTCGGACATAAACAAGGCACCGGCTGAGCAGCATGACTGGCTCAACATGGTAACTGATCTGATAACCCAGAACGGCATACCGCCGGGCCTTGATCTGGTTGGCCTGGAACAGGCCTTCATTGCGCACGTCGAAGGGGTCAAGGCGGCCATCCCTCCCGAGCAACTTTTGGTGTTCGAGGCCAAGGACGGTTGGGAGCCGCTGTGCACGTTTCTGAATGTGCCCGTACCAGATGAACCCTATCCACGGACTAATGATCGGGCTGAGTTCTGGGAGCACATGAAGAGTGGATCCTAAGAAACCTCGGGTGGGCTTGCGAATTTTTCCAATCAGCAAATAATCAGCTGTATTGGAAAGCAGCAAGCCCATGCAGGGAATTCGGAGACTCGTAGCAATTCTGATTGCTGATATCGTAGGTTTTAGCCGCCTCACTCACGCTGATAAGGATGGTATGCTCGCACGTTTGCGAAGTTTGCGTCGTGATGTCATCGATCCGACGATTGCCGCACACAGCGGGCGCGTAGTGAAACGCACTGGCGACGGCGCGTTGGTCGAGTTTCGCAGTGTTGTTCAAGCCGCACGCTGCGCCATCCAAATTCGCAATATCATGGCCGAGCGAAACGCAGATGAACCGTCTGATCACCGTATTGAGTTTCGTATAGGCATTCACCTTGGTAATGTGGTCGAGGAAAATGACGGCGATTTGATGGGTGATGGTGTCAACGTCGCCGCGCGTTTTAAAGGACTTGCCCAAGCAGGCGAGATTTGCATTTCCGATGACGCCTATCGACAGGTGAAAACGCGGCTCGACATGCCTGTCACCGACATGGGCGAGCAGATGCTTAAGAACATTGCCGAGCCGATGAAACTGTCTGCATTGCATATTGGAACAACCAACCGTTTGGCTGGCCCTGAGCCCAATCTATCGGAAATTACAGTTTCTTCAGATAAGCCTCTATTGCAGTGCTGCCATTCACCAACAAGTCGGGCGATCCTGAACAGGAATATTTTGCCGATGGCATGGCAGAAGACATCATCACGGCACTGTCCAATTCCGAGCAGCTTTTCGTGATCGCTCGCAACTCAAGTTTTGTCTACAAGGGGTGTGCGGTCGATATCATGCAGGTAAGGCGCGAACTTGGCGTGCGATACATTCTGGTAGGCAGTGTGCGCAAGGCAGCTGACCGGGTACGTTTCACCGGTAAGCTGATCAACGCCGCCTGCGGAAGCCATCTTTGGGCAGACAGTTTTGACGGACGTCTTGAAAACGTCTTTGATCTTCAGGATCAGATTACGGCAAGCGTTGTCGGAGCGATCGAGCCCACGGCGCGCAAAGCAGGGATCGAGCGGGCGAAGTCGAAACACTTGAAACCGTTGAGAAGCCGCTTGCGACGCTCGTCGGTCACCACGTCAGAGGCGGGATTAACCTCACCTGTCAGGTCGAAAATGGCTGCAATCCGATTGCATATCCTATCCAAAGCCGCGCGGGAGCCCTGACCGCGCTATTATTATCTATGGCGTCGAACAGATGCGCTCTGCCTGATGCGTCGGATACGGTGGTTAATGACGGTGAAGGCCAACTACTCGGTATTTTCCAGCTGGCCGCTCGATCTTGTTACGACGATAATCGGTTTCTCCAGCGTCTCCGCGCGACACCCTCTGTCTTACTTCCGCAGATACTTAACCAAGGCCATTATCAAGAGCACCAAAATAATGAGGATCAGCAACCACCAAACCCCCATGCCCAGCATCATTCCACCATCCGTCATGTCATCATTCCTTTCGGTATTATCTGTCGTTTTATTCGTGCCGTTATGAAAGTAACGAACTTCCAGCGCTGGAGGGTTCCAAGTTAAATTCATCCGATCCGCCCATGATTGGGAAAATCTTGAGCAATGAAAAAAAGAAGACGTTGAGTTGCCCGGTCATCATCGCAAAACTAATGTTTTCAATTCTGACACCTGCGGTTTGCTGCAAACACCACCACATCGAGCCGATTGCACGGATGTGCCCGGCATGAAGAGACCAACGAGGATCACTACGGCACTACCGATCAGGTGCAATTCAAATCGCCATCTCAGCAGCGTCTTGTCCAACGCCGTGGCCGAAACTTCCAGCGCCGTGAAGATCGTAGTAAGCCCCAGCCCGAAACAGGAGCTTAGCCAGGCCACATGCCAACGGCTTCGATCCGCGCAACCCGGCTGCCTGCGGCTAGCGGCAGAACGGAGGGCGACATTAACATGATTGCGCTCGCCAAAATTGCTGCGATCACCCCAGCGAGAAGATTTCAAGAATACGCGGTTCTCCGGGTCTTGGGCCACCGTTTTACAGCACCAAGTTAGGCCAGTGTGGGAATGACAACCCATTGCAGGACCGGCGTCAGGCCGACATCGATTATTGGAATGACCGGCATTATCTCGCGGTAAGCCCAAGCTTCGCGCACGACGATGTTTAGCCATTCACTGAAAATCGTATAGCCAACGCCAATGACGATCGTCGCCAACAGAACCGGAACAGTCCGTGCCCGCGGCCACGCCCCCGAGCCGAACACAAAAAGCGCCAGCAGCAAGCTGCTCATGGCAATCAACACATCGCCCCCTGTGCAGTGCACAACGGCAAAAGCAATTTCGCCCCACGTACCCTCAATCCAAATTATGTAGAGCGGAATATGTGCGGTTTCCCAGAGCAAATGCCCAACCAATGTGAACAGCGCGAAGCGGCGCAATGCCGAGAGCCAGTCTAGTCTGTCTATCATGAGCGATGATGTCATAGCAGCCACCCGAACAGACGCTGGAACATACCGGATTCGGGATGAGGGTGCGCATTGGTCAGCCCGTTGATGTAAAGAACGAGGTTCAGCGGTACAAACTCGGAGCCGTGGAATATTCCAACTTGCTGACCCTTGCGGTCAAGGAAATGGATCATCGGCTCACCACCAGCTCGGTCGGTATTGCTGGCAAAGGCGGCGGCCAAGTCACCCGCAGGCTTCCCATCCGACAACTGCGCTACGGTCCAGTTGTCATACCCTTCGGGCGTCGCAACCTTTCCATCGCCCAGCGTGACGAATTGCACCATCTCACGCATTGGACTTGCGTTCAGGGAGGCGAGCGTTTCTGCCAGCTTGGCCTGTTGGTTCACGCATGGTGCCCCGCAATCGGATGGCGCGAAGCTGACGGCGACGATCTTGCCTTTCAATTCCTCCATTCCGCCGACATCGCCGGTTTTGTCCGTCCACTCCAATGCGGGGGCTGGCCGCGGGGCGACAGCCTCGAAATCCGCCTCTTTTGCGGCCATCACCTGGTTAAGGGTCTCTCCCGGATGATTGGCCAATACAGGCGTTGCGACCATCAGAGCGACAGCCAATCCCATCACTCTCATTGCGTTGCCTCCGCCGGACCCATGGCTGCGATGCCGAGGATTGGGACCTCTACTGTCACCTCACCCGTCTTTTCGAAGGTCAGTATCACAGGAAAGCTTTCACCCTCCACCAGCTTTTGGGTTAGTCCCATCAGCATGATGTGCATGTCTCCCGGTGCCATCGTGACGATCGCGCCGGCCGAGAGCGGGAGCGTCGCTAGAGCGCCCATGCGAGCGATGCCATCTTCCCCGGCTTCTACCGAATGTATCATGGCAGCGTTTGCCAAGGGTGTGCTGACAGAGAGCAGAATGTCCGCAGGGCCGGCCTGCAGGGTCAGGTAAACCGCCCCCGGTCGAGAGGCGAGTATGCTCGCGCGCGCCCAAGCATCGGTGATGGCGACATCCGCAAACGCGGGTGTGGCGAACAGCGTCGCGGCTGCCAAAACAGTTCGGATCATTTACTTCTCATTTCTTTAGCTATGCGCATGGTTATCTCCTCGGCCAGAGCCTCGGGCGGCTGATGCCCTTCCAAAAAAACAGCCTCGAATTTACCATCGGGACGCATGAGGTAAATATGGCCTGCATGGGCCATGAGGTATCCGTCAGGGGTGCTCTCCTCGTCGAACCGCTCGTAGTAGACCTTGAAGGCTTCTGCAGCGTCCGCAACCTGCGCTTCGCTCCCAGTCAGTCCGATCAGGCGGGGATGAAAGGCCGCGACGTATTCTTTCAGGAGTTCTGCGGTGTCGCGCTGCGGGTCCACCGTCACGAAGAGCGGCGCGACGTGATCCGCCTTCGAGCCCAGCACATCGAGCACGGTTCCCATGTAGGCCAGCGTCGTCGGGCAGATGTCGGGGCAGTGTGTGAACCCAAAGAATACGAGCTGCCACTTGCCGGCATAGTCAAGTTCTGTGACGGAGCGGCCGTCGTGGTTGATCAAGGAAAAATTTGAGCGGATGTCGGCCTCGCCGGTATAGGTCACTCTGTGCGCGGGGTCATTGCCCATGCGGAAGGTGGCGAGAGTTACGACGAGAACGGCGGCAGCAATCGCGCCCGCCCACGAGACGATAAGGAGCCGGGAATGGCCTGAGTTGATCTGGTTCATAGAGCAATTCTTTCAAAATGAGGTCCACTTGGCCTTGCGGCCAGGCGGACCATGAGTTCACCCCTTGTCGACTTCGGACCCGGCTGCTTTCATATGGTCGTTCATGGATTGCATCATCTCGGTGCAAGCCTCCATCATCGGACCCATTTGCGCCATCATCTTCATCATTGGCATCATGTCTTCCCTGTCTCCGTGCTTCATAGATTGCTCCTTGTTCATCGGCATGTCGTTTGCCTTAGGAGTTGCATCTTGCGCCTGCGTGCTTGTTGCCAGAAATGCGCTGGTAAGAGCGGCGGCAAGGATGTTCGTTTTGTAGGTCATTTTTAGCCCATTCAATTGAAATTCAGTCATTGGTCACATCCGGCTTCATTGCCGGACCGTTTTTGGCGCAGGAGGCAGAACCCCCGCGCGTACACAGCCCCAGTGCGCACATGACAGCGCAGGGAGCGAGACTGAGGAGCAACGGCGCTACGCCGACGGCGGAAAGCCGACTCCAGTTGAGAAAGGCCCCCCCACCGATGGCGGCGAAGCCCATTAACATTAGGATCAGGCGCTGCGATGGCATGGGAAATGAAAATTTATTCCAGTCTTTATATGATACCAGTGTCATCGGTTGGTTCGTCCCTTTGCGATAGCGTGTTTAAAAGGAGCCACACACGGCGTGGCAATCAGCAGGGCACAACGTGGCCCGCTCATTTGCCTCCCGCATCGTTCGCCGTCACTTCTGCTTGAAAAGCACGTTCGCGCTCCGGCCAAGTGCTCTTGATATAAGCGAGAGTCGCAACGATCTCGGCGTCGGTCAGAATGCCTTCGAAGGCTGGCATGTCGCTATCGTAGCCGAGGACGATAGCCCCGACCCCGCGCTTGGTGATGGTGAAAAGCGGTCGGTCCGCGTGATGCCATGTATGACCATCTGCATCATGGGGCGGGGCTGGCATCCGGCCATTCTCCAACCGCCGCCGCCAATCGGGTTGCCCTTCAAGCTCGGTGCCGTGGCAGGAGGCGCAGTTTTCTGCATAGATAGTCTCCCCCTGGTCGATCATCGCAGCGTCCACCGGCTCGCCCAGAACCGTCAACGCCAATGGTTCCTCCTTTGCGCTGCCAGCCCAGACAGCCACGGCGGTCAATGCCACAGCGCCAGCCATTCCTGTGAGGATAACCCGCTTCATGATGGCTTCCGCAGAAGCTTGATCAGTGCCAAGACGCTTAGCAACAGCACCCCGATCACAAGAAGCAGCAGCAGGCCGCCGGCCCCCATCATTGCGGCCATCATCGGCCCGCTCATCATATCCATCATCGGACACTTACTCATTGGAATAGACCGAAATTTCGTCCCCTCCGAATGCGTAGGTTTTGAGTGTGCCGCTCTTGCCAGCCATACCGGGCGCGTTGTTTGGCATACCCGGCAGCGTGATGCCGATGATCTCGGGGCGCTCGGTGGTCAGGCGCTGGATGATTTCAGCGGGCACCAGACCGCTGACGTAATATCCGTCCACTTCAGCCAAATGGCATCCCAGCCCTTGCTCAGGCACACCAACATCCACCGAGCGCTTGTCGAAATCGCGGTCGTCTATCCGGGTGACGTGATATCCTTCGCCCTCCATGTACTCAGCATAGGCGTCGCAACAGCCGCACGAGGGATCGCGCCAGATAGTCATCTGGCGGTCAGCTGCGACTGTAACAGCAGTTTCTGTGGCGCGTGTGTTCTCACTCTCGGCCATGCCGAAGGTGGCAAATCCGAGGATGCCGGCGGCGGTGAGGGCAGCAGCAGCGCCCAATGTCATTTTGGTGTTCATGTCATATATCCTTGAAGGTGGTTAATGAAGTCCATGTCGCGCCGCCATCGCGGCTAACGGAGAGGCCGCCGTCGCGAACGGCGGCAAGGTGCAGGGGGTCAGAGGAATTGACGGCGAGCGCGCTTATCTCTCCAGAAGATACAAGCGCCCAGTTCACGCCCGCGTCCGTGGAAACCCACAAGCCGCTCCTAAGCCCGGCATAGATCCTTTCGGGCGCATCGGGCGCGAGAGCGAGCGCTACGATGGCCTCTCCTGCGGGAAGTGGTTTCGGCGGAGGTAGCGTCTCACCGGCAGCAAGTGCATCCATCGCATCGCCCGCAGTCACGTCCTGCCAGCGGCAGAAACAGTCAGGCACGCGGGTCAGCCCGGCTTGGGTTCCAGCGTAAAGCCAAATTCCACCCATGCCCGATGGGTTTCCAACCGAGACGAGGCTCAACACATCATGTTCTGCACCATCGAGGTAAGGCCGATCCATGACGAACTCCCAGGTTTCGCCTGTGTCTTGGCTGCGCCAAATACCGTCCCCGGCGAGCGCGGCATAGATCAAGTTGGCGTCCAGCGCAGCCATGGTAAGGGCAATAATTTGATCGGCGGGAAGGCCGGAACCGACGTTGGCCCATGTCCGGCCACCATCAAGGCTGCGGCGCAAGCCACCGTCCTTGAGCGTCGCAAGAAGCGTGCCCGGACTCGCCGGGTGGTTGGAAAGAGCTGTTACTGACAGGGCATGTGACACCAGCTCGACCTTCCCTCCCATGGAGATGAGCAAAATATCGCGGTCAGTGACAGCAACAACAGTGTCGCCGTCAAAGCTGATCGCACGAATTAAGGTCGTGTCAGGTAATGCGAGAGTTATGCTTGGCAGGATCAGCGTCGCGCCGAGCGCGGCAAGGCCGCCGCCAAGCACATGCCTGCGCGAAGGACCGCGCGGTTGGTTGATAAACATGAAGGTAGTTCCCGAAGATGACAGATAGGGTCAATCGCGGTCCAGCCGAAAATCGGCAGGTAAAGTGAGGCCGGGCCGTCACACTACGGTGCGGCCGGTCAGCTTATGGTGGTGCTTCGAGGAGGAGACAGATCAAATCCGAGATCGAGACCTGCGAGATCGAACCTGCCCGGTATCCTAAATGGGGTAGATTTCATGGCGACTGTCTCAAATAGCGAAGCCTGCGCAGTCAAGAAAATTGGCGCTGTGCAATCCATATCGCAGTCAGTCATGGTCGAGCCATTTGCAGCGTATGCAGGACACCTGCTGTCTTGCTCAGAGTCGATCACCGATACTGCACTGGCCATATCGAGTGACATCTTCGCGCCGGCCAAGTCATGCAAAAGCACTCCGCTCAGGAGAGCGAATGAAAGGCAGAGTGTAGCGAGGCGAATTAAGAGGCGCATGCAACCCAACTAATGTTCGAGACCTCGTTTGTCGATCTCCTCCCCCTTCTTCACTCATCACAATTTCCGGAGAGCGCAGCCCTGAAGGCATCTTGGTCATGGATGTCCGCCAATCTCAGATGCTGACCCCGATGATATCGGGAATGCTGAGAGCCAGAGGTCCGGGTCTATTGCGATCGGCAGCGCTGAAACTCGCCGTCAAATGCAAAGCTGCTGGCCGATTTGAAGCGGCCAGCAGGCTGATGATTTAACCGGTGATCAGGACATCGCCAAAGGCGTCACGCAGGTTGCGCTTTAGTACCTTGCCTGTCGCGTTGCGGGGCAACACATCGGTAAATACGACGCAATCTGGCACCTGCCATTTCGCTATCTTTCCTTCGAACACCGCCAGAATCTCTTCTTCTGTCGGGTCTTGCCCCTCGCGTTTGACAGCAATCAGGATCGGGCGTTCATCCCATTTTTCGTGACGGGCTCCGATGACGGCGGCATCAGAAAGTTTGGGATGCGAGATCGCGATGTTTTCCAACTCTACCGAACTGATCCATTCGCCACCTGATTTGATGATGTCCTTTGACCGGTCGCGGATCGTTACATAGCCGTCGGCATCCATCGTCGCCACATCGCCGGTGTCGAACCAGCCGTCTGCGGTCAACGTTTCCTCGCTGGTTTTGCGGAAATAGGCGTCTAGAATCCAGAATCCCTTGGTGACCAGATCACCTTGAGTTTGGCCATCATGGGCAACGGTTTTGCCGTCTTCATCAAGGATTTCAAGCTCGACCCCGTAAACGGGCCGGCCCTGGTTTTCGCGCAGCTTGTGCTGGTCAGCGTCAGGCAAATCGAGATGTTTGGCCAAGGGCTGGTTGATACTGCCGACGGGCGACATTTCTGTCATGCCCCAAGCGTGGATCGTCTCTACACCATACTTTTCGCGGAAGGCGGTCATCATCGACGGCGGGCAAGCAGAGCCACCAACGACAGTACGCTTCAGGCTGGCAAGGTTCGATCCGATCTTGTCGGCCTCGCCCAGCAAGCCCAGCCAGATCGTCGGCACACCGAGGGCCAGCGTGACCTTGTATTTATCAATCAGACCCACCAACGACGGACCGTCCAGACCCGGGCCAGGCATCACCATCCGCGCGCCGACCATGGCGCTGGCATAGGGGGCACCCCACGCGTTGACGTGGAACATCGGCACAACAGGCAGCACGACTTCTTTGGCGGAAATCGCAATGCTGTCGGCAAGGTTGATGGCAAAGCTGTGCAAAACGGTCGAGCGGTGCGAATACAGCACGCCCTTGGGGTTGCCCGTGGTGCCGGATGTATAGCACAGGCTGGATGCAGTGTTTTCGTCCAACTCGGGCCAGTCGAATTCAGGATCACCGCTGGCAACCATTTCGTCATAGAACTTTAGTCCGGGAATCTGTTTGGCTGCTTCCGCGTCGGTGCCTTCCATCAAAACAACGTGGTCAAGATGCTCAAGCTTGTCGAGGATTGCCGCGATCAACGGAACAAAGGTTTTGTCGATGAACAGAACCTTATCTTCGGCGTGGTTCAGAATATAAACCAGCTGTTCAGGGAACAAACGCGGATTAATCGTGTGGCAGACAAAGCCACCACCCGATGCGCCAAAATAAATCTCAAGATGGCGGCGGTTATTCCAGGCAATGGTGCCACAACGCGCCTGTGGTTCTAATCCAAGCCCCGTTAAAGCCGAGGCCAGCGCTCGTGAATTCCGCCCCACTTGGCCCCAGCTGGTTTCTTCTACACCGCCACCGGTGTTGACTGAATAGATTTCTCCAGCGGCGTGATAGCGCTGTGCATGTTCGATCAAGCTCGAGATCGTCAGCGATTTATTCATCATTTGGCCAAGCATGGCGCATCCTCCCGATTGTCATTTGCGACACCCTGAACAATCCACCCTCCTCTTGCAAGCGCCCAAACACATGCTTACGCAGGGTGAATGAAACTTGTTTACCACACGCCACTTAGCGCCGATCAGCAACGCGATGCCGGTCTGATCGAACCCCAACCCTTGGCGATGGCCGATCAAGTCCGGTTTTCCGAGTTGGACACCAATAACCACGTCAACAACTGCACCTACTTCGAATGGTTCGAGCGGCTCCGCATTCGCTATACGCAATCGCTTGTTGAACAAGGGCTCATGGAAGCGCCCGGCCCGCGCGTGGTGATCCGGTCAGGGTCGATCCGCTATTTGCATGAACTGCTTGAACGGGAAGATTACATCGTGACCTGCCGCTGCACAGGCTTTCGCAACACGTCCTATAGCCTAAGCCAACAGGTTTGGGTGGGCGGTCAATTGCGCGCGACCTTTGAATGCGTGCTGGTCTTGCTCGAAAAGGACGGATCAGGTCGGTTCCCCCTGCCCGACCGCTTGAAACGCCATTTTGAAACACATGACAAAGCAACCGCTGACAACTGACATCCAAGGGAGAGGGATTTGAGATGACTGTAACGACACGCCCGCTGGCCGCCTCGGATCGGACCGATTGGGCAGATCTGTTTGCCGGTTACGCCGCATTTTACAAGGTCGACCAAACGCCACAGATGCGCGAAACCGTGTTCGGTTGGCTGATGGATGACGCCCACAGCAGCAATTGCATCGTGGCCGAGGACGCATCAGGTGCGGTCATCGGGTTCACCCACTACCGCCCCTTTGTCAGCCAGTTACGTGCGATGACCAATTGTTTTCTGGATGATCTTTTCGTTGCCCCCACTGCGCGTGGGTCCGGTGCTGCCCAAGCCTTGATCGGGGCCGTGAAAACCGTGGCCCAACAAAACGGCTGGGGCACTGTGCGTTGGATCACAGCCGAAGACAACTATCGCGGCCGCGCTGTTTATGACAAGTTGGCCACTCGCACGCCTTGGATCACTTACGACATCAAGCTGTAAGCCCGGATACGAAAGAGACCGCCATGACCTTCCTGCAAATTGCATCCCTGTTGATCGTATTGGCCGGAGGATTCGGGGCGGTTAATTATCTGTTTCTGAAACTGCCATCTTCAATTGGCATTCTCGTTGTGGCGCTGATCGCATCCTTTGGGCTGCTGGGGATTGATCTGGTCCTGCCGAGCCTTGGCATCGCAAATTCCGTACGCAGCACCGTCACCGGAATCGATTTTTCCGAAGCCTTGCTGGAAGGTATGTTGGGTCTGTTGCTGTTTGCCGGCGCGCTGCACGTAAAAATATCTGATTTACGGCGGGAATGGGTAATCGTTGCGCTGATGGCGACACTTGGGGTCGCGCTGTCGACAACGATCGTCGGCATCGGGTTCTCATGGCTGACGGGGATGCCTTTGCTAACGGCACTGGTTTTCGGGGCGCTAATTTCACCCACCGATCCTGTCGCGGTCCTGGGAGTTCTACGCGAAGCCGATTTGCCCAAAACACTGGAAACCAAGATTGCAGGCGAAAGCCTGTTCAACGACGGCGTCGGCTATGTCGTGTTTCTTATTTTGGTTGGCCTGGCCTTTCCCGCGCTTGAGAGCCACGGTTCCGAAGGCAATGCTGTGCTGGGCGCTGCGCAGTTGTTCTTTCAAGAGGCTTTGGGCGGCGCGGTATTGGGGCTGGTGTTGGGTTGGATGACCTTCCGCATCATGCGCCAGATTGACGACTATTCGCTTGAGGTGCTTTTAACCTTGGGCCTGGCCTTTGGTGGCTATGAGCTCGCCGTGGCGCTGCATGTCTCGGCCCCGATCATGGCAGTGTGTGCCGGACTGTTGATCGGCGATGTGGGATCAGCACGCGGCATGTCCGAAGAAACCCGGCGCTATGTTGATGCGTTCTGGAAGCTGGTCGATGAGATCTTGAACGCTGTGCTGTTCCTGATGATCGGGTTTGAGGTCTTTGCAATTGCGTTCAACGGGGACCTATTTCTAACTGGAATGGCCGCGATCATTCTGGCTTTGCTGGGTCGTTTGGTGGCCGTAGCCGTACCAATTATGATCCTGCGCCCATTTCGTGACTTTAACCAAGGTGTCATCCCGATTATGACATGGGGGGGCCTGAAGGGCGGGATTTCCGTGGCCTTGGCGCTGTCTTTACCCGACGGTGAATGGAAGCCGGTGATCCTGACCTGCACATATATTGTGGTCGTATTCTCGATCATTGCGCAAGGATTGACGGTTGCCAAATTGGCAAACCGCGTGGGCCGCAATCCAGATTTGGTCTGAGACTATTTTAGAAGGGATGAGGGGCGCTGCCCCTCAAACTCCCCGGAGTTTATTTGGCGAAATGAACCTGATGCCGTTTCAGTCAGCGTGTTTCGCGATGAAGGCGACAAGGGCGGCGGTAGAGCCGTCTTTGCCGGTTGCGGGCTCTGAACCGTCGACAACGGGCTGCAAGGAAGTGGCAAGCTCTTTGCCCAGCTCCACGCCCCATTGATCGAACGAGTTGATGCCAAGGATCACCCCTTCGACAAAGACCCGATGTTCGTAGAGCGCAATGATCTGGCCCAGTGTGAACGGGTCGAGCAGCGGGTAGCTGAGGGTTGTTGACGGGCGGTTGCCGGGAAACACGCGATGGCGCGCCTGTCGGTCCAATTCGGCACCTGTCAGGCCCTTGGCGGCCATGATTTCCGATGCTTCTTGCAGGCTGCGCCCGCGCATAAGGGCTTCGGATTGAGCAAGGCAATTGGCGATCAGCAGTTTGTGGTGGTGGGCAAGGTCAGGCTCGTGGCTGTTGGCCGCGATCAGGAATTCACACGGGATCACCCGGGTGCCTTGGTGGATCAGTTGGTAAAAGGCGTGCTGCCCATTGGTACCGGGTGCCCCCCAGACGACGGGGCCTGTGTGGAATGGCGTAGTGGTGCCATCCATCTGGGTGGCCTTGCCGTTTGATTCCATTTCAAGCTGTTGCAGGTAGTCGGGCAATTGCCCCAGACGTTGATCATAGGGCAGCACGGCGCGGGTGGCGTAGCCGCAAATCTGATTGTGCCAGATCCCAACAAGCGCCAGTAACATCGGCAGGTTCTCATGCGGGGCTGCAGCACAAAAATGGCGGTCCATGGATTGGGCACCGCGCAGGTACGCGTGAAAGGCGCGCGGGCCTGTGGCGATCATCAGCGACAGCCCAATCGGACCCCAGACCGAATAGCGACCGCCAACCCAGTCTTCGAACCCGAAAACCTGCGCGGGGTTGATGCCGAACGCATCTGTCTTGTCTTGGGCCGTGCTAAGCGCTGCAAACTGGTGCGCCGGATCGCCGCCATTTTCCGTCATCCAAGCGCGCGCGGTGCGGGCGTTGGTCATGGTTTCGATTGTGGTAAAAGTTTTGGAGGCGACGATGACCAGCGTCGTTTTAGCATCCAACCCCCGCAAGGTATCGGCGATATGGGCACCGTCGACGTTCGACACGAAATGGCAGCTCGGTCCGTCATGGTACGGCGACAACGCTTGGACGGCCATCGCGGGGCCAAGGTCTGACCCGCCAATGCCGATATTCACAACATCGGTGATGTCACTGGCGCGGATTCTATCAGCAAAACCGCGCATCCGGTCCAGCGTGGCCAGAATGCCCGGCATGACATCCGCGCCGTCGACCATCACTGGACCACCATCGAGGTTGCGCAAAGCGGTGTGCAATACTGCGCGGCCCTCAGTTTCGTTGATTTTTTCACCTTCGAACATCGCATCACGGCGGGTTTGCACATCGGCCCCGTCGATCAGTGCCAACAGCGCATCCATCGTTTCCCGGTCGAGGTTTGTTTTCGAGAAATCAAACAGCATGTCGCCGGTTTGCGCACTAAAGGTGGCGGCCCGGTCGGCATCGTCGAACAAGGAGAGGATCGAGCGGCTTTTCACCTCGGACTGCATCGCAATAAGATCGTCGAATTTTGTTATGCTGCCCAATGGACTATCGCCTCTTTTAAGACTGCGCCGATGGGGGCCTCAAGGGCCGGCAAGGTCATTGCCCGCTCTACCGCCGCGCGTTTTTCATCACCAAAAATGACCAGATGTTTTGACATGGCCCCTTGAAGCACAGGTCGGGAAAGTGTAATCCGGCCAATGCCTTGGCCCTCGACGTTTATAGGGCACACGGCAGGCGCATCATCTGCCATTGCCGCCCCCAGCCCGTCAGAACCGGGAAAAAGCGAGGCCGTGTGCATATCGGCCCCCATACCTAAAACCAACACAGAAATCGGCAGATGGCCTGTGATCGCCTCGGATAATTGCTCTGACGCTTCGGACGCGGTTAGGCCGTCAACGTAAAACGGGATAAAACGCGCTGCTGCGGCCGGACCGACCAGCAAGCGTTGGCGCAGTAACCGTGCGTTCGACATTTCGTGATCGGGGGCGACCCAGCGTTCGTCGGTCAGCATCACCTGCACACGCGACCAATCAAGGCTGGCGGCACTTAGGCTGTCAAAAATCGGCCCCGGCGTGGTACCGCCTGGCACAGCCAAACTGACAAGATCATGCGACAGTAGCGCATTTTTCAACTCGCCCGCCAAAATATTCGCGACATCCAGCGCCAAAACGTCCCGGTCTGCGTATTCGATCAGTTTCATGTCGAAAGCTCCCGCCATTTTCGGTTGTCGCGCCGCATCAATTCATTTGAGTCAGTGGGGCCATCCGACCCGCTGTCATAAGGTTTGGGCACGTCATTGCGCGACTCCCACCCTTGGATAATCGGGTCGGTCCATGCCCACGCGGCCTCGACCTCGTCTCCGCGCATGAACAAGGTCTGGTTGCCACGGATCACGTCCATAATCAGACGCTCATAGGCATCAACTTGTTCGGACCCGTCAGCGGCCAATGCATCGGCAAAGGTCATATCCAGCGGCACGTCGACCAGACGCATACCACCAGGGCCGGGTTCCTTGATTGTCACGCCAAGGGTAATGCCCTCGTTTGGTTGCAGCCGGATCGACAGCACGTTTCGGTGCCGGCCAGCGTCTTCTGCGAAAATCGAATGCGGTGTTTCCTTGAATACCACGGTGATTTCGGAAGACCGCGCTGCCATCCGTTTGCCGGTGCGCATATAAAACGGCGTGCCGGCCCACCGCCAGTTACTGATGTGGGTTTTTAGCGCTACAAAGCTTTCGGTGCGCGAACGGGGGTCGTTGACTGCAGTGCGATACCCGGGTTGTTCTGTCTCGTTGCACGGTTCGGCCTGATATTGCCCGCGCGAAATATGATGCGGCAAAACCGGATCCAATGCGCGGATCACTTTCAGTTTTTCATCGCGCACCGCGTCAGGATCAAACCGCGACGGTGGTTCCATCGCGATCAGGCACAGCAATTGCATCAGGTGGTTTTGAACCATATCGCGCATGGCACCGGATTTATCGTAATATTCGCCCCTGCCCCCAACACCTACTGTTTCGGCCACAGTGATCTGAATGTGATCAACGTATTGGCTGTTCCAAAGTGGTTCGAACAGCATGTTTCCAAAACGGACAGCCATGAGGTTCTGGACGGTTTCCTTGCCCAGATAATGGTCGATCCGGTAAATCTGGCTTTCGTCAAAATACTTGGCCAGCGTGGCATTCAACGCGCGTGCGGTTTGCAGATCGCGACCAAAAGGCTTTTCGACAACGATCCGACTTTCCGCGTCGGCCATGCCCCATTGTTGCAACCGTTCCGCCAAATCGCCAAAAAGCGCAGGCGATACAGAGAAATAATACGCCTCGACCCGGTCCACCCCCGCCATCAACTTTTGCAGTTCAGCCCAGCCATCAGTGCCTTTTGCATCGATGGTCACATATTCCAGACGGGTCAGAAACGCATCAAGCTGGCCCTTTTTATGGTCAAACCCCGCGTTGAATTCTGCAATCGCATCGGCAATCATCGCACGGTAGCCATCGGCGTCCATATCGGTGCGCGCAGCCCCGATAATTCGAGCATCTTCAGGCATTTGACCGGAACAGAAACGTCGAAACAGACCCGGCAAAATTTTGCGTCGGGCCAGATCACCTGTGCCGCCGAAAATCACCAGATCGAATGGATCGACCGGAATAACGCGTGAGACCATTAGGCAACTCCTTGCTGCGCGGACACAGATTTTGAGGGCGTTTCTATCAATGTTAGCGCAAACATACATATTTAACTACGCTTCACAAGTCTGTGCGAAAGAATACACAGGGTTTTCTTGAATTTACCATTCGCATAGACAAAGAAAACCAACACAAGCAATCTAAGGGCGCTTTGTCGATGAAAGATATTGTACAGGCCAACGCGGGCAAATTCGAAGACCCAAAGCTAACTGCTAAGGGTGAAGACCGCGCAACCGTCAGCCTGAGCAATCCGCAGACGTTGTGGTTTAACACAGGCACGCTTTGTAACATCGAATGTGTGAACTGCTATATTGAATCCAGCCCCACAAATGATGCGTTGGTCTATATTACTGTCGATGAGGTGCGCGATTATCTAGGGCAAATCACGGCGCGCAATTGGCCTGTAACGGAAATTGCCTTTACCGGCGGCGAACCCTTTATGAACCCGCAGATGATCGAGATCACAGAAGCGTCGTTGGCGGCCGGATACGATGTGTTGATCCTGACAAATGCAATGCGCCCTATGATGCGCAAAACCGTATTGGCTGGCCTGACCCGATTGAACGCCGCCTACCCCGGCAAACTGACACTGCGCATTTCCGTAGATCACTATCGCGCTGAGTTGCATGATGCGGAACGCGGCGCGGGGGCGTTGGAAAAGACAATTATTGGCATGATCTGGCTGCGCGACAACGGTATTCGCATGGCGGTTGCCGGGCGGTCGGTCTTTGGGGCCAGTGACGAAGACAGCCGCGCGGGCTATGGCGCGTTTTACGCCGAGCACGGATTTGAAATCGATGCGAAAGACCCCGGTATGACCGTGCTGTTTCCCGAGATGGATGAAACTGTTGAAGTTCCAGAAATTACAACGGCTTGCTGGGGCATCTTAAACAAGTCCCCTGATGCAATCATGTGCTCTAGTTCGCGGATGGTGGTCAAACGCAAAGGCGCTGAAAAGCCTGCTGTGTTGGCCTGTACCTTGCTGCCGTACAGCCCCGAATTCGAATTGGGCAACAGCTTGGAAGAAGCCGAAAAAGATGTCGCCCTTAACCATCCTCATTGCGCAAAGTTCTGTGTTTTGGGCGGTGCCAGCTGTTCGGCCTAACCCTTGGGATCGGATAATCTAGGGCCGAATAATTACCCCGGTCTTTGGGTCCGCCTGCCCTGTGACCAGCGCATGATACGGGACCTCGGCCTCGGCGATGCCCTGATGGACCTGCACATTCATCCATGTTGACGCGTCGGCTGCGATCCGCTTCCATGCGGCTGTGATTTGTTTCTCAATCTCGCCCGGTCCCCATTCTTCGCGACGTTTGACCACCTGTGAAGGGGCGAAGAAGAATACTGGCTTGGGCCCTGCAAGCTTTTTCGCAGGGGCAAAGTGGTCCCAATGGCTTAATCCCACGGCCGAGGAATGCTTGAGCGCATCCCCCAAATGTTCATGCAAAGCGGCCTTTACGTCGCTATTGCCGGACATGTCCACATAGACCGATGGCACCTGCGCGATGTCGCTGATCTGGTCATAGGTCAGGACGCTGTCACAAGCGCCCAGATCCTCGACAAAACTACGGTTTTTTTCGGATGTAAGGCCGACAATCTGATAGGCGCGATCTGACGGCTCCGCCAGATATTTGCACAGCCCCAGACCGGTTTTCGACGAAGCGCTACCGATGATGATCTGCTGTGCGCCGAAACATTGATTGTCCTGCAGCCAGTCGAACAACAAATACGATGTGGCCAGCAATGGCTGCAAAATTGCCCGCATATGATCGTCAGCGTCGCTGCCTGACCGAACCGGCGTATATTGATTGTAGATCAAGGGAAGTTTCGCGCGGTGCTCTGCTATGTCAAGAAAACCACCCTGCTCGGGTTGTGGTATGATCACCACTTCATCCGCCATCGGATAGAACCCATAAAGGCGCGTCCCCACATCCAATGCATCGCTGCGGCTTTCCACCACTTTGGCCGTGCCCCACACCGGGACGATGCCCCAACCTTCGATGCCACTGGGGAAAAACTGCCAATACCCGATGTCGAACCCCGCCGCGGCATAGGTCACATTGTTCGAGGTCAGCGCAAAGCTTTCCAGTGCAAGCCGAACCTGCCCCACCTCAAGCGGCACGCTGGCCACATCCTCTGTTCGGGTTTGGGCAATAGATGTCTGATTAACTAGTATCCGCTGCATTTCCGGTCCTCCCTTACTCAGTTGCTCGCATCCTAGCCGTGTTTTCCCACATATGGGCAGCGGATTTTATTGACGTTGCGCCACCTGAAATAGCGCCGAATTAGTCTGCAGCGTTCTCAATGACTTAGCAGATCTCCCCGATTCAAATTGCCTCAAAAAGCCTACAGGCATTGCACCCTATATACCCCGTCTGCTATACAAAACCCCAATATATAGAACCAGCAAGAGCTAGGCAGATCACGTGAACGACACGCCAGAAACCCCTGAAAACGATGACAAAATCCCGGCCGAACGCCCCGTTTATGATGGTCCATCGGTCACCATCGAACACGAGATGCGCACATCCTATCTGGATTATGCCATGTCGGTCATCGTCAGCCGCGCCATTCCTGACCTGCGGGACGGCCTGAAACCCGTTCACCGCCGCATCATCTATTCGATGTACGAAAAAGGTATTACTCACGACAAAACCTATCGCAAATCCGCAAAATCGGTGGGCGATGTCATGGGTTCGTACCACCCGCACGGCGACAGCGCGATTTACGACGCGCTCGTGCGCATGGCGCAGGATTTCTCGATGTCTTTGCCGTTGATTGACGGTCAGGGCAACTTTGGCTCGATGGATGGCGATAGCGCTGCGGCGATGCGCTATACTGAATCGCGGCTGGACAAGGTCGCGTCGTTCATGACCAGCGATCTGGACAAAGAGACCGTTAATTTTATCGACAACTACGATGGCAAGGAACGTGAACCTACCGTTCTGCCCGCGCGGTTCCCTAACATGCTGGTCAACGGTGCGGGTGGTATTGCCGTCGGTATGGCGACCAACATTCCACCACATAACCTGGGCGAAGTTATCGACGCTTGTCAGGCGCTGATCGAAAACCCCGATCTGACATCCGAAGACCTGATTGAATACATCCCTGGCCCCGATTTTCCGACCGGTGGCATCATGCTGGGCCGCGCCGGTGCGCGCAAAGCGTATCTTGAGGGCCGAGGCAGCGTTATCATGCGCGCCAAGACGCGGGTCGAGGAAATTCGCAAGGATCGCTTTGCCATTATCATCGACGAGATTTGCTATCAGGTGAATAAATCCACCATGATTGAAAAGATCGCCGAACAGGTCCGCGAGAAAAAGATCGAGGGGATCGCTCACGTTCAAGACGAATCCGACCGCAACGGTGTGCGTGTCGTCATCGAGTTGAAACGCGATGCAACTGCCGAAGTGGTGATGAACCAGTTGTTCAGATTCACGCCGATGCAGACCTATTTCGGGTGTAACATGCTGGCCCTGAACGGTGGCCGCCCCGAGCAGCTGACTTTGCGCAAGTTCTTGACATACTTCATTGATTTCCGCGAAGACGTTGTCGCCCGCCGCACGGCATTCTTGCTGCGCAAGGCCCGCGAACGCAGCCATATCCTGTGTGGTTTGGCCGTGGCCGTCACCAACATCGATGAAATCGTCGCGACCATCCGGTCTTCTGCTGATGCAGCAGAAGCACGTGAAAAACTGATGACGCGTCGCTGGCATGCTGAACCGATCCTGCAATATATTGCGCTGATCGATGACCCGACACATACCGCCAATGACGATGGCACCTATAACCTGTCCGAAGCGCAGGCCCGCGCCATTCTTGAACTGCGCTTGCAGCGCTTGACCCAGATCGGGGTGAAAGAAGTCACCGACGAACTGGAAGAGCTTGCCAAGAAGATCAAAGAATACCTTGAGATTTTGGGCAGCCGTGAGCGCATCATGGGTATCATTTCCGACGAACTGGCCGAAGTGAAAGACCAGTTTGCCGTGCCACGCCGCACAGAGATCGTCGATTGGTCCGGAGACATGGACGACGAAGATCTGATCGCGCGCGAAGACATGGTCGTAACTGTCACATCCGGCGGCTATATCAAACGCACGCCATTGGTCGATTTCCGCAGCCAACGCCGTGGCGGCAAGGGCGTGTCTGGCATGCAGACCAAAGAAGAAGACGTGGTCACCACGCTTTTCGTTGCAAATACCCACACGCAACTGCTGTTCTTTACGACCGACGGTATGGTGTACAAGCTCAAGACCTGGCGATTGCCGCAAGGCAGCCGCACGTCGAAGGGCAAGGCAATCGTTAATATTCTTCCGATCCCGGTCGGCGTTTCCATTGCTGCTATCATGCCTGTTGATCGGGACGAGGCCGAATGGGCCGATTTGCAGGTCGTATTTGCCACTTCGGCAGGCACCGTGCGTCGCAACAAGCTTTCGGATTTCACCAACGTCATGCGCAACGGCAAGATCGCGATGAAGTTCGAGGACGACCACGCCAAAACCACGCTGATCAATGCGCGCATTGCGTCAAATGATGATGATGTGATGCTGGTGACCAACTCTGGCCGGGCGATCCGTTTCCCTGCCACAGATGTGCGCGTATTTAACAGCCGCGCGTCGGTTGGTGTGCGTGGCATCAGGCTAAGCGGCGACGACAAAGTCGTTTCCATGTCGATCATCCGTCACTTCGATGCAACGTCCGATGAACGGTCGGCCTATCTTAAGATGCGCCGCGCTGTTGCCGGTCTTGCCGATGATGCGGACGCGCCTGCCGATGATGAAGAAGTCAGCGCAAACGCGACGATCAGCCAGGAACGCTATGCCGAGATGTCCGCCGCAGAAAACCTTTTGCTGACGATCAGCGAAAAAGGCTCCGGCAAACTATCGTCCAGCCATGACTATCCTGTGCGCGGTCGCGGTGGCTTGGGTGTGACTGCCATGGACAAGGCGATGCGCGGTGGCGACATCGTCGCGTCCTTCCCTGTTGAAATGGATGATCAGATCATGCTGGCCACATCCAAGGGGCAATCCATCCGCGTTCCTGTCGAAGGTATTTCTTTCCGCTCGCGCAGTGCCGGTGGCGTGAAAGTCTTTGATACAGGCAGGGGCGAAGTGGTTGTAAGCGTGGCTTGGATTGCAGATCAGGGCGATGACGAAATAGATGGTGAGGTTGCTGAGGAAGCCTGATCACTGCTAGGCGCGGCAATCGAATGACCAAAAGGCCACCCAGCATAAACTGGGTGGCCTTTTTTTGTGGCAGAATCTCTTTTCAGATATGCATAAAAAGCGCGTCACCAAAATGCAAAAAAGCG
Organism: uncultured Sulfitobacter sp.; assembly: GCA_965363735.1. GTDB lineage: Bacteria > Pseudomonadota > Alphaproteobacteria > Rhodobacterales > Rhodobacteraceae > Sulfitobacter. The sequence continues at coordinate 85,430 of CBDTUA010000005.1, read as the reverse complement.
CCCGATTGGGCGCTTTCTTTTTATGGATCGCAACTATGGCCGAGGCTTATTCAATAGCGTTTGTACCGTTTGTACCAACAGTGTCTTCGCTGTTATTCGCGACAACACCGATTACAACAACAGCAGCAACCAGACCAGCAACGCCGTTGACACCAATCTCGCCAAATCCAGTTGTTGCATTGCCAGTTACGCATTTATAAACGCCAGCATCTGCAGGCTGACATGCATAGACGATACCGTTCGCGCCAACGACTTCCGGATAGCCAGTAATGCCGGTTTCACCGCTAACATTGGCAGCTGTAGTTACTTAAGCGGAAGTAGCACCAGCAGTCGAAAGAAGTGCCGCAGCGATTGCTGTAAAACGTATCATTCGTCTGTCTCAAAAATAACGAAAAATAGTTTCTTTTCCTCAATTCATATAAAGCGCCTTCAATCGCAAACACGTTTCGGCCTTTGGACAGGCTCAGATACCCTGAATTTTGGGCCCTGCCCGCATTTTATTCAGCATCCACCGCTACAGCACATGGAATTTTAGCGATCACCGTCGACAACTTGCTAAAATAACGCACAGCTATAGAGCGCTGCCTTTCGTCAACCTTAGGCGTAAGATTCATAGTCCGAGCGCCCAAAACTGCATCCTTTGAAATCAGAGTTTGTACAATTCTCCGAATTTTGTCGTCAGATACTCAAGCAAAGGTGCCTCGCTTGGGGCGGTCCCTGTTGCACGTGTGATCAGGTCTTTGGGTTCATAAAGGCCGCCATGGATCTGGACATTATCCTTCAACCAAGCTGTGGCAGATCCAGTTCCCCCCGCAGCCAACTGGCTGTCCAAATCCGGAACATCCCTGCGCAATGCTTCGTTCAGGCAACCTGCATAGACATTGCCCAAGGAATAGGTCGGAAAATACCCGAACAGCCCCACCGACCAGTGCACGTCCTGCAAGACGCCGTTTGACGGCTTATCAACTTCAAAGCCAAAGTCAGTCATAAACCGGTCATTCCAAGCTGACTCCAGATCGTCGACCTGCAGATCGCCACCCATCAACGCCCGCTCGAGATCAAAGCGCATCAGTACATGCAGATTATACTGCAGCTCGTCTGCCTCGGTACGGATGTACCCGTCGGACACCCGGTTGACGATACGATAGAAGGTGTCTTCGTCCGCGACGCCAAAGTCGCCGAAAGCATCTTTCATCTGGCCGTACAGCCAACCAGTAAAGGCCCGACTGCGGCCCAGTTGATTCTCGTAAATCCGGCTTTGGCTTTCATGCACACCCATCGACACGCCCGCCCCCAAGGGGGTCAGCAAATGGGCGCGATCGATCCCTTGCTCATAGCACGCATGACCGACTTCGTGGATGGTGGAATAAAAGCAATTGAATGGATCTGTCTCGTTCGTGCGGGTTGTAATGCGCACATCAAGGCCCGAACCGCTCGAGAACGGGTGCACGGCCTTGTCCACACGGCCCATGCTCATGTCATAACCAAAAGCTTTCGCCAACTGGCGCGTCAGCTTCATCTGGGCGGATTCGTCAAATTTGCCCTTGAGTTTCGGAGGTGCCTCTGCCCCGCGCACAGCTTCGCGCAGGCGGGTTAATTCGGGGCGCAACGCACCAAACATCGCCTCCAGCTCCGCCCCGGTGGCACCCGGTTCATAGTCGTCCAACATCGCGTCATAGATGTCGCCACCCGCAGCAAGTGCCATGCCCTCTTCACGCTTCAACGTGATCACTTCGGACAAGGTCGGTGCGAAAGCCTTGAAATTGTCCTCTTCGCGGGCTTCGGCCCAGATGCCTTGAGCTTCCGAAGTGACACGCGCCAGACGCGCGGCAAGTGCCGCTGGCACCTTGCTGGCCCGCGCGTGGGATCGCCGAATATGGCGCAACTGCGCGCTCCCGGCTCCATCCAGGTGACCCTCGTCAATCATCCCGAGCCAGTCGGCGATGCGCGGATCAACCCGGCGCGTGTGCAAAACCCCTTCGATGGCAGCCATTTCTTCACCCCGTTGGGGGCCCGCGCCGCGTGGCATCATGGTTTCCTGATCCCAACCCAAACGTCCCGCGATCTGGGACAGCGCCTCTGTTTCGCGTTGAAACGACATCAGATCATCAAAAGCACTCATTTAGTATTTCCTCTCAGGGAAGTTGGAATTGGATAGCCGCTTAAAAAGCGCGCCCGCAAAATCAGCACCCACAAGATCACAGCCAAGACCTGATGCCAAATGGCGATGTGGACCGGGGCAGCGTTTAGAACTGTGACAATGCCCAATGCGATCTGCCCTGCCATCGCGAGCATCATCAGATTAAATGCCATGCGCGTTTTGGGATGGGCCGATTTGCGCCCGCGCAGCCAAACGATCACGGCAAATGCAAACAACAGATAGCCGGCCATGCGGTGCATAAACTGCACAAGCCCAGGATTTTCAAAGAAGTTCCGCCAGGCCGGTACAATGTTCAAGGCATCCGGCGGAAAGAACTGCCCCTGCATCAACGGCCAGTCGACAAAGTACCGGCCCGCATCAATGCCCGCGACCAATGCGCCCAGCAATATCTGCAAGAATGCAAAATGAAGCAGCCCGGTGGACATGCCAAATAGCTTGCTTTCCTTGGCACGTCGCGCCTGCATCAGGTCTTTCTCAGGGCGGCCTAGCATCAATGCGTACCAGGTGATGAACCCGAGGATAATGAAAGCCAGCCCCAGATGCGTGGCAAGCCGGTAACTGGCCACGTCCAAAACAGCCTCGCCCGTGGTCACGCCCGACGACACCATCCACCAGCCAATCGCCCCTTGCAGGCCACCAAGCCCGCCAAGCAACAGTAATCGCCCTGTCCAACCGGTCGGAATCTGGCGACGCAGCAAGAACCAGACGAACCCAACTGCCCACACCAGCCCAATCACACGACCCAGTTGGCGATGGCCCCATTCCCACCAGTAAATCATTTTGAAATCGCTTAATTGCATCCAGGAATTTTGGACCTGAAATTCGTCAATCTCTTGGTATTTCGCGAATTCGGACTGCCAGTCTGCTTCATTCAGCGGTGGCATCGCACCGGTAAAGGGCTTCCATTCGGTGATGCTGAGCCCGCTATCGGTCAACCGCGTCAGACCGCCAACCGCGATCATGACAAAGACCAGCGCGAACAGCATGAACAGCCAGACGCGGATGGCACCGCGTGCGCCGCCCCGCCCCCGATCAATCACACCGGTATTTGCGACAGGGCGTGCAGCTTGTGCATCGCCCACTTCCTCAAAAAGCTTACGTTTCTTGGCCATGTTGCCTCTTGTCTGCTAGGTTTGTTGCAGAAATAGGTCACCCGGACCCAAAGGTCTAGCCGCGCTCTTTCCAGCGTACCATCTGTCGCAGGGTACCATGCAACATCTGCACATCTGCGCGGGTCAAAGGCAAACGCGACCACATATTGCGCAGATTGACCTTCATGCTGCTGGCCTTGTGTTCGGGATAGAAAAATCCAGCCACGTCCAGCCGTTCCTCGAAATGCCGTGCCAGATGTTCGATCTCGCTGTTATCGGCCCAATCCGTGCCCGCCATCTCGACCTGCTCGGGTACCACCTCGGATTGTGCACGCATCCATTCATAGCCCATCAACAGCACACATTGCGCCAGATTAAGCGATGCAAACTGCGGATTCACCGGCACAGAGACAATTGCGTTGGCCCGTGCGATATCGTCATTCTCTAGCCCGGCGCGCTCTGGCCCGAACATCACCGCGACCCGCTGGCCTTGGGCAATCAGCTCGGCCGCCTTGGCCATTGCGGCCTCCGGGCTGTATACGGGCTTGGTCAAATCACGCTCGCGGGCGGTGGTGGCAAAAACAAACGCTGCATCGCCCAATGACCCCGCAAGATCATCATAGACGACCGCGTCATCCAGCAATCGCCCGGCCCCGGACGCCATCGCCACGGCAGACGGATTTGGCCAGCCATCGCGTGGTGCAACAATGCGCATCCGGTCCAAACCAAAATTCCACATCGCGCGCGCAGCGGCACCGATGTTCTCGCCCATTTGCGGGCGCACCAACACAAAAGCCGGTATCTTTGGGTTCTCTACAGTATCATTCATGCCTGCCTCTTACCCGCGCGACAGCTATCTCACAAGAACGCGCCCCGCTTCCAAACGGTAAAAAATCCTCGTGATCGGGATAAAAGTTTTTCTTTCTCTGCGCGATCCGTTAACTGACGCCAACACAGCAAAGGACCGCTTGTCATGACAATGCCCGAACAGCCGCAGCTTTACCTGATCACCCCGCCCGAGTTTGAGCTGGAAACCTTTCCCCAGACATTGGCCCGCGTTCTTGATACCCAACCCATCGCCTGCGTGCGCTTGGCGCTCAGCACCCGCGACGAAGACGTGGTGCTGCGTGCCGCCGATGCCTTGCGCGAAATCACCGATGCGCGTGACATTGCGATGGTCATTGCCGACCACACTTTGTTGGCCGAACGCATCGGATTGGACGGTGTGCACCTGACCGACGCCGCGCGCTCGGTCCGCCACGCCCGCAAAACGCTGGGCGATGACGCCATCGTTGGCAGCTATTGCGGAGGGTCGCGCCATGACGGCATGGCCGCTGGCGAAGCTGGTGCCGACTATGTCAGCTTTGGCCCGGTGCGCCCCAGTGCGTTGGACGACGGATCGCACGCAGAGCTGGATATGTTTAAGTGGTGGTCCGAAGTGATTGAAGTGCCGTGCGTCGCCGAAGGCGGTTTGGACGAAGCGCTCATCCGCACCCTCACCCCCTTTACCGATTTCTTCGGCATCGGGGATGAAATCTGGGCGTCAGACGATCCGGCGCAAGCCTTGGCGACCCTCGTCGCTGCGATGAAGTAAGGTCAGGCGGGTGTTATAAAAACACCCGCTCGATGAACCAATAGGCCCCGACTGCTGCGATTCCGACGGAAGCCGGGATCGCCACAAACCGGCGGTAAGATTCTGCAGTTTGGCGAAACTGGATTGATAGAAAACACGCGGTAAAGACAATCGCCAGCGGAACCAAAAACAGCGGTACAGGTGCCTCCAACGCGGCGGCAACATCCGGCATCGGCACAAAACACAGCGCCAAAGCGGCAACCGCCAGCCCGACATAGAGCAGCTTTGCCCCCTGCACGCCGCCCTCGCCCCGCGCGACGCGCAAGGCTTGCCAGACGCACAAAGCCATGATCGAAATGACCGTCAGTTGGCCAAGTTCGACCCCGATGTTAAATCCGATCAACGCGGGAATGAACTGATCCTCCGGCAGGCCGAATTCCCCCAGTACAGATGCAAAGCCCAACCCGTGCAACAACCCAAACCCGAAAATTACAAAGGGCCGCCAACGGCTTAGCCCAGAGGTAAAGATGTTTTCGACCGCGACATAGACAATCGATGCAGCAATCAGCGGCTCGACGATCGATCCCGGCACCGTCACCAACCCAAGCGCCCCAAGCGCCAGCGTCACAGTATGCGCCGCCGTAAAGGCCGACACCTGCCAGATAAGGGGCCGCAGATGCGTAGACAGAAAGAACAGCCCCAACACGAACAAGATGTGATCCAGCCCCTTGGGCAGGATGTGGTCGAACCCGACAGGAACATAGGTCAGAAATGCCTGCCATGCGGTTTCCTGCCCGCCGCCCGCCAGTACGATTTCGGGGCTTTTCGTGCCGCCCTCCAGATATCCGGTATAGGGCTCTTGGACGCCTTGTTGCCGCAAGACCATCGCCCCGGCCCCGGATGGCCAGCTTACCACAACACCGCGTGCGTCGCTTGGCACCTGCCCGCGTAGCACCCATTCTGATATGCGCGGCAGCTCGGCGTTCACGTCTTCGGGAACGGTGACCAATACGGTTTCCAGATTTACCGCTTTGCCGTCGACCTGCAGCAACGGCGCTGCGTTCCATGCGGCCAGCAATTCCGGCACACGGGCCGCAATTTCGTCAGCTGGCAATGCCCGCAGGTTGTCATAATCCCCAGCATTTTCAGCATCATTGGTGTCTGCGACGGCATCCAGATCAATCCCGGACAACAACGCCTCTAGGTTGATGCGCAGCGACAGGTCAGCAACGCCCTCGGCCACAGTCAAATCCGCAATGGTAGGCACAACTTCATGCGCGCGGGCGACGCTGGTCACGACACTTGACAAAAGCAGCGCAAAGGCCAGCTTTAGGATTACTTTATTAAAGGTGTTTCTCATGCTTCTGCCCCGTCTCGCACTTGTTATCTCTTGTGGTTTTGCATCATTACCAGCCGCTGCCCATGAATTCTGGCTCGAAGCACCTGAATATCAAGTACAGCCCGGTGCCGAATTGACAACCAACATTAAGAACGGTCAGATTTTCGAGGGCACCAATCTCGCCTATTTCTCGAACCGGACCGACCGTTTTGATCTGACGTTTGAAGGTAACACCGTGCCCATCCAAAGCCGCATGGGCGATTCCCCCGCATTGCAGACCAAAGCACCGCCGCGTGACGGATTGCTAATTGTCTCGCACGAAGCATCCCCGTCCTCGCTGACCTATAAAGACTGGGAAACTTTTGTCGGCTTTACTGAACACAAAGATTTCAAAAATGCAGTGGCCGAACATCTTGCCGCCGGCTATCCGCAAGATAAGGTGCGCGAACGATATACCCGCCATTCAAAGGCGCTTGTTGCAATTGGCGACGGTCACGGCAGCGATATGGATCTTGGGCTCGAGGCTGAATTGACGGCGCTAACAAACCCATATGACCCTGATTTTGACGGAAACATGACAGTCGCGCTGACCTATCAGGGGGAGCCGCGTCAGGATGTGCAGATCGAAGTCTATGAAAAGTCACCCGACATTGAGCCGACAGTGACCATTTATCGTAGCGACGAAGCGGGCCATCTGACCTTTCCGGTCACGGCTGGTATGACCTATCTGGTGGATTCGGTTGTGCTGCGCCCTGCAGCTGATGTGGGTGAGACACCCAAAAGCCCCCAGTGGGAAAGCTTGTGGGCCTCGTTGACCTTCGCCGTACCCAAGTGACGGCAGGATGCGCTAAAACAGGTCCAAGCGGGCTTGCGCCTTGGCGCGGGTCTGGGCAATACGGGACCCATGACAGATACACCTGAAATTCTTTGCATCGGCTCAGTCCTATGGGACATTATCGGGCGCGCTGAAACCCAAATGCGACAGGGCTCGGACATGCCTGGTCGCATCTCACGCCTGCCCGGGGGCGTCGCCTTGAATATCGCGATGGCGCTGGCCCGTTTCGGGCTGTCGCCCGCCCTGATCAGCGCCGTAGGCCGCGATGCAGAAGGTGACGAACTGATCGCCGCCTGCCAGTTGCGGGGCCTGAACACAGATTACGTCTATCGGTCCGATGATCTGCCAACCGATAGATATATGGCGGTCGAGGGGACGAACGGCTTGATCGCCGCCATCGCGGATGCCCACTCGCTTGAGGCCGCTGGCGATAAAATTCTGCGCCCCTTTGCGGATGGGTCGTTGGCAACGCCCTACACAGGGGCCGTGGCCCTTGATGGCAATCTGACCCTTGATTTGCTGGCCGAAATGGCCCGCAGCCCGCTGTTGGCAGTGGCCGATCTGCGCGTGGCACCGGCCAGCCCCGGCAAGGCAATGCGCTTAAGCCCCTTTATTCAAGCGAAACGCGGCACCCTTTACGTCAACCTCGAGGAAGCAGGGCTGCTGTGCCAAGCGACCTTTAACAGCTCGCGCGATGCGGCAACGGCGATGTTGAACCGTGGTGCGGTCAGGGCCGTTGTCACCGACGGCGGAAACCCTGCAACCGTCGGCCAGTCAACCGGCCTGATTACCCAAAACCCGCCCGCCGTTTCTGTTATCCGTGTGACCGGTGCCGGCGATACCTTTATGGCGGCCCATATCGCGGCTGAAATCCAAGGGGCCGCGGCCGATGCGGCCTTGCACCAAGCCCTTGAAGCCGCCGCACAATATGTTTCCGGAGAAACCAAAATATGATCCCCCTGCACCGCTCTGCCGAAGTTGCCAAAGCACACCGCGATGGCACCCCGATCGTGGCCCTTGAAAGCACCATCATCACCCATGGCATGCCCTATCCGCAAAACCTAGAGGTCGCCCGCCAGGTCGAAGCTGACGTGCGCGCAGCCGGTGCCACACCTGCCACGATTGCCGTCATCGACGGCCAGCTTCATATCGGCCTCGAGGACGCGCAGCTAAGCAAACTGGCCCAGGCCAAAGGCGTCGCAAAACTGTCGCGTGCCGATATGGCAGCCTGCATTGCGACCGATGGCACAGGCGCAACGACTGTTGCCGCCACCATGATCGCAGCACATTTGGCCGGTATCGCTGTGTTCGCCACCGGTGGCATCGGCGGCGTGCACAAAGGGGCAGAAAACACCTTCGACATTTCCGCTGACCTGCTTGAGCTGGCCCAGACGCCCGTGACCGTCGTTGCAGCCGGGGCCAAGGCAATTCTGGACGTGGCTAAAACCCTCGAAGTGCTGGAAACCCAAGGCGTGCCTGTGATCACCGTGGGTCAAGACAGCTTTCCCGCGTTCTGGAGCAGCACATCGCCGATCAAGTCCCCGCTTCGCATGGATGATCCATCCCAGATCGCAGCGGCTCATAGAGTCCGTGCGCAGCTTGGTCTGCCCGGTGGTCAACTGGTCGCCAACCCAATCCCATCCGCTGACGAGATTTCGGCTGCTGAACTTGCCCCGATCATCGCCACCGCACAAAAAGACGCGACGACCAACGGGATCACCGGGAAATCGGTCACGCCCTATTTGCTGCAACGGATTTTTGAACTGACTGACGGGCGCTCTTTGACGGCGAACATCGCGTTGGTGCGCAATAATGCACGTCTGGCGTCGAAGATTGCAGCAGAACTTGCTGTAAAAGGCACATAATGCCCAAATTTCAAGCGCCGCCATTGTAGGCAACCGCCAAAGTACTTAGCTCTGGCAAGGTAATGATTTGGAAGACATAAACACCGATGAACACACCTTTTTCGCCTCCTAGCCCCCCTCCTGCGCCCAAGCGCACGGTTTTTGCCCGGCTTCGGGGATCCTTTTTGACGGGTCTGGTTGTGATTGCTCCAGTGGGCCTGACAATCTGGCTGATCTGGTCTGTTGTCGGCTGGATCGATGGTATCGTGCTGCCCATGGTGCCGCTTGCCTATCATCCTGACCGGCTGATCCAGACCTATTTCGGGCTTGATCCCTCGGCGCAAATCAACGTGCGCGGGATTGGGGTGATCATCTTTTTGCTGTTCACCATTATCATCGGTTTTCTGGCCAAGGGCATTATCGGCCGGTCCTTTATCCGCTTTGCCGAAGGGCTGGTACAGCGCACCCCCGTTGTGCGCACCATCTATTCTGGCATCAAACAGATATCCGAAACGATTTTTGCCCAAAGCGAACGCAGTTTCGAGACCGCCTGTATGATCGAGTATCCACGCCCGGGGGCCTGGGCGCTTGGGTTCATCTCGATCGCTGCAAAGGGCGAAGTGAGCCGTCACGTAGGGATCGACAAAGAACTGGTCGGCGTGTTTATCCCCACAACGCCAAACCCGACCTCGGGCTTTTTGCTGTTCTTCCCCCGTGAGGACGTGATCGAACTGGACATGAGCGTCGAGGACGCGGCTAAGTTGGTTATCTCAGCCGGGCTTGTGTACCCGCCAGAACGGCCCGTGCCTGTCGGAGGGGTCCCAGACCGCAGCGTACGGATTGACCGCCCCTAGTTGAACATTTTTTTCAGATCAATCGAACTGCGCTTGCCCACCTTATCAATATCATTGCGCAGGAACTGTTCAGCCGATGCACGACCTGCAACCCTGAGGGCTGAAATTACCGCCGGGTTCGGAACCGTCTTTGTTGCGGTTGAAAGCTTGGACATCAGATCGTCATCCGAAATCATGTGAATATGCACACGGTTCATCTGCCCCTCTTCGATCTGCCCTGTCTCCAACAACCGTTGCACAAAGTCGATCGCACGCAATTCGCGCAACAAGTTAGAGTTGAAGCTGATCTCGTTGATCCGGTTCTGAATTTCCATGGGTGTCTTGGGTAGGTCTTCCCGCTCCAAGGGGTTGATGTTAATGATCACGATGTCAGGCGGTAGATTGCGGGTATACAATGGGAAAAGCGCAGGGTTTCCCGTATATCCCCCATCCCAATATGCCTCTGACCGGCCCGTCTTTGCGTCAAGTATTTCGACCGCCTGAAAAAGGGTTGGCAAGCAGGCCGATGCCAGCAACGCGTCGGGGCCGATCTCGTTCCCTTCGAAAACCTTGATCTTGCCATCGCGGACCTTTGTGGCGCTTACGAAAAAGTGGGGCGCAGCAGGCCCGCAAACCAGATCATAATTGAACTTTTCGACAATATCGCGCAGCGGGTTCTTATATATCGAACCGAAGGCATAGGGCGACACAACCTGTGTCATCGCAGAGCTGACAGCTGCCTGCCAACTGTATTCCATTGCCCGGCTGAGTGCGGCCATCCCAAACGGGGCCATCCAGCCTGCAAGCTGGCTCTCTCCGACGCCAGACACCTTTTCCCAAAGCCAATCAAGATTATCGCGTGCGCCCTGACGCCCACCGGTGATCATCCCGGCCTTAAGCGCCGCACCATTCAACGCCCCGGCAGAGGTGCCCGAAATCGCAGAAATCTCAAGGTCCTCTTCCTCCAACAGCCGGTCTAGGGCACCCCATGTATAGGCCCCATGCGCACCGCCACCTTGAAGGGCCAGATTGATCTGTTTCTTAACCATTGAAATGGACCGCCCAGAATGAATAAAAACGCCGTCGGCCGGGATATTCAGAAGCCAGAGAATGAGGGAACGAACTGACCCGTCTTTGGCTTCTAGATACCCTCGCCGAAGGCAAAAAGTCCTTAAAGAGCGGTCCAGCCACCATCAACGCTGACGGTCGTGCCAGTGATTTGCGCGGCCGCGTCAGAGCACAAGAAGGTGGCTGTGCCGCCCAGTTGTTCGACGGTCGCAAATTCCTTGCTGGGTTGGCGTTCCAGCATGACGTTCTTGATCACCTCTTCGCGGCTCATGCCGTATTCCTTCATCGTGTCCGGGATCTGCTTTTCAACGATGTCGGTCAGAACGTAGCCCGGGCAGATGGCGTTGCAGGTGATCGGTTCCTTGGCTGTCTCAAGCGCGGTTGTTTTGGTCAGGCCCACGATCCCGTGTTTGGCGGCGATGTAGGCTGATTTGAACGGGGATGCTGTAAGGCCATGCGCCGACGAGATGTTGACGACCCTGCCCCAGCCAGCCTTGCGCATCATCGGCAGCGCCATCGCCGTTGTGTGGAATGCCGAGCTCAGATTGATCGCGATAATCGCATCCCATTTCTCGGCTGGAAAATCCGGGATCGGAGCCACGTGTTGAATGCCCGCGTTGTTCACCAGAATATCGCAACGTCCGGCATCGGTGACAAATTGACGGCATTCATCGCCTTTAGACATATCCGCCTTGATATAGCGCGCTTTGACGCCGGTTTCTTTGGCGATTTCCTCGGCGATGGCGTGGTCTTCGTCTCGGTCGGTAAATGAGTTCAACACAACATCCGCTCCCGCACGTGCCAAGGCCCAAGCTATCCCAAGGCCAATGCCCGAATTTGATCCCGTAATCAGGGCGGTTTTTTGCGAAAGATCGATGCTGTAAGCCATGGTGTTCTCCTGCGGTTTCTGCGACTGCACCATGGAACGCGGCCCGCCTAATGAAAATGCCTAAATGATCTATCAAGGCGCGATCCAGCCGATATGCATCCAGATACTTGCAATCAGCTGCGGGCAAAAAAAAACGTCCGCACGAAGCGGACGTTAAGTTATTGAGGCAGGTTTCATACAGGCAAGAAACCTATCGAGCAGTAAGGTCTTTATACGCAAACCTTCGCCGTAATCCAAGCTTAAAGTTTGATAACCCCCGTTTGCACCGCTAAGAGTTGGCCTAATAAAACAAGGGCAGAGCAGGATTGTTTCGAAAATGACCTCATATTTTTTCCAAACCTGTCGGGCAGTTGCGGCAGTTTCTTCACTGATTCTGTCTGGCGTTGCTGCCTTTGCCGCGCCGATGCACGGGATATCTATGTATGGGGGCCCCTCCTTGCCACCGGATTTTGTGTCTCTGCCCTATGCGGACCCCGATGCGCCAAAAGGCGGTGCGATCGTTTTAGGTAACACTGGCGGCTTTGACAGCCTCAACCCTTTCGTGCGCAAAGGCACTGCGCCGTGGCAGCTACCTTTTTTCACCCACGAGACGCTGATGGGCCGTTCTTGGGACGAACCGTTCACACTTTACGGTCTTTTGGCCGAATCGATTGAGGTGGCCGACGACAGATCCTGGGTCGAATTCACACTGAGGGCCGAGGCGAAATTTTCTGACGGCAATCCCGTCACGGTTGAAGATGTGATATTTAGCTACGATCTATTGGGGTCCGAAGGACACCCGCGCTATCACGGACTGCGCGCACAAATCGACAGCATCACCCAGACCGGCCCCCAAACCGTGCGAATGACATTCAACACCGAGAACCGCGAACTGGCGCTGCTGGCGGGCATGCGCCCGATCCTCAGCAAAGCCCAATGGGAAGGGCGCGATTTTGCAAATGCGCCGTTGGCCGACATTCCTGTTGGCTCCGGCCCTTATACTGTGTCCGATTATCAGGCCGGGCGGCAGGTCACCTTGACGCGCAATCCGGACTATTGGGGTAAAGATGTGCCTTTCCGGCGCGGCACCCACAATATCGACCAGATCAAACTTGATTTCTACGGTGACGCCAATGTGCTGTTCGAGGCGTTCAAGGCGGGTGAAATCTCGGCCATTCGTGAATTCAACGCCGAAAGCTGGGAGACCCAGTATGATTTCCCCGCGATTGAGCGGGGTGACATCGTAAAGTCTACTTTCACTCACAAGAAACCGTCGGGAATGACCGGCTTTGTGATGAACACCCGCCGCGCGCCCTTTGACGACATCCGCGTGCGCGAGGCGATGATCGCGGCGTTCAACTTTGAATATATTAACGAAACCCTCACCGGTGGTGCGCAACCCCGTATCACGTCGTATTTTTCAAACTCGCCCTTGGCCATGTCGTCTGGCCCTGCCGAAGGCCGCGTGGCCGAGTTGTTGGCCCCGTTCAAGGACAGCCTGCCAGAGGGTGCGCTGGACGGCTATGCCTTGCCCGTATCAGATGGATCGGCACGCAACCGGTCAGGCATCCGCGCGGCGATGAAAGCCCTGCAAGATGCAGGATACACGGCCCAAGATGGCACGATGCGGGATGTAAATGGCAAGGCGCTGCAGTTTCGTATTCTGCTGTCCAAAGGCAGCACCGAAAATATGGCGATTGCCGAGCTGTATATTCAAGCGCTCAAACGGTTGGGTGTCGAGGCTTCGGTCGAGGCCGTTGACGACGCGCAATTCGTATCCCGCAACGCAGAGTTCGATTTTGATATGGCGATCTTTCGCCGCGCCCTTTCGTTAAGCCCTGGTAATGAACAGCGATATTATTGGGGGTCCGAGGCGGCGGATCAGCCTGGCAGCCGCAATATGATGGGCGCGAAATCCCCCGCCATCGACGCCATGATTGATACGATGGTCAGTGCCACCACGACGCAAGATTTTATCGCCGCGACCCACGCGTTGGACCGTGCGCTGACAGCAGGGCGTTATGTGGTGCCGTTTTGGCAGTTCACCCAAGACCGCATCGCCCATATCGCCCAAATGAAGTACCCCGACCACGTGCCGCTTTACGGGGACGGCCCCAACTACATGCCAGAAGTATGGTGGATAGAGGCTGAGCGTTGAGGGTTGAGGGTTAAATAGCGGGTTGGTGCCCTGTCGCGAACCGGCCCTTCGGGGAGAGTTTATTTCGCAAAATGAACCTGGGCTGGGGGCTACGTTAGGGACGTGACCCAGAGGATCGTCGCGTCTTCGTCGCTGACAGATACGACATTATGGCCCATTGTGGCATCATAATAGGCACTGTCGCCGCGGCGCATTTCGACGGGTTCATAGAATTCGGTGTAAAGCCTGACAACGCCGGTCAGCACATACAGGAATTCTTCGCCGTCGTGGCGCACCCAACCGTCGAATTCTTCCATTTTGCGGGCGCGGATGCGGGCACGGTATGGCAACATCTGCTTTTTGCGCAAGGTATCGGCAAGCAGGTCGTGCTCGTATGTGGTGGTCGCTTTGCTGGTGCCTTCGCCGGATTTCGTCACGGCCATCCGCCCGGTGATCTGCCCGGCGGAGGGCGGCGTAAACAATTGCGGAACTGAGATTTCCAACCCGACGGCAAGTTTTTTTAGCGCGTCATAGGTAGGCGACATCTGCCCGTTTTCGATCTTGCTGAGAGTTGAACGTGCCAGTCCCGCCTGATTGGCAGCCTGTTCCAGCGTCCAGTTGCGGGCCTTGCGCAATTCGCGCACGCGCGCACCCAGATCAACGGGGGGCGCGGTTTCCGCTTCACCGCTTTCGCGCGCAATCTGGATCATCGACTTGGGTGCTTGGTCTGTCATGCGCTGCATATATCGCCCGACCATGCGCCTTGCAACGGGCCGGAACCCACGCTAGCGGTGGCGCATGTTGTCACTCTCTCCCTCAGGTGGTTTCGCACCCTGCCCCGCGCCTTTTAATATGGCGGCACATGTGCTGGCAAAAGCAAGCGCGCTTGGCGATAAGGCGGCGTTGTTGATCATCGGTCAGGATGGTACCGAAAGCTGGAGCTATCGCGCGCTTGAAAGCGCGGTTCGGGGCACCGCGACGGGGCTTTTGGCGCTTGGGTTAGTGCCTGGTGATATCGTCTTGATGCGTTTGGGCAATACGGTCGATTTTCCGCTGGCCTATCTTGGTGCCTTGGCAGCTGGTCTGGTCCCAGTGCCCACAGCAGCGGCGCTGACCGAACCCGAAGTCGCCGCAATCATTGACACATTACGGCCCAATGCGATTTTGAACGATCCGGAGGTGGTCTGCCCGAAGACTGAGGGCGTCGTTCAACTTGGTGATCTGCGCGCGATGCGCAATCTGCCACCCGCCCTTTGGCACATGGTTGATCCGGAACGGCTTGGGTACATTATTTATACGTCTGGGACTTCCGGAAAATCAAGCGCTGTTATGCATGCGCATCGGGCCATTTGGGCACGGCAAATGATGTTTGACGGCTGGTATGACCTGCACGAGAACGACCGCCTGATGCATGCAGGCGCATTTAATTGGACCTATACGCTGGGCACAGGCCTGATGGACCCTTGGACCATGGGCGCAACTGCGGTGATCCCCGCCGCAGGGACTGTCGCTGCCGATTTGCCCCACCTGCTGCTGCAGGCCAAAGCCAGCATTTTTGCGGCGGCACCCGGCGTGTACCGCCAAATCCTCAAACACCACGATACTTTTGATGTTCCCAGTTTACGCCATGGTCTGAGCGCCGGTGAAAAGTTGCCAGAGGCTGTGCGCCGCGCGTGGCAATCTGCCAGCAACACCGACATATTTGAAGCATACGGCATGTCGGAATGCTCGACCTTTCTATCCGGTGCGCCCCTGCGCCCTGCACCTGATGGATCTTTGGGATATCCGCAGGCAGGCCGACGCATTGCCCTAATCGGCGCGCAAGGCCCTGTCGCCCGCGGCACCGAAGGTACAATAGCCGTCTACAAAACAGATCCTGGACTGATGCTGGGGTATTATGGTGCCCCCGAACAAACCGCCGAGAAGTTTCAGGGCGACTGGTTTCTGACCGGCGACCAAGGGGTAATGGGCGATGACGGTCAGATCACCTATCTGGGACGCAATGACGATATGATGAACGCCGGCGGCTTTCGCGTGTCACCGATCGAGGTGGAACAAAAGCTGGCAAAATACCCTGGCGTAGCAGCCGTGGGCGCGACCGAAGTGACCGTGCGTGCCGATGTGACCGTCATTGCGGCCTTCTATACTGCTGATGCCCCGCTGGACGAAGTCGCGATGGCACTTTATGCACAAGAAAACCTGGCGCGCTACAAACAACCGCGCCTTTATGTTCATCTGCCAGAGCTGCCCATGGGCGCGAACGGCAAATTGCTGCGACGCGCCCTGCGCGCGGGGTACGAGGCGCAAAATGACTGATACAATCAAGCTCGACATTATGTCCGATCCGATTTGCCCGTGGTGCTATATTGGCAAAGCCCATCTGGACCGTGCGTTGGCATCCGAGCCGGATCACCCGTTCTTGATCGAATGGCACCCGTTTCAACTGAACCCTGACATGCCAGCCGAAGGCATGGATCGCCGTGCCTATCTCGAAGGCAAATTCGGGGGCAAAGAGGCTGCGGTCAAGGCCTATGCGCCTGTCGTTGAAAACGCTCAAAAAGCGGGGCTTACAATCAACTTTGAAGCCATGAAGCGCACGCCGAACACGCTTGATGCACACCGGTTGATCCATTGGGCTGGCATCGAAGGGCGTCAGACTGCCGCCGTGTCGTCCCTGTTCAAAGCCTATTTTGTGGATGCCCGTGACATCGGTAATGCCGAAATACTTGCCGACATTGCTGATGGAATCGGCCTTGATGCATCGGTAATCAGCCGTCTGCTGGCGTCGGATTCTGACGTACAGGACATTCGCGACCGCGATGCCCATAGCCGCAAGATGGGGATCAATTCCGTCCCAACCTTTATCATTGGTGGAAAACACGCCGTGCCCGGTGCCCAGCCACCAGAGCTTTGGAAGCAGGTAATGGCCGATCTGCGCAACGCAAAGTAAGAAACTCAGTACTGCCGCGCATCCCAAAAAACACTTTGCCTTTGCAGATCAGCCAGCCTAGAATCACCCCTATAAACGGGGCAAAGACCCCAGTTCAAAAAATCGAGCGGGCAACATGTTAGAACAATCAATAGCGCCCTTTCGGGTGCGCAATCGGGTGCAGGCAGCGCCCTCACTTACCGTCAAATCTGTCGAAAAGGTGAAATCGCGCAGCGTGCTAACCTATGGGCGTTTTGACGGCTTTAAAACAAGCCACGCGAGGATGCTGGCAGAGCTTTCGTCCCTTGGCACCGAATTGATTGTAGGATGCGCCACAGATGCGTTTTGTGTCCAGATCGGCCAGACATCTAAGACTCCATTTGAAGCCCGGCGCGCAATTCTGGAAAGCTGCCGGTATGTGTCACGGGTGATTGCCTTGGACAGCTGGGAACAACAGCGTACTGATATTGTGAACTATAATATCTCAGTCTTGGCGATGCGCACAGATTTGAATGCGCAAGTCGGGGAATTGGACGATATTGTACAGATTGTACATCTGCCAAGTGATACGCCACACGGCAAGATCAAGAATATTGGCAAAACTGCCTGATCCTCCAATATCTTACACTGCCCTGATGCACATGCTAAGGGAGAACGAGCGGACGCCTTTAATCCTCCCGATCCCCTAGGAGGGGAGCATATGCAATCTGACAGACCAGACTTCCCTATGGGAAGCGGGGAATTTGTGGCGCTTATTGCGATGCTATTCGCAACGATCGCATTTTCCACTGATGCAATGCTGCCCGCCCTGCCCCAGATCCCAGCGGACTTGGCACCTTTGACGCCCGAACGTGTGCCGCTGATCCTGACGTCATTCGTATTTGGCCTTGGACTGGGCACTTTTTTCACCGGCCCCTTGTCTGATGCCTATGGCCGCAAGAATATCGTTTATGCTGGCTCTGCACTTTATATTGTGGCGACCGTCGTCGCTTGGGCTAGCCAGTCGCTTGAGGTGATGCTGGCCGCCCGCGTTGTGCAGGGCCTAGGCGCTGCTGGGCCGCGCGTCGTATCCCTTGCGATCATCCGCGATCTGTTCTCAGGGCACCAAATGGCGCGGATCATGTCCTTTGCAATGATGATTTTTGTGCTTATTCCGGCCTTTGCCCCCGCCATGGGTGCCGTGATTGTCAGCTTTTCGGACTGGCGCGGGATCTTTGTCAGCTTCGTCGTGTTCTCGGTTATTTCGATGATATGGATGGCAATCCGCCTGCCTGAAACCCTGCCAGTAGCAAATCGCCGGCCCCTGCGGATCGGGCTGCTGTGGAAGGCCGTAAAAGAAATATTCAGCAATCCGATGGTGCGCCTGTCGATCACGGTGCAAACGCTGGCCATGGCGATCCTGTTTGCAACGCTGATGCTGGTGCAGCCGATTTTCGATCAGGTCTATGACCGCGCTGACAGCTTTCCGCTTTGGTTTGGTGTGATCGCGCTGATATCCGGGGCCTCCAGCCTGATGAACGCGCTTTTGGTTGTCCGATTGGGCATGCAACGCATTGTCACCCTGACCCTTGGCGCGCAAATTGTCCTTTCAGGCACGATGTTGGTTTTTGGCTTGGGCGACCTGCCTGAACCGTTCGGCTTTGGCTTTTTCATGATCTGGGAAATCTCGTTGTTTTTCCAAGCTGGGTTGGTCTTGGGTAACTTGAACGCCTTGGCGATGGAGCCAATGGGCCACATCGCAGGTATGGCAGCATCCGTGATCGGTGCAGTATCCACCGTGCTGGCAGCGGTCATTGCATCGCCCATTGGACTGTCGTTCGAGGGCCAGATCGACCTGCTGATCACATCGGTTTTGGTGCTGGCGGCAATGGGATATTTGCTGATGCTAAGGCTAGGCCGAGTTGTCAAAAAGCAAGATCTAGCGCGCAATAAATTTGGGTAGGTCGTTGCCGCAAGGCGCGCTTATCTCGCCCATAAGGCGAAGAATTTAGTCCATTTGGAACGAGGTCAGCGGCGGCTTTTCAGCTTGAATGCAAACGCCAGAACGACGGCTGCGATGCTAAAGGGCAGCAACCATAACAAAATGGTATCCCCTTTGAACAAGTGGCTCGACGTCATCTTGCAGGGTGGAATGTCGCAGGTTCCCGCCGTCGCCAGAATGTAGACGGGTGGCACTGCAACAAGCAGCGCCACCACGATATAAAGGACGCCAAGCGTCAGTTTGTGAAGTTTAGAGGTCACGCGGCGCGTTGACCGCCCGACTTGCCAGCACCGCCACCGGGCTTACCCCGACGCCGGGATGCGCCCGCAGATTTACCTTCGCCGCCACCAGCACCGCCGCCGGGACGACCACCACCGCCACCTGGACGGCCGCCGCGACCGCGACCGCGGCCACCTTTAGGCTTGGCGGGTTCATCGATTGCTTCCCAAGGACGGCCAGATGCCACAGGGATCGAGGTTTTCATCGTCTTTTGGATGTCCTTCAGTTCGCCCATCTCGTCAGGTGCGCAAAAGGCAATCGCGGCCCCGTCCTTGCCAGCGCGGGCCGTGCGGCCAATGCGGTGAACATAGTTGTCGGGCACGTTGGGCAATTCGTAATTATAGACGTGTTTCACATCCGGAATGTCCAGTCCACGCGCTGCCACATCGGTGGCCACAAGCACGGTGACTTCGCCTTTTTTGAAGGATTCAATCGCGCGGTCACGTTGGCCCTGGCTTTTGTTGCCGTGGATCGAGGCGGCTTTGAAACCGGCTTTGACCAAGTCCTTCATCAGCTTTTCACAGCCATGTTTCGTGCGGCCAAAAACCAGTGCGCGTTCTTCGGTGTGCTTGCCCAGCAGTTCGATCAGCAGCGACTTTTTCTCGGCTTTGGCGATAAAGTGCACTTCTTGGGTTACTTTATCGGCAGCCTTGCCCGGAGGCGAGACTTCGATGCGGATCGGGCTGATCAGATAGCTGTTTGCAATCTCGTTCATCAGCTTGGGCATAGTTGCCGAAAACAGCATGGTCTGGCGTTCTTTGGGCAGCACCGATGCGATTTTGCGCAGGTCATGGATAAAGCCCATGTCAAGCATCTGGTCAGCTTCGTCCAGCACCAGAAAGGTCGTTTTATGCAGCAGCACAGCACGACGGTCCATCAGGTCCAACAAACGGCCGGGAGTGGCGACCAACAGGTCAACGCCACGTTCCATCCGTTTGATCTGTGGGTTGATCGACTGACCGCCGACAACCATCATCGTTTTCAACTGCGTGCCTTCGCAGAACCCTTTCAGGTTCTCCATGATCTGGTTGGCCAGTTCACGGGTCGGGGCCAGCACAAGGCCGCGCACGGTGCGCGGTTCGGGGCGGGCTTCCATTTCCAGCATCTGTGCGACCAAAGGCACACCGAAGGCTGCAGTTTTACCGGTACCTGTCTGGGCAAGGCCCATCACGTCGCGGCCGTTCATGGCGTGTGGGATCGCTTGTTTTTGGATCGGGGTTGGATCTGTCATGCCCATGTTGGTCAATGCTTTGACCAAACGGCGCGGCAGGCCCATCATTTCAAAATCGCTCATATTCTATCGTCTTTCCGAGGGCCGCGGCAAAGCGCCGGACCCGTCTAAATCACGCGGCACCCCAAAAAGGGGCTAAACCGCGAGGGACGCAAAGCAGATCGCAGGGGCCAGCCTAATGCCAGAACCCTGTCTGTTGCGTTTGGCCCCACGCGTGATTTTGGGAACATCGGCGGCCTTATCTCTCATCACTGACATGACCCGCTTGGATCAAAGGCTGAACTGCTCACGCGGCAGAAGGCTTCGCTTAAGGGGTAGATGGGCGCATTGCCGGACAAAGTCAACGCCCTGTGGAAAACTAAGATGAATGGCGGTCGCCGCGTGACAACATAAACGGCAACATCACGCTAAGAACAAAGAGGCGCATCATGTGGCAGGCCGGGACAAACCCCGGCACCACGCCCATCACAGCCCCTAGAGCGATCATCGTCTCGAATCCCCCCGGTGCAAAGCCAATCAGGATATGCGCAAGGGGAACGCCCAAGGCGATCGCCACAGGAATCGCAGCGACCAGAGCCAGCAAAACAGCAACCCCCGTAACGGCCAGGCCCGCCGCCAACCCGCTGACCAAATCCCGCATGCTTACGCCGGAAAACCGGGTCCCGATAAGCGCCCCCAAAACCATAAATGCGGGTATCACCAGCCAAAGGGGCAGCACCCCAGGTGTCAGCGCGCTAAGGTGGCCCACGGCCGAGACCATCATAGGACCGATCAACATGGGTGCCGGCACATGCACTCGTCCCAAGATCAATCCGGCGACGACACCAAGCACCAGCAATATTACAAGCGTTGCTGCCCCCATCAACGCACCTTGCGGTAACACCATGCCCTTCATCTCTACCCCCATCGCCAAGGCGACGAACGGCACGGCCAACGTTAGGGACAGCAAACGCACCGATTGAGTTGTAGATACCCGCACAACGTCTTCACCTGCTTGGGCTGCGATAGCCAGAACAAAGCTAAGATGCCCCGGTGCTGCCGCTAAAAGCGCAGACCGTTTGCTAAACCCGAAATATCGCCACAACATCCATCGGCTGACCACCAGCATCACCCATATCATCAGCAAAATAACGGCAAATGCGAGCGGCCAGCGGATCATGGCGTCCAATGCGCTGCGGTCAAACCCCGCCCCCACAACCAGCCCGATCACGACAAAGCACGCATTTCGCAAGGGCATTGAAATCCCCATGGAAAGGCCCGCCAAGCCCATCAGCGATACCAGCGCCGCTGGGCCAATGAGCAGATAGACAGGCGCACCAACACCCCAGCCTATGGCGGCACCCACCGCGCCTACTGCAACTGTTTGCGCGGTTGTTATCAGGTCTTTGGGGGGTGTCGGCCATTTCATGAGGCATTGATTAGCAGCAAGGATCAACCACCACCAGCGACCCCGCTTGAACATTGCCTTTAAAATCGGCATGGGTTTGGCGAATGAATTGAAAGGTTTGGGCCCATGGACAATCTGCGCGGCGCGATCATCATGGTGTTTTCCATGCTGGGCTTTGCCATCGAGGACATGTTCATCAAATTGATGGGCAATGACATCCCGATTGGCCAGATCCTGTTCATATTGGGCTTGGGCGGCGCGTTCTGCTTTGGCGTTGTGATGCGGATCAAGGCGCAACCGATGTTCGAGCGCGCAATGCTCACAAAACCCATCTTTCTACGCGCCTTGGGCGAAATCATTGGCACCTTGGGCTTTGTATCGGCGATCGTTCTGACCCCAATTTCCTCAGCTTCCGCGATTTTGCAGGCGACGCCACTGGTGGTCACCTTGGGGGCGGCCCTATTTCTGGGCGACCCTGTGGGTTGGCGCCGATGGAGCGCGATTCTGGTAGGGCTGTTCGGCGTCATCTTGATCATTCGCCCCGGCATGGAAAGTTTTCAGGCGCTGTCCTTGCTCGCTTTGGTCGGCGTTTTTGGCCTGTCCCTGCGCGATTTGGCCACCCGTCGCGTGCCAAAAACCACCTCAAGCTTTCAACTGTCGTTTCTGGCGTTTCTGGCACTGGTTCCGGCGAGCCTGATTTATATGCTAGGCACCGGAACTTATTTTGTGCCGATGACGGCTTTGCAATGCGCCTATATGGGGTCAGCGCTGGCGATTGGCATTGTGGCCTATTACGGGATCGTGGCCGCCATGCGGGTGGGCGAAATCAGCTTTGTCACCCCATTCCGCTACTCCCGTTTGTTGTTCGCAATGGCCGTGGGAATCACAATTTTCGGGGAGCGCCCCGATATGCTGACTTATGTTGGCGCAACCATCATTGTGGCCTCGGGCATCTATACCGTATGGCGGGAACGCAAAGTCAAAGACATGACCTGAACACTTTCCATCCCGATCCCGACACGTTAAAAACTGCGCAAATACCCATCCCAAAAGGATCTGCCATCATGAGCACCATCATCGACATCCACGCCCGCGAAATTCTGGACAGCCGTGGCAACCCCACCGTCGAAGTCGACGTAACCTTGGAAGATGGCACGATGGGCCGCGCAGCCGTGCCATCGGGTGCGTCAACCGGCGCATACGAGGCTGTTGAGCGCCGCGATGGTGATAAATCACGCTATATGGGCAAGGGCGTGCTGCAAGCCTGCGAGGCCGTGAACGGCGAAATCGCAGACGCATTGGTAGGCATCGACGCCACCGAGCAAGTCGAAATCGACAGTATCATGATCGAGATGGACGGCACCGATAACAAGGAACGTCTTGGTGCAAACGCGATCCTTGGTGTTTCCATCGCAACGGCCAAAGCGGCTGCCGATTATTGTTCGCAGCCCTTGTTTCGCTATATCGGAGGGACGTCAGCGCGCACATTGCCCGTGCCAATGATGAACATCATTAACGGTGGCGAACATGCGGATAACCCGATTGATATCCAAGAATTCATGATCATGCCGGTTGCCGCAGATAACATCAGCGAAGCGATCCGCATGGGTGCCGAGGTATTTCACACCCTGAAAAAAGAACTCTCAGCCGCGGGTCTTTCTACCGGTATCGGCGACGAAGGCGGCTTTGCCCCCAACATAAGCTCTACCAGAGAAGCGCTTGATTTTGTGATGAAGTCTATCGAGAAAGCAGGCTTCAAGCCGGGCGAAGAAATGTATCTGGCGCTCGATTGTGCGGCGACAGAATACTACAAAGACGGCCAATATGTACTGTCTGGTGAGAACAAGAAACTAAGCAGCGCAGAAAATGTCGATTATCTCGCGGCTCTGTGTGCCGATTACCCGATCATCTCGATCGAAGATGGCATGTCAGAGGATGATTGGGACGGCTGGAAACTGCTGACTGACCGCTTGGGTGACAAAATCCAGCTGGTGGGCGATGATCTGTTCGTCACCAACCCTGCCCGTTTGGCTGACGGCATCGGGCGCGGTTGCGCCAATTCAATGTTGGTCAAGGTCAACCAAATCGGCACCTTGTCTGAAACGTTGCAGGCCGTGGAAATGGCGCACCGCGCAGGTTATACCAACGTTATGTCGCACCGTTCGGGTGAGACCGAGGATACAACCATCGCCGATCTGGCCGTCGCCACCAATTGCGGTCAGATCAAAACAGGATCGTTGTCGCGGTCGGACCGGTTGGCAAAGTATAACCAGTTGATCCGGATTGAAGAAGCGCTTGGCGTTACCGCGCAATATGCTGGCCGTTCGATCCTGAAGGGCTAAGTCGATTGGCGCGGGCCACCGCAGGGCCGCGCCGCCCTCGATAAATTAGCGCCGCGCAACGAGAATCGAATTCTAGATGCGCCTGCCGTTTCGGATAACTGCAATCTATCCTAGTAGCTTATTGTCATCCGCCGAAGGCATGCTAACAGTCCCGCCCCCTACGGCGGCTTGCACGCCTGTCGTACTGCGGCAGGATGTCGGCAATCCGCGCGCGACCCGCACGGCTAGATAGCCAAACGCCTGCGCTTCCAGCATGTCACCGTCCAGCCCGATATCCTCGATCGGGGCGACGGGGCAATCAAGGCTGACTGACAACATCTCCATCAAAACGGGGTTATGCCGCCCGCCACCTGTGACCAAAACGCGGTCAGGCAAGCGCGGGCAATGGGCCATCGCTTCGGCTACACCAGCGGCACACATGGCGGTCAGGGTCGCGGCCGCATCGGCATCTGACAGTTCCCCCACCAATGCTACCATTTCCGCAAAATCGTTTCGGTCCAAAGACTTCGGCGGCATCCTTGTGAAATATGGCTCTGCCAAAAACAGCTCAAGCGCGCCGGTCTCAACCGTGCCTTTTGAAGCGATCTTGCCGCCTTTGTCATAGGCCAGCCCTAGCCGAGTTTGCATCAGATCATTGATCGGCGCGTTCGCAGGGCCAGTGTCAAAAGCTAGCAATGCGCCCTCGGCGTGAGGCTCACCAATAGCGGGATCAACCCACGTCAGATTGCCCACACCACCCAAATTCAAAAACGCCACCGGGCCCGTCAGCCCCGCATAGCGCGCACAGGCGTGGTGGAAGAACGGGGCCAAAGGCGCGCCCTCGCCGCCCAGTTCCACATCCGCGCTGCGGAAATCCCAGACCACGGGCACTGCCAAGGCATCGGCCAACACACCCCCGTCACCCACTTGCAAAGTGCCCTGTTGGCGCGGCGCATGGGCCAATGTCTGTCCGTGGAACCCGATAACATCCACATCTGTGAAGTCTCGCAAGATCTCAAGATGCGCCGCCTCAATGATCTGTGTCGCGGCTTGCACCTCGGGTCCTGACCATTTGCCAAAACCCGCAGCAATCATCTTGCGTTCGTCGCTGGTGTATTCGCGGTATCCAGACGCCCCAAAGCCGAAAATATCATGGCCATCCGTGTCAATCACGGCCACATCGACACCGTCCAAGGACGTGCCGCTCATCGCGCCAGCGGCCCGTAATACGCCTGTTTTCGCGATCCGATTTCCATGGGCCTTATTCATGGCCTTTTCCTTTGTCTGCTCAGCACATATAGAGTGCACCACCACCCAAGCTGAGGGCAAGCGCCATGACATACCACCCCAAATCCGAATTTATCCGCATCATGATGGAGCGCGGCTTTCTCGCCGACTGCACGGATTACCAGGGCCTTGACGAGGCGCTGCTAAAGGGCGCGCAACCCGGCTATATCGGTTTTGACGCTACAGCCAAGTCCCTGCACGTCGGATCGCTGATTCAGATCATGATGTTGCGTTGGTTGCAAAAGACCGGCGGCAAACCGATCACCCTGATGGGCGGCGGCACCACAAAGGTGGGCGACCCGTCGTTTCGCGCCGATGAACGCCCCCTGCTGACGCCCGAGCAGATCGATGACAACATCTCTGGCATTCAAAAGGTGTTCAGTGCCTACCTGACCTATGGCGATGGTCCATCGGACGCCAAGATGATCAACAACGCCGAATGGCTGGACGGGCTGAACTACCTTGATTTCCTGCGCGACATTGGGCGGCATTTCTCGATCAACCGGATGCTGGCGTTTGAAAGCGTTAAGTCGCGCCTTGATCGCGAACAGTCATTGTCGTTTCTAGAATTCAACTACATGATCCTGCAAGCCTATGATTTCATGGAACTTCACCGCCGCTATGGCTGTATCCTGCAAATGGGCGGATCGGATCAATGGGGCAATATCGTCAACGGTATCGACCTGACACGCCGGGTGATTGACGGCGAAGTCTACGGCCTGACCTCCCCGCTGCTGACCACCTCTGACGGCAAAAAAATGGGCAAGTCGCTATCCGGCGCGATCTGGTTGAACCCTGACATGCTCTCGCCCTACGAGTTCTGGCAATTCTGGCGCAACACAACCGACGCTGATGTGGGCCGTTTCCTTAAGCTATATACCGAACTGCCAGTCGATGAATGCGACCGTCTGGGTGCCCTTGAAGGGGCCGAGATCAACGAGGCCAAGATCCGCCTTGCCAACGAGGTCACAACCCTGCTGCACGGGGCCGAGGCTGCCAAGGCAGCAGAGGCAACAGCCCGCGAAGTGTTTGAAAAAGGCGGCGTCGGTGATGACTTGCCGACCCTGACGCTGACAACCGCAGACATCGGCGACGGCATGTCGATTGTACAATTGATCGTGAAATCGGGTCTGGCCGGATCAGGCAAAGAGGCAAAGCGCCTGATTTCGGAAAATGGCGCACGGATCAATGATGAACCGCTGACAGATGCAGGCATGATGATCGACACCGCCGCCCTTGCGTCACCAATCAAGCTAAGCGCTGGCAAGAAACGCCATGCGCTGGTCCAACTGGGTTAAGCAAAAAGGGGGGTGGTTTACCCTGCCCCCCTAAGCCTTAGCTTTCGGCTTTTTCCTCAAGTACCAGCCATTCGGCCTCGGCATCTTGCAGCTTTTCGTTGCGCTCAATCAGCGCATCGGTCGCCTTTTGGAACTTCACCGGGTTATCGGTGTAAAGCGTCGGATCGCTCATCAATTCTTCCAGCTTGGCAATCTCGGCCTCAAGGCGCGCGATCTCGGCTGGCAATGCCTCAAGCCGGTGCTTTTCGGTAAAGCTTAGACCCTTTTGCGCGTTGGCTTTCGGCTTTTCTCCTTTGGCCCCCGGCTTGGCCTTGGCCACAACGCTTTGGTCAAAGTCATCCTGCTGGCGCTGTGCCAGATAATCGGTCCAACCGCCGGCATAAACCGTGGCCTTGCCGTCACCTTCCATCGCGATGGTGGTCGCGGCAACGCGGTCTAGAAAGTCACGATCGTGGCTTACCAACAGCACTGTGCCATCATAAGTCGATAGCAATTCCTGCATCAAATCAAGGGTTTCAACGTCCAGATCGTTTGTCGGTTCGTCGAGCACCAGCATGTTGCTGGACCGCGCCATAATCTTGGCCAGCAACAGCCGCGCCTTTTCACCACCTGACAGCGACCGAACAGGCGCACGTGCTTGGGCTTCGTCGAACAGGAACTCTTTCAGATAGCCCACGACATGTTTCGGCATACCACGCACCAAAATCTGGTCCGCCTTTCCCGATACGCGCATCTCCGGATCGCTCGTTAGGCTGTCCCACAAAGACATGTCGCCATCCAGTTGCGCGCGCGCTTGGTCAAACAACGCAATCTCTAGGTTGGTGCCCAGCTTGATCGTTCCGGTGTCGGGTTCTTCCTTGCCTATCAGCATGTTCAAGAGCGTGGTTTTCCCCACACCGTTCGGCCCCACCAGTGCAATCCGGTCGCCGCGTTGAATCGTAATATCAAAGGGGCGCAGGATCGATTTTTCGCCAAAGGCTTTGGTAATCCCCGTCGCCTCAACGACCTTACGCCCCGACTTCGGACCGGCTTCCAGTGCCATTGCAGCTGTGCCTTGGCGGGTAATCTGGCCGGCACGTTCAGCACGAAGCTCTTGTAATGCCCGCACGCGGCCTTGGTTACGCTTGCGCCGCGCCGAAATACCCTCAACCGCCCACCGCGCTTCGGCTTTGATTTTGCGGTTCAGCTTGTGGCGCTGCGTATCTTCTTCTTCCCACATCTGGTCGCGCCACGCCTCGAAACCGCCAAAGCCGATTTCTTGACGGCGCGTCACACCACGGTCGATCCACAGGGTCGCACGGGTCAATTCGCGCAGGAACGCCCTATCGTGAGAAATAATAACAAATGCAGCGCGCGTCGTTTTCAGCTCGTCTTCCAGCCAACGGATCGCTTCGATGTCCAAATGGTTCGTAGGTTCGTCCAGCAACATCAATTCAGGCTCGGATGCCATAAGTCGCGCCAAAGCCGCCCGACGACGTTCACCACCGCTTGCGGTGCTAACGGGGCGTGCGGGGTCAAACTTCAACCCCTCGCCCGCGCGTTCGACCTTGTACATCTCGGAGGGATCGAGCCCGTAAGAAGCGAAATCGCCCAAAGTCTCGAACCCCGTCAAATCCGGGTCCTGCTCCATATAGCCGACAGACACACCGGGGCCGACAATGACCTCGCCGCTGTCAGGTTCAACGATGCCAGCCATGACTTTCATCAACGTGGACTTGCCCGAGCCATTCCGCCCGACCAAAGCCAGCCGGTCGCCCGGCTGAACGACCAAAGACATATTTTCGAATACGGGATCTCCGCCGAAAGTCAGCGTAATCTCGTTCACTTGTAAAAGGGGTGCGCGTGCCATGGCTGCCAGCTATATCTGCGCCGCGTCGGGGTCAATGACCCTCGTTCCAAATGGTTTCAAATCCTCGACGAAGTCATAGATTCGCTTCAAACCAACCCGCGCAAGAGGCGCTTGCGATTCTCTGGGATCGCGTCGATCTCAAGCCCCGTAAACACATGCAGGGTGTTCATCTGCCGATCCACAACCGCATGGTCACTGACCCACCCCCCCATTAAAAGATAGGTGCGCAGCAATGGCGGCATCTGCTGCGCGGCATTTTTTCTGTCGATGACGGCCGGTGCGTGGTCTGCGAATCGCAACACTTCGTGTGCAGCTTCGGTGGGCTGCCACGCAGGCGGGGCCAGATGACGTTGCGCCAACAACCCGAATGCGTCCAGAAAGCTGTATGGATTAATCCCCTTGAACGAGGTGCAGCCGAACAACAGCCTGATCCCGTGGGCATCGACGAATCTGGTCAGCGCCGCCCATGCAATGCGTACAACATCGGGGTCCGCTACATCCGGGTGCAAACAAAAGCGCCCCAACTCCATCAGCTTGCCGTCAAATTCGGCCAACCGTCCCAATCCATAGAATTGTGCCGCATAGCTGTCGGTAATTGAGCACCCATGAAAAATCGCGATCCGGAAACAGCAAACAAGCCGCCGCCCTCCACGTTCGCGCACCAGAATATGACGTTGGCGCGGATCAAATGGATCAATGTCGAACGGTGCCCCCAAGTCAAAGGCCAACGCCCTAAGCGCCTGTGCTGCCTCGATATCTTTGGGTTGCTCTGCCTCAAACACGTCATAGCGGCCAAGGCTCAGCGCGAGCATGTCCCCACGGTCAACCCTGCTCAAGGGATTGTGCCCTAGCCTGCGATAGCGGCAGGATTGAACCGGCCGATATTGCCCAAAAGCTGGCGGATAAAGGATTTGTCGCTGACCGGAGAACTGGTCACACGGCGGTCCAGCGTGATGACGTTGCCACGCTCAAGCCCGAACCGTTCAACGTTCTGCACAACACCCTTCGAGCTAAAGCTGATCGCTACAACTTCGCGCTCGACCTCAGTTGGGGCAAGGAACCCGATCGCCTTGCGGCGCGAGCGTACATAGTAATAGCCCGAGTTCGTCAGCAACCCTGCCGAGGCAGGCACACCGACCGTTGCAGCCACCGTATCGCGGGTGTCCTTGCCAATGGTGATCTGGTCAAGGTTCTCTTGCAGCGGAATATAGCCGTGGTTTTTGTACTGCGGCGCACAAGCCCCAAGCATAATACCGGCGCTTAATAGAGCGGCGTTCATCAGTGTCTTTGTGACATGGCGGTCGATACGCATTCTTGCTGCCCTCTTGCCCTTGGGGATCATGGCTTTTATCCCGCATACACCAAGCATGCCCTATGGTTCAAGAAACGAAAGCACAACATCATGTCTCGCACGCCCCCAACACCTACTGCATTGCGCGTTGCAGATCTGCCCCAAAACGCCGATACCCCTTTTTCACTGCGCCCTGACGCTGATACATTGCGCCAGATTGCTGACGAGCAGGGGCTGACGACCCTGCGTAAATTATCATTCGAAGGTAAACTGACCGCCTTGGGCAAAACAGATTGGAAGCTTGATGCCCGCCTTGGGGCCACGGTCGTCCAGCCCTGCGTCGTCACCCTAGAGCCGGTGACCACCCGTATAGACACCAATCTGACCCGCCTTTTCGTCAAAGACTATATAGAGCCCGACGAACCCGAGGCCGAAATGCCCGAAGACGACCGTTCGGAACGGTTGACCGCCTGGATCGACCCCGCCGCCGTCATGGTCGAGGCGCTGGCCCTGGAAGTGCCTGAATACCCGCGCGCAGACGGGGCTGAACTGGGTCAGGCTGTCTATGCCGAACCCGGTGTCGCCCCGATGACAGACGAAGACGCCCGGCCATTTGCAGGTCTGGCGCAGCTGCGCGAAAAGCTGGAAGATCCGAAAGAGTAAATCAAAGTTCCAATCGGGGTAAAACGGGGTTGCATCGGCGAAGTTTCGAAGTATTTTGCGCCCTTCACCCCAATTAAGGTTGGACATCGGATAGGCTTCGGCCTAAACGCACTCCACGCCCAAACCGGGAGTTGATCTGAAACACGGTCGTCTTTGGCTACATGCCGCTGAACGACCCCGAAGGCAAAGGCACCAGATATGGCTGTCCAACAGAATAAAGTTTCCAAGTCGCGTCGTAATAACCGCCGCGCACACGATTCGCTGACTGCTGCGAACCCAAACGAATGCAACAACTGTGGTGAACTGAAGCGTCCTCACCACATTTGTTCGGCCTGCGGTCACTATGATGACAACCAAGTCATCGCTCAAAACGAAGAGATCGACCTAGACGAAGACGCGGCCTAAGCTGTTTTCGTCAACCGCAGTTAATAAAAGGCTTCGCATCAGATGACGGTTTCGCCCGATCAGCCTAAAGCGAACGCTCAGCGTACTCTCATTTCAGTTGATGCAATGGGGGGCGATCAGGGCCCGGCAATCGTTATTGCCGGGTGCTCTGAGTCTGCGTCCAAGAATCCTAATATCAGTTTTGTGCTGCACGGCCCTGCTGAAACGCTTGAACCGTTGGTTGCAAAGCGCCCTGAACTCGCGGGCCGTTGCACGGTGCGCGACGCCACTGGCGTTGTGACCATGGATGACAAGCCCAGCAATGTTGTGCGCAATGGCAAAAGCACTTCTATGTGGTCTGCCATCGAATCTGTACGCACTGGCGAGGCGTCCGTCGCAGTAAGCTGCGGAAACACCGGCGCATTGATGGCGATATCGATGATCCGGCTAAAGAAATTGCCTGGCGTAAACCGCCCTGCAATTGCCGTGCTTTATCCATCCACCAGCGCGCAAGGCTTTAACGTCATGCTGGATGTTGGCGCGGATGTCCGCGCGGATGCCGATGACCTGCTGCGCTTTGCGCTGATGGGGAAATCATACTCCCGCAACGGTATGGGCATCGAACGCCCGCGCATAGGGCTTTTGAATGTCGGAACCGAAGAACACAAAGGCCGAACAGAACTCAAAGAAGCCTTCGAACTGATTCGTGATGCCGCAGATAATGCCGAGTTTGATTTCGTCGGTTTTGTTGAAGGTGGCGATATTTCGGGGGACGTTGCTGACGTGATCGTCACCGACGGCTTTACTGGCAACATCGCCATCAAAACCGGCGAAGGTACCGCCTTGCTGATTAGCAATGGCCTTCGCGAGGCATTCAATCATTCGATTTGGTCGCGCGCAGCAGCATTGTTGGCGTATGGATCGCTACGCAGGGTCAGTAAGCGATTTGACCCCCGCCGCGTAAACGGTGGCGTGTTTTTGGGGTTGAATGGAACCGTCGTAAAATCCCATGGCGCTGCCGATGCAACGGGCGTATCCTCGGCTATTAAACTGGCCGCGCGTTTGGCGGACAGTGAATTCACCAACCGGCTTGCGGCACGGGTAGCAACCGCACCGCCGGTGAAAGAGACCGAAGAATGACCATGAGATCTGTTGTTATTGGTGCCGGGCACTATTTGCCCAAGCGTATTGTCGAGAACGTTGAGTTCGAAGGCAAAATTGACACAAATGACGAGTGGATCAGGTCCCGCTCCGGGATCGAGCGCCGGCATTTCGTCGGCGAAGGTGAAACGACCTCGACCATGGCAACCGCCGCCGCGCGGATGGCCTTGGAAGAGGCCGGCAAGACCCCCGCAGATGTCGACGCAATTATTCTGGCAACATCGACCGCCGATCTTACCTTTCCATCAGCCGCAACGATGGTGCAGGCGCAACTAGGTATGGAAAATGGTTTTGCCTTTGATGTGCAAGCCGTCTGCGCTGGCTTTATCTTTGCATTGGCCAACGCAAACGCGCTGATTCTTTCGGGTCAGGCCAAGCGTGTTCTGGTCATCGGATCCGAGACATTCTCGAAAATTCTGGACTGGACCGACCGCAGCACATGCGTGTTGTTTGGCGATGGTGCCGGTGCACTGCTGCTTGAGGCCCAAGAAGGCAATGGCACTTCTGCCGACCGTGGTATCCTGTCCACAGACCTGAATTCCGACGGCCGCTATCGCGATCTGCTTTATGTCGATGGCGGCGTCGGCACGGGCTCAAGTGGCTACCTACGGATGCAGGGCAACCAGGTGTTTCGCCATGCGGTTGAAAAGCTGGCAGCGACTGCCACAACGGCGATGGAACGTGCCGGCGTGACCTCGGATGATGTCGATTGGGTCGTCCCGCATCAGGCAAATATCCGTATTATTCAAGGCACTGCAAAGAAACTGAACCTCCCGATGGAGCAGGTCGTCGTGACCGTTCAGGACCACGGCAACACCTCGGCCGCGTCTATTCCGCTGGCGCTTTCGGTCGGCAAACAGCGTGGCCAGATTAAGCAAGGCGACCTTGTCGTAACCGAAGCAATCGGCGGCGGGTTGGCCTGGGGCGCAGTCGTTCTGCGCTGGTGAACTGGCTTTTTGCCGCGCGAACAGGGCCTTACGCCCCATAGTTGTTGACAGGTCAAAACATCCCTGCATATGCTTACCAAAATACATGGGGGATAGGATGGCCGACAATACGTTGACCCGGATGGATCTAAGCGAAGCTGTCTTTCGCGAAGTAGGTCTTTCCCGGAATGAAAGTGCGCAGCTGGTAGAGGCCGTTCTTGAACATATGTCTGACGCCTTGGTTGAAGGCGAACAGGTAAAAATCTCATCTTTCGGGACGTTTTCCGTACGCGATAAATCTGCCCGCGTCGGCCGTAATCCTAAAACAGGCGAGGAAGTTCCGATTAACCCCCGCCGTGTCCTTACATTTCGCCCATCCCATTTGATGAAGGACCGGGTAGCAGACGGAAACAAGCGTTGATCTGATGCCCAAGTCTCCGGACGCGTTCCGAACAATTTCAGAAGTAGCAGAGTGGTTGGGCATCCAAGCCCATGTTTTGCGCTTTTGGGAAAGTAAATTCACCCAGGTTAAGCCCATAAAGCGGGCTGGCGGTAGGCGGTATTATCGCCCCGCTGACATGTTGCTGCTTGGCGGCATCAAACGCATGCTTCACGACGATGGCCTGACCATCAAAGGCGTTCAAAAGGTGCTGCGCGAAGAAGGCATGAACCATGTCGCCGCAATGTCCGGCCCATTGGATGAACTGGCGCAAGCCGAACTTGGCGATTCTGGGACTTCGACCATCGACATGGCACCCCCGGCACCTGAGATCGTCGAAAGTGTGGTACTGCCATTCGAGGCCGCCCGCCCTGCGGCGGCTGACACCGACACCCCTGCGCCACAGACTGCTGAACCATCGGGCACGCCCGACATCGCTGATCAAAGTGCGACTCCGACAAAAACGGACGATGGCCGCAAAGCCGCGTCCTCTGTTGAAGTACCTGAAAAATCACGGCCTGCCGAACAGAGCGCCCCAACGCCAAAGCCCGACGCTGACAAGGGTGACGCAAAAGACGACATCAAGACAGCGCCACAAGAAACTGAAAATAAACAGGTAGTTCCAGAAGAAAAGTCTGAAGCTGTACTTGACGCGGCCAGTGATATTACACCGCACAGTCCAACAACCCCACCGCTGGAAACCGTCAGCGCTGACATAGATATCTCTGACATGTCGGACGGAACCGAAACCGAAGATCCAGTGTCTGCTGAAACCACGCCCAAGGAAGAGCTACCTGCGTTTCTGCGCCAGCCACTCTCCCCGCCCGCGCCAGAGCAAAGCGACAATACCCCGACCGATGCAACGCCACCACAAGACGCGCCCACACCTAAACCGCGCGTTGTCGATGTTGCCATCGACTTTGCCGAGGCGGATATGCCCGCCTCCGCTGGGGCGCTTTCGTCCGCTCTCAGGAAACGAAAACTTAGCCCTGACATCGCCAAGAATATGCTGCCCGTGCTCTCCCGGCTTGCTGCATTGCGCGATTCAATGAGCTCTGACCACAGTCGTGCAGCAAAAGACTGACACGTCATGCGCTTTGCGGTAATTCCCCCTTGCGCACCCGCGATTATCAGGTATTTACCGCCCCATGTCGGGCTATGGCGCAGCCTGGTAGCGCGTCCGTCTGGGGGACGGAAGGTCGCAGGTTCGAGTCCTGCTAGCCCGACCAACCGACATAAAACAAACGCCCGCGCCTGTAACGGTGTGGGTGTTTGCATTTGAAAGGTCCTGCTATGGGCGGTGTTATTCCAAACCAGCAAATCAGCGATATGATCGACGCAGGCCAGATAACCGGCAGCCTGCCCGTGGATCCGGCGCAGATCCAGCCCGCCAGTCTTGATATGCGTCTTGGCACGGTCGCGTATCGTGTGCGTGCCTCGTTCCTCGCCGGTCATGGTGCCAAGGTCGCGGATCGCCTCGCCGAGTTTGAAATGCACCGCGTTGATCTGACAAACGGGGCCGTTCTGGAGAAGGGCTGCGTTTACGTCGTTCCCTTGATGGAAGAACTGGCCCTGCCCGATGATGTGTCGGCCGTGGCCAACGCCAAAAGCTCGACCGGCCGCCTTGACCTGTTGACCCGCACCATCACCGATGGCGGCACAGAATTTGACCGGGTTAACCCGGGCTACACCGGGCCGCTTTATGCTGAAATCTGCCCGCGCTCGTTTTCGGTCCTTGTGCGCCCCGGAATGCGCCTGAACCAGATCCGTTTTTCAACCGGCGACGCGACCCTTAACGACGACGCCCTTCGGATTTTACACGCCGATACTCCGCTGGTTGATGGCGAAGCGGTGATCGACGATGGTTTGGGCTTCTCGGTCGATCTGCGCCTGCCCGGCGCCACTTTGGTGGGCTACCGTGCCAAACCGCACACAGGTGTCATTGATCTGGATAAAATGGGCCATTATGCCCCCGCCGACTATTGGGAGGAAGTGCACAGCAACAACGGCCAGATTATCCTCGACCCCGGTGCATTCTATATTCTTGTCAGCCGCGAGGCCGTGACGATTCCCCCCGAATACGCAGCTGAAATGGCCCCCTATCTAGCGATGGTGGGTGAATTTCGAGTGCATTACGCGGGCTTTTTCGATCCGGGGTTTGGTCACGATCAATCAGGCGGAACTGGATCAAGAGGCGTGCTCGAAGTCCGCTGCCACGAGGCCCCCTTCGTGCTGGAACACGGCCAAGTTGTCGGCCGACTGGTCTATGAAAAAATGGCGCGCATCCCGACCCAGCTGTATGGAGCGGGCATCGCTTCAAACTACCAAGGTCAGGGTCTCAAGCTCAGCAAACATTTTGCAGCGCCAAGCTAAGCCCTTTCTCTGGTTATGAATTTCCAGAGGTACGCCGTTAAAAGCGGGAGGAAGCGCCCCCAACTGAGGTCTAGAAACGTCCCAACCGGCGCATGTTTTTCAACATCTGACGGGATTGTTTGCCCTGTTGCCGCCCGGCGCGTTCACGGCGGGCATCTTCTTCTGGGGAGACATCAGGCTGAGCATCCGGACCCCGCTTGCCCTTGCCAATCTTGGATGCCTGGGCGAAACCAAAATTCACACCACGGTTGATCAACTGCCCCATGACGCGGCGCATAATCATATTTATAATCTGGTTCATTGTTCGACCTCGTTATTTTGCGCAAAATCGTATCTTGTCTTTTATATAGCGATTACTAAGGCAATTTTCAGGCCAATTGGCCATTTAATCCTCAAACAGTTCGCTTTGCCCTTCCACGTCCTCTATCTCATCTTCGTCGCCTGCCATCAGCGGCAGACCACCAAAGGCGGGTCGGCTCTCTAGCAATCCGGCAGATCGCAGTTCTTTTAGACCTGGCAAATCGCGCGGGCTTTCCAACCCGAAATGTGCCAAAAACGCTTGGGTCACGACGAATGTGACAGGCCGACCGGGGGTCATCTTGCGTCGGCCAAAGCGGATCCAATCCAGCTCAAGCAGTTGATCAAGCGTCCCACGTGATACGGACACGCCGCGAATTTCCTCGATCTCGGCGCGGGTCGCGGGCTGGTGATAGGCGATGATAGCCAGGGTTTCGATTGCCGCACGCGACAGCTTGCGCACCTCAACCGTTTCTTTCTGCATCAGATAACCCAGATCAGCGGCCGTGCGCATTGCATAGGCATCGCCGATCTTTGCCACCTGTACACCACGCCCCTCATATCGTTTCCGAAGATGCACCATTGCTTCGCCCGCGTCGCAGCCGTGGGGCAATCGCGCTTCGATTTCGCGCAAAGTTATCGGCTCTGCCACAGCAAAAAGGATCGCTTCAAGCATGCGTTCCTGCTCGGCCACCGGTGGGGCCTCGAACAGGCTTTCTTCTTTATCTTCAACCGCTTCACTCACGACGTTGTTTCCTCTTGCGTAGTTCGATCGGGGCAAACATGTCGGATTGTCGGATTTCCAGATGGCCCTCTTTGACCAGCTCAAGCGAGGCCGCAAAGGTCGATGCGGTGGCCGATCGGCGCATCACCGGGTCGTCGCCCCAACCGTCCGGCAGATAGCTGGTTAGATCGCCCCATTCGCCCGCAAAGCCGATCAAACCGCGCATCCGTTCCAGCGCCTGCTCCATGGTGAATACCTTTTCGCGGTCCATCACAAAGGGGCGGAATTCATCGCGCGTGCGGATGCGAGCATAGCCTTGCATCAGGTCCAGCAATGTCGCGCTATAGGTCACACGGCGCGTTCGCTTAACCTCGTGGGTTTGGCCACGCGCAAAGAAATCACGCCCCAACTGATCGCGCGCCATCAATCGCGCTGCGGCATCGCGCATCGCTTGCAACCGTTCAAGTTGAAATGCCAGATGTGCGGCCAGTTCCTCGCCGGTGGGCCCCTCTTCGGTCGGGTCTGGCGGCAATAGTAGACGGGACTTTAAGAATGCCAACCATGCCGCCATCACCAGATAGTCAGCGGCCAATTCCAGACGCAGCGCTTTTGCCTTTTCGACAAACAGCAGATATTGCCGCGCCAATTGCAGAACCGAAATTTTGCGTAAATCGACTTTCTGGGTGCGGCTAAGCGTCAGCAAAAGGTCCAACGGCCCTTCGAAGCCGTCAACATCCACAATCAACGCTTCGGCAGCCAGCCTTTCGGCGACCGTGGTCTGGTCTTCCTCAAAAAGGTTGTTAGCCATGCAATTCCCCGCCCAAAAGCGCGTCAAGCTTCGCAGTCAGGGCGGAAATGTCAATCTCGTCAGGAGCCATGCGCATGGCAAGCGCCCGTTCGGCGCGGGTTTGCGCCGCATCCGTCATCTCTCCCGCCGCATCAGCGACAAGGCCGCGGTCTTCAAGCGAGGCATTGCAGTACAAGATCACATCACAGCCCGCCGCCAAAGCATCGCGGCTGATCTGGTCAACGCCACCCTCAAGCGCCTTCATCGAGATGTCATCCGTCATGATCAAGTTATCAAATCCGATCTCGTCACGGATCAACTGCATCATCACGGGTGACAGCGTCGCAGGGCGCGGATCAATCGCATCGTACACCAGATGTGCAGTCATCCCCATCGGCAGGTCGTTCAACGCCTTGAAGGGCGCAAAGTCACAGCCAGCAAGCTCGGCATGGGTCGCCGTGACCAAAGGCAGGTCAAAATGGCTGTCCATCGTCGCGCGCCCATGACCAGGTATGTGCTTTACCACAGGCAACACGCCCCCCGCCAACATTCCGTCAGCGGCAGCACGGCCAAGCGTTGTCACCTGCGTAGCATCGGTCCCATAGCACCGATTGCGCAAGAATTCATGGGTTTGCGGACCTGCAACGTCGACCATCGGGGCACAATTACTGTCGATCCCCAAGGCATGCAATTCCTGCGCGATCAGCCTGAAACGCGTGTACATCGCCTCAGCTGCTTTGACGCCGGCGGCCTGCACAAATTCAAGTGGTGCCGTCCAATCGCGCCAAATCGGACCGCGCAACCGCTGTACGCGGCCGCCCTCTTGATCCACGGTAATCACAGCGTTATGGCCCGCCGCTTCACGCATTTCAGCACATAGGGCGCGTACCTGATCAGGCGTGTCGATGTTGCGGGCAAACAGAATAAACCCAAAGGGTTTCACCGCACGAAACAACGCCTTTTCTTGCGCTGTCAGGCGTAGACCCGTCGCATCCAGTATCGTCGCCCCAAATCGCATTAACGAGTCACGACAGGGATGCAATCAGCGTTTTCTGCAACCAGTGCCGAACAAAAGCGTCGCGCGTCGGCGATGTCTTCGAAGCCATGTGCGCGCAAACGATAGAACGTCCGCCCGCCACTGCTGGCTTCCTGAACAATACGGGATTTACCTTCGAGATAGGCACCAAAACGTCCGTTCAACTGGTCCCACTGGTTGCGCGCAATTTCGGGCGTGTCAAAGGCACCAAGCTGTACCAACCGTGTGCCCGTTGGCAGGCTGTCGGCCGACTTTTCATTGACGTTTGTCGACGATGCGCTGGCGTCAAAGGCGGCGGGCGTCACCACGGCACGCACAGCGGGCCGCGTTTTGGGGCGCAACGATGCTTTCACACCCGGCTCTGCAACCATGGCCACGGCAATGGCGTTTGAGACCGCCATGTCGAGCGCATCTGAGTCGATCAGCACACTTGCATTAATCGGCTCTAGCTCTGCGTCATCCATCGGGGCCATACCGTCAGTCAACTGCGCGACCAGATCTTCGACATTGCCGCTTTGCAGTGCCGCACTGATGTCTGGGGTCGGTTTTTTTGGGGTAGCAGCCTGTGGCGCGGTTGCAACCATTGATACCAGAATGGGCTGGTCCTCGTCTTCTAAATCAAGCGCTTTGGGGGCTAAAATGACCTGATCGGCCATTTCATCTGCCGTCCCATTAGAGGCTACGGCATTCACTGACAGTCCCTGATTTTGGGCCAACTGACCACCGGGATTTTTGGGGCGCACCCGCATGTCACCTTGGGCGGCGCGTACGACCGGAATTCCTGTCACATCACGTACCAACAGCTTGTAGCCCCAGACACCAATGCCAACAACTAGGGCAACCGACATGGCCGCGCCTATTAAATTTGTCAACTTTGCCAATGGCTTACCCTGCACGGGGTGCACAGCATACATATCGGATTCTGCATTGTATCCCCCACCACGGGGAGAAGACGTGTAATCTGCCATTTTTGCCTCACTGCCCGCCACTCGTTTAATCGGCGCGGGTCTGAATCTTGATATTTGCCTGTCCGGCGGGCGTGCGTTTAACGCATCTCTTCCGCTGGGGTTACGCCAAGAATACCAAGACCTGAAGCAATTACAATCGCTGTGGCCTTTGCGAGCGCGATTTTTGCCTGAGACACTGCCGCATCATCCTGCAGGAACCGCAAAGACGGCACATCATTGCCGCGGTTCCACAAACCGTGGAAATCACCCGCCAGCTCGTAGAGATAGAACGCGATCCGGTGCGGCTCATTGCTGCGGGCCGCGGTTTCAACCAGACGCGGCCATTCCGCCAGCTTGCCTGCCAGCTTCAG
The DNA here is from genome assembly GCA_965363735.1 of uncultured Sulfitobacter sp. Classification (GTDB taxonomy): domain Bacteria; phylum Pseudomonadota; class Alphaproteobacteria; order Rhodobacterales; family Rhodobacteraceae; genus Sulfitobacter. The sequence goes on along the minus strand of CBDTUA010000005.1, from coordinate 45,720 downwards.
TTCGGCCTCGTGATCCAGCAGCGTCAGATCCGCAGCTTGCAAAGTTTCCATGTCTGTGGCGATGCCGGCCTCTGCCGCTTTGCGCAGAACCGAATTCACCCGCGCATGGGCATATTGAACGTAGAACACGGGGTTTTCGCGGGATTGCTCAAGAACCTTGGCAAAGTCGAAATCCAGCATCGCGTCATTCTTGCGTGTCAGCATCACAAAGCGGGTCACATCAGGGCCAACCTGATCAACCACGTCGCGCAGGGTAACAAACGTCCCTGCCCGCTTGGACATCTTGAATTCTTTGCCATCCTTGAACAGCTTCACCAACTGCGTCAGCTTGATATCCAGCGGCACAGTGCCACCGGAAAGCGCCGATACCGCCGCCTTCATCCGTTTGACATAGCCACCATGATCGGCCCCGAACACGTCAATCAGCATGTCAAAACCGCGTTGCACCTTGTCATAGTGATAGGCGATATCAGGCGCGAAATAGGTCCATCCGCCGTCTGATTTCATTACGGGGCGGTCCACATCATCGCCGTGCTCTGTCGACTTGAACAACGTCTGCTCGCGCGCTTCCCAATCCTCGGGCAGCTTGCCTTTTGGCGGCTCAAGCACGCCTTCATAGATCAGGCCCTTGGATTTTAGATCCTCGATTGCGGCCTCGATCAGGCCAGTGCCGTACAGCGACTTTTCGGAAAAGAACACGTCCATCTTGACGCCCAAAGATGCAAGATCGGCGCGGATCAATTCCATCATCGCTTCGGTGGCAAAGTTGCGCACATCTTCCAGCCAGACGTCTTCGTCCTGGTCGATATAGGCGTCACCGACCTTGGCCTGCAGCGCCTCGCCAACATCGATCAGATAGTCACCGGGGTATGTGCCTTCGGGCCAATCGACTGACAGATCATGCGCCTCAAGATAGCGGTTATAGACGGACCGCGCCAAGACATCGACCTGCGCGCCGCCGTCGTTGATGTAATATTCGCGCGTGACATCATAGCCCGCAAAATCCAGCAAAGATGCCAAAGCATCGCCAAAGACCGCGCCCCGCGTGTGGCCTACGTGCAATGGCCCGGTTGGGTTTGCAGACACGTATTCAACGTTCACCCGCTTGCCCTGCCCTAGATCACCGCGACCAAAATCAATGCCCTGCGCCAGAACCGCTCCTACAACACCCTGCCACACAGATGGCGCAAGTCGCAGGTTCAAGAACCCCGGCCCAGCAACGTCGACGGATGTAATGCGCGGGTCTTCGGCCAGCTTTTCGGCCAGTTTTTCAGCAATCTCGCGTGGTTTCATGCCTGCCGGTTTCGCCAACACCATCGCCGCGTTCGTGGCCATGTCGCCATGGGCCGCATCTCGGGGTGGTTCCACTGCGATGGCGTCAAAGCTCAGGCCATCGGGCAAGAACCCGTCAGCGACAAGCGCATCAAGCGTGGACAGCACATAGGTGCGGATATCGGCAAATAGGTTCATTTGGGGCATTCCTTCGTCTTAGGCCCGTGTATCGCCTGAAAAACCGCCGAACATCAAGGGCGCTTAGCCTTTGATCAGCCGTTCATGCTCCTGCAAAGCAAAGCGGTCGGTCATCCCCGAGATATAATCGCTGACAATCCGCGCAAGTGCAGTATCACCTTCCGCCTCATCGACATCCTTGCGCCATTGTTTCGGCAACTCTTCAGGATGGGCGCAAAAATGCGGGAACAGGTCGTTGACCACCTCGGTCACCTGTTTGCGCATGAGCACCACGGATGGCGCACGGTACATTCGGTCGAACAGAAACGCCCGGATCACCTTGAGGTCTTGGAACACTGGGTCCGAGAACCGGATCACCGTCCGGCCAGCCAAGCGAATATCGGTCGGCGTCTGCGGCTGCATTTCTTCCAGACGGGTACGTGCAAAGTTGATCACGTCCTCGACCAGCACGCCAAAGAACCGGCGCAGCGCTTCGTGACGGCGGCGGTAATAGTTCAGGCCGGGGTACAAACGGTCCACCTCGGCAAAGTTCTTGTCAAGAATGGGCAGCTCGGCCAGCTCGTCCGTCGAAAACAACTCGGCACGCAGTCCGTCGTGCAGGTCATGGTGGTTATAGGCAACATCATCGGCAATCGCGGCCACCTGCGCCTCGGCGCTGGCATAGGTGCCCAGTTCGAGGTCATGCTTGCGACCATAAACCTCAAGCGCCCAAGGCAGCGGGCCCGTGACCGGACCGTTATGCTTGGCTAAACCCTCCAAGGTCTCCCATGTCAGGTTCAGTCCATCGAATTCCGCATAGTGCCGCTCAAGATGGGTAACGATGCGGATCGCCTGCGCGTTATGGTCAAACCCGCCATAGGGCAGCATCAAGGCCTGCAACGCGTCCTCGCCTGTATGGCCGAAGGGCGGGTGGCCCAGGTCATGTGCCAAGGCGACAGCCTCGGTCAGCTCGGCGTTCAAGCCCAAAGCGCCCGAAATTGTGCGCGCTACTTGCGCCACCTCGATCGAGTGGGTTAGCCGCGTGCGATAATAATCGCCCTCGTGCTCAATAAAAACCTGCGTCTTGTGCTTGAGCCTACGAAAAGCGCTTGCATGGATAATTCGGTCGCGATCCCGCTGAAAGCAAGACCGAAAAGTGCTTTCCTCCTCCGGCATCAACCGTCCCCGGGTCGCTGCCGGATCAGAGGCAAAAGAAGCGCGCATGTTCAGTGGTCCTTGTGGCCTGTCCTATGGCTTTCTATATTGTAACCAACGACAGATGGAAACCGATCACACCGGAGCCCGAAAATGAACCTGCCCCCCAAAGTTACCTCTCGTGCTTTTGAACGCCTTGCCGAAATCGGTGCGGCGGCCGATGGCAAGGCCCTGCGCGTCGCAGTCGAAGGCGGCGGATGCTCGGGTTTTCAGTATGAAATCATATTGGATGATCCCAAGGACGATGACATGATCCTGGAAGGATCCGGCCAAAAGGTCGTGGTCGACAGCATCTCACTGCCCTTTCTTGCAAATGCGACAATAGACTTTTCCGAGGAACTGATCGGTGCGCGTTTCGTGATTGAAAATCCGAATGCAACCAGCGCTTGCGGCTGCGGTACGTCTTTCTCGATGTAGCGCATCTCGTTTAGTTTCATTTTGCCAAGAAAACTCCCGCCGGAGGCTGGCCTCATGTCAATGAGGCCATTTCCCCCGAACAGGCCCGCGCAAATCCTTCAAAGAATGCCCCAAATTTTGGGCTGGACTGTTCCGCCGCCTCAATCACCGTCTGCTCGGCTCCGCTTAGATCCGGCAACAAGCTAAGCCGCATGCGTGACCAATCCGCCAACCGCTTCGGGCCTAACTCAAACAAACCTTCCGACAATCGGCGCAATGCGCCTTGCCCCACCATTGCGCCGTGAATGGTCACCTGCCCCGTCGGTACAGCATGGGCAAATGCGCGGCGTCCGGTCATTTGGGCCAACCAGCCCGTAACAAGATACCCTTGATAAGCGTCTCCGGCGTGGGCCTGCGTACCGCCCGCAAGGCTGCAGGTCTCATGGGCCGCGACCACCAGACGTTCCCAGATCGGGCTGGGGGTTACGCCTGCAAGACGCAGTGCCGCACAGATTTCAGCCAGCAGGTCACTGTCCTGATCCAGAAACGCCAGCAGACCGGCATATTCGAGGCTAGTCAGTACCTCTGGGGCCACAGAGGGGTCGCACCGGCCATAGTCACTCAGATAGAAGATAATATGGGCCAGCTCATAGGCCGCTTTTTTGTTAGGCAGGGCAAAGGTTTCAGACCGGGCGATAAACCGACGCAATCGCTCAGCAAGTTCAGTCCCCTGCTGTTGTGCCTTAACCCCGCGTCGCGACAACAACCGCGCGGCCTCACCCCTTTGTAAATCTGACAACTCCGCCTCGGGCAGCCCTTGTCGCGCGACCCAGTGGCAAAGCGCCTCACCCTGAGTACCGCCTGCGCCCAGATCCTCAAGGTCCAGACAGATCGACAGAAAGAACCGGTAGTATTGCGGGAAAAATTCAAGTTGCGCGCGGATGTCATCATAAAATGATGCATAAGGGGTCAGAGCTTCATCCGGAATTTCAGCCGACATGCTAGCCAAGATGCCCTGCCATTCGGCATTTTCTTTCAACCAAAATACATCCCCCCGCGCTCGCCTGTGATCGGCAAACATAGAACTTAGCGCTACAAATCCGGAGGCGTTAGCCTTGTCCGGCGGTACAAAAGAAAGAATATTCGACATGGGCTGCCTCCGGCAGGATTCTGCGCCGATATTCGGGCGCAGAACCAAATTTAAGATGTGAAATTAACAGCTTGTGGTAAACATCTCGACCAGATGTCCCGATGTCATATCGGCACCGGACGGGGCGCAGCTGGTGGTAAACAGCTCGACTTGGTGTCCCGATTTCATATCGGTACCAGAAGGAGCGCAGCTTGTGGTAAACAGCTCGACCAGATGTCCCGATTTCATATCGGTATCAGACGGGGCGCAGCTGGTGGTAAACAGCTCGACCAGATGTCCCGAATTCATATCGGCACCGGATGGAGCGCAGCTTGTGGTGTACAATTCAGTGCCCCCACCAATCGCCATTTCAGCGGGTCCCGAACTGGATCCGGTCGTAAACAGGTCGGTTCCGCCGCCGGTCATCATGTCAGCAGGTCCAGCGCTTGAGCCGGTGGTAAACAGGTCTGTTCCATGCCCCGCATGGATCGAGGTCAGTGACGATGAGGCGACAGAGGAAAGTGTGTCTTCGACATAGGAAAGTGCAGTCATTGTGGTGTCCTTTTCGAGGTTAAATTCTAGGGCAATTGCGACCGGTGGTTGCAATTACCAATCAATTAATCTCGAAAGTAGTTACTCATGCGTTAATTTCCCCCATGCCGTGAATTGCCGAAAGTTATCCACATATCTGGCCCGTCAAAATATGAGTAGAGCCATTTGAAAACATACGGAAAAGCCGAGAATTTCAAAATTATATCCACATCCATTCCAGTGAATCCAAAAACCGAAATTTTACATCACTGCCACAAATCTGTCCCGAATCAGGCCTTCTTTTAGAGTTTTTTTAACGCGCGCTACCCTTGCCCCATTGCGCGGGATACGCGATAGCTGCGGGCTATACTTGCTTGGGGGCCAGCCATGAAAATCGCAACTTTCAACATAAACGGGATCAAGGCGCGTATCGACGCCCTGCCCCAGTGGCTGGATGAGGCGCAGCCTGATGTCGTGATCCTGCAAGAAATCAAGTCGGTCGATGAAAACTTTCCGCGCGAGATATTCGAGGATCGCGGATATAATGTCGAAACCCACGGGCAAAAGTCGTTCAATGGGGTCGCGATCCTGTCAAAGCTGCCGCTCGAAGACGTGACACGTGGCCTGCCCGGCGATGAGAACGACGAACAGGCCCGCTATATCGAAGCGTCTGTGATGGGTGACAAACAAGCGATCCGCATCTGCGGTCTGTACCTGCCCAACGGCAATCCAGTTGAATTGGACAGCGCGGGAAACCCTGTCGAGGGCGGCAAATATGCCTATAAACTGGCGTGGATGCAGCGCCTGCAAGACCGCGCTAGCGCCTTGCTCGCCGAAGAGACACCCTTTCTAATGACTGGAGATTTCAACATCATCCCGCAGGCCGAAGACGCTGCAACCCCAGATGCCTGGCGCGAGGACGCCCTGTTTCGTCCGGAATCGCGCGCTGCGTGGCGGTGCCTGCTTGCTCTTGGTCTGACCGAAGCATTTCGCGCGCGGGTTCAAGGTCCGGGACACTATAGTTTTTGGGATTACCAAGCCGGAGCATGGAACCGGAACAATGGTATCCGCATCGACCACTTCCTGCTCAGCCCCGCCTGTGCGGACATGCTCCGCGATTGTCAGATCGACAAGGATATACGCGGACGGGAAAAGCCTTCGGATCATGTCCCAGTTTGGGTTGATTTGGAGTTTTAGGCCAATTTTCAAGCGCGACGGTTTCGGATCACGTCCATTGTCCGTAATATTTCCTTATGTCACAATTAGCTACAGCACCTTCTAAGCGCATGGGTTTTGGAACTCAGGCAAGAGACAGTGTGGACCGATCCGTAGTTTCATTGTCTTTTGTTTGATGAAACTTTTAAAGTCGGCACATACCCCGACAATCGGACTGCCACCTCCAAATCCCATTCGACGTTCGGCGACATTTCAAAAGTCCAGCAATTGCGCATGTTGCTGCGCATGGAAAAGGTCGGTCGAGATAAATTCAAATACCGTTAGCTGCGTGTCCTAAGAAAGTCGCTAAAGGTTAGGTTGGCGCACAGCGGTTCGTACGAGCTGTACGTGGGTGCGCAGAGTCCAGGTTCTTTGTCGTGGGTCAACCAAGGCAGCAGACGCTGCAAGCCCCCAATCTCGATCTTTTGGTTTACTACCCGAATCGCAAATGACTTAAGACTGACGCCGGGTCCAAAGACGCCTTCCAGTGCGTCCGGCTCGACCTGAAATACAGTTGCGGAATCGTTCATGTCTTTAAAGGATACCATCGGCGGGTAGTGTGATACCGGCAGGTCAAAATACCCATCGCTGCGCTTGATCGAACGCAGCCATCCGGCCAATCTGTGCGTTCTAGCACTTTTGTGAAAGGCGGGCGGTCGAAATGCTGAACCGAGCCACCGTACCGGTTCATTCTCGGTGTATCTGCTGCCGATCAAAGCAAAAAGGTACCTACCCGGCACCACCTCCACCGCAAGTGCCTCGCCGTTGTGCCTCCATCGCCCGCCTCTGGCCTCCATCGGTAGAATTCCGGTAAAGATGGGGCGGGTGTAGCTTACGTTCATCACCCGGCTGCCGGATTGGATGCCCGCCGGCGTCTCTATCTCGATCCGCGTCTCAAATCGCACGTTAATCGTGCGCGCGAATAGGTAAAATGCAAGTGGCGCCCCACAAATCAACAATACAAGCATCCAAACTTTCATATACGAACAACCTTCACCAAAATACTGGAAATGCAATATCTGGCTGTACCAAAGTCACCTCAAACACCCACCGCGACTGCAAAATCTTGTTCTAAGTAACAACCCTAGTCGGAGGGGCAAAGGCAATGACCGTGTTAATTCAGGGCCGGTCCATCCGATGCGTATCTTTGGAGCGCGAGTGATTTTCTTGCCAACTCAGCTTCGCAATACAGCGCTTGATGACCAACCCAATCACGCTTGAAGTTCTGCATCCCAATAAAGGAAATCCATCCAGCTATCGTGCAGGTGGTTTGGCGGAAACTTGCGGCCCATGTTGCGTAGTTCTTCGGCACCCGGCTGACGGGGCGGTTTGCGCAAGTGAAATCCAGTCTGGTGCAGGGCTTTGGACCCTTTCTTCAGGTTGCATGGGCTGCAGGCGGCCACGACGTTTTGCCAGCTGGTTACCCCGCCCGAGGCCCGTGGCACAACATGGTCAAAGGTAAGATCGCCCCGCGCCCCACAGTATTGGCAGCAAAATTCATCCCTCAGAAATAAATTGAAGCGCGTGAAGGCCACGCGCTTTTGAGGTTTTACATAGTCTTTTAGGACGACAACAGACGGGATGCGTATCTCCATCGACGGGCTGTGCACGTAGTCTTCGTATTCGGCAACGATATCGACCCGGTCGAGCCATTTCGCCTTGATCGCATCCTGCCAGGACCAAAGTGAAAGCGGATAATAAGACAAGGGTCTGTAGTCCGCATTCAGCACTAGGGCCGGTCTATGTTTCAACCCTGCAGGGCTGCGTGTGAATTCTGTTCTGAAATCGCCGTCCATAAAACTGAAACCCTTTGCCGTTCCGCGTCCGGTCCGGCGAGAACAACCCCGCCGATGGCTGAAACTATATCTCGGCTTTTGCGCCTGACAAGTCGCAAAAGGACATAAGATGTCGCAGACAGGAAATGACGCCCTAATAACAGGCATTTAAAGGGCTGCCCCAATGCGAGGTACGAGCGTCAAAACAACGGTGTTGATGGCGAAGGCGTATATGGCATTGGACTGGCATGCGGATGTGATTGCCAGAGGGGCGCAAGTGAACGCGGACCATTATTCAACCCAGAATGTACGGCGGATTGTTGCGCAGTCAGTGCGGCAATGCCTTTGGTCGAACCGCTGGGCTAAGGCGTTGATGCGGAATAGTACACTTCAACCAATGGGCGACGTGGCTTAAGAACGGACACGTCGCCAAATGGGGGCGATTAAAGCCCCAGTTTGTCGCGCATGAATGCCAGCGCCACGCTTAGACCGTCAGGGGCAATGCCATGGGCGGTTCCCTTCATGATATGGGCGTACACATCGGTCCAACCTGCATCTTGCAAGGCTTGGGCCGCTTCGGGCAGCGATTGCGGCGGGACCACATCATCTGCATCCCCATGAACCAACAGAACCGGCGGGCGCACGACAACCTCGTCCTTGAGGCCTTCGGGGGACAGCAAACGACCCGAAAACGCGACAATCCCTGCGACTGCATCTTCGCGGCGCGGTGCCACATGCAGCGCCATCATTGTGCCTTGGCTAAAACCAAACAAAACTACCTGTTCGGGCAGCAAATCTTCGTCCACCATCAACGCGTCTAGGAATGAATTGAGGTCCAGCACCGCTTGCATCATGCCGCGTTCGGATTCTTCCTCGGATGAATTATCGATCCACGGGATTGGAAACCACTGGAACCCCATTGGGGCACCGGCGCAAGCCTCGGGCGCGTCAGGGGCGATAAACAGCGTGTCGGGCAGGTGTTCGCCCAAAGGATCGGCCAGCCCCAACAAGTCAGCACCATTGGCCCCATAGCCGTGCAGGAACACCACGGCTGACCGTGTTTCCCCCGATACCGGTTCGCGGCGTTCTGCGTTTAAGACGCGTGTCATGTGATCCCTTCCCTTTGCTTTACAACGCGGTAGTACGAAAACAGCGCGCGGGCTGCAACCGACCGCCACGGCGACCAGTCCTCGGCCATCATCGCCAGTTGTTTCGGCTTTGGCCGCTCTGGCAGATCAAAAAGCACTTTTGCTGCCTCTTGCAAGGCTAGATCGCCCTCGGCGAAGACATCGGCGCGGCCCAGCGAAAACATCGCATAGATTTGCGCAGTCCAACTGCCGACACCGGGGACGGCGGTTAGGGTCTTGATCACATCACCATCGGGGGCATCGCGCAGGGCGGCATAGTCGATGCCCGCCTGCGCCAAGGCCAAAGCATAGCGGATCTTTTGGCGGCTCAGTCCTGCCGCGCGCAAGCCATCTTCGCCAGCGGCAAGAATTGCGGCCTCGTGTGTCAGGCCCTGCGCATCCATCTTGGCGCGCATTGCATTGGCAGAGGCCACTGAAACCTGCTGGCTGATGATCGCCCCGATAAGCGCGTCAAATCCATCAGCGCGCAGCCGTAGGGGCAAGGGGCCTGTGGCCTGCAATGCATTAGAAAAATGCGGGCTGGTGGAGGCCAGCCATGCCGCCCCTTCTGCCACATCCGCGTCGCAGGTAATGATGCGCCCGATTGTCATAACGTGCCCAGCCAATCCACCGCCTCCCGTGCTGTTGCCAGCAGACGCGCATGGGGCGGCGGGGCTGGCCGGTCGATGACGATCGTCCGCAGGCCCATCTCAAGCGCCGCGTCCAGCTTGGGTCGGCTTGGCCCACCCCCCACATTCCTGCAAATCATAGTGTCGATGGTCAATTCCTTAAACAAAGTCATTTCCTGCTCGCAGATAAAGGGCGGCGTACCGAAAACCGGTTCAACAAATCCTGGCAGGACGGTGCGCGCCTTCGGGCTGTTCTGCCGCAGATACAGTTTTTCGCCGATGAATGGTTCATATTGTGCCAACGTGCCCCTGCCCGTCGCCGCAAAGACCCGTGCACCGGGCAAGATCAAACCGGCAGCCGCATGAACCGATGCGGCCCGTATGGCAGGAGGATCAACGGACCAGACCGGACGCAATACCCGGCAATATGCAAGGCCCAGAATGGCGGCGGCCGCTGATGCAAGATTGGACACATCGGAATCAAACCCGTGTCCCGCATCGCAAATCGCGGCAATCCCATTCCGGATCAAAAATAATTTCATCTCGTCCACTGACGCAGGCCACCAAATCTGCGAGGGCACGGCCAAGGGGCCGAAACTGCGTTCGGGTGCCCGCAGGATCGCCTGCATCCGTTGCGATGTTTGCGCTATCTCAGCCGCGATATCATGCGCCTCGGCGCTGCCCGCGATCAACAATATATGAGAGGTCGGTTCCATCGCGCAATCGTCGCCCAGCCAGCGATTAGACACAAGGGGCTTGCCGATGCCAAAACCTGCGTTTACGCCGTTGCCATGACAATGATTGATGACTCCCGCGCCAAGCGCAACGTGGCCGTTCTGGTCACCGCACAGGCATTTCTTGGCAGCCAGATGCCTATGTATTTTGTAATTGGTGGATTGGCGGGGCAACAATTGTCGCCCAACGTTTGCCTTGCAACTTTGCCGATCTCGATGATTGTTTTCGGGTCTATGACAACCGCCCCCTGGCTGTCTGGTGTAATGCAGAAATTCGGGCGGCGCGCGGGTTTCGTCATTGGCGCGTTTGGCGGCATGGCGGGGGCGGCGATCTGCGCCTATGCTCTTACAATCCAAAGCTTTGCGGTGTTCCTGCTGGGCAGCTATCTGATGGGCATCTACATGTCTTCGCAGGGCTTTTTTCGGTTTGCCGCGACAGATACCGCGTCGGACGAATACCGCCCCAAGGCGATTTCTTATGTGATGGCAGGCGGCCTAATCTCGGCCATTATCGGGCCGCAGCTGGTAGGCCTGTTGACCGGATCAAATGGGGACGCGACCGTCATGCGGTTTTTTCCGGTCTATATCGCGGCTATTGCGTTGAATGCGTTCGGCATGATCCTTTTCGCCTTTTTGCGAATTCCAAAACCGCCAATTCCCGCCGCCGACGCGCCCAAAGGTCGCTCACGGATGGAACTGCTTAAAACACCGCGCATTGCGGTCGCCGTGATCTGCGGAATGGTGTCCTATGCGTTGATGAACTTGGTCATGACGTCGACCCCCCTGGCGGTTGTGGGCTGTGGCTATGACATTGTTGATGCGTCCCATGTGGTGACGGGTCACGTCTTGGCCATGTACGCGCCGTCGTTCTTTACCGGCCATCTGATCGCGCGTTTCGGGGTCGAAAAGATTCTCGGCCTTGGCATTGCGATCTTGGCGGTTGCGGGGGTTGTTGCCCTGCAAGGCGTTGATCTGGGCAACTTCTATATCGCGTTGATCCTGTTGGGGATCGGCTGGAACTTTGGCTTTATCGGGGCCACGTCGATGCTGGCGGGTGCGCACGAACCACACGAACGCGGCCGGATGCAGGGGCTGAACGATCTACTGGTGTTCGGTGGCGTGACCTTTGCATCGCTGGCCAGTGGCGGATTGATGAACTGTTCAGGCGGCAGCGCAATCGAAGGCTGGGCCGCCGTGAACATCGCGATGATCCCGTTTCTGGTGCTTGCCGGTGGTGCACTGATCTGGCTGACGCTGCGTCAAAAACCGGCGCGAGCGCGTGCGTAACCTTACCAACGCCCGCTAAGGGCCCGCCACGACAGCGGAAACTTGTCGAGCGGGGGCAATGTGCCATCCCCAACGCGTGAGGGTGCCGATATCGCGGCCTTCAGCACAGCCTCGCTTGCCCCGATGCCAAACAGCGCAGGCCGCGACGCCGCAGAGACCTTGCCGCGCTGCTGACGTGCCTTTTTCAACCGCGCAAGCGCCGTGCGCGCCAACGCCGCGACCCCCGCGTCAGTGCCATCCAACAAGGGCACACGGCCCTGTTCCACCAGTTGCGGAATAGCGTGCAGCCAAGCGGCCACTCCTGCGGCATAACCCGCATCGCGCACAACGGTTTCATCTGCTGCACCCAGACTTGATGCAGCAACCCACATGAGGCTGCCCGCCGTCTGGTCGATATAAGCATCAAAATGTGCCTCGTCCTCGAATGCGTCGCGGTAAATGTCCCATCGACGCGCGCCCACAAGCGTATCCAGAACACGCGCCTGATCAGCGCCTATCGCTGCGCCCAAGGGGGTTGCGACCTCGTGCCGGCGCACGGGCCGGCTTTCAGTGATTTCTTCGCAGACATCGCGCCACCATTGCAGGCGCATTTCAGCGATCATCGCCTCTTTCGTTACCCAAGGTGCGCGGGCCACCTCGATATTAAAGGCATAAAGCGGAAACAGAATGCGCCGTGCCGCAAGGGGGGCAGCCATTGCCGCCCGAAAGCGCAGAGGGTCAGCGCGTTCAACGATGCTGGCACATGCAGTCAAATCATCGTCAAACTGCATCTAGAAACTCCGCCATTACCTTGATCGTTTCGGGGGCATCTACGATTCCTAAATGGCCATAACCCGGAACAATTACATAGGTGCCTTTGTCATTCGCAGGCATCATCGTTTCCTTGTATTTTTCGGCGTAAAACGCGCCATCATCGGACCCCGCCACCAGCAGGAACCTTGGCAGAGCAGCGACGTCCGCAAGGTAGTCGCCCCGTGGCGCAAAGCCTGTATTCAACCGGTAGCTATAGGCCGTAGTCGCCGTATCCCCCAAGGGCCCATCCAATACTTGATCCGGCATCGAAAACTGGATCACTGGCTTGTCATTTAACGCGGTGATGCGGAATGTGTTCAGGATCGAAAGTCCGATCATCCGACGCAATTGCACAGTGGCCCACCCACCGGAGTCTTCCCGCGTGGTAGGAGCGTTATGCTTTAGAAACGGGGCCAGCAGCACCGCACCGTCCAACAACCGGCCATAATTGCTGCCGGCAAACCGGACAACCAACCCGCCACCGGATGAATGGCCCGCAAGAACAATCTTTTGGCCCGGTTCATGCAAGGCCGCGATCAAATCAACTAAATCATCCTCAAACTGACCGATATAATCGATATCGCCACGCCGCCCCGGTGCCGTGCCGTGGCCTCGCAGGTCAGGAACCAGAACAGTGGCCTTTTCACTTAGCGCCTGCGCCATATTCACAAACTGCAAGCCGTGCCACCCGGACCCATGCACCAACACCAGCATCGGCGCGCCCAAAGGGCCATCAAAACGCCGATACGCCAACTCATACCCGTCGCGCATCGGAGCCTTTAGCAGCGGCGGCGCAATACCGCCCCCCGCGCTATCCGACAGGTACTCTGCAAAGTCCAACCCGCTGGCGGCAGCAACAGGCTTGGCAGGGTCGGTCATAACCAGAATAACGGCCACCAAAAGCGTGATTGGCACACTGAGGGCGACGGACAGAAGGAGTTTCAACAGCATGCCCATGATCTTTTATGTCTTGATATCGCGGATCAATTTCCACCTTATCGCATCCAACAATGCCTCGAATGACGCATCCACTATGTTGGCAGACACACCCACAGTGGACCAGCGCCGCCCCTGCCCGTCTTCGCTGTCGATGATGACACGGGTCACAGCTTCGGTACCGCCTTGGGTGATGCGCACCTTGTAGTCGACCAGATGCATATCCTCCAGATAGGCCGAATATTGCCCCAAATCCTTGACGATCGCCTTTGACAGCGCGTTCACAGGGCCACGGTCGCAGCCCTCTGCGTCCATGCTTTCACTGACCGAAAGACGTTTTTCGCCATCAACTTTGACGACAACCACAGCTTCGGACAGGCTAACCATCTGGTTGTACTTGTTCTTGCGCCGCTCGACCGTCACGCGATAGCGTTTGACCTCGAACAGGTCCGGCATCTGCCCCAAGGCCTGCCGCGCCAGCAGTTCGAAACTGGCCTGAGCGGTATCATAGCTATAGCCATCCGCTTCACGTGCCTTGACCTGATCCAGGATTAACCCAAGCGCCGGATCGCCCTTGGCAATCGTCAACCCCGCGCTTTCGAGGCGACGGCGCAGGTTGGATTGGCCAGCCTGATTGGACATCGGAATGATCCGCGCGTTGCCAACCCGCTCGGGCGGAATATGCTCATAGGTCGATGGGTCTTTCAGGATCGCGCTTGCGTGCAACCCCGCCTTGTGGGCAAAGGCCGAAGACCCCACAAATGCCGCCTGTTTCATCGGCACACGGTTGAGGATTTCATCAAGGCTGCGACTGATCTGTGTCAGCCCCTCAAGCGCCGTCAGGCTGATCCCTGTATCATAGATGCTGGCATAGGGTTCTTTCAGCAGCAAGATCGGGATGAGCGTGGTCAAATTAGCATTGCCGCAACGTTCGCCTAACCCGTTCAACGTGCCTTGAATCTGCCGCGCGCCCGCGTCGACAGCGGCCAGCGAACAGGCCACGGCGTTTTCGGTATCGTTGTGCGTATGGATGCCCAGATGGGTGCCGGGAATGCCAGCGGCTATGACTTCAGCCGTGATGCGCCCCACTTCGGAGGGCATGGTCCCGCCGTTGGTGTCACACAGCACAATCCAGCGCGCGCCTGCGTCATAGGCCGCCTTGATTGCGGTCAAAGCATAGTCGCGATTGGCGCGGTAGCCGTCAAAAAAGTGTTCCGCATCAAACAACGCCTCGCGACCTTGCGCGACCAGATAGGCAATTGATTTTGCGATGTTTTCGGTATTCTCAGCCAGTTCTATTCCTAGGGCGGCGGTAACATGAAAGTCGTGGGTTTTGCCCACAAGGCAGACGGTGTCGGTCTTGGCATTCATCACCGCCGCCAGCACATCATCATTTTCAGCCGAGAATCCGGCCCGTTTGGTCATCCCAAAGGCGGTCATCTTGGCACGGGTACGGGGGGCATCGTCAAAAAACGCAGAGTCCGTCGGGTTGGCCCCCGGCCATCCCCCTTCAATGTAGTCTACGCCCAGCGCGTCCAAGGCATTTGCGATTGTAATCTTCTCGGCGGTCGAGAATTGCACCCCTTGGGTCTGCTGCCCATCGCGGAGTGTGGTGTCGTAGAGGTAGAGGCGTTCGCGGGTCATAGCACTGTTCTCGCGTTTGGCATCATCTTAGGTCGTGCCTCTTGGCACGACCAGCCCCCGAGCGCCCCCGTCACGCCACAGGCTTGCTTCCAGCACGACGGCGGGGGCTTTGCCCCAACCTTCGGCCGGGGGCTGGCCTGTGTTGTGGCGCGCATCATTTAAGGGCGTCCAATTTGGCTTGGTCGAAATCGGCAGTCCGTTCAACATTCGGACCTGCTGCACTAACTGACAATTTAAGACCAACAGCCTCGACTTCTTGTTTCAATGCATCAGCAGCCGCATAGTCCCTCATGTTCCTTAACTCTTGCCACCTCATCAAAATTGGGAATAGCTTCCCATTTTGGTCAGCCAAATCATCAAAGCTGGCCATTTTCAGCCCATCGCGGAACCAATCAACATTTTCTGCGTCAGGAAACCCAAGTAGCGTCATGCCCGATTTTAACTGAGCATATTCGCCCTTTGCTTGAAGACCATGAAGGATCGATAGGGCCAAATGCGAATTTAGATCGTTGGAGATTGCTTCGACCAACTCAACAGGAACTTCGGTTGTCTCCGTGATTCCGTCTGTGGATGAAAACCAAATTTTCAATGTTCGCGATGCCTCCTTGGCCTTCTTCTCCGTCCAGTCCATCGGCTTACGGTAATGCGTGCTCAGCATCACGAACCGGATTACCTCACCCGGCACGCCCTGATCTAACAAGTCGCGCACGGTAAAGAAGTTGCCCAAAGACTTGGACATCTTCTTGCCCTCGACCTGCAACATCTCGTTGTGCATCCAGACGTTGGCAAAGCCCGACCCCGGATGGGCGCAGCAGCTTTGGGCGATCTCGTTTTCATGATGTGGGAACATCAGGTCATTGCCACCGCCGTGGATGTCAAAATGATCCCCAAGGAGTTCATATGACATGGCCGAGCATTCGATATGCCACCCCGGACGCCCACGGCCCCACGGGCTCTTCCAACCCGGCGTTTTCGCGTCGGATGGTTTCCATAGAACGAAATCCATCGGATTACGCTTGTAGGGGGCTACTTCGACCCGCGCGCCGGCGATCATGTCGTCAATCGACCGTCCTGAAAGCGCGCCATATTCTTTATAGCTTTCCACCGCGAACAGCACATGGCCTTTGGCAGCATAGGCGTGACGCTTTGTGATCAGCCCCTCGATCATCTTCACCATCTGCGGGATATACGCTGTGGCGCGCGGCATGTGATCGGGCTGGAGCGCCCCAACAGCTGCCATATCGTCCAGAAACCATTGCGTTGTCTCTGCCGTGATGTCGCCAATCGATCGACCGCTTTCGGCCGCGCGGGCGTTGATCTTGTCATCGACGTCAGTAAAATTGCGCACATAGGTCACGTGGTCCGGCCCATAAACGTGGCGCAGCAACCGGTAGAGCACGTCAAACACGATCACAGGTCGTGCGTTGCCTAGATGCGCGCGGTCATACACCGTGGGCCCGCAGACATACATCCGCACGTTTTCAGGGTCGATTGGGACAAAATCCTCGCGTTTGCGGGTTTTCGTGTTGTGCAGCTTGATCGTCGTCATATGGCGCGTCCTTACGCAAGTATGGCGCGGGCATGGCACATTTGGTTTGAAAAGAAAACGCTATGAACAGGCCCGCTGGAAAGTCTCAGCAGGGAATACAGAAAATAATCGGTGTGTTCATGTTCATGGCCTCTGCCTAGCGCGGGCTGCCCCTGTGGGTCAAGCTTGATTGACAAAGCCTGCTGGCTCTGCGCCCCTGCGCCCCAATCAGGTTAATCGGAGATACAACATGCAGCTTTCCACACGTATCACAGGTCTTTTGGGTGGCGGATCAGATGGTTGGGGTGTGTTCTTGCGCGCCCGCCAGATGATCGAAGACGGCACGCCCGTGACAGAGCTGACCATCGGAGAGCATGACATCCGCACCGCCGCACCAATTTTGCAGGAAATGCACCGGACGGCCCTGGCCGGGCACACGGGCTATGCGTCCGTTCCCGGCACCACGTCTTTGCGCGATACGGTTGCCCAGCGCGTGCAGGATCGTACAGGCGTGCCAACGACGCGCGACAATGTGGTGATCACACCCGGTGGCCAATCCGCCCTGTTCGCAGCGCACGCTGCCGCCACCAACCCCGGTGACACCGCGCTGTTTATTGATCCCTACTATGCGACCTATCCCGGTACGATCCGTGGTGTCAGCGCAATACCCAAGGCGGTGCCTGCCCATGCAGACGATGCATTCCAACCCCGCGCTGATGTCATTGCGGCTGCCGCACCGGGGGCAAAGTCGCTGCTGATCAACTCCCCCAATAACCCCACAGGTGTGGTCTATACCCGCCCGACCCTCGACGGCATCGCACGCACGTCTCTGGATCACGATCTTTGGCTGATCTCTGACGAAGTATACGATACCCAAGTGTGGAAAGGCGCTCATATTTCGCCACGCGCCCTGCCCGATATGGCGGATCGCACCCTTGTTGTTGGGTCCATGTCGAAAAGCCATGCGATGACGGGGTCGCGCTGTGGCTGGATTGTGGGGCCAGCGGATGCGATTGAACATTTGACGAACCTTGCCACGCACACCACTTACGGCGTGCCGGGCTTTATCCAGGATGCTGCGCAGTTTGCCCTGAACCAAGGTCCCGAATTCGAGATTGAAATTGCTGCCCCCTTCCAGCGCCGCCGTGTATTGGCCCAAGACATCGTTGCCGGTCAGAATGCTGTAACTTTAGTGCCAGCCGATGGTGCGATGTACCTGATGCTGGACATCCGCAGCACCGGCATGTCGGGCGAGGACTTCGCCTATGCGTTGCTTGAAGAGCACCACATCGCGGTGATGCCGGGCGAAAGCTTTGGCAATGCTGCGGCGGGCCATATTAGGGTTGCCATGACCATCGATGATGCAGCCTTTGCGCAGGCCCTGAAAACTGTGTGCAACTTTGCCGAAAGCCGCACCCGCTAGGACCGCAACTCGCTAAAAGCAACAGAGGCCGGGGATTTCTCCCCGGCCCCTGTTCTCTGGCTCTTAAAAAATTTCCGCTTGAGGCACCTTTTTCAGATGCCCCCGCACGGCACACCGCCAGTATTAAATTTATTTATCGATTAGAAGCGGTAAGAACCGCGCACAGTAAAGGTTGTTGCGTCAAGGTCGGCACCGGCTGTTCCGCCGATGTCATTGAACTTGTGCTCCAGCAATTCTGCACCGACAGTATACTGCTCGCTCACTTTATAGCTCATACCGATACCGTAGAATGCACCGTCTTCGTCACCGCCGGATGTGTCAGCCAAAGCATAGCCACCGGTTGCATAGACCAATGTGTTGCCAAGGTCATAACCACCCTTGATTTTCGCACGTGCAACGGAATCGACTGTTACTGCACCGCCATTCAGATCGATATCGGTTTTGTCATAATCGATCTCACCGCCCAAAACGAATTTACCAAAGTCATAATCATAACCGGCGTGGAAACCATAAAGACCGTTGTCGCCATCTAGCGCACCAGGACCGTCTGCATCACCAAAGCCCAATTGCAAACCAGTATAGAAGCCAGTCCAGTTGCCACCCGTATCAGGCGCTGCGACAGGCATCGTCATCATTGGTTCCACGATGGGCTCTTCAAGGCTACCGGCAAAGGCGGCACCGCCCATGGCGAATGTTGCAACTGCGGCAAGCGACGTTAATTTCATTGTACGTTTCATAGTCGTAACTCCTTGATCTTACATAACTGCTAAGCGGCTCATCCCGCTTCGGTTACACAACTCCGCATTTAGACTTTGGTTGCAACCTAGCCCATTCACGGGTCGGTGATCGGTCATTTGTTGCTTATTTGCGTCAGGACGTCGGCAGGAAAATGCCACTCAATGCCTTTAAATGACTATAAAAACGGGGTCGCAAACAGAATAGGCGTCGTAAATAGACTAGATGGGCAAATTTAATCTGCGCAGCATTGGAACCATTCGGAGGGAAGCCGCATGAAGACAGAGCATTGCATCGTCGTCTGCATCATACGCACCATCGGGGCTGAACGGGGCCGCGCTGCAAGGGGCGCGCCCAAAGGGGAATAGCAGTCCCGAACGCCCCCCTTACAGTCACAAACGCTGGATCCCTTATGACCGTACAAACACCTCACCGCTCTGGTGGCCGCGCTGCACGCCGTGCGGCACGCGCAGCCCCCCTTGCCGACCACCTACGCCCTGTTCGTGCAGGCATGTCGGGCGGCACGTTCAATCCGCTATCCCCCGCCGCAATGGTCCGTATACACGCCGCCGTGCTCGATGCGCTGGAACAGATCGGCCTTGCCGATGCGCCGCCCTCTGGCGTTGCCTATATGACAGGTGCCGGTGCCATTCTGGGCGATGATGGCAGGTTGCGCTTTCCCCGCGCGCTAATCGAAGACACCATTGCCGCGGCAAACAGGTCGATCACCTTGCACGGTCGTGATCCAAAGCATGATTTGGAATTGTCTGGTACTAAGGTGCATTACGGTACCGCAGGTGCTGCCGTGCATCTGGTCGATGTTGAAGGGCGCAATTACCGCGAATGTGGCGTCCAAGACCTGCATGATGCTGCGCGCATAGCAGACCAGTTGGACAACCTGCATTTCGTGCAGCGCCCAATGGTGTGCCGCGACATCCCCGACAACCTCGAGATGGATTTGAATTCCATCTATGCCTGCTGTGCGGGCACGACCAAACATGTAGGCGTCTCCTTTACCGAACCTTCCTTTGTGCCACACGGTCTTGAACTGCTGCACATGATCGCAGGCGGCGAAGACAAATGGCGCGAGCGGCCTTTTGTGTCGAACTCGAACTGTTTTGTCGTGCCCCCGATGAAATTCGCAACCGAAAGCTGTCTGGTGATGGAGGCGTTGATCGAAGGCGGCATGCCGATCCTTCTGTTGTCAGCCGGTCAGGCCGGTGCCACCGCCCCTGCCCCTATTGCCGGCGCGATTGTGCAAGCGGTTGCTGAATGTCTGGCGGGGCTGGTCTATGTTAACGCGATCAAGCCGGGGCACCCCGCGATCTTTGGCACATGGCCCTTTGTGAGCGACCTGCGCACCGGTGCCATGTCGGGCGGATCTGGTGAACAGGCCCTGCTGACAGCCGGATGTGCGCAAATGCACCGATACTATGACCTGCCGGGCGGAGCCGCCGCCGGCATCGCCGATGCCAAGCTGCCCGACATGCAAGCGGGCTGGGAGCAGGCGATGTCCAACGTCATGGCGGGGATGTCCGGCTTGAACATGGTATACGAGTCCGCTGGCATGCATGCTTCCCTTTTGGGGTTCTGTCTGGAATCGCTTATCTTGGGCGATGATCTGATCGGTCAGGCTTTGCGCTGCGTGCGTGGCATCGAAGTGACCGAGGACAGTGTCAGCCTTGAAGTCATCCGCGCCACCTGTATTGGCGGTCCGGGGCATTATCTGGGGTCTGAGCAGACGCTAAGTCTGATGCAGACCGAATATATATATCCTGCATTGGCTGACCGTACGTCGCCCAAGGAGTGGGCAGAGCTGGGCAAGCCTGATCTGCTGGCGCGCGCCACAGCCCGCAAGGAAGAAATATTGGGTCAACGTGCCAGCGCCCGGTTTGACCCTGAAACCGACCGTCTCATTCGCGAGAGGTTCAACATTTACCTGCCAAATTAACATGCAACTCCCCCCGTGACTTCACGGGGTGCTCTGCTAAGTCTTGGAAAGGGCAACACCATCGCCCCTTTTCAAGGCAATACGCAGGGTACCATTCATGATCGGCTTCATCACCACCCATATCGAGGTCGTAGGCGTCATTCTTTTGACGTTGCTGGTCGCTTTCATTTTGCTGCAACAACGCCGCAGCCCCCAGTCCACTGCCGCTTGGATTCTGTTTCTGGTGCTATTGCCCTATGTGGCTGCACCCGTGTTCCTCGCCCTTGGATTTCGCAAACAAAGCAAGAACTACGATCCGATCCTGTTTTCGGACCATGAACATCACCAGACGCCGGTGCATGATCTGGACCATACTTTTCAGAATTTCCATATGCCCCCAGCGCTTGAGGCCCAAAGCTTCAAACTGCTGGACACCCCGCAAGCCGCGTTCAAGGCGGTCATGGAGACTGTCCAAAGCGCCGAGACCAGCATCGACTGTATGTTTTATATCGTCGCCAATGACGACATAGGCAGACGGTTTGTTGATGCCCTGACCGAAAAGGCCAAGGCAGGCGTGAAAGTGCGCTTGCTGATGGACCGTCTGGGCACCATGCGAGGCCCGCACAAGGCACTTGAGGCGCTGAAAAAGGCCGGCGGCGACGTGTTGTTCTTCTCTCCGTTTCTGCAATTGCCCAGCTCTGGCCACCTGAACCTGCGCAACCACCGCAAAATCATCATCGCCGATAATTCTCGGGCTTTTTCAGGCGGCATGAACATCGGTTGCCACTATATGACCGACGCCCCCACAGCTGATTGCTGGGCCGATCTGGCCGTGACAATCAAGGGCATGAGCGTTCAGGCGTTCTGCGATGTCTACCGTTCCGATTGGGAGGTCGCGAGTGGCAATGATGTCGAGGCCATCACACCTGCCCCCGACACCGCTGGCGGGGCCACGCTGCAGCTTATCCCCTCCGGGCCCGACATTGTCGAAGACCCCCTCCACGATGGATTGATCCGCGCCTTGCATCTGGCCCACAGCCGCATCTGGATCGCGACCCCTTATTTCGTGCCAACCGAACCGCTGGAAAATGCGATCCGGATAGCCGCTCTTCGCGGTATTGATGTGCGCATTCTGGTCCCCGAGAGATCCAACCAGCGTATCGCAGATTTCGCCCGTGGCGGGTATCTTCGTGACGCCCGATCTGCAGGTGCCAAAGTGTATTATTACACCCCCGGCATGATCCATGCCAAAGCGGCCGTGATCGACGATTTTGCCGTTGTCGGCACTGCCAATTTTGATGTCCGCAGTATGCTTTTGAACTTTGAGGCCATGATATTTCTGTATGATGCAGGGTCCGTCACCCAATTGGCCGACTGGTTCAAGGCCCGCCAAGCGGATTGCCATTCCAACTGTCCTCATCCTCATTTGCCCCGCCGTTTGGCCGAAGGGGTCTTTCGCATCGGAGCGCCTATTCTGTGACCCAGCAAACGCTTCGCATCGCCAGCTACAATATGCGCAAGGCTAAAGGCACCGATCGCCAGCGCGACCCCGAACGTATCATGCGCATCATCCGCGATCTGGATGCCGAGATTGTTGTCCTTCAAGAGGCCGACAGGCGCCTTGGTGCCCGCCCGTCGGCCCTGCCAATGGACATGTTGACCGCTGAAACAGGTCTGGTCGCTGTACCTGTTCCCAGCAAGGTGAGTATCGGCTGGCATGGCAACGCGGTGTTGCTGACGCCGCGTGCCGACATCGTTGATGTGCAGCATATCAATCTGCCCGGTGCCGAGCCGCGCGGTGCCATGGTGGTTGATGCTGATATCAGCGGGGTCAAGCTGCGGGTAATTGCCACCCATCTGGGCTTGATGCGGAGGTCCCGTCGGGCGCAATTGTCGGCCCTGATCCAACATCTCGATGCGCGGTCACGCCGCCCGACGCTGATTGCGGGTGATATGAATGAATGGTCGCAAACTGTGGGGCTTGGCCGTCTGGCCCATCACTTTACCATTCACGCCCCCGGCAAAAGCTTTCATGCGCGTATGCCGGTTGCTGCGCTTGACCGGATTGCCATAGACGACGAACTTACCTTGGTGGGCGGTGGTGTGGTCGAAACACTGGACGCGCAACGCGGGTCGGATCACTTGCCGATCTGGCTGGATTTCAAACCCGCAACCTAGCGCGTGCCATAATGTACCATGCCGTCAGCCAAGGGTCTTGTGCCGCCGCACCGCGCTGTCAGGCCGCCCCGGCAGGGTCAACGCCGTATCCGACCGTGGCCCCCGTGCAATAACCTTTCCCTTGGAAACCACACACAACCGGCTAGCCCGCAGGCGCAGCGCTTCGATCGGATCACTGGCATCCAAGACTACCAACGATGCTGTGGCCCCCACGCGCAGACCATAATCAGCCAGCCCCATGGTACGCGCATTTGCCGAGGTCACCATGTCAAAGCATTTCCGCATCTCGTCAGGGCTGGTCATCTGGGCCACATGCAGCCCCATGAACGCCACATCCAACATGTCCGCCGTCCCCAATGAATACCACGGATCCAGCACGCAATCCTGACCCCAGCCGACGTTGATCCCCATCGCCAGCATTTCCTTGACCCGGGTCAGGCCACGGCGTTTGGGGTATGTATCATGCCGCCCCTGCAACACGATGTTGATCAACGGGTTGGGTATTACGTTAATCTCGGCCTCTGCGATAAGGGGCAGCAGCTTGGACACATAGTAATTGTCCATCGAATGCATCGACGTCAGATGCGATCCGGTCACGCGCCCTTCAAGGCCCAGACGGCTGGTCTCATAGGCCAGTGCCTCAATATGGCGCGACATTGGATCGTCCGTTTCGTCGCAATGCATGTCGACCATCAGGCCTCGTGCCTCGGCGATTTCGCACAGTTCGCGCACAGACGCGGTCCCATCGGCCATGGTGCGCTCAAAATGTGGAATGCCGCCCACCACATCAACACCCATCTCTATCGCGCGGATCGTGTTATCGCGGGCGGTCGGGTCGCGATAGAAACCGTCTTGCGGAAAGGCGACCAATTGCAGGTCGATGTAATCCTTGACCTGCGCGCGGACCTGCAACAGCGCCTCTACTCCCAATAGCCGGTCATCGCAGGTGTCCACATGCGACCGGATCGACAGCAGTCCCATTGACGCGGCCCAATCGCAATAGGTCAGCGCGCGGGCGACGACCTCGTCCTGCGTCATCACCTGTTTCAGCTCGCCCCACAGGCCGATCCCCTCAAGCAAGGTGCCCGATGCGTTAATCCGCGGGATGCCATAGCTCAGCGTCGCATCCATGTGAAAATGCGGATCAACAAAGGGCGGGCTGACCAGATCGCCAGTGGCGTCGATCACCTCGCCCGCCTGAGCATCACCAAGCTGATCCATCGCCATGATCTTGCCATCCGTGATGCCGATATCCGTGACACGCCCGTCAGGCAACGTGCCCCCCTTTACGATCAGATCAAACATCAGCGTTCTCCTTTGTTGAACGGCACCATCAAAGCGGCAGGTACCTGCGCGCGGCGTGACACCAGCACCAAGGCCACGATAGACAGAATATAGGGTGCCATGAGGAAAATTTGATAGGGGATATCGGCACCAAAGCTGGTCTGTTGCACACGGATTTGCAACGCGTCAAAGGCAGCAAACAAAACCGCCCCTAACAAAGCCTTGCCCGGCATCCATGATCCGAACACCACCAGCGCTATGCAGATCCAGCCGCGTCCGTTCACCATCTCGAAAAAGAAGCTGTCAAAGGCGGACATGGTTAAAAATGCCCCGCCCATCGCCATGAACCCGCTGCCCACGATGACTGCCCCCATTCGGATCGCCGTGACTGACAACCCCTGCGCTGCGACGGCTGCAGGGCTTTCGCCCGCTGCCCGCACCGCAAGGCCCAATGGGGTGCGATACAACATGATACTGGTCGCCGCGACCAAGGCAAATGCCAGATAGGTAAATGGCGTTTGCGAAAACAATGCCTCCCCCAGCAGCGGTATCTCCGACAGGATCGGAGTTTCATAGGGCTGGAACGCGTCGATCTTGGGCGGGCTGGTCACCTGTGGCAGTGCCAAACGGTACGCGAAATAGGTAGAGGACGTCGCCAACAACGTCACGCCCAGCCCCACCACATGCTGCGACAGGCCAAAAGGCACCGTTAGCACGCTGTGCAACAGGCCAAAGCCCATGCCGACGACCATAGCAACAGCGACACCAACCCAAAGGCCAGTACCGGAATAGACCGCCATCCACCCAGCAAAAGCCCCTGCAACCATTATCCCCTCGATGCCAAGGTTCAGCACGCCCGCACGTTCGCAAATCAATTCGCCCATCGTGGCCAAAATCAACGGCGTCGCGATGCGGATGGCAGCCGCCCAAAAACTGGCCGAGATCAGGATATCAATAATCTCCATCAGTCACGCACCACCCGAAATCGCGTCAGCATAATCGCCAGCACCATCAGCAACAGCGCCGTGGCCAGCATCATATCCGCCAGATAGGTTGGCACACCCGCCGCACGGCTCATGCTGTCGGCACCCACAAAAATACCGGCGACAAACAGGGCCGACACGATGACACCAAGTGGGTTCAGCAACGCCAACATCGCCACAATGATGCCCGTGTATCCAAACCCCGGCGACAGATCGAGCGTCAGGCTGCCCTTCAGCCCTGCCACCTCGGAAAACCCTGCCAACGCGGCCAAGCCCCCTGACAAAAGCGCAGTTTTCACCAACACCGTATTCACCGGAATGCCAGCAAACGCCGCCGCTTCGCGGTTCAGACCGACCGCGCGCATCTCGTAACCCAGGGTGCTGCGGGTTTGTATCAGCCAGACGGCCACGGCGCACAGAATGGCTAGCGCAAAACCCCAATGCAAACGCAACCCGTCAAAGATCCGCGGCAGGCGCGCCTCGGGGATCAGGCGCGCGGACTTGGGCCAGCCCATGCCCATTGGATCTTTTAATGGACCTTCTAAAAGCATCGAAATGAACAGCAGAAAGATAAAATTGAACAGCAAGGTCGTCACGACCTCGTCCACACCGAAACGGGTTTTCAGGATTGCAGGGACCAGCAGTACAACCGCCCCCGCCAGCACCGCGCCAATCGCAAGCGCGGGAATTAGCGCAAAGCTGGGCCAGACCAACATGCCAGTGCCCAAGACAACCGTGATCAAAGCACCGGCATAAAGCTGCGCCTCGGCCCCGATGTTCCAAAACTTGGCCTTGAACGCGACAGCGATGGCCAGCCCGGTAAAAATCAGCGGTGTGGCGCGGTTCAAAGTCTCAAGCAGCGCGAACTGCGAACCGAACGCACCTTTCAGGATGAGCCCCAATACGGAAAACGGATTCGCACCTGCAAGCATTGCCAGCAGCGACGCAATCACAACCGTCGCGATAATCGCAAGCGCAGGCGGCACGATGCTGCGCACCAAGGATGGGTTGGCGATGGGTTCAAGACGCATGGGCAGCCCGCGCTTCAAATCCTTGGCCCGCCATCCAGATGCCCAGTTCGGTTGGCGTCATTGCGCCACGGGCAAAGGCCGGTGACAGACGCCCCCCCGAAATCACATGAATAACATCTGATAAACCCATGATTTCATCCAAGTCTTCCGAGATCAACAAAACTGCCGCCCCGCGATCCCGTGCCGCCAAAAGCTGGCTATGCACATAATTTACCGCCCCGATATCAAGGCCGCGCACGGGCTGGTTGGCGAGCACAATCTGTGGGTCTGCTTCAAGCACACGGCCAAGGATCAGCTTTTGCATGTTTCCGCCCGACAGCAATCTGATACGGGTATCAGGGCCGGGGCATCGAACATCGTATTTCTTAATGATATCAGCAGCAAAGCCACGTGCCTTCGACCACGACATCCACCCGCCCTTGCTGAAAGGTGCACTTGAATAGCTTTCAAGGATAACGTTTTCAGTCAGATCGAAATCGGCGACAGTGCCTGTTTTATGGCGATCTTCGGGAATGCGGGCGATGCCGTTTTGTATGGCCGCCCGCGGTGACCACTGTTTCAGGGTCTTTCCCCCAAGCACAAGCACACCATCTGAAGGCATCCGCAGCCCGCCAATAACCTCCGCGAGCGCGGCCTGACCATTGCCCGATACACCTGCTAACCCAATGATCTGCCCGGCCTTCAACTCAAGCGAAACCCCCTTTAAGCCAGGGATACTTTTGACATCTGGGGTGCTTACATTTTCAAGCGCAAGCAAGGTCTTACCGGACGAACTTTCTATAATAACGGGGGTTTTGGTAGCTGAGCCCATCATCAGTGCTGACAGTGCATTCTTGTCAGTGTCCGCCGTGTTGGTTTCCGCCACAAGCTTCCCATGGCGCAGCACTGCGACACGATCAGAGATCGCCATAACTTCATGCAATTTATGGGAAATAAAGATTATCGAAAGCCCGTTCGCAGTCGCCAAACGGAGCGTAGCAAACAGATCGTCGGCCTCTTGCGGGGTCAGCACCGCAGTGGGTTCATCCAAGATCAGGATTTTCACATCACGGTACAGCGCCTTAAGTATTTCAACGCGCTGGCGTTCCCCAACAGTCAAACTGCCAACCCGCGCCACCGGGTCAACTTTTAGATTAAAGTTATCTGATAGTGATTTGATCTTGTTATATGTTTCTGTTTTCCTCAATCGTGGGCTTTTCAACGACTGCACGCCGAGGGCGATGTTTTCCAACACCGTCAGATTGTCCGCCAAGGTGAAATGTTGATGCACCATGCCAACACCCGCGTTCAATGCGGCCCGCGAATTGCCCGGTGGCAAGGTTTGACCGAACACCTGAACCGACCCGCTGTCGGCAGTATAGCCGCCGAAAAGGATGTTCATCAGCGTCGTTTTGCCTGCGCCGTTTTCACCCAACAACGCCACGACCTCGCCCCGATGCAAAGACAAGCTGACCGCGTCATTCGCGACCAGCTTGCCAAAGCGCTTGGTGATGGCGTCAAGACGCAGAACGACTTCTGCGGTGCCCGTCATCGGTTAGGACGAAGTGGGTTCGGAATCGTCGATCTCGACCACAAAATCGCCTGACATGAGCTCGGCCTCACGCTTTTTAACCAACTCAAGCGCTGCTTCGGGGACTTTCCCTTCGAATGTGCCCAGCGGAGCCAGAACGGTGCCGCCCTCTTTCATGAACGAATACATGCCGTAATCTGCCGCAGTGAATGTACCTGCCTGAACTTCGGCAATTGCCTTGTCCAAGGTAGGTTCGAAGTTCCAGATGGCCGAAGCGACTACCGTTTCAGGGTATTCGGCTTGGGTATCGATGACATTGCCAATCGCCAGAACGCCCTTTTCCTTGGCTGCATCCGACACGCCAAAACGTTCCGCGTACAGCATGTCCGCGCCGTTTTCGATCATCGCAAAGGCGGTTTCCTTGGCTTTGGGTGGATCAAACCACGATCCGATAAAGCTGACCTGAAATTTGATGTCCGGGTTCATCTCTTTCGCACCGGCCATAAATGCGTGCATCAGACGGTTGACCTCGGGGATGGGAAAGCCGCCAACCATGCCGATATTGCCTGCTTCAGACATAGAACCTGCAATAATACCAGACAGATAAGAGGCATCTTGAATGTAGTTATCGAAGACTGCGAAATTGGACAGCGCGGCTTCTTCCTTAAAGCTCGACCCCATTAAAAACGCGATCTCAGGATAATCCGCCGCGACCTCACGCGCCTCTTGCTCGGCTCCGAACACTTCGCCGATGATCAAGGTATTGCCAGCCTCGGCGTATTCACGCATCACGCGGGCATAGTCGGTGTTGCTGACATTTTCCGAATAGACATATTCGATATCGCCACGTTCCATTGCCGCCATCGCAGCCTTGTGAATACGGCTGACCCATTGCTGTTCAACGGGCACCGTATAAATACCTGCCACCTTGATCGGACCAGCAGCCAGCGCAGGCGTCCCAAGCGTTGCCGCAATCAACGCCGTGGCTGCCGTTGTCGCCATAAAGCCACGCCGACCGATCCGAGAATATAGTTTCGTCATCTTAAAAGACCCCCATTGGTGATTGATTGCCCCAAGCCTGCTTTGGAAGCGGCGGACCGGTCAAGGAGTATTTTACCAAACGGTCAATTCAAACTACCGCGCACCACGCTGGGATTTGGCCGGCAAAGGCACCTGCACATTAAAAAGGCAGGCGTGCTTTCCCCGATAACGGAAAGGGCCGCTCAGATTTCTGAGCGGCCCTTAGGTCAGGTATCGATATAATGTTGCATGGCAGCGGTTGCCCCGTCTGCCCAGATCATTGACAGCCAACGTGCAAAGGCCGCTGAAAAGACTGCGTTGTGGCCCAGATCGCCATAAATACGCTGCTGGTCCAGCCATACTTTTGGGGTATCTTTTGCTGCCCGCGCGGCACCTTGCAGATCATTCCAGTAGGGATCGTTGGGCGCGATTTCGGTTCCATCCTCGCGGGTGCCTTCGCACATGCGTGCCCACAAGGCTTCGACTAGGGCCAGCCCTTCGACGGGAGTGCCTGCGGCAAGCGCATCGCGGATGATGGGTACGACGAAACCGGGATGACGTGACGTGCCGTCAAAGGCCACGCGGCGTACCGTATCGCGGATCTCGGGGTTTGCAAAACGCCCGTCGATCAGATCGATATAGGCCTTTGCAGTCATGCCCGGCACGGCATCGACATGGGGTGCGCTTTCAACTTCGCTAACCTTGCGCAGGAAGGCGCGAATGGTCGGATGCGCCATGCAGCCCGATATCGTTTCAATGTTCAAAATCTCGCCCGGGTTGGCGATGATCTGATGGCCTGCGTTTAACAGGCGCAACTTCATCGCCTCGAACGTGTGGACATTATCGGTAAAGGTCGCGCCTGCGCGGTCCCAATCAGGACGGCCAGCGCAAAACGTGTCCTCGATCACCCATTGGCGGAAATTTTCGTGGGTGACAGGGGCGTTGTCAATCACGCCAAATTCACGGGCAAGGGCCAGTTCGGCAGGTCCGGTTGCGGGCACTATGCAATCAACCATTGCGTTCGGGAATGTGCACTGTGCGTCGATCCAAGCCGCCAGATCAGGGTCGGACAATTGCGCCAAGCCAACCACAGTCTGACGCAAGATCGCGCCGTTGCCTTGCAGGTTGTCACAGGATTGACAGGTAAACGGGCCGTGGCCCGCGTCACGGCGCAGCTTCAACGCGGCGATTATGGCACCAAACGCAGTTGTCGGTGCATCAGGCTGCGCTACGTCATGCATCATATCGGGATGGGCCGCATCAAATCCGCCTGCCCCGTTCTGATAATAGCCGCCCTCGGTCACGGTCAGTGATACGATGCGGATCGCAGGCTCGGCCATTTGCGCGATCAGCGCAGCGTTGTTATCCTCGACCGGGACAAAATCTATCATTGATCCGGTGATTTCCGCAGATTTCCCCTTGGGATCCAGTTCGATAAGCGTCGATAGGTAATCCTGCGCCTTCAGGCGTTCGCGCTGCGCGGTATCAGCGGCACGCACACCTGCGCCTATGATGGCCCAATCATGGGCTTGCCCCATGTCCATCAGACGGTGCAAATACCACGCCTGATGGCCACGGTGAAAGTTACCAAGGCCAATATGAACGATTCCCGGGGACAGATCTGCGCGCTCGTAGGACGGCACGCGGATGTCTGAAGGCAGGTCTTTGAGTGTTTTTAGAGTTAACGGCTGTGCCATCAAATTCTCCGGTTCGGGGGGATGACGGACGCGCTTAGCTCATCCACTGACCGCCGTCGACGTTGTACGTCTGCGACACGATGTAATCGGATTCGGCGGAGGCAAGAAAGATTGCCATGCCCGTCAAATCCGCGGGAACGGCAAAGCGGCCAGCGGGCACCCCTGCTGCAACTTCGGCCTTTTTCTGACCGGGTTTCTTGTTTTCCAGCTTGGCAAACATCGCATCGACATGATCCCAATGCGCACCATCCACCACACCGGGTGCGATCGCATTGACGTTGATACCGTGGCGGATCAGATCCAGCCCTGCTGATTGTGTCATCGAAATGACCGCCGCCTTGGTCGAACAATAGACCAGCACGACAGCCTCGCCGCGCCGACCGGCTTGGGACGCCATATTGATGATCTTGCCGCCATGGCCTTGCTTGATCATCTGTTTTGCGGCCGCCTGCATGGTAAACAGCGTACCCGCCACATTCACGGCATACAGCTTGTCAAAGCTGGCGCGGGTTATGTCGACGGTTTCAGAGGCATCAAACAGGGCGGCGTTATTGATCAGAATATCCAGCTTGCCCGCGTGGGACACTACTGATGCCATGGCGGCATCAATGCTGGCCTGATCGCTTACGTCGATCTGAACGGCATAGGCCCCGTCACCCAATTCGGATGCCGCTGCCTGAGCCGCATCCAGATTGATGTCGGCAATCGCAACGGTCGCCCCTTCGGCAATATAACCTTCAGCAAAACCACGCCCAATGCCACGGGCGGCCCCGGTAATCAGGGCTGATTTTCCTGCAAGACGTTTCATGCGATGCGCAGTCCTTGGGCGTCAAAGCGGTGTATTTGGTCAGCCAATGGCGTCAGGTAAATGGTGTCGCCATGGCGTGCTTCGATGTCGCCGGTGATGCGGACCGTCATCATGTCCATTAGGCCGGTGTCATGCACGTGGATAAAGGTGTCAGAGCCGAGATGCTCCGCCACACCAACGCGGCCTTTCCATGCGCCTTCGGTTTTTGAAACGGTCAGATGCTCGGGGCGGACGCCGATGGTTGTGGCGTCATGCTTGGCGGCCTCGGACCCTTCGATCAGGTTCATCTTTGGCGACCCGATAAAGCCCGCAACGAACTTGTTGCGCGGGCTGTGATAAAGCTCGAGTGGAGAGCCGACCTGTTCAATTACACCAGCCTGCAAGACAACGATTTTGTCAGCCATTGTCATGGCTTCGACCTGATCGTGGGTCACATAGATCATGGTGGTTTCGAGCTTTTTGTGAAGCTCCATAATCTCCAGACGCATGCCAACGCGCAGGGCGGCATCCAGGTTGGACAGCGGTTCGTCAAACAGGAACGCCGCAGGTTCGCGCACAATGGCACGGCCAATGGCCACACGCTGGCGCTGCCCGCCCGAAAGCTGGCCGGGTTTGCGGTCAAGGTAATCGGTCAGGTTCAACGCTGCGGCTGCCGCGTCGATCTTGGCTTTCTGCGTTGCCTCGTCAATGCCCGCCATGCGCATCGGAAAGGCGATGTTCTTGCGTACCGACATGTGCGGATAAAGCGCATAGGACTGGAACACCATCGCAAGGCCGCGCTTTGCAGGGGGCAAAGTGGTCGCGTCCTTGTCGTCAATGCTGATATGCCCCGACGTGGTATCTTCCAGACCCGCAATCAGACGCAGCAACGTGGATTTTCCGCAACCCGACGGGCCGACAAACACCACGAATTCGCCTTCGTTGATCTCAAGGTCAAGCGGCGGAATGACTTCCACTTCGCCAAAGCTTTTCGTGACTTGGTTTAGGGATATCTTGCCCATTATGTAAGTTCTCCCGTTTTGCGAGGCCGGTTGATGGCCCGAAGGTGGTCGGTGACCGCCATGGATGAAATTGTTTTGCTCTGGATGCTCACTTGACCGCTCCGAATGTCAGGCCGCGCACCAGCTGTTTCTGACTGAACCAGCCCATGATCAGGATCGGTGCGATGGCCATCATCGAGGCCGCAGACAGTTTGGCGTAAAACAGACCCTCGGGGGCCGAGAAGCTGGCGATGAACGCAGTCAATGGGGCGGCGTTTACGGTGGTCAGAATGATCGTCCAGAAGGCCTCGTTCCACGCCAGAATGATATTGAGCAATATGGTGGATGCGATGCCCGGCAGCGCCATTGGCGTCAGCACATAGATGATCTCGGACCGCAGCCCGGCCCCATCCATGCGCGCCGCCTCGAGGATCTCGCCCGGTATTTCCCGGAAGTACGTGTACAACATCCAGACAATGATCGGCAGGTTGATCAGCATCAGCACCACAATCAGCAAGATGCGGCTATCCATGACGCCCAGCCATTTCGCCAGCAAGACCAGCGGATACAGAACGCCAACTGCGGGCAGCATCTTGGTCGACAGCATCCACAGCAAAATATCCTTGGTCTTGCGACCGGGAACGAAAGCCATTGCCCACGCTGCCGGCACAGCGATCAAGATACCCAGCAATGTCGATCCCACTGCGATGATGATCGAGTTCATCAACGCCTTTGGATAGTTCGACCGTTCCTGAACGGCTGCATAGTTTTCAAGCGTCCAGTCAAAGAACAACCAGACGGGCGGATCGGAAATCGCAGCGGCTTCGGTCTTGAACGATGTCAGAAATGTCCAAAGGATCGGAAAGAACATTGTCAGACCAAACGCCCAAGCGAGAGCGGTCCACATGATCTTTTTCTGGGGAGTAATAGCGCGTGACATAGAGCTCTCCTTTTCCTCAGTTATCGAGGTTTTTGCCAACGATCCGCATCAGGAAGATCGCGACGATGTTGGCAAGGATGACGGCGACGATACCACCTGCGGACCCAAGTCCGATGTTCTGGCTTTCAAGCACGCGCTGATACACCAGATAGGTCAGTGTGCGGGTGCCGAATGCGCCGTTGGTGGTGACAAAGATTTCGGCAAAGATCGACAACAGAAAAATAGTCTGGATCAAGATCACAACGGTGATGGCGCGGCTGAGATGGGGCAGAATGATAAACCGGAACCGCGAAATTGCAGGGGCACCGTCCATCTCGGCGGCCTCAAGCTGTTCACTGTCCAAAGATTGCACAGCAGTCAGCAAGATCAGTGTCGCAAAGGGTAACCACTGCCAGGCTACAATGATGATGATCGAGAAAAGCGGTGCCTGGCTGAGAAAGTCAAAGGGCTGCAGGCCAAAGAATTTGTACCCGTAGGAGAACAGTCCGTTGTCGACGTTGAAGAACATGTTCTTCCACACCAGCGCTGACACGGTGGGCATGACAAAGAACGGGGCAATGACAAGAATACGCACAATCCCCTGCCCGAACATCGGCTTGTCCAGCAGCAAGGCCATCATAACCCCGCCTGTGATAGTAATCAGCAGGATACTTCCCACCATCCAAAGCGTGGTCAGTAGGGATTTGATAAACGCACTTGAACTAAAGAAGCGTGCATAGTTGTCAAAGCCGATCCATGCCTCAAAGACGCCGCGCATCGGGCGGTAGTCCGCGAACGAGAAGTAGAGCGTCATGCATAGCGGGATAAGCATCCACACCAGCAAGACAAACACAGCGGGCGCGATCATGATACGGGCTGCAGATCTTGAATGTGCTGTCGCCATAACAAAGCTCCTGACGTTGGGAAATGATGTACGAAAAGGTGACGCTTGCGAGAGGTCAAAGAGACCTCGCGGAAATGCCAGCAGTCGGTGAATGTGGTGATACCAAGGGCAGTCGAGGCGGCGCGCCGAACGCGCCGCCTGCTGGAATTGCGCGGGCTTAGTAGCCTGCTGCTTCCATTTCTTCTGTGGTCAGCTCTTGTGCATTTGCAAGGGCTTCTTCAGCTGTCTGGTTGCCGGCAAGCGCATCAGAGAACTGCTGGCCCACTTGGTTGGCGATGCCTGCAAATTCCGGGATCGCAACAAACTGGACACCTGTGTACGGCACGGGCTGTACGGTCGGGTTTGTCGGGTCAGCGGACAGAATGCTTTCCAGCGTCATTTTTGCAAATGGTGCTGCGGCAAGGTACTCAGGGTTTTCGTACAGCGATGTACGTGTACCTGGAGGTACGTTTGCCCAACCTTCGTTACCCGCAACAAGTTCTGCATACGCAGGGCCAGTTGCCCAAGAGATAAAGGTTTTGGCTGCGTCTTGCTTTTCAGAGGAAGACGGAATGGCCAAGGACCATGCCCACAGCCAGTTGCCGCGCTTGCCCAGACCGTTGTCAGGTGCCAATGCGAAACCGACTTTGTCCGCAACAGTTGAATCTGCGCCCGTTACAAACGAAGCCGCAACAGTTGCGTCAATCCACATGCCGCACTTGCCTTGTTGGAACAAGGTCAGGTTTTCGTTAAAGCCGTTGTTTGCGGCACCCGCTGGACCGGATTCTTTCATCATGTCCAGATAGAAGTTCAGCGTTGCGGCCCACTCTGGGCTGTCAAACTGTGCGTTCCATTCTTCGTCGAACCAGCGTGCGCCGAACGAGTTGGACATCGCGGTCAAGAATGCACCGTTTTCGCCCCAGCCCGCTTTGCCGCGCACACAGATACCGTTGATGTCGTTTTCGCGGTCGGTCATTGCTGCTGCAGCTTCACGGATGAATGTCCATGTTGGCGCGTCAGGCATTTCAAGGCCGGCTTTTTCCATCAGGTCTGTGCGATACATAACCATCGAGGATTCACCATAGAACGGTGATGCATAAAGTTCGCCGTCAACGGTCAGGCCACCAGCAATCGCAGGCAGCAGGTCGTCTTTGTTGTAATCGTCAGCCATGCCTTCGTTCAAGGACACGAGCCAGCCGTTGTTGGCCCAGATTGGCACTTCGTATGTGCCGATTGTCATAACGTCATAGGCTCCGCCACCGGTCGAAATGTCCGTCGTCAGGTTTTGACGCAGCACGTTTTCTTCCAAGGTGACCCACTCGACATTAATGTCAGGGTGCTTCGCGTTGAAGTCCTCGGTCAGACCCTGCATGCGGATCATGTCGCCGTTGTTCACTGTTGCGATTGTAATTGTGGTTGCGTGGCTTTCTGCGGCTGCAATGCCGGCAGACAGACCGAAGCCGACCGCAGTGGTCAGCAAAAGTTGCTTCATGTTCATGGTTGCCCTCCCAAGGACTTTTACACGTGTCAATATTAGGCGCGAGATTGGCCATCAGTCAACTTATTATTACAACTTTCAACGCCGCAACGCAGCAATCGCAAAGGGTCTAGGCCGATTCCCGTATCTTCAAAACCCCGTCCATAAGCTGAACTAACTGATTGTCTTGGGAATTTTCCGGGCGCAATTTTCCGATCAGCCGATCAATGGCCGCCTGCCCTATTGCGTCAACGTTTTGGGCGACGGTCGTCAATGTCGGGATCATGAATGGGCAAAGCGGATAATCATCATGACCTGCGATTCGCAAACCGCCGTGCCGCAAGGCACCCGGTTCTAGCCCGTGATGGGCTGCTGCGCGCAATGCGCCAATGGCCACACGGTCATTCGCGCACAGGATCGAAGAGTTGATGAAATCACCTTTCGAAAAATGCCCGTCCAAAACCGCAAGCCCATGCGCCTCGAAATGGCCGTCCAAATTCAATTCATCTACGCCTATCACGATAGGCTCAAGGTCCAGCTCCTCCATCTTGGCGATATAGGCAGTCTCGCGCTCGAGCGCGTTAAAGTTCACCCGAGGCATCGCCAAAAACACCGGTGGGCCGCCTACACGCGCCAAATATTCCGTAATAATACCAGTACTTTGAACGTGATCCGTCCCTACGAAATCGACCTCTGAAAGCCGTGCGGGTCGCGAATCCATCAGCACAAACGGCAGCCTGGAATTCAACCGTTCATAGACATTGAGATCACTATGGTTCCCCAATGGGGCAACCACAGCCCCGTCGACATTCATAGATAAAAACGTCTCGGCCGCGCGGGCTTCGATCTCTGGATCTGAATGTGAGCACTGCGTAATGACGGTGTATCCTGCCCTCATGGCCGCGCGCTCAATCGACTCAAGCAGGCGGGTAAAGAACAGGTCATTGAGGTATGGAATGATTACACCGATCATCCCCGTTGACTTGCGGTTCATCCGCGTCGCAAAGAAATTGGGGATATAATCAACCCGCTCCAGTCCGCTGCGTATCCGCTCAACCGAGGACTTACTGACCTTGGTGGGATCTTGGAAATAGCGCGACAAGGTTGGCCGCGAAACCCCTATCGCTGCCGATAGCTCTTCCATCGTGTGAATTTCTGGCTTTGCCATCCGTAAAAATCCCTATTCAAAACTCGCTGAATCGGACAATACTGTAAAAAAAATCAAATGTCGCCACGCTGTTTTTTACATGCGGAAATATTTCCCTAGCTAGCGAGAATACTGACGCATCGTCAGAGCTTTGCGACAACGTGTAGAATTTGATCATGGGTTCTTAAGCCCTCCGCTTCAGCCATAGATAGCTGCAGAAAGTCCGCCATGCGAAGTATTGCGGCTTACCATCATGGCAAGCTCAGCGCCCATAGCGCCCCTAAGTGTCCTAAGTTCTTGAACCTACCAGCCAGCAGGCCGCCGGGCCTTTGCGTGTTCGCTTAATGTCGGGTCCAAAACAGACACCTTCGATAACGCCGCAACAGACGTCTCCCAACCGCGCACGGCTGGGGCCGTAAGCTTCGCGTAAGGTTGGGGTGATCAATAGCGCTAAAATAACAGCGCAGGATTCCTTTGGTGCCTTCTTTCTCTTCATTTCGCACAGGCTTTGCATCCTTGCGGCACGCCTTGACTGTCTCTCCGATCACCTTGATCGCACTGACCCTTGTATTCGCATTCTGTACCTACAATGCCACTTTTTGGTCTATCGGCTCAGACATTTTCTCGGGGCATCCAATATCTTTTGCCAGCTTTGTCGCGGCAGTCTTTCTCTTGGCGCTTGCGGCATTCAGCCTTTTCGGTTTCCCGTGGCTGGTAAGACCGTTTCTTGCTTTCATCGTCGCTCTCAGCGCGGTCACATCTTATTATATGGACAGCCTGGGCGTTGTTGTGGATCGGGATATGATCCAGAACGTGATGGTCACGACGTTGACTGAATCCAAGCATCTAATCACCCTTGGCTTTGTTACCCATGTGCTGGTCTTTGGCATATTGCCAGCCAGTGTGATTATGTCTTTCCGTTTGAAACCCCAAAGCATGCTCAAGACAGTCGGGCTGCCCGTCCTTACCTTTGCATTGAGCCTAGTATTGGCAGCAGGGCTGCTGATGTCGGACCTGAAATCGTATTCCTCTATCCTGCGCGAGCGAAAAGATTTCATGAGTAGCTTTCAACCCGGTGCGCCGCTGGTCGGCGCGATACGCTATGCAAAGATGCTGTCGCGATCCGCAAACGTACCAGTTGCCGCAATCGGAGAGGATGCCCAAAAGGGCGCGTCATATTTTAAAGATCGCAAACCTTTGCTGACAATTGTCGTTGCGGGCGAGACAGCGCGCAGCCAAAACTTTAGCCTGAATGGCTACGACAAGGACACAAATCCAAGGTTGGCAAAACTGCCCGTGATTAGCTTTGACAATGTACACTCGTGCGGGACTGCCACCGCTGTATCCCTGCCCTGCATGTTCTCGCGTTTTACCCACGACACCTATTCATATGAAAAGGGGATGGCGCATGAAAACGTGCTGGACGTACTGACGCATGCGGGGCTTCATGTGGAATGGTGGGACAACAACACCGGCCACAAGAACCTTGCTGATCGCATCCCAAACCGTTCCCTGATCCATACGGACAACAAGGAATTTTGCGCCTCAGGCGAATGTAACGACGGGATATTCATGCAGGCTCTCAAAGACTATGCGGAGACGATTACCCAAGACACCGTTCTGGTTCTGCACCAGATCGGAAGTCATGGCCCCACCTATTATCTGCGCTATCCTGAAGAATTCGAACGCTTTAAGCCCGCATGCCGGACAGCCGAATTCAAGAATTGCTCGGCAGAAGAGATCACAAATTCCTATGACAACACCATCGCCTATACAGACGAAATTCTGGCCCAGACCATAGAGTTTTTGCAAGCGCAGGACCAACTGACCACCGCCCTTCTCTATGTTTCGGATCACGGTGAATCACTGGGTGAAGGGGGGCTATACCTGCATGGGTCGCCCTATTTTATGGCACCCGAACAGCAGACCAAAGTGCCCATGATCCTGTGGATGTCAGAGGCGTTCAAAGACAAGTTTGAAATTGACCAAAGCTGCCTTGCTGCCAAAGACAACACGACTCTTTCGCATGACAACTTGTTTCACTCGTTGCTTGGCATGCTTGATATCAACACCCGTGAACGCGATCCGGCCTTGGATATTTTTGCGACATGCAAGGCAGCACAAAAGGTAGCACAAAATTGAAGACGTACTCCACAGCCCGCCGCCCGAAACCTGACCGGATCACAGGTATTGCCCATGTTTTTGCCGCAGGCGCGTATTCCATCGGTGGCCTACGCAGATTGTGGCAAGAGACGGCGTTCCGGCATATCGTACTGGCGCTTGCCGTCTGCATCGCCGCCTTCGCCCTGATGGGGGCAAGCTATGTTGAATATGGCATCCTTCTAATCCTGTTCTTCTGCCTTGTCGCAACCGAAGCCCTAAACACAGCCGTTGAATGCATTGTCGACCATCTGGCCCCTGACTGGGCGGAGTTCGCCCGAGACGCAAAAGATCTGGGGTCGCTCGCGACGATGTGCTTGCTGTGCGCAAATGGCGTTTTCATTGGCACGGTGATTTACCGCTTTGTTGTTGTGAACTGAAAGATCAGCAATGAGGATGTCCCAAGCCATTTCAGTTGCCCTGATCGATGAAGCCTGCAAATCTGCCACCA
Source organism: uncultured Sulfitobacter sp. (assembly GCA_965363735.1). Taxonomy (GTDB): domain Bacteria; phylum Pseudomonadota; class Alphaproteobacteria; order Rhodobacterales; family Rhodobacteraceae; genus Sulfitobacter. Next base: position 6,717 of record CBDTUA010000005.1, on the reverse strand, counting down.
TCGGTTTACAGGACACCGCCGCCCAGTCCCTCTGCCCCGCTGCCATGGGTTTGAATGGCTACCCGGAAACACTTCAACGCTTTGCAGGACGTCTATGCGCATTCTCTTGATCGAAGACGAAGCCGCTTTGGCCCGCCCGCTTAGTGAACATCTTGAAGCGGACCATCATATCGTCGAATGGTTCGCGACACTTGACGAGGCAGAAAGCGCGATACGCGCCTTGGAATATGACGTTGTGCTGCTAGATCTTCAGTTACCGGACGGCGACGGGCTTGTGTTTCTAAGCAAAATACGCGCCATGCATATCCGCACACCGATCATCATTTTGACCGCAAGGGACAAGGTTACAGACCGTATTGACGGCTTGAACAGAGGTGCGGATGATTATGTAATCAAACCCTTTGATCTGGATGAGGTCAAAGCGCGCATTCAAACCGTGTGCCGTCGCAGCGCCGATCAGCTGACCCAAACGGTTCTCGTTCGCGATCTTAGCATCTGTTTGTCCGATCACAGCGTGCTGCGCGACGGGCAATCCGTCCGGCTAACGGCCAAGGAATGGGGAGTACTAGAGGTGCTACTGCGTAGAAAGTCGAAAATCGTGCCCAAGGAAAGCCTTGAGGCCGCGATTTACGCCTTTGGGTCAGAAGTAGAAAGCAACGCCCTTGAGGCACATATCAGCCGGTTGCGCAGCAAACTTGGCAAAGACCTTATCGTCACGCACCGTGGCATCGGCTATATGCTGCAGGCATGACAACGCCGCGCCACAGCTTGCTTAAATCGATGCTCAAATCACTGCTGTTGCCCGGCGTGGCCGCTGGCATTGTGGGATTGTTGATCGTCTTCAATCTTGTGAAGCAAGAATATGACGAATTGCAGGACTTTGCCCTGACCAGCAAAGCGCATTTGCTTCTTGATCTATTCGAGATTTCGCAAAGCTCGAACGCCACGCCCCCTACTCTCGACTTGACGGCGTTGCTGGCAGTTGAAAACGCAACGCTTGGACCTGATGAGCGCACGACCTACCGTTTTATTGATTCACAAGGCCGAACCATCGTCGACTCCCAAGAAGCCGACCCCACGGTTTTGTCTGCTGTAATCGGCGACGGTTTGGTCACCGCCCAAGGGCACCGCATCGCGGCCGTCACCGCGCCCGGTGGCGCGAAAACCACCGTGATTGTCGCGACCCCGATGACAGAACGAAACGAAGCGATCACCGATGTACTATTGAGTGTTGCTGTGGGCTTTGTGCTGCTGGGCCTGTTTTTTGCAGTCGCTGCGTTTGTTGCTGTCCGGAAATCAGTTGCTGTTATTGGCGATTTGAGCAGGAATATCGCGAACAAGAACGAGCATGACCTTTCCCCGATCGACCGCCGGAACTCATTTGCGGAAATTGAACCTGCAATTGATACACTTGATACGTTGATGGCCCGTCTGGAAACGGCACTTGCAAGCGAACGCGCCTTTGCCACCAACGCCGCACATGAATTGCGCACCCCCCTCGCCGTGTGTCTGGCCAATGTTCAGCGGCTCAAAACCAAACTCAAAGATCCTGACCAATCCATGGGCGCTGCCGAAATCGAGGCGGGCTTAAAACGACTGGTTCGCCTGATCGAACGTCTTTTGCAACTGTCGCGCGCGCAGTCCGGTCTGGGAACCAACCCTGTCGAAGCGGACATCAATCCGGTAATTCGCCTGATGCTCAAGGAATTACGTGACCGCGAACCTTCGGAAGACAAACTTTGCATCGCCCCTCCTACGGGTGCGTGGTTCAGCCAAATTGACCCTGATGCATTGGGCATCATTCTGAACAACCTCTTCGACAACGCGCTAAAATACGCCTCAGGCCCGATGCCTATATCTGTTGATGCCAGCCAAGCGGGGCGCATTGTCATTTCAAATGACTGTGATGCGTTGGTGCCTGCTGACCTTGAAACGATCAAGCTACGTTTTGTGCGTAAAGCGACCCTTTCGGATGGTTTTGGGCTGGGCTTATCTATCGTGCAAAGTCTATGCATCCAGTCCGGGTGCACGCTTGAGGTATTCTCACCTCAGCCCGGCTTGGATCGGGGGTTTACTGCGGTGCTACATCTGCCGCCCAACGTGAAAGAATATATTCCGTGATTTCATAGGCTACTAGGCTTTATGCTCTATTTGAATGTCTGTGAGGCCTATCTACTGCTTGCCATTTGGGGCGCTCAGCCGGTGATTGACCAGATAGTCGGCGGCGGCTGCGATCAGCTCTTGGTGGCTGGGCTTAATCCTGAGGGCGGTGGGTATCTTGGCCAGATGATCAGCCGGCGTTTTGCTTGCAATTCTGTCGGCGTGGGTGGCGTAGTGCCAGCCATCCCACGAGAGCCAACGCGCATTGGGTGGGGTTTCGGCCCGCGCCAGACGGGCGACATCCAGATAGTCAAATTCGATAACCTCGATCTCCATCCCGTGCTTACGATCTAGCGCGTCAAACATGGTCACGCGGTGGGCCGTGGCGTATTCCAGCAAGACATCCACCAGCCGGGTGACTTCGCGGCTCCAGATGCTGATGTCATGGGATCTCTTTGACAGAACGCTGTTCAACCGCTGGCCCGCGTTAAACACGTAAATCACAGCGCGTTGGTTTTCGCCGCGGGCATAAACGGCCTCGCGGAGGGTTTCGATGCCAGAATTCTCAACGATCCCACCGTCGCCCAGATGCCAGTATTCTTTTGCTGTCCCGTCGCTTTCATCAATTTGGATCGTTGTTGGCCCAAGATACGGCGGGAAGGCCGCCGAGGTGGCGACAGCAAGCGAGATAGGTACCGCAGCCGGAGTCTCGCGTATCCCATTGGCATCCGAGAACGATAGCGATCGTAAGGCCGCTGGCAGAACCGCACCTTCCGGCACATCCGGCGCAGGCAATGTGCTGTTGCTAAAAATAAACCGTTGACCGGTGTCATAACTGACCGCGTTGAAAAAGAACTGGCGGCCTTTGGGCAGGTCTGCAAAACACGCGCCGTTCAAAAAATCTGGCTGGTCCAATGCGTTTTGCAACGACACCAAGCGGCGCGAAGGGCTAAAGGCACGGGACGGTTTGACCAGCTGTCGCATCTGCACATGCCAGAAAAAGTCATGCGCCATAACGCTCTCCATCTGGGCAAAGTAGCTTTTTGAACTGATAGCAAATTGAATTGGGTACAAAGCCCAATAGGCTGCGGCAAACCCGCCACCGCTCACGCTTGAGACATGGCTGACCTGATCAAGGACGCCCCGCGCATGCAGCGCCTTCATCCCCGCCGCTGCAAACACTGCCGCCCGCGCCCCGCCGCCCGATAGCGCAAGGCCAACAAAAGGTTTGTCGTTTTGATGCAGGACCTGTTCGGGTGGTTTTCGACGGGGCAGATCGGTCTTGAAATGCACCCTGAGTGGTACAATGAAACCATAAATGATCGCCCCGACAAATGTGCAAAGCGCAAGGGTGAGAGCCCCCAGCAAATAAAGTCCCATTGCGTGAAATGCCCTTTTTATCAGCAAGATCGATCGCACGTTCATCAATAGGTTGCCGCCCTGACCGCGCGAATGCAAACGCTATCCCAAGGCTATCCAAGAAATACCTTACCTTGGGTCACTATTCGATTGGTCGCCCCCCATATGGGGGATGCCCTGCAAAGCCCGCATGCTTAATCCTTTGACCATCACATCGAAGGACTTTTTCCAATGCGCAAATTTTCAAACTATTTCGCCGCCCTCGGGCCTTATCCATGCGCTAGTGTCCCATGGTTAATTTTCTATGTCGCGGCATTCGGGACAGTTCAGCTGGTGATCATGGATGGCAACGGCCCCAGCTTTTCGCTGACCAATATTCTGGCAGCTTTATTGGTGGGGATCAGCCTTTACGCCGAATTCAACCTCGCCTCGCCCTTATTCAGGGCAGCTGGATCATCATTGGCCTGACCGGTTTGGCCCTGCGTTTATACCGCGCTGCCCCGTTGCGAGACCGCGCACCAATCTAATCATCTAAACCAGAGGTATTGTGATGTCCTATGCAGATACGTTCTCCTATTTCATGACCCTGATTGCGATTACCCTGGCCCCCCGGCCCTGTCGTTCTGATGGTGATCTACCAACATTTTGAAGCTTTAATTCCCAAGCTGGCAACAGCCGCGAAAAAGGCCCAAACAGCATCTTAACAAACACAGTCTGTCGTCACCTCACGGACCTAGGCCCGGACCTCAAATTTTCCCTAGCGACTTTTGATAAGAAACCCTGCTTGTGTTTTGGTGTCGAAATCAACTTGTTGCGGCATATTTGATCAAGGTCTGCCGGAATTCGCACGATCAGCGGAACGCGCCTTCAATCTGCTAAGCCAGAGCCAAGAAATCTATCTGTTTTCAAGGAATTGGTACGCATCAAGGATGGTCGCGGTCAGCCCGTCAAAAAATTCCGAGCCAGTTACATCTACAAGGCTTACGGGTGCGTCCGTTTCGTCTGCGTTGATGTCTTCACTTTGCTTAACACCAAAAAGAGGGCTTTTGATGTCGAGCAGCTTCCGATAGCTCGCGCCTTTTCCATGCTTCAGCACGTTGATCGCAAGATAATATTGGTGGACCCTATTGGCGAGCTCGGCTTGCTTGGCGTCTATCAGCAGGGCCTCTAGTTTGCGCGAAAACGGGCCCCGTTTAAAGTGGTGCTGCATCCGCGCCTCGAAAAGAGAGAAGATATCCACCGCCGCCAATTCAAGCGCAACCGTCGCCTCGCGAAGCTCCACAAGTTGGGCCTCAGACGCCTTTTGCCCGTCCACAAGTTTCTGGATTTCAGAAATGCGATCTTCGGATGTCTTTGCATTGGCCTTCGTCGCAGCGACCAGTTCAGGCACACTCTGTGAAGCTTCCATCATTCATTCTCCTTAAGGTGCCACCTCCTTTACGCTATGCGGCTGAGAATGATAGTGTCGGGATTGGATTTTCCCTTCCCTAGCTTGCACGGCACTGACAATGCTTGCTCGGTACTTTCGGCAGCCAAGTTAAAGATGGGGTGCAAAACAATATTCACTGAGGTCCGAAAGATCATGCAACTCACCTGCCCCGAGCCAAGCATGTAGCTGATGACCAAATCCGGCTTGATCGACAAGTTTCATGATCTTTAACCTGAACTGCAGGTCAAATTCGGTCTCAGTGATAAGTACGTAGATGTTGCAAAAGGCGAAGCAGACGTAGCGCTGCGTTCAGGAGACACGGACGACGATGACCTGATTGGTCGTATGATCGCCGATTCCCCCTGGGCCATCTATGCCAGCAGAACATTGATGGACCTAAATGGAAAACCCGAAAACCTGGCTTCGTTCAAGAACTACCCAATCATCGCCTTGGATGCTTTGATGGCTGGGCATCGCTGCACTTCCTTTGGCCCTTGGCGATAAGGAACCAGCTCTTGTCCGCGTCCTAGGCGCTGTCCCTGAATAGACCTGACCGTGGCGAATTCACACCTACCCGGACATCCGCTAAACGGCACGGGTCTCGGCCTTCTTTAATTTCAAAGCGGCAGATGAGGAGGCCCCGCGACCGATCCTGACAGGATGACTTGCGGGCCGGATCACATAGCTGCGTTTTCTGATTCCGGATCACGGCAAGCGTTTTGCAGCGGGTTGAGCGGAGGGAATGGCCAAGATCTCCCGTCGAAATAAACAAGTGTGATCGCGCCTCGGAACCCGGCTACCCACAACCAAACACGTTCCCTTAAGTGCTCAAATAAATCCAGCCGATGTCACTTTTGGAATTAGTCTGACGCGGCTTGTCAGCTACTTTACATGGATCTGCTGTCCGCTGACCTTACGCTAAACCCTACGCGTTTCCAGTCGCCGACAATTCCGTGAGTATACTAGATTTGCCGTTCTAATCCTATATCATCTGCCACCGGAGGGTATGCATATGACCGGGAATATCAAAGCTGCGTGCGACAAAATGCTGAACAGTCTCGGCTACCGGATGGCAAGCAAACTTCACACGCAACAACCCACAAATAAGCCACGCGCTCACCTCAATTTCGACAGGCTTTGTCAAACACTTCAACCCGGAGATGTCTTGCTCGTCGAAGGAAACGCGCGTGTGTCAGGGGCCATAAAATACTTGACCCAATCCACTTGGTCCCACGCTGCTTTTTTTGTTGGTGATGCTCTTGCTGTCCCCAATGACGGATCAAAACGCCAGCGACTAATAGAGGTAAAGATGCATGAGGGCTGCGTTGCTTCGCCCCTTGAGGACTATAAAGGATTTAATCTGCGCATCTGCCGTGCAAAGGCACTTAGCGACGCAGACCGATCAGCGCTGGTGGCGTATATGATTGGAAAACTGGGCCTGCACTACGATCTGCGCAACATCCTTGATCTGCTTCGCTTTTTTCTCCCGACTCCGCCCCTGCCCGCACGCTGGCGACGCACGATGCTGGCTTTTGGGTCGGGTGATCCCACGCGGGCGATCTGCTCTTCTTTGATCGCGCAAGCCTTTCAGACCATCAACTATCCTATTCTGCCAGATGTGTTTGTCGACGACGCCACCGATATCGCCGCACAACGCGAGGTATTCCACATTCGTCACTATTCGCTTTTTGCGCCACGTGACTTTGATCTGTCACCCTACTTTGAAGTTGTGAAACCGGACCTTGAGGCAGGGTTCGATTATCACAGCGTTGTTTGGGACGAAGTCGCTAGCCGGATCAGTTGAAAGAAACCGGACAATGGTCTGCAAT
>CBDTUA010000004.1:0-203358 GCA_965363735.1 uncultured Sulfitobacter sp. | reverse complement strand
GGCTGCTAAGGGCCCTTAGTGACGCGCGGTAGATATGAGCGGGTTGCAGTCATTCTCTGCACTTAGCATAAGTGTCCGGTCTGCGGACAAAGCAGACGTATGATAGGTTAACTTCGACAGTCCAATGCCTTGCAATGAAGCCATCAGTTGGTATTTGTCTCCAAAAGGGATTTGGGCATTGGCTGAGCAACCGCATCTTCTTCGCACCTATGGCGACACAGATTTTATTACTGGTCTCAGGGCAATTGCAGCGACAATGGTGGTTATGATCCACACCGGTATGTTGGCAGAGTTTGGGACCGTAGGCCAGGCAATCACCTATGCAGGGAAGTACGGGGTTGATATATTTTTCGTCATTTCCGGCTTCACAATTGCAAAGACCTTCTCGGAAGCGAAAAATTACCGATCCTATCTCACAAGGCGGATCATGCGCATCGTCCCCCTTTACTGGCTTATGATAACCATCGCGATGATCCTTTGGGTGTCTGGGATGTTCTCAATGCCATATTGGATGCAGGAACTTGGGTCACAGCCAGATTTATACAACTACTTAATGCATCTAAGCATGATCAGTTATCTTGATTATAGAGTTGCCAACTCTGTACTCGGGGTTGAATGGTCCATTCCTATTGAAGTGTTTTGGTATATCTGCCTGCCTCCGTTGATCTACTTTGGAAAGACCATTCCCAGAGCAATCACAATGATCATGGCGCTCCTTTTCCTGACGGTCTTACTCAGCTTCGTTGCAAAGAAAATTTTGGGAACCTCACAGCCGATCAAGTGGTCACCTATCGCCTACGGGCATCTATTTTTCATTGGGGTAATCTCATATTATCTCCGCGAACGGTTCCAATCGGTTACGTCCCGTCGGCCAATGATCTGGATTGTCGGTGCTGTTGTTTTGTTTGCGCTGGCGATGATTGTGGACTTTGGCGGTCGTTCAGAGGTACTGGCACTATCCACTGCGATCTTGATTGTATTTGTGACGCCAGCAAGAGCATCTTGGGTCACAACACCTTTAACGGCACGTCCAATGCTTTTTCTTGGGTCGATCAGTTACAGTATCTATCTAATACATGCGTTGGTTCTCCACATTTTGGGCGACGCTTCCATGTTGCCTGTGTCTGGTATTGGCAGGTTCATGGTTGTCTATGGAATTACCATTGTGCTTTCTGCGGGCACTTATTTGCTTGTTGAAATTCCAACTAATCAGGCTGGTCGTAGGATGGTGGAAGGTGCTCAGTAGCGCCCAAATTTGCGCCCTACTCTAACAGTAACTTTGGGCTCGAACCGGACCTTCGCTGTGCCGACCACGAAGGTCCGGTTTGGGCCGTCGTGTCGGACAGCCCAAACGTTCAGATGTCTGTGGCCTCAGCGATAGCCAGAGCATCTTCAAGTTCGACACCCAAGTATCTGACGGTGCTGTCCATCTTTGTATGTCCCAACAGGAGTTGAACGGCGCGCAAGTTGCCCGTCTTTTCTTAAATTTGGGTGACCTTCGTGCGCCGTATTGAATGGGTGCCATAGGCGGTCACTTCCAACCCCAAGGTTGAGACAAAGTCGCGCACGATCCGTGCATATTGGCGGGTTGTGATATGAGGGCGCTCATGGAAACGGCTTGGCCAAAGATATCCTGACCCGACCATCAGCGGGTCCGCCATCCAAGTTGCAACCGACGCGCGGGTGCCTTCGGGAATCTCGAACCACACCGTTTTTTGCGTTTTACTTTGCAGAACCGATGCCCGTTCCTTGATCTGTCCCGATGCCATCACATCGACGACTTTCATGCAAACAAGATCTCAGCCGCGCAATTTGCTGTCGATGGCCATATTGAACAGTGCAAGGTCGCGATGGTTCTTGGCCAGATCAAGCCTGACGCGGATCGCCCAGACATGCTTGGGTTTCAATGGTCGTTTCTGGCCTACGATACTGCCCTTGTTCCAGGCAGGACGAAGTGCGCGAATGGCAGGTAAGTTTGGTGTTTGCATGACATTTCCTCCGGTCCGCCATGCCCTCCCACATCGACAACCCGACGTTGACACTTCACCAAAACACGAAATGCTGCACCGCATCCGAGGTCCGCTCCGAGCCCAGAGTGACGGATGCTGCAAGGTGTTGTAATGTCTGCTATGAGCATTTCTGTTCCTCAAGAATTAGAGGATTGTGTGAATGGAGCATCGTGCGAGTTGTTATTGCGGGCATATCAAGCTCGTTGCCGATGGCGATCCGGTAATCCAGTGTTTCTGCCATTGCACAAGTTGCCGACGATGGTCGGGTCAACCCGTCACCGCCTGTATTCTGTGGCCAGAAGACCGGGTAAAATTCCTGAGCGGGACTGATAAGCTGCACCGCTTTTCCAGTTCTGACCATGCGGAAGGCGGAAAATTCAGTTGTCAGGTTTGCGGCGGCGCGGTGTGCACATTTATTCCAAAGGGACGATTATATGATATTTTCGGGGGTATCTTGGCAGATTTCAACTTCCAGCCAACCATGCACTTAAATTATGATGAACGAGTGGTCTTAATGCAGGATGACTTACCCAAGTTCCGCGACATGCCTCAAAGCTCCGGAGGAAGCGGAATCCTATTCACGGACTGATCCTGCCGCATGGAAACGTATAAAACGGCCATCGGTTTAACCTTTTTACGATGGCAGCTTCGTCCGTTCAGCCGACCTTGATGCTCACCGCAACGAACGGCAGATCTGAGCCCAAACGTGGCAGATGCTACACATGGTTCGAATGAGCAGAATGCCTGCAGAGTCGACGTTGCGGGTTAGGAGGCTTGCCGTTGCCCTACAGACCTCATGTCAGAAATACCGCTCATATTTATCACTATACCTCCACCTCCCCGCCCATCTGGGTTGGAAATTTGGCCCTAAGTCAGGCGGCTTTTCAAGAGATCACCTGACTTAAGAAGGATGGGGTGGCCTACCATTGAAAATGCTGTGTTTATCTGCTTCAGAGCCCGGAGTGTTTCCTGATGGATGTTGCTTGTCTCGATACTTTCTGCGAGCCCCTCGCGCAGGCGGCTGATGTGGCTGCGTTGCAGTTTCTGTTCTACTTTGCGCACCTTCTCCTTTGCCGCCACAAGCTCTCGCGCCTCGGCCGGGTTTTGGTTCATCATCACATTCAAGGCGAGTTGGACGTTGCTCAGGACGCGGTCCGTAAAATCGCGGATTTCATCGCGGCCCTGTGGCGAGAATTGAAGCTTCTGCATATCCAAGCGCTTGGCGAGGTCCAGCATGACCCGTGCAATGGCATCTGATGCGGAATCGAGGCTGGATGAAATCGACGCAAGATCCAGTGAGCGGCGGCCCAGGTCCTCGTCCATGCCTTTCTGCCCAAGGCGTGCCAGATAGAGTTTGATATTCAGGTGTGTCTGTTTGATCGCCTTGTCCTGATCGGCGATCATGCTGGCGGTGGCACCGTTCCATTGGTCATAGAGAGGTTCGACCGCGATCAGCATCTGTTCGATCTTTTGGCCCATCCCAAGCAGTTCGCGCGCAGCGCTGTCAATGGCGCGCTGCGGTCGGTCCAGCAGGGCGGGATCAAGCGCGCTGGCGACGTTCAGAGCGCCGTTCGAGGTGGGTTTTTCGGCCATAAGATAGGACAGAGCGGCCGTTATTGGCCCCACAAACGGGAGCGCCGCAAGCGCCAGCAGCAGGTTGAAGGCAAGGTGTAGATTGATAGATTGTCTGGCGGGCGTTGCGCCAAGTTGGTTCAGCAGGTCCGGCATCGCTGCAATCACAAGGACAGCCAGCGCGGCCCCGCCACCACGCAGGATCAAATTACCCATGACCATCCGCCGCACGGCAATTGGTGCGGTATAAGTAAGCAGGAATGCGATCAATCCCCCACCAAGGTTGGCCCCCAGGATCATTGTTGCAGCTGCAAGGGGCGGTAATATGGACTGTCCCGCCAGCGTAACAAACAGCAAAACCGCCGCGACACTTGAGTGAACAGCCCAGGCGAACACCGCGCCAATTACAAAGGCCGTCAGCAAATCGCGGCCGAGATAGGCCATGACGGCCTGCGTACCCGGATTGGATATCATCGGTTCGGTCGCGCCGCGGATCATGTCCAGCGACACAAAGATCAGCGCAAGCCCGATCATGATCCGGCCGACCTGCCGCGTATTGCTGCCTTCGCCGCGCAGAAAAACCGTGACCCCTATAACAAGCAACAACGGGATCAGGATTGGTTGCCGCACCATCAAGAGCTGCGTCACCACAGCTGAGCCGACATCGGCACCCAGCATGATCGCCAGCCCGGTCGCCGTCGCAAGGCCGCCCTTGGTCACAAAGTTGGACACCAGAACGGCAACCGCAGTTGAGCTTTGCAAGAGCACCGCTGCACCCATTCCAGTCGCTGCCGCAAGCAGGCGGTTCCTGGTGGAATGACGCAGCCAGATGCGCATAGGCGCTGCATATCCCCGCTCGACCCCGGTGCGCACCAAGCGCACAGCCCAAATCAAGAGCGCTGCGGCCCCTGCTATATGGATAAGGACTTGAATGGCGTGTGGATCATTCACCGGAAGTGCATTCTTTCAGTTGGTATCATTAGAAAGGAAACGGGCCCGACCCGGCCAGTGGGCCGATACGGATCGTTTGAAACCCGGCGTCCCAAATATGCAGCAGGCAACCGTCTTCTTGGGTCATGTAGCCAACGGGCGCGTTGGGGCGGCGATCATAAGCGAAAGTACTACAGGGTGATGGGGATGAAATAGCAACGTGCCCCACGATATCACTGACTATCATATTATGGATATGGCCGCAGACGATGCGTAGCGCACCGGAAAAGTCGGCCAAAACATCGCGCAAGGCATCCCGGTTGGTCAACCCGATATTGTCCATAAATCCAATACCGCAGGCAAAGGGGGGATGGTGTAGCGCCAAAAGTACTGGCGCGTCACCTGCCTTAGACAATGCGTCTTTCAAGAAAAAGAGGCTGTCTGATGATAGCGTTCCCAGCCCGTGTCCTTCGACCAAGGTATCAAGGCCAATCAGATTGATGTCACCTACTTTGTGGCACCAGTTCAACTGACCACTTGCAGGAAGATCTTCGGTAAACGCGTATCGCATCGGGTCGCGGGCATCATGGTTTCCCGGGATGACGTAGGTCGGCAGACCCAGAGGCGCGATAAGCTTTTTGAACCGTACATAGCTTTCGGCACTGCCATCGTCGCTTAAGTCGCCACTGACCAGCAACCCATCAATCGGTCCGATTTGATCGCGGATACGGCAAATCCGTTCGACCAACTTCTCCAACGCGTCCGCAGTGTCCAGCCGCCCCGAAACCAGCGCACCGTGTGGCACGATATGGGTGTCGGAGATTTGTAGTATCGCTGTCATTTAATCCCTGCACGCAGGAATGCCTGAACGAACTGGCGCTGGAAGATCAGGAAGGCGATCAGCAAGGGGGCGACCGACATCAACGTCGCTGCGGAAATAATGCTGATATCAACACCGTTTTCGGGCGCACCGAAGATCGACAGACCAACCGTCAAGGGCCGCGTCTCGGGAGAGTTTGTGACGATCAGCGGCCACAGGAAGTTGTTCCAGTGGGTTGAAACAGACACCAGCGCGTAGGCCAAATATGTGGGTTTCGCCAACGGCACATAGACCCGCCACAAGATGCCCAGCAAACCGCAGCCCTCGATGCGCGCGGCCTCGTGCAGTTCGATCGGGACGCCCTTGAAAGCCTGTCGCATCAAGAAGATGCCGAAAGCACTGGCCATATAGGGCATGCCGACACCTAAGATCGTATCGAACAGCCCAAGGCGCGAGATCATGGCGTAGTTTTCGACAATCAGGACTTCGGGCAGAATAAAGAGCTGCATAAGTACCAATATGAACACGTAGTCTTTGCCGGGAAACTTCAGCTGTGCGAATGCAAATCCCGCCAATGTGGTCAGCACGAACTGCCCGATCAGGATCACCGTCACCAACATGAAGGTGTTGATGAAATATTTCAGCCACGGGGCACCGGCCCAAGCGACGCGGAAATTTTCAAGCGTCCAAGGCGAGAACAGGTTCAGGTTGACAGCATCGGATGTCGAATGGGTTGCGGCCCAGAAAGCGAAGACCAGCGGCGAGATCCAAATGATTGCCAGAAGGATCGCGCCAAAGCTGTCCATGAATTTGGTCAGGCTCTTCATTGGTAATGCGTCCTTTTGTCAAGGTAGAGGAACTGCACAGCCGCAACTACACCCAATACTCCGATCACCATCACGGTCATGGCCGCCGCACTTGGGGCGTCAAAGAAGGCAAAAGCCATCTCGTAGATATAGTAGAGGATCAGTTTAGAGGCGTCCGATGGGCCGCCTTTGGTCAGGATGAACAGGTGGTCGATCAGCTTGACCGAGTTGATCATGGCATTGACCGCAATGAAAAGCGTTGTAGGCATCAAAAGTGGCAATACGATGCGGCGGGTATAGGTCCAGCGGCTGGTGCCTTCGATGTCGGCGGCCTCTTTAAGGTCCTCGGGGATCGTCTGCAATGCGGCGAGGTAGAAGATCATGAAGAACCCTGCCTCTTTCCAGATTGTCACGATAATAATGGCCCATAGCGCGGTTTCCGGCTGGCCCAGCCAGTTGACGGACGGCAGGCCAAACAGGCTGCCGATCTGGTCCAGCACGCCAAGGCCGGGGGTGTAGAAAAACAGCCACAGGTTGGCCGCAGCGATCATTGGCAGAACGGTCGGCGTGAAATAGGCGGTGCGCACAAAGCCGCGCGCGGAGATTTTTGAGTTGGCCCAAAGGGCCATGGATAGCGCGATAAATATCGATACGGGGATTGTAACGCCCGCGTAGAGCAAGTTGTTCTTGGCCACGAGCCAAAATGTCGGATCCGCGAAAAGCTCGGCATAATTTTCAGTGCCGACGAATTCAGCCGGGTTCCGGCGGGTGCCGCGCGAAAACAGGCTTGACCATAAGGTCGCTACCGAAGGGTAAAACGCAAAAAGCGCCAGCAGGACGGCAGCGGGTGATAGAAAAAGCCAGCCATAAATGGCCTGCCTGCGGCGTTCGAGGTTGGCATGGGCTGACATGGCTCGGCTCCGGGTTTTGGGGAAGGGCGGGCCGATACGCAACGCGCATCAGCCCAGCCGGATTTTTTACTGGTAGTCGGCCAGAAGGCGCACGGCGGCGGCTTGTGCTTCGGCCAAGGCCTCTGCCGGTTCTTTTGCACCGGTCAATGCGGATTGGATCGCACTGTTCAAGCCATCACGCACACGGGCAGTCTCGAATGTCGAGAATTCGGCCACAGCGTTTTCCAGCTGGTTGCGCGCCACGAGGGCAGGCGGGAATTCGGCGGTATAGGCCTTAAGCGCCTCTGTCTCGTAAGCGGCGGGGGATACACCCATGTAGCCTGTGGCAATCGACCATGCGGCCGCCTGTTCAGGTGACGTCATGAACTGCATCAGCTTGAGCGCCGCGGCACGTTCTTCTTCTGTTGTGTCCTCGAACAGATAGAAGTTACCACCACCGGTGGGCGAACCCTTGCGGACATTGGCGGGCAATTCGGCAACGCCAAAGTCAAAGCTCGCGGCATTCTTCACCGCTGTCAGGTTGCCGGTTGAATGCCACATCATCGCGGTTTGCCCCTCAAGGAACGCCTGACGCAATGTGCCCCATTCTACGGTACCGGTCGGCATGATGCCGTGCTCGGCCGAGAGGGATTTCCAGAATTCCAGTGTTTCTACGACCGTTGGATCGTCAAAGTATGTGGTCAGGCCATCACCGGACATCACTTCTTTGCCGTTCTGGATCGCGAGCGCTTGGAACATCCAATAGGGGTAGCCGGTCGAGGGGATCATCAGACCATAGGTGTCGCCTTTGGTTAGGGCTTTGCCCATCTCGATCATCTCATCCCATGTCGTTGGCGGCGCTTCTGGGTCCAGGCCAGCCTCACGGAACAAGTCTTTGTTGTAGTAGGCAACAATCGTGGACCGCTGAAACGGGATACCCCAAGTTTTGCCTTCGATCAGGCTATTGGCCATCAGCGCCGGGTAAAAGCTGCCCAGCCATTCCTTGTCTGCGTCCGACGTTGCGACGTCTTCAAACGGGATAATCAATTCCTGCTCGATCAGGTCGTAGGCGTCGATGGAGAACATCACGGCCAGCTGCGCAGGCTCACCAGATGCGAGCGCCGACAGGGCGCGCACACGGGTGTCATCATAGTTACCCGAATAAATTGCGTTCACCTTGATATCGGGGTTCGCGGTTTCAAAGTCGGCAACGATGCCATCCACCACTTCGGTCAATGAGCCCCCGACAGCAATCGGGTAGTACATTGTCAGTTCGGTTTCAGCACTTGCGGTTGCGGCAAGTCCAGCTGCCATCGCAGTCGCCAGCCCCAGTCCCGTTGTTGAAAATAGTTTCATGTGTCTCTCTCCCTTGGTTTTGTTCGTTCTCGTATCGGCAGGTCGCTTTTTACCCAGCCAGTCGTTTGCCCGCTGCGTCAAAGACGTGCAGATTTGCGTCGCTAAAATTGATGTCGATTTCGTTGCCTTCAGCCATCAGCGAAAGACCCGGCTTGAGCACGCAAAGCCCTGCGGCACCTGCGTGATTCAGCCCTATCAAAGTCTCTGCACCCAGAAATTCACTTTCAGTGACGATGCAGCGCATCCGACCTTCGCCCTTTGGGACAATTTGGATGTTCTCGGCTCTGATCCCGATGGTCTTGTCCTCTCCAAAGCCGTCTAAAACAGACGATTGCAGCAATGCCATCGGCGGCGCGCCGACAAATTCGGCAACGAAGGTATTGTTGGGTCTGCTGTACAGATCCTCGGGCGAACCAACTTGTTGGATATGCCCGTCCTTCATCAGCACAACCGTGTCGGCCATGCTCATCGCCTCGGTCTGATCGTGGGTGACATAAACGACCGTGATGCCCAGATCGCGTTGCAGTTTCTTGATGTCCTTGCGCACAGCGTTGCGCAGCTTCGCATCAAGGTTGGATAGAGGTTCATCCATCAAACACAAACGTTGTCCCGCCACGATGGCGCGGGCCAAAGCGACACGCTGCCGTTGACCGCCTGACAATTCGCCGGGCTTGCGATCTTCAAGCCCAAGCAGGCCGGTGATCTCTAGGGCACGGTGCAGTTTTTTCTGGCGCTCGGCCTTTCCGACACGCCGGACTTTCAAGCCGAACACTACGTTCTCGGCAACGGATAGGTGCGGGAACAAGGCATAAGACTGAAACACCATGGATAGGTTCCGGTCGGAGGCGGCACTTGTCGTCACGTCCTTGCCATCAATCAGGATCTTGCCCTCGTCCGGCAGCTCTAGCCCGGCCAGCAGCCGCAATGTCGTCGATTTCCCACACCCCGATGGCCCCAATAGCGCGGTAAAGCTGCCCTCGGGAATATCGAGTGTGATACCTTCCACGCCCAGTTGGCCATTCCAACGCTTTGCCACGCCATCAAGTTTCACGAACGGTGAATTTGTCATGTCGCATGTCCTCCAGCCACAAGCAGCTTGTCTTTGATCCTGGCCAGCAGGTCCCCAAACCGGTCGTCCGGTTGTCGGTCGATAATGATCCGGTCGATGTCGGCGATGTTGCCTCCCAAAGCCGGTGCCTGACGCCCGAATTTCGAAGCATCGATCACCAGAAGGGATTGTTGCGCGTTCTCGCAAATCTTTTGTGTCGCGCGCACTTCGGTCGTGTGGAATTCCAATAGGCCGCCATCTTCGGCAATCCCGGCGGCACCAAAAACGGCGAAATCCGCCCGGAACCGGCCAAAGAACTCCAGAACCTCGTTTCCCAAAATATCACGATCAGGCAAGCGCACTTCGCCGCCGGGCAAGATGATCCGGTTCGACATTTCCTCGCTCAGCGCCATCGCCGCACTCAGGTTGTTGGTGATGACTGTAAGCCCCTTTCGCCGACGCAGGGATTGCGCAACGCTAAGCGGGGTCGAACCTATGGAAATAAACACGGTGGAGCCATCGGGGATCAGATTGGCGGTCGCCTCCCCAATGGCGCGCTTGCCCATCAAGTTCGTGCCCGCACGCTGATCGAATGGCGTGTTTAAAAACTCTTCGCTCAGTTCGATGCGACCATGAACGCGGTGCAGCATGTCGCCTTCGCATAATTCATCAACGTCGCGCCGGATCGTCTGCATCGACACGTCAAACCGCTCTGCAAGCAAGCCCACAGAAACCGCGCCCTGCTCTAATACCAAAGCTGAGATCGCTTCGCGCCGTCGGTGCTTCTTTGATGACATCTCGCCCCCGAACCTGAGTCTTGGTGACGTTAATCCGTCAAAAGCAACAAAACAACATTTTAATTTTGCTTTGACGAGCCGCTGTTCAGTGAATCTTGCGGGCAATTATAAAAAATAGGGATGCCGCAAAGTGTTCTATGTTGGTATTTTGTTGCTTTGTTGTTTTCCCTTTCGCTCCGATCATTTTCCATTAAGGTGCCCCTACTTGGTCGATCAACGAGCGAAGTGAGGAAGAATGCTGACAACGCAGTCAATTTTTAATCGCTACGAGGAGGTCCGTTCGCGGTTCCCGCAAGTCGTCGCTCGCGAGGAAACTCTTGAAATTCAATCGTTGCTGGATGTTGCTGATCAGATCGACGCCTTTGTTTTCGACGCATTTGGTGTGTTGAATGTGGGCGATACGATGATCCCCGGTGCGGACAGAAGGCTGGACCAGTTGCGCGAACGGGGCTGTGCCATACGCATTCTTACCAATGCCGCCAGTTATGATCGCAGCGGTGCCATAGCAAAGTTCAAGCGCCTCGGGCTTCGCGTCGAAGATGACGAAATCATCACCAGCCGAGAGGCCGCGCTCCTAAATCTGGAGCAGGGACATTGGGGTGTCATAGCCGCAGACACCGACACGCTAAGCGACCTGCCTGATACTGCGACGCGCCTAGGGGACACCCCTGAAGACTATGATAAGGTCGACCAATTCCTGTTTTTATCAAGTGCTGATTGGACCGCCTCGCGGCAAGACCTTTTGCTGGCGGCAATGCTGAGTCGGCCTCGTCCTCTCCTGATCGGAAACGCAGATTTAGCAGCGCCTCGCGATGACGGATTTTCCGTTGAACCGGGTCATTTTGGCCATCAGATTGCTGACCTTTTGCCTGATTACGTCCAGTTCTTCGGAAAGCCTTTCCCAGAGGTTTATGACCTTGTCGAAGCATCGCTCCCTTCGGTCCCATCGAACCGGATCGCCATGTGTGGTGATACGCTTCATACTGATATTTTGGGGGCCGCCGCACGTGGGTGGCGTACCGTGCTCGTTACCCAAGATGGCTTGTTTGCGGGATATGATACGCAGCCATTTTCAAAACAGTCCCGGCTTTTTGCCGATTGGCGGCTTGATCGTATTTAAAAGCTGTCGGGCAAGCCTATGCTGTCGGAAGTCCAGCTCGAGTTTGCTGATGAGTATTCGCATACCTCGACGCGGTTTTCTGCGCCGGCGAAACCCCATGTTCACTTTTGAAAGAAATTCTTCGAAATTCGCGAAGCGCAGAAATTCGACATTGGTGCAGTTGAAGCGAACTCACACTTTACCCGCTTAGGAGACGTTGGCACACATCGCAGCCAATGTTCGCTTCCCGCCGTTGATGGAGGCAAGACTTTGATTGCCCTTAGCAAATCGTCGAACAAATGAAGTGGTTGACAGACCCCAGCCCGCTCTGCGGTTTTTGCAATCAGATAAGCCTAAAAGTAAGCTTAGTTCGCTAAAGCTGGTAGCGCCCTCCCGCAACCAAATGAAACAACGGCTTAGTGGCTTATCGCCCTAAGCCGTTGTTTGTTGTGTCCGGACGGTGTCCGTTTGGAACGCAAGTCCCACGCACCCTACCCCCTTTTCTTGGGCGCGCAGTCTTAACCATTTTGGCCATGCCGCATACATTCAGATTATATTTTTGATTTTTTGGGTGGTTTATGTCGGTCACCCAGCGCAGCCTTCATTTTATTTCACTGTGTCGGATTTCCGCCGTGTCGTGTTTGAGCATAAATTTTGTGAGGCGATAGAATTGCCAATGGGTCTGAGAGCGACGAGCATTTGAGTCAAGCACATTAGCGGATGGGCAAAAGGGTTTTCCGCGCGAATTTCTGCGCCAATTGGTGATGTGGGGCAACCTCCATCAGTTGAGGCCGGGTCCAAGCGAGAGACCACACAGAATTTGCTTAGCGAAGTCAACCTTGCCGGTTTGGAGCCATCATCGCCTGACGATTTAGTTTGGTGCTATCACGAAACGAAATCGCAATCGATTGCAAAGGACTGCATCAAATATGGCCTAAACGACTTCTCGATGAGTGTTTCTCAGGAGGATCTTGGTAGCAACGCAGGTCCGAAGGTTGGACTTGCAAAGACTGATTTGGATGTTGGTGGAAAGTTTGAAGATCACCAATCGGCAGTCAGGCGGCTCGAAGGCAAGTTTCGCAGCAAAGAACCAGAATGATTTCGCAGAAGCCGTCGGGCTACTAGCAACAGCGTTAAGTCTTTAAACTGCACGTGGTCGTAAGTGTGGTAGAAACCCTAAACCTAAAATAATTTCCTATTTAGAATAATGTAATAGCGGACTTTCAATGCGGATTTTGTCTCCGCCATTTACTGGCCAATTGGATGATATAAATCGATGTTAGTTTCTGGGGAGGCCCAAATCCTCGCCTTGGTACAACTCACTGATACAGCAGGGGCAAGAACTGCCTCACCATATGAAATGGCTATACGAAAAAGCTGCCAGCCTCCCTGTGATCAGCAAGCGCTCAATTTCAATTAAAGTTGAAGATATTATTCACCGTCTCGAATGAAAAGGCCCGTCTGTGCAACGGCTGAATCCTCTGCTCAAATCAGCACATTATTCCGCCTAAGCGGCTTTGCACTATGCTACTAGCCTTGGCATACAGCGCACCGCGACTACGGTTCGCAGGTCACCCGCTCGCCGCTATTTAAGTGTTGAACAAGAAGTGCAGAACATCGCCGTCTTTTACGGTATATGCTTTACCTTCTGAACGCATTTTTCCCGCTTCCTTTGCAGGCCCCTCGCCACCCAGACTGACGAAATCGCCATAGGCGATTGTCTCGGCCCGGATGAACCCCTTTTCGAAATCACCGTGAATTACGCCTGCAGCTTTGGGGGCGGACGTGCCTTGCTTGATCGTCCAGGCGCGCGCTTCTTTGGGGCCGACGGTAAAATATGTTTCAAGGTGCAGCAATTCATAGCCTGCACGGATCAGGCGATCTAGGCCGGCCTCGTCCAAACCCATTTCGGTCAAAAACATCTCGGCTTCGTCGTCTTCAAGCTGGCTGATTTCTTCTTCGATTTGAGCCGAGATAACGACGGCCGAGTTTCCTTGCGAAGCGGCCATCTCGGCGACTTTCGCAGACAGCGCGTTGCCTTCTGCGGCCTCGGATTCACCGACGTTGCAGACATAGAGAACGGGCTTAGTGGTCAGCAACTGCAGCATACGCCATGCTTTGGCGTCGTCTTCGTCAATTTTGATGGTGCGCGCGGGTTTGCCTTCTTCGATGGCTGCCTGAGCCAGCGCCAAAAGCCGGTCTTGCTGGGCAGCATCTTTATCGTTGCCCTTTATCTTGCGAACCAAGCCTGCGCGGCGCTTCTCAATGCTCTCAAGGTCGGCCAGCATCAATTCGGTGTCGATTGTCTCGGCATCGGCGACGGGGTCAACGCGGCCCTCGACGTGGGTTACATCGTCGTCTTCGAAACAACGCAACACATGCGCAATTGCGTCGGTTTCGCGGATGTTGGCAAGGAACTGATTGCCCAGCCCTTCGCCCTTGGACGCCCCTTTGACGAGGCCCGCAATATCAACAAAGGTCATCCGGGTCGGAATAATCTGTTTGGACCCGGCAATCTCAGCCAGTTTATCGAGGCGGGCGTCAGGAACCGCCACTTCGCCAACGTTGGGTTCAATTGTGCAAAACGGAAAGTTCGCCGCCTGTGCCGCCGCTGTGCGTGTCAGCGCATTGAACAGGGTCGATTTGCCGACGTTCGGCAGACCCACGATACCCATTTTGAAACCCATGACATCCATCCTTTATGACTTGGCGCTGTCCTAGGGTTTTGCCGGGGTTTACGCAAGTCTTAGCGAGATCAGGGGTGGTTTCGCGTCTGGTAAATCAGGATCCATGCAAGAATGATGAACATTGGATGGGTCAAACCGCCTGAAAAGATGATGGCGGGGATCCAGATCAACAGCACGATGATGGCCGTGAAAATGCGGCCTGTCAGCAGGATTGAGAGTGGCGGGAGCAACAAGGCGAGTACATAATTCATAGCTGATAAATAGGGTCTGCCCCGGGAATTAAAAGACACAGCCCAATGCGGGGGCGAAAAGTTTGCATTTTCCTGATCGAGGTTCTTGGAAAATTCCGCAGCCCGTCGGTAATGTGTTGCATTGATTTCTGTCTTTATATTCGGCATTGCAACGGTACCACGTAACAAGGGCTGCACCTATGACACGCATCGACGCAAAATTCGCTGATCTGAAATCGCAGGGCAAAAAGGCATTTGTGTCTTATGTCATGGCTGGCGACCCCGATTTTGACACTTCGCTTGAAATCGTACGTGGCCTGCCCGGTGCAGGCGTCGACATTATCGAACTTGGCATACCCTTCACTGATCCTATGGCCGATGGTCCTGCCATCCAACTTGCTGGTCAGCGCGCGCTTCAGGGTGGGATGACTTTGGATAAAACCCTTGCCCTTGCCGCCGCCTTTCGCGAGCAGGATGACACCACGCCGATTGTGTTGATGGGATATTACAACCCAATCTATTCCAAAGGTGTCGACAAATTTCTGGTTGCCGCCAAAAACGCAGGCGTCGACGGGCTGATCGTGGTTGACCTGCCGCCAGAGGAAGACGCCGAACTGTGCATTCCCGCCCAAGCGGCAGGCTTGAATTTTATCCGCCTTGCAACGCCAACAACTGACGACAAGCGCTTGCCGCGGGTTTTGCAGAACACCTCGGGCTTTGTGTACTATGTCTCGATTACAGGGATCACCGGCTCAGCCGAGGCGGAGGCCAGCGATGTCGCCCCCGAGGTCATACGAATTCAAAAGGCCAGCGGGTTGCCCGTAATCGTGGGCTTTGGTGTGAACACCCCTGAAAAGTCCGAAGCCATTGCAGCGGTTGCTGACGGTTGTGTCGTCGGGTCCGCTATTGTGTCAAAGATCGCGGGCGGTGCGACTGTGAAAGACGTTCTTGCTTTCGTTAAGACGCTTTCGGACGGTGCGCACCGCGCCTGAGTGCAAAGCAATTGATTTCAGTGCCGTCTATTGGTTAGGTAATCTGACCAATATATAGGATGCCCGCTGATGCCCGTAATCACGACAATACAAGACCTCAAGCGCCTGCATGAACGCCGCGTGCCGCGCATGTTTTATGATTACGCCGAATCGGGCAGCTGGACGGAACAAACCTTTCGCGAAAACACATCCGACTTTGACCAGATCCGTCTGCGTCAACGGGTCGCTGTCGACATGAGCGGTCGAACAACTGCAACCAAGATGATCGGCCAGGATGTCGCCATGCCCGTGGCCCTAGCCCCTGTTGGGCTGACCGGCATGCAGCATGCTGATGGGGAAATCAAAGCCGCACGCGCGGCCGAAGCTTTTGGCGTGCCCTTTACGCTGTCCACCATGTCGATCAACTCCATTGAAGACGTAGCAGAGGCGACGACAAAGCCATTCTGGTTCCAGCTGTATACCATGCGCGACGAAGATTATGTCGCGCGCCTGATTCAGCGGGCCAAAGACGCAAAATGTTCGGCTTTGGTGATTACGCTAGATTTGCAAATTCTGGGCCAGCGCCACAAGGATTTGAAAAACGGCCTGTCCGCCCCACCTAAGTTAACCGCGAAAACCATTGCGAACCTTGCGACGAAGTGGTCGTGGGGAATTGAGATGCTTGGCGCAAAACGCAGGACGTTTGGCAACATCGTGGGTCATGTGAAAAACGTGGACGACACCGCCAACCTTGGTGCCTGGACCGCCGAACAATTTGACCCATCCCTTGACTGGGGCAAGATCGCCAAGTTGAAAGAACAATGGGGCGGCAAGGTAATCCTAAAGGGTATTCTGGACGCCGAGGACGCCAAGATGGCGCTCAAGGTCGGGGCCGATGCGATCATCGTCAGCAACCACGGTGGCCGGCAGTTAGATGGGGCCATCAGTTCGATCCGGGCTCTGCCCTCGATCCTTGAGGCTGTCGGCGATCAGGTCGAAGTGCATCTGGACAGCGGAATCAGGTCGGGTCAGGACGTACTCAAGGCAATGGCGATGGGGGCCAAAGGCACCTATATCGGCCGCGCCTATATCTATGGTCTGGGCGCTATGGGCCAAAAGGGTGTCACAACAGCACTAGAGGTGATCCATAAGGAACTGGATTTGACCATGGCGCTTTGCGGTGAAACCTCGGTCGAGGCTTTGGGGAGGCATAACCTTTTGATCCCAAAAGACTTCGAAGGGGACTGGCAAGATTGATCTATCGCGATTGATTGGTTCGGGTACGCCAATCCTCATTTGAGTTGGCGTATCAGTGCAAAATACCAGCGTCAGAGTACAACCACGGTAGAACTGTGGTCGACCCCGCCTGCTGGTCCGGGCCTTTTTAGCCTTTTCACAGCAGCCAATCCCGTCTATACGCGCGGCTTCACGCGGACATACAGCCTTGGAGGATGTCCGCCCTAAACATATTGGAGAATAACATGGCTGGAGAGATTCCTGATCTTGAAGCTTTCGTACGGACGGGGACAGGCAAGGGCGCCGCTCGTCAGGCACGTCGTGATGGTATGGTACCGGGCATCGTGTTTGGCGGTGACGTTGACCCACTGCCGATCAACCTGGATTTCAACAAGTTGCTGACCAAGCTGCGCGCCGGTCGTTTCCGCGCGACTTTGTTCAACATGAAGGTTGAAGGCCACGATGACGTTCGTGTCATCTGCCGCGATGTTCAGCGTCACGTTGTCAAAGACTTGCCAACGCACGTCGATTTCATGCGCCTCAAGCGCACCACCCAAATCAACCTGTTTATCCAGGTTGAGGTTTCAGGCGAAGAAGAATGCCCTGGCCTGAAAAAAGGTGGCGTTCTGACGCTGGTCCGTCCTGAAGTTGAACTGGTTGTGACCGCGGGCGATATTCCTGATCACATCACAGTCGACATTTCCGGTCTGGAAATTGGCGATAGCGCGACAATCGCGAACGTTGTTCTGCCCAAGGGATCAAAGCCGGTTATCGACCGTGACTTCGTGATCGCTCAGGTATCTGCACCTTCCGGTCTTGCCAGCCAAGATGACGACGAAGACGAAGATGTTGCAGCAGACGAAGTGCCCGCAACAGAAGTCAAAGAAGACTGATAAAAACGGCCAACCTTTCGCAGGTTTGGTTAAGATGAAACGGGGTCGCCATTGGCGGCCCCGTATTTCGTTTGGTGCAACTGTTTGATATGCTGCCGCAAACAAGAGGGTATGGCTGATGAAATTGATTGTAGGGCTTGGCAATCCGGGCGCAAAATACGCTCGCAACCGCCACAATATCGGCTTTATGGCTCTGGACCGGATTGCTGAGGATCACGGGTTTTCCCCTTGGAAGGCCAAGCATCAAGGGCTTGTCAGCGAAGGACGGTTCGGATCGGAGCGCGCCATTCTTCTAAAGCCAGAGACCTTCATGAACCTTTCCGGTCAATCTGTTCAAGCTGCGATGCGGTTTCACAAGATCGACGCCGCAGATGTTATTGTGTTTCACGACGAAATCGACCTCGCCCCCGCTAAGGTCAAATGCAAGACCGGTGGCGGTCACGCCGGTCACAATGGTCTGCGGTCAATCCACGCGCATATCGGGCCGGACTATGACCGTGTCCGCCTTGGCATAGGCCACCCTGGTCACAAGGACGCGGTTCCGGGCTATGTCCTGCGAGATTTCGCCAAGGCCGATGAGAACTGGTTGGAAGACGTCCTGCGCGGTATTAGCGATGGTGCGCCTGAGCTGGTGCGTGGAAACACGGCCAAATTCTTGAATGCTGTGGCGATGCGCGTATCCCCACCAAGGTCCGGCACAGGTACCAAGAAACCTGCGAAACCAGCCGCTGCTGAAAATGTGCCAGCGCAACCAAAGCCGGATGCGACCACTCTCACTTCTGAGCCGGACACCCGTTCGTCGCTGCAAAAACTAATGGATCGCTTCAAATGACATTGAAACAAGCTTTCGAAGATCAGGCAGGCCATTGCGTCGCGTTGGGCTCCCTCTTTATGGGGCAACTGATGAATGTCTTGGCACGCGACTGGCCCGTCGACAGCGCCCTTGGTCAAAAGTTCGCCAGCGTTGCGGGGGATGTCGGGCCCATGGGGGCGTCGCTGCCCTTGCGGATTGCAAGCGGGCTTCATGCGCTGGTGCTGACCCGCAAATCGCCGCAACTGGTCAAAGCCTATCCACCAAACAGTGTATCTGATGCCGACTTGTCAGCGGCGGTACTCGACGCGCTCAGCGCGCACGAAACGTATCTGCTCGCCTGGACCGATCACGCGCCACAAACCAACGAAGTACGCAGGTCTGCCGCCCTAATCGCAGGTGCGCGAGTAGCTGTGCAGCATTTCAACATGCCGATCCATCTGTCAGAGCTAGGTGCTAGCGGCGGTCTTAACCTGATGTGGGATCACTTTGCCCTCGAAATTCAAGGCCATCGTTTCGGGCCGAATATGTCGTCGATCCTGCTGTCGCCCGATTGGACCGGTGCAATGCCACCGTCTGTCCAGCCCCGCATCGAAAAGCGACGCGGCGTGGATTTGAACCCGCTAGACCCCACGCGCCCAGATCATTTGATGCGGCTCATGGCGTATCTTTGGGCGGATCAGCCCGAAAGGTTGAGCCTGACCCGATCTGCAGCGTCCGTAATGGATGCAAAGGTGCAGCAAGGGGATGCCATCGATTGGCTGACAAGGCTCCTCCCAGAGCAACCCCAAGGATGCCTTCACCTGATCCAGCACACGGTCGCATGGCAATATTTTTCGAAAGACGCACAAGCACGTGGCAAAGCATTGATCGAGGCTGCAGGCAAACGCGCCAGTGCAAATCGGCCATTGGCTTGGCTGTCGATGGAAAATGACGGCGAAGGCACCAAAGGGGCTGCGCTGACATTGCGCCTATGGCCGGGTGATATCACCTTGAACCTCGGGCGGGCCGATTTTCATGGCCGCTGGATCGATTGGCAGTATACAGGCTGACCGCATGTTGGGCTGGCAAGCCGCTGGCCGCTGTGATTGGATACTCAAAACTATGAGGGGTTAATCATGCGGACATTCGGAAAGTGGCTTGGGCGGATCTTGCTAGCCCTAGCTCTAGCGGCGATTGTCGTTGGTATCTGGAAGCGAGACGAGATTGCGCGCCTGATGGCCGTGAACTCGCTGTTTGCGGAAGATACGATTGTCTTTAACTTTAGCCATATGAATCAAGCGTTTCTGTCAATCCCCGTCGCGCGGGGCAACGGCCCCACGACCGAACTGGGCTATGGCCCTGAATTCACCTTGCCACCGCAGGTTGACGATTGGATCGCTGAACGCGATGTGACGTCGCTGGTTGTCTTGAAAGACGGCCAAATCGCTTACGAGAACTATTTTCTGGGCACCGCCCCTGATGATCGTCGGATCAGTTGGTCTGTCGCCAAAAGCTATATTTCCGCTTTGGTTGGTATTCTGCTGGACGAGGGAAAGATCGCATCGTTGGACGACCAGGTGACCCAATATGCGCCCAGCCTGATAGGCACCGCCTATGAGGGAACGACAATCCGCAATGTAATGACCATGGCCAGCGGCGTCACCTTTGACGAGGATTATCTGGACAAGAATTCCGATATCAACCGCATGGGTCGCGTTATCGCGCTTGGGGGGGAATTGGACGAATTTACAGCGTCGCTCAAGGACAGCTTCGCCCAGCCCGGAGCCCAGTGGCAATACGTATCCATTGATACCCATGTGATCGGCATGGTCATTCGCGGCGCGACCGGTCGGTCGGTTCCCGATCTGCTGAGCGAGAAAATCATCGTCCCGATGGGTCTGGAACATGAACCTTATTACCTGACCGACGGGTCTGGGGTGGCCTTTGTGTTGGGCGGGCTGAACTTGACCACCCGCGACTTTGCACGTTTGGGACAAATGTTTTTGCAAGACGGTATGTATAACGGCAAGCAAATCGTTCCTGCCGATTGGGTTGCGGCGTCAACCGCACCCACTGCCCCCACCGAACCGGATGCCATCGGCTATGGTTATCAATGGTGGGTGCCAAAGGGTGCTGCCAAGGGCGAGTTCATGGCGCGTGGCGTCTATGGGCAGTACATCTATATCAATCAAGCGGAAGGTGTTGTGATTGCCACAAACGGTGCCGACCGCAATTTTCGCAATGAAGGCGTAGCAGATCAGAACGTAGAGATTTTTCGCCTGATCAGTGCAACGTTAGGGGGCAACCGATGACACCCGATGAAAGTATCAACGTTCTGGGCACCGATCTTGTGATCTGCGGCACCGATCCTGTGACCGGATTTTTCCGCGACGGGATGTGCAACACCTGCGACGCAGATCAAGGTAGCCACACGGTTTGCGCGGTGATGACCGCAGAATTTCTGGCCTTTTCCAAATATGTAGGCAACGACCTAAGCACGTCTCGCCCCGAATTTGGCTTTGTCGGATTGAAACCCGGCGATCCGTGGTGCCTGTGCGCGGCGCGTTTTTTGCAAGCCGCAGAAGAGGGCTGCGCGCCGCAGGTACATCTGGAGGCGACGCATAAAAGCGCACTGGAGATCGTACCGATGGATTTCCTCAAGGATCACGCGGTCGTGACAGGCCAAGGCGGCGCAAGGTGATACGCACCTTGGTCGCGGCATATCTGTGTTTGACGGCATTGCCCGCCACTGCTCAGGATACCTTGCGCCCTCAGGAATCGCTCCGATTGGACCGTTTTGAAGAAGTCGCCGGCGAAGCGCTGCTGCGCGCATTTCAAACCGGCGCGCCAAGTGACCTCACCGCGTTGACGTCTGCGCTTTCGGGGACCCCTTTGGTTGCCTTTGACGAAGGGCTGGGTGGCGACTGGAATTGCCGCACGATGAAGCTGGGCGGAACAAGCGGGCTGGTCGTCTATAGCCCGTTCAAATGCCGCCTTACGTTTCAAGGTAATGGCTACCTGTTCGAGAAGCTAAGCGGATCACAACGCACCAGCGGTTTTCTGTCCTTGCGCGGCGGGCGGGCAGTTTATGTCGGTGTGGGGTATGTCACGGGTAGCACCCCGCCAGCATATGTCGACTTGGCCGCCGATTTTGAAGGTGACGGAGAAATCCAGCCCGACATCGCCGTGTTTGAACGGGTCAGCAACCAACGCGCAAGGCTTATGTTTCCCGCGCCCGTCGTGGAAAGCGATTTTGATATTTTAGAACTTACGCGCTAGGCGACCGTGAGGCGTAAAGTGGCTAGAAAGCAGATTACCCGCATCCTAGCGACTGTCGTTTAGGCAAGATCGCCCATTTCAAATTTCAGAGCCTTGGCAACGGTGAAGATATCTTTGTCGCCCCGTCCACACATGTTCATGCAGATAATGTGATCTTTCGGCAGCTCTGGCGCGATCTTCATCACATGTGCCAACGCGTGCGAGGGTTCGAGCGCGGGGATAATCCCTTCAAGCTTGCAGCTAAGCTGGAAGGCTTCCAAGGCTTCGACATCAGTGATCGATACATATTTCGCCCGACCGATTTCATGCAGCCAAGAATGCTCTGGACCGATACCGGGATAATCAAGGCCGGCAGAGATCGAGAACCCTTCGAGGATTTGCCCGTCGTCATCCTGCAGCAAATAGGTGCGGTTACCATGCAGCACGCCCGGACGTCCGCCAGTAAGTGACGCGCAGTGCTCCATCTTTGCATTTACGCCTTTGCCCCCCGCTTCGACGCCGATGATGTTAACCTGCTTGTCATCAAGAAACGGATAGAACAGCCCCATCGCATTGGAACCACCGCCAATTGCTGCGATCAAGGTGTCTGGCAGACGGTCTTCCGCCTCCATCATCTGTTCGCGCACTTCCTTGCCGATGATGCTTTGGAAATCGCGCACCATGGCGGGGTAAGGGTGCGGACCTGCGACCGTGCCAATACAATAAAACGTGTCGCGAACATTGGTCACCCAGTCACGCAACGCGTCGTTCATTGCGTCTTTCAACGTGCCTCGGCCAGATGTGACAGGGATCACTTCGGCTCCAAGCAAGCGCATGCGGAATACGTTGGGCGCTTGTCGCTCAACATCATGTGCGCCCATATAGACCACACATTGCAGGCCGAACTTAGCGCACACCGTTGCCGTCGCCACGCCATGCTGACCCGCACCGGTTTCAGCGATGATGCGCTTTTTGCCCATGCGGCGGGCAAGGATAATCTGCCCCAACACATTGTTGATTTTATGCGCACCAGTGTGGTTCAGCTCGTCCCGTTTCATGTATACCTTGGCACCGCCCAGATGGTCAGTCAGGCGCTCGGCGAAATACAAGGGGCTGGGACGGCCAACATAGTGCTTCCACAAGAAATCCATTTCGGACCAAAAGCTATCGTCGGTCTTGGCCTTTTCATACTGCTCTTCCAGCTCCAGAATAAGAGGCATCAGGGTTTCTGATACAAACCGTCCGCCGAAATCGCCGAACCGGCCGTTTTCGTCAGGTCCGGTCATGAAAGAGTTGAAAAGTTCGTTGGCCATGAGGTGCTCCTTGCGCTTGGCATAGCCATAGCGCCCCAGTTAAGGCAGGTAAAGACAAGGACACAGCAACGATTTGCTACTTATGACAAACGCCCGGAAAGACAGACGGAAAATTCGAATTTTCCGCGGAGGAATTGTTAAAAATTCCGCCGCGCCCTTCAATCGAAGATCTTAAGCAATTTACGCTTCAATTCATCTTCGACCCGGTCTTTCAACGCGTCCTCGACCGTTTGCCCATCTTCTCGCGCAACACCCAGCTTTTGCTGTAGTTTCTCTTCCAGTTTTTGCTGTGCTTTTGCTTTCTCTGCGGCAAAGTTCAAATCGATCGCCGCTTGCAAATCAGGTTTGATCTGGGGGGATGCCCAAGGGCCAAAAATACGAACGGGTACTGCAAAGCCCCGATCGCCGTTTACGCGCAGCGCCTTTGGCGTGACCGTGTAATCCACGGTTTGTGCGCCAATCCCCACGTTGCCAACACCAGTTGCGGTAAAGTTGGGCAAAAGCATCAGCAAATCGCTGTTGCTTAACACCCCCTGATTAATCGTGAAGGTTGCACCAAGGGAATCAAACACGGTGGTCCCCCCTTTGACGTCGAAATTGCCCATCAAGGCATCCAGATCGATTCCATCGATGCTTCCGCGCCCGACGTTAACCGCGCCATTCCCTTTAAGCGATCGCATGATGGCATCAATGGATTGCCCAACCCCCAGAAAGTTCAAATCCGCATCGCCGGTCCCTTTGAACCGCGACAGGCCTGCCGATTGTATCAGCAAGGGCTGCATTTCGATGCCCCGTGCCGCCAGCTTGCCGCCGACAGACAGACCGCTGCGGTTATTTACAACGAATTCGCCGCTGACGACTCCACCGTAGGCGTTAATTTCACGCAGTTCTGCCACCATCCGAGAATTGTCATTGCGCAACAACACCCGTGTGGGGCCCAGCGTCAATGTGCCTAGCTCAACGCCTTCGGCGCGCAACGCGACATCCCCGTTAAAGGCCGAAAGGCCCGAAGCATCGATCCGAGACGTAGACCATCCCGCCTGCGCAGATGCCTTGGCACCAGCACCCCCACCCGCAGAACTTTCCCCGCTTCCCGCAAATCCGGCGAGGTTCAGCAACCCTGTGGTCAATTGCGCGTTAATGTTGGGCGTGCCGTTCAATGTTATATCCGCAGCACCGCGCAGTGTGTTTCCGCCCAGATCGACAGTCATTTCGCGCAAGGCCAGGCGACGGTCTGGGGTTAACGTCATCTGCAACTTTACGTCGGCGCTTCGGCCCAGACCTTGGGGCAATTCAACAGCACCCGCGCCAAGCGACGCCAAGAACCGTCCGGTGTCCGGCATTTTGAGCACCAGATCGCCCGTGATCGCACCGTTTAGGCCAGCCCGCCCCGCCAGCGTGAAGCCTCCGCCTTTGGTATCAAGCCGCGCCGTTATCGGGCGCACGTCGCCGTTCAAAAACTGGTCGAACCGTGATATAGTTGCCTGCACCGTTACAGGTTCACCCGCAGGCCTCAGCGCTGCGTTAATGACTGCATCGCCAGCACGCTCGGGCCAATCTAAGGACAGATCAACGCCTTCGTATCTGACCAGATCGGCCCCCTCCGCATCATAAATCAGCGTGGCATCGGTGATATTCAGCCGCTGGATCGTCAAGGGACGCGGTGTGCTGGCCGGGGCAGTTGGTGTCGTTTCGATCTGGGCATCGCTGCCGCCATCGCTGAACTGCCAACTCGCGCGTCCGTCTTTGCGGTGCTCAAGCCGAATCGTCGGGCTTTGCGCTTCGATGTTGGTTATCTTGATTTCGCCTCGGATTAGCGCCATCGCATCAACACCAATTGCCGCGTTGGCCGCTGACAACATCGCGCCTTCCTTGGCCCATGACGCGTTCCCAACCTCAAGCCCGCTCGCGCTAACCCCGATGACTGGCCAAAATGTGATGCCAACATCGCCGGTAATCTTAACGTCGCGCCCTGTCAGGTTGCGCAATTGATCCGCAGCAATACGCGCGATTCTGTCCGCGGGCAGCAAAAACAATGACCCCACGGCCACCACCACGATGAACACAACTAAGCCAATCAGCCTGATTATCCACTTCACTGCCCGTCTCCTTGTCTGATGCAGGGCCTTTCGCAGACCCTTTGCATGGCTTATAGCGCATTTCATGAGCACAAACCCACCAAATCTACGCCCTGATCTTGCACCCAAAGCGAAAATCAGCAACCCGTCCCGCCCCGGCCAGCCAACCATTGGTATGGTATCGCTTGGCTGCCCCAAAGCGTTGGTTGATTCCGAACGGATTTTGACCCGCCTGCGTGCCGAAGGATACGGTGTATCGCCCGACTATGCCGGTGCCGATGCGGTGATCGTCAACACCTGCGGATTTCTAGATTCGGCCAAGGCCGAAAGTCTTGAGGCGATTGGTGAGGCGCTCAAGGAGAATGGCCGCGTCATTGTGACAGGGTGTTTGGGGGCCGAACCAGATTACATCCGCGAACATCATCCGCGCATTCTGGCGGTCACTGGCCCGCATCAATACGAACAGGTGTTGGATGCTGTGCACGCTGCCGTGCCGCCCTCGCCCGATCCGTTTGTTGACCTGCTGCCCGCCCAAGCCGTCAGCCTGACACCGCGCCACTACAGCTATCTGAAAATCTCGGAGGGCTGTAACCACAAGTGCAAGTTCTGCATCATCCCCGACATGCGCGGCCGCCTGCAATCGCGCCCCGCCCATGCGATCATGCGCGAGGCTGAAAAGCTGGTGCAGAGCGGCGTGAAAGAGCTTTTGGTGATCTCGCAAGACACCTCGGCCTACGGGGTAGATATCAAACATGCCGAAGATCGCGGACACCGTGCTCACATCACCGATTTAGCGCGTGATCTGGGATCGCTTGGCGCGTGGGTTCGTCTGCACTACGTCTACCCCTATCCGCATGTGCGCAACCTGATCCCGCTGATGGCAGACGGGTTGGTG
This sequence comes from uncultured Sulfitobacter sp., assembly GCA_965363735.1. GTDB lineage: Bacteria > Pseudomonadota > Alphaproteobacteria > Rhodobacterales > Rhodobacteraceae > Sulfitobacter. Next base: position 177,677 of record CBDTUA010000004.1, on the reverse strand, counting down.
CTGCCCTATCTGGATATCCCGTTCCAACACGCACATCCCGACGTCCTGAAACGCATGGCCCGCCCTGCTGCAGCAGCCAAAACACTGGACGAAATCTCGGCCTGGCGCGACACTTGCCCGGACATCACCCTGCGGTCGACCTTTATCGTCGGTTATCCGGGCGAAACAGAGGCCGAATTCCAGACCCTGTTGGATTGGCTGGACGAAGCGCAGTTGGACCGGGTCGGTTGCTTTCAATACGAAAACGTCGCCGGTGCCCGGTCGAATGCCCTGCCCGACCATGTTGATGCCGAGGTGAAGCAAGACCGCTGGAACCGGTTTATGGAGAAAGCTCAGGCCATTTCCGAGGCCAAGCTGCAGGCCAAGGTCGGACGCAGAATGGATGTGATTATCGACGAGATCGACGGCGACGCCGCAACCTGCCGGACCAAAGCTGACGCGCCCGAGATCGACGGAAACCTATTCATCGACGAAGGTTTTGAGGGTTTGTCGGTTGGTGACATCGTCACGGTCGAAGTCGAGGAAGCGGGAGAGTATGATCTGTGGGGTCGGGTTGTTACTGGGTAAGACCGGAGGCAAGCTAGGATTGCGCAGGTTATGATCTGCTGAACGAACGTTACATTTGCGCGGTCATGGCGGTTCAGAAAAGTAGATAGCGTTATCACTTCGCTTTAGGAACGGTTTCGTCGGAACAAGGTTTAAGCATATGAAGTTTCGAAGCATATCGCCTTTGGTTCGCTGGGCCCGCCGCCATGTCGAAATCACTTTCCTGACCCTTTTGAGCATCATTTTCGCGGCGGTATGGGCGCTTGTCGAGCTAAGCGAAGAAGTTATCGAAGGTTCCACGCGCAATCTTGATAGCCAAATCCTTTTGCTTTTGCGGACACCCGGTGATCTATCGGATCCAATCGGCCCCATGTGGCTGGAAGAGATGGGACGTGATTTCACCGCCTTGGGGGGTGTTGGCGTTCTGGCGCTTACGACGCTTGTCGTTTCGGTGTTTTTCCTTTTGCTTCAGCGATGGAAGTCGACGCTTTACGTTCTGGTGGCCGTCGGCGGCGGCATTTTGATCAGTGGTGTCGCAAAAGAGTTTTTCGACCGTCCGCGCCCGGACCTTGTTCCGCATGGTTCAATCGTTCACACCGCCAGCTTTCCATCGGGCCATTCAATGATGGCTGCTGTCGCATATCTTTCACTGGGCGTTCTGATCGCGCGCTTACAGCCCCGACGTGTGCTTAAGGTCTACGTCATGACCGTGGCGGTTATGTTAACGATACTCGTTGGTATTAGCAGGGTGTATCTGGGCGTTCATTGGCCGACCGATGTTGCTGCTGGCTGGCTTGCCGGGGGCGCTTGGGCGATGATTTGCCTTATCGTTGCGCGCAGTTTGGCGCGAAGCGGGCATATAGAAAAGAGCGCTACGGAAGATACCCCATAGCCGTTTCATTGCTGACGTTCATCAACGATCATGTTGCTCACTCAGCTTGCCAAGAACGGTCTTTTTTAACGCCGAGACGCGCGTTGATTGAGCGCATTTTACCCAAATTAGCCATTAGCGGACCCAAGAGTGAACTCGGCTAGACCCGCAAAGCGCACACCATTTTTGGGCGGCGTGCGCGGTCTGCGTAACTGTCCTCGATGTTCTCCTACGGATCGGCCAAAATTCGCCTATCTCGTGGCGGAGGCCAAAAGGCACACTACATATACCCCACGAAGCAAAGCGATCACACATCAATCTTGCAAATGTTCCGTTAATGTTCTATATATGTTCCATAGCAGAATAAGGGGCTTCCCAAATGTCCTACCAACCACAATTTCCCGGCATGTTTTCCTCGGATCAGGGGGCGGTGCCGGCGCATCACCATGATGACAATCACACTTTGCCCGCTACGCAAAAGCAAATGCAGTACGCGACGGTCCTTGCGACGAAAAGCGGCGTACAACTGCCCCAAGGCATTGGCACCGACCGTATCGCTTTGTCGGCCTGGATTGACGGTCATAAGCCGAAACCGCTTGCGGGGCGCTTTGCCAGTTATCCATCATCCAAGCAGGTCGCTTTTGCGGAACGTATTGCGCGGGTCAAGCGGCGCGATATCCCCCAAGAGTGTTTTCGCGACAAGACGATGATGTCTCGCTGGATAGATAGTAACAAACCGCGCTAAACCCTGTTTCCGCGGACAGGTCACGCTATATCATCTGGTATGACCGATGAAACCAAAGTCCTTTACAATGGCGAATGCGTACTTTGCAGTCGCGAGATCGACCATTACAAGCGGCTGAGCGAAAGCCAAGCACTTGCTATCCAGTATGACGACCTGAACGACGACACGCGATTGGCCGATTGGAGGCTGACACAGGATCAAGCCGCCAAACGGTTACACCTCCGAAAAGGCGGCAAGGTCTATGCCGGCATTCCGGCGTTTGTTGTCTTGTGGCAGGAAATTCCTCGGGCCAGATGGCTGGCGCATGTCATAAGCCTACCGGGGGTGCCTTGGGTCGCCTGTGTCACCTATGACTATTTGCTGGCCCCGATTTTATACCGCTGGCATTTAAGACGAAAGCGCCTTTCGACGTCACCATGACCAGCAGGTGCCCCCAGTCATTCATAATAACAACACATTTTGGTGTTAGCGTTTGACTATGGCTTATCCTTATTCCCCAGCTGAAACCGTGGCAGACAGCACAGTGCATGGGCTGGGATTAGGGTTTGCAATCCCCGGAACGATATTGTTGCTGAACTATGCAGGGGGGCAAGACGCGCCTGTTACCGCTACGTTCATATATGCAGTGTGTTTTATTCTTTCGTTGTTTGCGTCGGCGATCTACCACACGCTGCCATTTGACCGCACCCGCCCGCTTTTGCAGCGGGTCGATCACGCGGCAATTTATTTCAAGATCGCAGGAACCTACACACCCATTGTGATGGTTATCGGAACCGGATTTGCCTACTCGATCCTTAGCGTCGTTTGGTTGCTTGCTGTCTTCGGTGCGGTGGCCAAACTTTGGTTCTGGAACGCGCAATCAAAGGCATCGCTGGCGCTGTACCTTGGAATGGGGTGGCTTTCAGTACTGTTGATTTGGCCCATGTGGAAGACATTGCCCGGCGTTGCCCTAAGCTTGATCGGTATCGGCGGCATTACCTATTCATTGGGTACTATCGTTTATACCCATCCCGGCATGAGGTTCCAAAACGCAATCTGGCACGGCTTTGTTCTTGTTGCATCCATTTGCTTTTTCGCGGCAATCACCATCAGCCTATAGCTTGGGCGGGACAGTCCGGTAGTTGGTCCAGATAGGCCCGCACGCAGGTTTGGACGTGGCGAAAACGATCTCCACCCAGATGTTTGCCGCCATACCACCTTGTGACAACAATCAGATGATCGAACAGGCCTTCGCGTTCCAGCATGCGAATTATGACCATGCCAGCGCCGGCTTCCCCATCGTCGCCCTTGAGAGGGCCACCCTCTGACAGCACAACAGCCCACGTGTTGTGGGTTGCCTTTGCATAGGATTTGTCACGCTTGAGGTCCTTTAACGCGGCGTCGACAGCTGCGCGGTCCTTGGCTGACACGCCTGAAACCGCGTATTTCGATCCGCGGTCTGTCAGGATTTGGCCAAGCTGGCGCAAAGCGATTACAGCCCGGCGGCAGTGCGGCGGACCGTATCGAGGCGCGAGGCGTTGGGTGGATGCGTGCCTAGGAACTTGTCGCCCGGATCAGGAATGCGGGCAAAGAATTCTGCCCCGCGCAATGGATTGTACCCTGCACGTGTCGTGATCACTGTGCCAAGCGCATCCGCCTCAAGCTCGAAATCTTTGGAATAGGTCCGCGCGCCCACCTGTGCGCCCAGACGTTGCGCGGTTTCGACTGCGGATGCATCCCCGCCGCTAAGTGTTGCCAACCCCGCGAAAATAACGGCACCGGCAACAGCATTTTGCTGCTGACGTGCGATGTGGCCCGCAATGTGATGCGAGGCCTCATGACCAAGAACAAAGGCCAATTCATCTTCGTTACGTGCATCAGCGATCAGTGCCAGCGTAAATGCGATCACCGGCCGGCCTGCGCGGTCCTCGGTCTGGTAAGCGTTGGCTGGTTGGTCCGGGCGATCGTCTACAACGATGTTAAAATCGCAATTGATCCCAGATGTGCGCGTCCGGCATTCGCGTTCTGCGACGGGTTCAACCGTCCGGACAACACGCAAAAAGCTGCGCGCAGATTGAGAAGCAGACTGGTTTCTCTGCTGCACCTGCAAGGCTGGCTGCGTGATCGGGCCGGTTTGCATCATGGGTTCACAGCCTGCCAAGAAAACAGAAATGCCAAGTATGCTAAAAAACTTAATCATATAACGGCAATTCCTTGTGACTTTGCGCGACAATAGCTTTGCGCACCTGCTTAACGCGGCGCGGTCCCATTGAACATACTACGCGGACACGCCCTTGCAATGATCCGCCGAAAGAATATTGTGCGAATTATGTTTACCATAGAACACGAATTTGATGCCAGTGTGATCACCCTGGTCGACGAAGGCAAATCACCCTTGCGCGAAGACGTAACCGTGCAAGCCTTTGCCAGCGTTGTTACAATCGAGCAGTGGGATGCGCGCACCAATACGGTCTGCAAGATCAACCTTTCGCCTGAACAGTTGCGCGATCTGACCATTGCATTGAACCTGCCAGAAGGCATCTATCGCACCAGCCCTAAAGGCTGACAAAAGGAATATCACATGGCCACCGGCACAAAGATCAAAACCTATTACGAGGGTGCATGGCACGACGGCGATGTGTCTGTGATGAAGGCGGCGGATCATGGTGCATGGCTTGGCACGACCGTGTTTGACGGCGCGCGCATGGTCAATGGCCTAACCCCCGATCTTGAGGCCCACTGCGCCCGGATCAACAGGTCCGCCAAGGCTTTGATGATCACCCCCACGGTTGAAACCGCCGATATGGTGGAAATGGTCCGCGAGGGGCTGAAAGGGTACGACAAAACCGATGCTATCTACATCCGGCCAATGTATTGGGCGCTTGCGGGGGATGAATTGGGGATCGTGCCGCTAAAGGATGCGACCGGATTTGCGATCTCGCTTGAACAAATTCCGATGGCCGCACCAGAGGCCGCGACCACACTGACCCGCACCCGATTCCGCCGCCCCGTGCTTGAGGATAACGTCGTCAATGCCAAAGCTGGGTGCCTTTACCCCAACAACGCCCGCATGATGGTAGAGGCGCGCTCAAAGGGTTTTGGCAATGCGTTGGTCGCCGATGCGATTGGCAACGTCGCCGAAACTGCATCCGCCAACGTCTTCATGGTAAAAGACGGAGAGGTGTTTACCCCCGTCCCCAACGGGACTTTCCTTGCGGGGATCACCCGTGCCCGCCACATGAAAAATATGCGTGCGGACGGGATTAAGGTGCATGAATCGGTCTTGGGGTTTGATGATTTTCATGCCGCTGACGAGGTTTTCTTGTCTGGCAACATGATGAAGGTCACCCCGGTTAAAGCTTTTGATGATACGCAATACCAGATCGGCCCGATCACCCGGCGGGTTCGGGAAATGTATTGGGATTGGGCCGCATCAGGGCGCGGATGATTCCGCACTGGGGAAAAATCGCAATTGCCAGCCGTATGTGCAAACGACATGATCGTAAGGGGCATGAATGCCCGATCGGAGAAAACGATGCGTAAATTTATGGTAGTTCTCGATGACAGCCGCGAATGCCTGAATGCGATGCGATTTGCTGCAATGCGTGCGTCAAAATCCGGCGGCGGCGTTGTCGTTCTGTCGGTCATTCCGCCGGACGAGTTTAATCACTGGATCGGCGTGGCCGAGGTTATGCGCGAAGAAGCGCGCGAGCGGATTGAGGTGCATTTCGAAGTTTTCGCCAAGTGGATGCGTGACCGGCTAAATGTCGAACCCGAACTGGTTATACGCGAAGGCGTTGTCGTAGACGAGATCATCGCACAGCTTGCCGAAGATCCGGATGTGGGTGTTTTGGTGCTTGGCGCCGGGACTGACAAAAAATCCGGTCCGGGGCCATTGGTCACGCAATTATCGCGCAACGCCGGCAGCTTGCCCATTCCGATCACAATTGTACCCGGAGATCTGAGCAAAGAACGCCTTGAGGCGATCACGTAAGACCGCCGAGCCGAACTTTTTAGAATCGTTCCAAACCTTGACTTGGGGCCTGTCAGCCCGCATATCAGAGGTAACCCGTTATCAGGAGCATGTCATGTTTATTCAGACCGAATCCACGCCGAACCCCGCCACCTTGAAATTCCTGCCCGGCCAGACCGTGCTTGATATGGGTACAGCCGATTTCCCTGCCCCAGAGGCCGCCAGCGCGTCACCACTTGCAACGCGACTGTTCGCTGTCGAAGGTGTGACAGGCGTATTTTTCGGGACCGACTTTGTTACCGTGACCAAGCTTGATTCAGTTGAGTGGGACCATCTGAAGCCCGCCCTTCTCGGTGCCATTATGGAGCACTTCCAGTCCGGTCTGCCGGTGATGGAAACTGGTCACACACATGCATCTGGTCACGCCGAACACACGGGCGAAGACGGTGCGATTGTTGGCCAGATTAAAGAATTGCTGGACAGCCGCGTGCGCCCTGCCGTCGCCCAAGACGGTGGCGACATCACGTTCCACGGTTTTGAACGCGGCGTTGTTTACCTGCACATGCAAGGGGCCTGCGCGGGCTGCCCATCGTCCACTTTGACACTGAAGATGGGTATCGAGAACCTGCTGCGCCACTATATCCCCGAAGTAACCGAGGTACGCCCGGTTGCCTAAAAAGCCGCTTATACTGGCGTTTGACACATCGGCCGCACATTGTGCGGCCGCTTTGCTGTCGGGCGACCAGATCGTGGCAAGCATCGTCGAACCCATGGCCAAAGGGCAAGGCGAACGCCTGCTGGGCCTTTGCGGCGACGTGTTGGCGCAGGCGGGTGTGGCATACCACGATTTGACCGCGATTGGCGTGGGGGTCGGGCCTGGCAACTTTACCGGCATCCGGATTTCCGTTTCGGCCGCACGGGGGCTGGCCTTGGGGCTTGGAATTCCGGCCATTGGCGTTTCACAGCTCGAGGCATTGGCCTATGGCACAGACGGCGTGGTTATCGCCACCGTCGATGCCCGCCAAGACAAAATGTTCGTTCAGGTTTTTGGTACGCTGGATGATCGTCCGCCGGACCTGTGCAGCGTTGATGACCTGCCGACAATCCCGTCGAGGGCCGATCCGACATGTATCGGTTTTCAGGCCGATATGATCGCAGCCTTGTGCAACGGCACTAGTTCTGCTTCGCGCATGCCGCTGGCTGATGCCATCGCGCATATCGCAGCCAGCCGTGCATCCCAAGACAACCCGCGCCCTGCCCCGCTGTATCTGCGCCCAGCCGATGCAGCCCCCGCACGCGATGCGCCCCCCACCATTCTACCGTGACCCCTGACCAAATGGCCCAAATCCATGCAGCCGCGTTTCTGCAGGATCGCAGCTGGACCGCCAGCGAGATTTCGGACCTGTTGGTGTCGCCCCTGATCACAGCATTCCACGAAACCGGCGGATTTGCCTTGACCCGGCTGATAGCCGGTGAAGCGGAATTGCTGACGATTGCCGTTGATCCCGCCTATCAGAATAAGGGCATAGGTCGGCGCTTGATGAACCGGTGGCTTGCCAATGGTGCCAACACTGCCTTTCTTGAGGTGGCCGCCGACAATAGCGCTGCAATTGCGCTTTACCAAAGCCTTGGATTTCAACAGATCGGCGTAAGGCGGCGCTATTACCTGCGCAAAGATGGGTTGGCGGTTGATGCTTTGACCCTATCGAAAACCTTAACGCGTGGTCATTCGCCTGATTCTGCCCCCTAAAGCCGAGAATCCGGTTGACCCCGGCCACCCGCTACGCAGTATCGTATATCTGATCGACGGGCGCAGACCCGCGACCGGGTGTGGCACTGCGCCAGACCCCAACACAACAAAACTTGGGAGACACTCCATGACCCTAATGACCAAATTTCTTGGTGCCGCTGCTGTTACAGCCCTTGGCGCTGGAGCAGCACTGGCTGAACCAGCTTTGATCTTTGACCTTGGCGGCAAGTTCGACAAATCCTTTAACGAGGCAGCATTCAGCGGCGCACAGCGTTGGGCCGAAGAAACAGGCGAGACGTTCCGCGAGATCGAATTGCAATCCGAAGCACAGCGCGAGCAGGCATTGCGCCGCTTTGCAGAAGCAGGTTCCAACCCGATCGTCATGACCGGCTTCGCCTTTGGTGACGCACTTGGCCAAGTTGCGGGTGATTATCCAGAAACCGATTTTGTCATCATCGACATGGTTGTTGACGCGCCGAACGTGCGTTCGGTTGTGTTTAACGAACACGAAGGCTCGTACTTGGTTGGCATGATGGCTGCGATGGCGTCCAAATCCAACACAGTCGGCTTTATCGGCGGCATGGATATCCCGCTGATCCGTAAATTCGCCTGTGGCTATGCCCAAGGTGTGTTGGCAGCCAACCCAGACGCGACGGTTATTGCCAACATGACGGGAACAACGCCATCTGCATGGAATGACCCGGTAAAGGGTTCCGAGCTGACCAAAGCACAGATCAGCCAAGGCGCTGACGTAATCTATGCTGCGGCTGGCGGTACGGGCGTTGGCGTTCTGCAAACCGCCGCAGACGAAGACATCCTGTCGATCGGTGTGGACAGCAACCAAAACTACATGCACCCGGGCAAAGTTCTGACCTCCATGCTCAAGCGCGTTGATAACGCTGTTTATCAAGCGATGATTGACGGCCCCGGCATGGAAAAAGGCTTTAACGTTATGGGCATCGCCAATGGTGGCGTTGGCTATGCGATGGACGAATACAACAAAGACATCGTGACGGCTGACATGCAGGCCATTGTCGAAGAAGCATCTGCACAAATCGCGGATGGCACATTGATGGTCCACGACTACATGTCCGACGATACCTGCCCAGCGTTGAGCTTCTGAACGTGAACGACACGACAAACGTGGAGCGGCAGGCAACTGCCGCTCCAGCCATTGAGCTAAAGGGCATTTCCAAGGCCTTTGGCCCGGTGCAGGCCAACAAAGACATTTCCATTCGCGTTATGCCCGGCACGATCCATGGGATCATCGGTGAAAACGGCGCGGGCAAGTCCACGTTGATGAGCATCCTTTACGGCTTTTACAAAGCCGATAAGGGCGAAATCTTCATCAGTGGCAAAAAGACAGATATCCCTGACAGCCAGGCCGCGATTGCCGCAGGCATTGGGATGGTGTTCCAGCATTTCAAGCTGGTCGAGAATTTTACGGTGCTCGAGAATGTTATTCTAGGTGCCGAAGACGGACGGTTACTAAAACCATCTCTTGCCAAGGCCCGCAAAAGCCTTTTGAAGCTGGCCGATGACTATGGCCTCAAGGTTGATCCGGACGCACTGATCCAAGACATTGGTGTTGGCATGCAGCAGCGGGTCGAAATCCTGAAAGCACTGTACCGGCAGGCTGATATTCTGATTTTGGATGAACCGACTGGCGTGCTGACCCCTGCCGAGGCAGATCAGTTATTCCGCATCCTGGGGCGGCTGCGGTCCGAGGGGAAAACCATCATTCTGATTACGCATAAACTGCGCGAAATTATGGATACGACGGATACCGTATCAGTCATGCGACGCGGCGAGATGACCGCGACCGTAAAGACGTCCGAAACATCCCCAGCAGAACTCGCCGAACTGATGGTCGGGCGCAAAGTTCTGCTGCGCGTGAATAAAAAGCCCGCCCAGCCCGGCGAGGTGGTTTTGGACATCAAAGGGTTGCGCGTCGTTGACGAAAAAGGTGTCGAACGTCTGCGCGGCATCGATTTGCAGGTTCGGGCAGGTGAAATTCTGGGCGTCGCAGGTGTGGCTGGCAATGGGCAGTCTGAACTTCTCGAGGTGTTAGGCGGGTACCAAACTGGAACTGGGTCGGTGCGGGTCAAAGGCCAAGCGCTGGACCTGACAGGCAAACATTCCGACGGTCAGTCACGGCGCAATCATGGTATCGCCCACGTGCCAGAAGATCGCCAGCGCGAAGGTCTGATTATGGATTTTCACGCTTGGGAAAACACCGCGTTTGGCTATCACAAAGACCCCGCCTATCGCAGCGGCCTTCTAATGGACAACGCCGCGATAAAGGCTGATACCGTAAAAAAGATGGAACGTTTCGATGTGCGTCCCCCGAACCCGAAACTGGCGGCCAAGAATTTTTCCGGCGGCAACCAACAAAAGATCGTTCTGGCCCGCGAGATCGAACGCAACCCCGACCTTTTGTTGATCGGTCAACCGACGCGCGGTGTGGACATCGGTGCCATCGAATTTATCCATCAACAAATTGTGGCGCTACGGGATCAAGGCAAAGCGATCCTGCTGGTGTCTGTCGAGCTCGAAGAAATTCTGGCCCTAAGCGACCGCGTCGCTGTGATGTTCGACGGGCAGGTTATGGGTGTGCGCGATGCGTCGGCGACGGATGAAAAAGAGTTGGGCCTGATGATGGCCGGGATCACCGATACTGAAGCTGATGCAAAGATAGGGGTCTAGAATGGACGTCATGCCAAAATGGGCCGAGGTCGTCCTTGTGCCCCTTATCTCGCTAGCCTTGGCGGCGGCCCTGTCAGCCTTAGTAATTCTGGGAATCGGCGAAGACCCGGTTGCTGCGGTAAAATTGATGGTCTCTGGGGCCTTGGGCAGCACCTATGGATGGGGCTATACGCTGTATTACGCGACGAACTTCATGTTCACCGGACTATGCGTCGCGATTGCATTTCACGCACGACTGTTCAACATCGGCGGCGAAGGTCAGGCGATGCTGGGCGGCTTGGGTGTTGCGCTGGCCTGCCTCTACATACCTTGGCCGCATTGGTCGCTGGCGTTGATCGGTGCCACGACGATGGCTGCGCTTTTTGGGGCCGCTTGGGCAGCGATCCCAGCCTTTTTGCAAGCCAAACGCGGCAGCCATATCGTCATCACCACGATCATGTTCAACTTTATCGCGGCGGCTGTCCTGAATTATATCCTGGTTAATATGCTGCGTCCAAAAGGCAGCATGGACCCGGCGACCGCGCGTTTTCCGGACGCCACCAAATTGCCAACTTTGCATGACCTGCTAGCCCCCATCGGGATCAACTTTTCCAAGGCAGCGCCTGCGAATATCTCGCTTTTGGTTGCCATTGCAGCCTGCATATTCTTATGGGTGCTGATTTGGCGCACCCGCCTAGGGTATGAAATCCGCGCTTACGGGCAATCGGAATCCGCCGCAAAATACGCTGGGATTTCCCCCGTTAAGATCACAATGATCGCGATGATTATCTCCGGTGCGCTGGCGGGCATGATGGCTATCAACAACGTCATGGGCGAAGCCGAACGGCTGGTTCTGAACGCGACCGAAGGCGCAGGGTTTATCGGTATCGCAGTGGCGCTCATGGGCCGCAGCCATCCTTTTGGCGTCTTTCTGGCCGCGATTCTTTTCGGGTTTCTGTATCAAGGCGGTGCGGAGCTGGCCCTTTGGACGTCCATCCCGCGCGAGTTGATTGTTGTTATTCAGGCGCTGGTCATCCTGTTTACTGGCGCGCTGGATAACATGGTGCGAATGCCGCTCGAGAAAATCTTTCTTGGGATTCGAAACGCCCGCGCACCCAAACCTGAACGCAAACCGGTGGGGCCAGCAGAATAATGGATTACATGACCCTAATCCAGCTGTTGGACAGCACGGTTCGCCTTGCAACGCCATTGCTGTTGGCCTGTCTGGCTGGCTTGTTTTCTGAACGCGCAGGAATTTTCGACATCGGGCTGGATGGCAAAATGCTGGCGGCAGCGTTTTTCTCGGCTGCGGTTGCCGCGTTGTCGGGCAATGTGTGGCTTGGCCTGCTTGCGGGGATTGCCGCCTCACTCGCGTTGAGTTTGCTGCACGGGCTCGCGTCGATCACATTTCGCGGCAACCAGCTGATCTCCGGCGTGGCGATCAACTTTCTTGCTGCGGGCCTGACGGTGCTGATTGCCCAAGACTGGTTCAAACAAGGCGGGCGAACACCGTCGCTAATCGGGGGCGCGCGGTTTAATCCGATCACCCTGCCGTTTGCTGACACGATTGAGCCACTGCCGATCATTGGCCCGCTTTATGCAGAACTGATCTCGGGGCATTCGATCTTGGTTTATGCCGCGTTTGCCGCTGTGCCGCTGACGTGGTGGCTGCTGTATCGTACTCGGTTTGGCCTACGCCTGCGCGCTGTGGGCGAAAACCCTGCAGCCGTGGACACAGCCGGCGTTTCAGTCATCGGGCTGCGATATGCCGCCGTGTGTATCTGTGGCGTTCTGTGTGGCATTGCTGGTGCTTATCTAAGCACCGCCCTGCAGGCCGGATTTATCAAGGACATGTCGGCAGGCCGTGGCTATATCGCGCTGGCGGCGTTGATTTTTGCCAAGTGGCGACCTTGGTACGCGCTTTGGGCGACACTGCTGTTTGGGCTTTTCGGTGCCCTGGAGACACGCCCTGACGTGATCGAAGCATTGATCGGTATCAAGGTGCAGGGTCAGTTGTTGGGTGCCCTACCCTATGTCATGACGGTGATCATCCTTGCCGGTTTTGTCGGCAAAGCCATTCCGCCCCGCGCGGGCGGACAGCCTTACGTGAAAGAACGCTGACCTGCTCTGCGCTGCTGTAAACTTTCCGCAGCGTAGTAACTACAATTGATTTTAATGCGCAAATCAGGCTAACAGCATATATGCAAATATACCTGCCCATTGCCGAAATTTCGGTCAACGCGTTCCTGCTTTTGGGCTTGGGCGGCATTGTGGGCATACTTTCTGGCATGTTTGGCGTGGGCGGCGGGTTTCTGATTACGCCGCTTTTGTTCTTTATCGGCATACCGCCAGCGGTCGCTGTGGCCACCGGTGCGAACCAGATTGTCGCGTCTTCCGTTTCGGCCCTGCTGGCCCATCTCAAGCGGAAAACCGTTGATCTGAGGATGGGCACCGTTTTGCTGATCGGGGGCCTTGTCGGGGCCGCCGGGGGTGTCAGCATCTTCAATTATCTGAAATCGCTTGGACAAGTCGATTTGCTCGTTAACCTTTGCTATGTGATCTTTCTGGGGATCATCGGCGGGTTGATGTTCATTGAATCGCTTAACGCCTTGTACAAAACCCGTTCAGGCAAACGCCAACCGCGCAAGAAACACACCTGGATTCAAAAGCTACCCTTCAAGATGCGGTTTCGGGTCACGGGATTATATATCTCGGTTATTCCGCCCCTGATTGTTGGGGCATTCGTCGGCCTTCTGGCAGCGATCATGGGTGTTGGCGGTGGCTTTATCATGGTTCCGGCGATGATATATCTTCTGGGCATGCCGACCAAAGTGGTGGTCGGAACATCGCTTTTCCAGATCTTGTTCGTGACCGCTTTTACTACGCTGCTGCACGCAACAACCAACTATACCGTCGATATCGTTCTGGCAGTTTTGCTGTTGATCGGTGGCGTGATTGGTGCCCAATTTGGTACGTCCCTTGGCACGAAACTAAAGGCCGAACAGTTGCGCATTCTCTTGGCCCTTCTGGTTCTTGCCGTCTGCGGAAAGCTGGCTGCGGATCTGCTGCTGCAACCGTCCGAGCTTTACTCTATCGGGTTCACGTCATGATCCGGCGGTGTTTTGTGGTGCTCCTTGCCTGTTTGGCATCTTGGTCAGTGGCACAGGCCGAAGAGGACATCGTTTTGGGTTTGAACCAAACCGAAGTATCTATCGCCACAAATTTTAATGGGTCCGAGATTATCATTTTCGGAGCCGTGAAACGTGAAACGCCCATTCCCGATACGTCGGAATTGCAGGTGGTTGTCACAGTGTCTGGCCCGTCAAAGCCGGTCGTGGTCCGCCGCAAGGAAAAGAAGTTCGGGATTTGGATAAACACTGACGCGGTCGAGGTTGACCGCGCGCCCAGCTTTTATGCAGTCGCAACCAGCGGCCCCTTGCGTGATGTTTTAAGCCGGGTCGAGGACCTGCGCCATAAAATATCGGTCCCACGAGCGATCAGATCGGTTGGCGCGCCAATGAGCATAGCGAATTCCGCCGCCTTCACCGAGGCGTTGATCCGTATCAGGACAAAAGCCAACCAGTACCAATTGAACGAAACGGGTGTGACCGTCGACCAGCAGACGCTGTTCCGGGCGACTGTCCAACTGCCTGCCGCCTTGGTCGAAGGCGATTACGGCACACGGATTTTCCTGACACGTAACGGGAATGTCGTCGCGCAATACGAGACGTTGATTGACGTGCGCAAGGTTGGGTTGGAGCGTTGGTTGTACAACCTGTCACGCGAACAATCGTTGATCTACGGCCTTTTGTCGCTGGCCATTGCTATCGCTGCCGGATGGCTGGCGTCGGCAGCCTTTGCAATGATCCGCCGTTAACCGCGCCCGATATAAGGCATTTTCGTCGCCATCACGGTCATGAATTGTACGTTCGCCTCGGATGGCATTTGCGCCATATGCAGGACCGATGACGCCGCGTGTTTTACATCCATTGTATCCATATCAGGGTTGGCCGCCTTTAGGTCTGCGACCAGTTCGCTTTCTGCATTGCCAATGTCAATCTGCCCGCATGCGATGTTGAACGGTCGCCCATCCAGCGACAGCGTGCGCGTTAGACCCGTCACCGCATGTTTGCTCATGGTATAGCAAACCGAACCGGGGCGCGGCACATAGGCCGACAACGACCCATTGTTGATAATGCGCCCGCCGCCCGCCTGTTTGCGCATCTGCTCAAACGCCAGTTGCGCTGCAATGAACATGCCATTGATGTTGACCTGCATCACCTCGGTCCAAACCTCGAGCGGGATTTCGTCAATGGGGCCGGACACACCAAATAGCCCCGCGTTATTGAACAACACGTCGATATGACCAAAGGTCTCGAACGCGGTGCGCATTGCGGCTGCATCTGTTACATCCGCAGGCAGCGCCACAGCTTTGGGGTGCGCATCAACGATTTCGGCCAGACGGTCGGCGCGGCGCGCAATCAATCCGACACGCCACCCATTTTCCAGAAACAGCTCTGCGGTGGCCCGCCCGATGCCAGAACTTGCCCCAGTGATCAGAATCGTTTTCAAACTTCCTCCTCCGCCTGCACATCCAGGCTAAGCGGTGCCGCCGCGACGGCGCGCAGATCATCCACACGCAACATGCCGCTCGGTTTTGACAGACGATTGCGCACCACCCAAATCAGCCGCTCCTGCGCCCGTGTAATCGCCACATAGGCCAGGCGCTTCCACAAGGGTTGCCCCGCCTCTGAACGCCCCATACGCGCGGCTGCATATAGATCTGGGGCAAACACCTGAACCGTATCCCACTGGCTCCCTTGGGCCTTGTGAATGGTCACCGCTGCGCCATGCAGGAATGTGGCCCCCATCCGCGCGGCAAAGGGAATAAAGGGCTCTTCCTCGCCCGGCTTCTCGATCTTCACAATAGACGCCGCTGAAATCTGCGGGTCTTCTGCCCCCATCACATGCAAGCGGCTAAACCCCGGCTTGCGGCCATTGCCCAGATAAATCACCTGCGCGCCTTTGATCAAGCCACGCGCCTCAAGGTCCAACCGTTTCTTGCGATGCTTGAGCGGCAGTTCGATTCCATCGCAAATCAACGGCTCTCCTTCCAGCAGCGCATCCTCTGGTGCGCCATGAACAGACCGGAAAGCATTGATCAGACGAATGCGCGTAGCATTGCGCCATACCAAAACGGGGGACCGCGCCATCAAATCCACCTCGACCCGTTGGCCCCAGACCACGCGTTCATCTTTCTTGGAGGCAGCCTCGACCATCCGTTCAAACTGCTCGAATGTCAGATCAGGGTCTGCCAGCGCGTGGGCCAGATCCAGAATGGGGTTGTCGGCCTGCTGACGGTGAATACGGCTAAGGTTCAGAACACGGTTTTCCGGCAGTTTCTCGAACACCATTGTGCCGGATTGTCCAACCGGGGCCAGCTGCGCCGGATCACCAAACAGCAGCAGCGTCGGAAAAATCTCTTTCAGATCCTCGAACTGCTTGTCATCCAGCATCGAACTTTCATCGACTAAACCAATGTCCAAAGGTTCTTCGCGGCGTTTCCAACCTGTAATGAAATCACTGCCCCGCAAGCCCGCCGCCGCCAACGCACCCGGAATCGACTTGTTGTTGGCATAAAAAGCTTCCGCCCGATCAAGCGAAACCTCGTTCATGCCCTCAATCACCGGACGTTCTCCATTGCCAGCCAGCCATTCAGCGATGCGTTCAAATTCAGGGTCATAGACAGGTGTGTACAATATGCGGTGGATCGTCGTCGCCGGGACGCCCCGCAGGCGCAACACAGACGCCGCCTTGTTGGTGGGGGCCAAAATCGCAAGCGACCGCTTGTCCTTGCGTTTGCGGGATTCATAATCGCCAGAGACGATATCAACGCCAGCCGCTTCTAGCGCTTTATAAAGCTCTGCCAATAGAAGCGTTTTGCCCGATCCGGCCTTTCCGGTCACGGCCATCACCTGATCCTTGCCCCCGGCGGGGGGCATCAGCAGGCTGTCCTCCAAATTGATCCCAGCAAGACGCAACATTTCAACGACGCTGTCGTAGGCGGCGGCCTGATCATCTGAATAGGTAAGCGTAGGTGCTGTCATGGCGCGACCCTAAATCAGGGCCGCGCCGGGGGCCAGACAGCTTAGCTGTTAATCGCAGCCTTCATCGGAAAAGAGGGGCCAAACCGCTGTTGAAACCATTCAGCGGATTGCTGCGGCAAAATACCGGCCCGCTCCGCCACACGCGCTTGCGCAGCTTCGTCAAAGCTCCAAAGCCCCACACTGATCTTTGACGTTCCGTCGCCGCTGCTGCCTAATATTTCGGGCGAGGACCCGGTCATCCGATAAATTCGCACCATTCGCGCATCAAAGACACCCGCAAAATGTGCGATACCAAAGCCCTGCATGATCTCGCCGCCGCCCAGCATCAGCGCGGCCGCCGCATGAGCGGATGCATCCCTGTTCAGGCAAAACCGGGTGCATTCCCAAATCAGCGGGCTGCAAATTGGCCCTTCCAACAGGTCGGCGAAGTGTTCGTTCACCATCGTCCGACCCGTGGTTGGCAAAAACCGCATGGATCCCCCATGTATCCCGTCGGGCAATTCCCAGATTACGTACAGCGGATTTAGCGCGTCATATTCGTCTTTTTCGAAACCCTCTGGGTCAACACAGACATCCCAATTCAAACGGTCCTTGAATTGTGCTGCTCTGTCTCGAAACATGCTGTCGCGAAGTTTTGGATAATCAATCAGTTCGTCACCGTAAATGTATCTCAGCATGATTTGCCGCGCCCCCTAGCTAAACTAGGGACCGATATACAAGCCGCTTATTTAACGCCGCCCGATGTCAACGACCGCACAAACAACCGAAATAGCAACGTATCGTTCCAAGTGGACTTAAAAGGCGGGGCTGGTCCCTTCACCATTCGCTAAACAACAATCAGCCCGCGGCTTAGCGCGCGCGCTACAGCATGAGTTGTATTAAGTGCCCCCAATTTAAAACGCGCGCTTTCAATATAGACACGTAAAGTATGCTCAGAAATCGAAAGCGTGTCCGCGACTTGGGCTCGGTTATATCCAATCGCAATTAACGTCATTGCATCGATTTCTCGTGGCGATAGTGCTTGGGCAACACCAGGGGTCCGACCCGGCTCAAGCTCAAGCGCCTTTTCATTAAAATAATGCGCGATCAGGATTAGGTCGCGGCGGTTGGCTTCGGCAAAGGCCTCCCACTCGGGATCGCTGCAAGAGTTGTTGACCGTGAAAAGCGCAAATTGTCCGTTGGGTCCGCGGATTGGGACGCTAAAACCCTGATTGCCAACGCCATATTCAATAGCCTCCAAAAGCAATGCGCGCGCGGCTTTGCTGGTCCAATCCAACCGCTTCCAGTCAACTGGATGAAACCGCTGATAGCATCCCGAAACGACCGGGTCGGTACGCAAATAGTTCTGGGCTAAATAGCGCTGCTGCCATGCCTCGGAATATGTACCGCAACCATATTGATCGCCTGCTGAATCAACCCAGTGATACACGACATGCGCAACGCCATAGTGGTCGCGCAACGCTTCGCTGGCTTTTTGAAGCCCCTCAAACGTGGCGGTTTGTTCCAGTGCCTCCAATATCTGGTCTAACTTGGGAGAGATCATTACCATGTAGTTTCTGTCCAGTCCTATCTTTACGGGCGGAGATCTCGGCCAGAGCTACAATCGCGGTATCGTCCAGCTGTTCCGCCAAAGCGGGAAAGCCGTTGATTGTCGCGAAAGTTTTCAGATCCGTGAGAACGTCCAATATCCAGTCACTTTGCATGTTAAGATTCTCACTTTTTTAGTTAAATAATGATTAATACAACCATATCATGTGCCAAAATTTTCGCATATTCGCGTTTTCCAACTCCCCATTTCTAGCGGGTTGGCTGTCAGGCAAGTTGTTGTTTCAAAAAGACCTGTCGCGAAACGCAAATCACCCGCGAAACGGAAAGCCGATTCGCGGGTGATTGTTTCCAAATTGGAAACTGCTTGCTTATTTCTTGGCTTCCAGCGCGTCTTCCAAAGTACGCAGACCGGTCGTTGGCGACTGAACAAGAACAGCCATATTTCCTGGTTTATGCTCGTTGGCCAACATTTTCATGTGTGCGTCGGGCAAGTCATTCCATGTGAACACTTCGGACATGCATGGGTCCAAACGGCGCTCAAGCATCAATTTGTTCGCCGAGGATGCCTGCTGCAAGTGGGCAAAGTGGCTGCCCTGCAGACGCTTCTGGTGCATCCACATATAGCGCACGTCAAATGTCAGGTTGAAACCGGATGTACCCGCGCAGATTACAACCATACCACCTTTTTTGCAGACGAATGTGGAGACAGGGAAGGTCGCCTCGCCGGGGTGTTCAAACACCATATCGACGTTCACGCCTTTGCCAGTGATTTCCCAGATCGCCGCGCCAAACTTGCGGGCCTCTTTGAACCAGGTGGCGTACTCTGGCGTGTTCACTGTGGGCATCTGGCCCCAGCAGGTAAAGTCTTTGCGATTCAGAACGCCTTTGGCACCCAAATCCATGACAAAATCACGCTTTGATTCGTCCGAGATAACCCCGATCGCATTTGCACCTGCGGTATTGATCAACTGGATCGCATAGGATCCCAGACCACCCGATGCGCCCCAAACCAGAACGTTCTGGCCAGGCTTCAGGTCGTGTGGTTCGTGACCGAATAGCATACGATATGCCGTGGCCAGCGTAAGCGTATAACAGGCGGACTCTTCCCAGGTCAGGTGCTTGGGCCGTGGCATTAGCTGCTGCGCCTGCACGTTAGTAAACTGTGCGAATGAACCGTCGGGGGTTTCGTAGCCCCAGATGCGTTGGCTGGGCGAATACATCGGGTCGCCGCCGTTGCAGTGCTCGTCGTCGCCGTCGTCTTGGTTGCAATGAATCACAACTTCGTCGCCGACTTTCCAGCGTTTCACCTTGTCGCCCACCGCCCAAACGATCCCCGAAGCATCCGAACCGGCGATGTGAAAGGGTTGCTTGTGGCCGTCGAACGGGCTGATGGGTTTACCCAAGGCAGCCCATACACCGTTATAGTTTACGCCGGCAGCCATCACCAGAACCAGCACCTCGTAGCTGTCGAGCGTTGGAACATCCACCACCTCTTCCAGCATCGCGGTGTTTGGGTTACCATGACGTTCGCGGCGAATGGTCCAAGCGTACATTTTCTTAGGTACATACCCCATCGGAGGGATTTCGCCGATTTCGTACAAGTCTTTTTCCGGTGCGTCGTATTGCGCGATATTGGTGTCCAGGGCCATGCGTGTCTCCACTATCAGAATTAGTTTGTGCCGCAGTGCAGAATCGCGGCGTCTAAAACGGGGATATTGCCCCTAACGCAACAATGCAACCGTAATTGGTCCAAATTTGTAATTTTATAACTTTGCACCTGCAGCAAATTTGAGGCCAAGCGCGCCTAAATAAAGAAATGTGCAATCGAGTTAGCGTAGTAGTTCAAGATCGGCATTTCATCAGGGGCTGCGGCGAACTTCCCGTCGACTGCAAGCACCATCCCACGCTGTACTAGTTGTTCTCTTGCTTTAAGAACAGCCTCGTCAAAATCAGCGTGAGGGATATCGATCGCTTTCTTAGCCTTTTCCAGAAGTCGCGCCATTTCGGTTTTCAGCGCATCCCCTGTCAGCGGGCCTTTGGCCGACACCATGATATGGGCCATCAGCGGCACAAGTAGCAACGGCATCTCGCTTGCAATCCGTCCCATCAAATCTTGGGCTAATTGATCGACATCCGGCTTATTACCATAGTCGCGCAACGGTACGGGTTCGCCAAAAACCACAGCCGCCTCGCCAAAGCGCATAAACTTGCCACGGATCCGCAACCATGTTTTGCGTAGAATGAATATCAGGATCACTGATATACGCGCCCTGAAACGCCTCGTGCCGGCAAGGTTCGCTTCGATCAAAACCCGGTCTTCAAGAACCCGATCATAGTTAATAGCGACTGGCACAAACACCACATCACGGTCGGTCAGATCAGCGCCAACAACATAGCCCAACAATCCCATTTTTGGCGGCATCAACTTTCCATCAAGGCTTAGCCCTCCTTCTGGGAACACCGCTTGGGTCACGCCGCCTTCGGTTGCCTTTTGAACATAGCGCGCCAAGACTTTGCGATACAGCGCACCACGGGATTTGCGACGAATGAAATAGGCCCCCATCGATCTTATCAACCGGCTAAGCGGCCAAACCCGCGCCCATTCCCCCACCGCATAGCTTAGCGCCGATGCCTCGCCCGCCAGATAGGTCACCAACATATAGTCCATGTTGCTGCGGTGATTCATGACAAAGATCACGGTCGCATCACCGGGTATCTTTTCAATGACAGCGGCGTTGTCCTTGCCAGTGCGCACCTCGTAAAGCGTATTTGCTAAAAACCGGGCAAGCCGGATGCCAAAGCTGAAATAGGCGAATGCGCTAAAACTGGGCACAATCTCTCTCGCATAGCGCCGCGCCTGTTCGAACGCCACGTTTTCAGGAATGCCCTCTTCGCGGGCGTGATCGGCAATTGCTTGGCTGATCTGCGGATCATAGATCAGGCGTTGAATCATGTCGTGGCGACGGGCCAATTTGAACGGCTCAATCGGGCGCGTCAGGCGCTTGTTCAGCCGGGCCACGGCGCGTTCAAGGCGCAACCGAAAGAACCAGCGGACCGAAGGCAATAAGAAATGGCTTAGTGCAGTGACTGTCGCAAAAAGCAAAATCACGACAAATAGCCAGATAGGAAGTTCAACGGTCTGCGTCATCGGATCACACTTGCAGAAGCAAACGGGGCTGAGCAATGGAAAACTATTAATTTCCGGCTTGGTTTAACCTCTGGTGCAAATAAGAGATGACCACAGATCCGGCAACTACTGTTTATTTAAGGCCGCCCCGTTAATAATATGGACCTCCCCCCCTTATCGATGCGATCATGCCGCATTGCAGCGAATTGACACTGCCCGATTGTTTCAAGTATCAGTCTGTCAGCGTAATTATATTACCCGACCGATTCACGAGAGGCCGCACCATGTCGCAACAAACCAAAGACCGTCCCTGGCTGATCCGCACTTATGCTGGACACTCCACTGCCGAGGCATCCAATGCGCTGTATCGCAGCAATCTGGCAAAAGGTCAGACCGGCCTTTCCGTCGCTTTCGATCTGCCAACACAGACCGGCTATGACAGCGATCACATCCTTTCGCGCGGTGAAGTCGGCAAGGTCGGCGTGCCCGTCAGCCATCTCGGCGACATGCGGATGCTGTTCAAAGACATTCCGCTTGAGCAGATGAACACTTCGATGACTATCAATGCGACTGCCCCTTGGTTGTTGGCCCTGTATATCGCCGTGGCCGAGGAACAGGGCGCGGATGTATCCGCACTGCAAGGGACAGTTCAAAACGACCTAATCAAGGAATATCTGTCGCGCGGCACCTATATTTGCCCCCCTGCCCCGTCCCTAAAGATGATCGCCGACGTGGCCGAATATTGTTATACGAACGTGCCGAAATGGAACCCCATGAACGTGTGTTCCTACCACCTCCAAGAGGCTGGTGCGACGCCCGAACAGGAATTGGCTTTTGCTCTGGCCACCGCGACGGCCGTTCTGGATGCTTTGCGCCCCCGCGTCCCCGAAAAAGATTTCCCGACGTTGGTTGGTCGAATTTCGTTCTTTGTGAATGCAGGTATTCGTTTCGTCACCGAGATGTGCAAAATGCGTGCCTTTGGCGATCTGTGGGACGAGATCTGCTTGGAAAGGTATGGCGTCGAAGACCCCAAATTCCGCCGTTTCCGTTATGGTGTTCAGGTGAACTCGTTAGGCCTGACTGAGCAGCAGCCCGAGAATAACGTCTACCGCATTCTGATCGAAATGCTGGCCGTCACGCTTTCCAAAAATGCCCGAGCCCGCGCTGTTCAATTGCCCGCGTGGAACGAGGCACTTGGCCTTCCACGGCCGTGGGATCAGCAATGGTCGATGCGCATGCAGCAAATCATGGCGTACGAGACAGACTTGCTCGAATTTGACGACCTGTTTGATGGCAACCCCGCTGTCGATCGCAAGGTCGAAGAGTTAAAAGAAGGCGCGCGTGCAGAGCTAGCCAATCTTGACGGCATGGGCGGTGCAATTTCCGCGATCGACTATATGAAATCTCGGCTAGTCGAAAGTAATGCCGAACGTTTGGGGCGCATCGAACAGGGTGAAACCATTGTTGTCGGTGTAAACAAATGGCAACAGGGCGAACCATCGCCGCTTATGACAGGCGATGGCGGAATCATGGTCGTTGACCCAGCGGTCGAGGCCGACCAGATCAACCGCCTGAACGCTTGGCGTAATAGCCGTGATCAGGCTGCCGTTGACAAAGCACTTGCCGATCTGCGCGCCGCCGCCGCCGAAGGGCGCAATGTGATGGAGCCGTCAATCGCCGCCGCCAAGGCCGGAGTTACCACTGGCGAGTGGGCTGCCCAAATGCGCGCCGTGCACGGCGAATACCGCGGGCCGACCGGCGTGGCCGCGGGACGGTCGAACAAGACCGAAGGTTTGGATGATCTGCGCGAGGCTGTGGATGCAGTCAGCACCCGTCTGGGCCGCCGCCTTAGCTTTCTCGTTGGAAAACCCGGGCTTGATGGCCATTCCAATGGTGCAGAGCAAATTGCTGTACGCGCCCGCGATTGCGGCATGGACATTACCTATGAAGGTATTCGACTGACACCGACTGAAATCGTAAAAGCCGCAAAAGACGGTGATCATCACGTTGTCGGGCTGTCTATTCTTTCAGGGTCTCATATCCCGCTGGTCGAAGACCTGATGAAAGAAATGCGTCAGGCGGGTCTTGGGCAAATCCCGGTCGTGGTTGGCGGTATTATCCCCGAAGACGATAAAATTCGGCTTCTTGGAATGGGTGTAGCGCGTGTTTATACGCCTAAAGACTTTGAGTTGAATACGATCATGCAAGATATCGTAATACTTGCAGATCCGGATACAATTGCAGCTGAGTAATATGATTAATCGCTTATTGTCTTTTTATACTTATTCTTTTCGAGTACAGGGGATTTACACTTGCTGAATAGGAACGAGTAAAATGAGCATTAATCTGGACTCCATGTCTCACAAAGAGCTTGAAGCTTTGTTGGAAGACGTGAAAACGGCAATTAAATCCGCGTATGAACGTGACCGTGTCGAAGCGCGTAAAGCTGCTGAAAAAGCAGCGGCTGAATTTGGTTTCTCTTTGGATGAAGTGTCTTCGGGTATCAAGAAATCCAAAGGGGCCAAAACATCAGCGAAATACGCCAACCCGGCTGACAAAACCCAAACTTGGACTGGCAAAGGCCGCCAACCCAACTGGTATCGTGAACTGACGGCCAAAGGCGCTACGCCCGACGAACTGGCAATCTAAAAATACACCTGTAGCGCAAAGTAGAGTGCCCCAAATCTGGGGCGCTCTTATACATCGAACGGTAGTTATCAAAAATGACAATTCATATTGGTGCCCAAAAGGGCGAGATCGCTGAAACTGTCTTAATGCCGGGTGACCCCTATCGTGCAAAATGGGCGGCAGAAGCTTTTCTGAAAGATGCCAAGCTTGTGAACGAAGTGCGCGGTATGCTTGGCTTTACCGGTACTTGGAATGGCCACCGTGTCACCATTCAGGGATCCGGAATGGGAATGCCGTCGCTTTCCATCTATGCCAATGAATTGATCTCTAACTATGGGGCCAAAACATTGATCCGCATTGGATCGTGTGGCGGCATGCAGCCCCATGTTGGAATTCGCGACATCATTATCGCTATGACCGCAACCACAATCACGTCGCCTTCCTCGGGTATTTTTCGCGAAATGAATTATGCGCCATGCGCTGATTGGTCTTTGTTGCAGGCCGCAGTTGCTGCAGCAAAAGAAAAGGGTACGAATACCCACGTCGGCGGCATTTATTCATCTGATGTGTTTTACGCCGAACGCCCTGATCTGGATGAACAAATGGTACGTCACGGCATCTTGGGTGTCGAGATGGAGGCAGCCGAGCTCTATATTTTGGCGGCCCGCCACAAATGCCGCGCTTTGGCAGTGCTCACAGTCAGTGACCACTTGCAAACAGGTGAGTCACTCCCCGCATCCGAGCGTGAAAAATCCTTTGGCGACATGGTCGAGATTGCGCTGCAAGCAGCCTTTGCCGACGCATAGGCCTATTTAGGATACGTGAACCCTGCCACGGGGTTCATGTTCCGTGTGACCTGTCATAACCGTTGGGAACAGGTTCAGAAGCTGCCGGAATGTGTTCCGCATCTGGCGCAAATATTTCGACCAGCAGCGGGTAGCAGGCAGCGGTATCGGATGAATGCTCGTCCGAACAATCGCCCCCCGGACATGCACTTAACGCGCCCAGCAGATCAATCTCAGCGTAGAACTCAAGATAGTCACCGGGACGGACGGGGCTTGCCTTCATAAAGTATTGGCCGGTGTCTCGGGTAAAGCCAGTGCACATAAAGACATTCAACACGTCATGCACATGAGGTTCGGCCTGATCTACTGATACGTCCAAATGGCTTGCCAAGGCGCGGGTCAGATTTGAATGGCAGCAATGGTGATACTGCCCGCCCGCCAATAAGTGATGCGTATACGGGTCGCATCGGGTGCCGATGACGTCATGTACCGATCCGCCAAATTCGTCCTTGCCGTACCAACCCAGCGTATCATCAGTAATTGTAGCCATCGGTCGCAGATACGGAAAACTTGTCCACATCCGTTGGCCGGTCGTGATGTGTGTGCCGTGCAATGCGCGAGTCTTGCCTGAATAGAAGCGTTCATTCAGGTTGTCGCGCGCCCACAAGTTCAAATCGCCAACCTGCGAGCCCTCGACACTGACGATCCGGAAGAAGTGGCCCGCTGGCACAGCAAAGCAAGCCGCATCACGCGGCGGCACCAGAACTTCGTCGATCTTGGTCATCGTTTCACGCGCAGCTTGGTACGCGGCCATATCCGGCATGGGAAGTGTGTCTACCGGATAGCAAATCACCGGTTTTACTGCACGCCGTGCTGCTGAGTCTTGAGGCTCATTCATGCGTTTTTCCCTGCAATGCGCCCCGAGAACAGACATCCACCCAGGAATGTCCCCTCAAGCGCGTTATACCCGTGATATCCCCCGCCACCAAAACCGCAAACCTCACCAGCGGCATAGAGACCCTGCAATACCTCGCCTTGTGGTGTAAGCACCCGGCCGTGTAAATCAGTGTGCAAGCCACCCAGACTCTTACGTGTCAAAACATTTAACCTCACTGCAATTAACGGCCCATTTTCAGCGTCCAGAATGGCGTGCGGTTTTGCCGTGCGGATCAATTTGTCGCCCCGATAGGCACCCGCGCCACGGATTGCCGTTATCTGGGCATCCTTGGAAAACGGGTTATCCAACTGACCGTCCCGTGCCACGATCTGGCTACGCACTTTTTCCAGATCAAGCGGCTGATCCGGGGTCAGATCATTCATACCTGCGACCAGTTCATCCAAGTTATCCGCGACAATGAAGTCCGCGCCTTTTTCCTTGAATGCCTCGACCGCCGGCGTTGCCCCTTTGCCAAGTCGCGCCTTTAGTACATCACGCCAACCACCATCGGTAAGATCTGGGTTCTGCTCTGACCCCGACAGCGCGAATTCTTTTTCGATGATCTTTTGTGTCAGGATGAACCAGCTGTGCTCGCCGGCCTGCAGAATTCGCTTTAACGTCGACAGCGTGTCGAACCCCGGCATGCAGGGGGCCTCCATCCGGTCGCCCTTGGCATCTAGCCAGATCGAGGACGGGCCAGGCAAAATGCGAATGCCGTGATTTGGCCAGATCGGGTTCCAGTTCTCGACGCCCTCGCAATAATGCCACATCCGGTCTTCATTGATCAGCCCCGCACCTGCCTTGGCTGCAATCGCATGCATCTTGCCATCAACATAGTCCGGCACCCCCGACACCATCCGGCTTGGCGATTTGCCCAGGCGATCCGTTGGCCAGTGCTTGCGCACCAGATCGTGGTTGGCCCCAATGCCCCCTGTCGTCACAATGACAGCCTCGGCCTGATGGCAGAATGTGCCGACGATCGACCGGCTGGTGCTCTGTCCACGCTGTTTTTTGGTCGCCTCAAGCACATCACCCGTAACACCGGTAACGACACTATTTGATACTTCAAGCGCGGTAACGCTGTGACGAAAAGCCATTTGTAGGCGTCCGTCGGCAGCATGTTCCTGCATCAGCTTGGCAAAAGGGGCAACCACGCCGGTGCCGGTTCCCCAAGTAATATGAAAGCGAGGTACCGAATTTCCGTGCCCACCCGCCATTGCCCCGCCACGCTCGGCCCAACCGACGACAGGGAACCACCGCATGCCCAGCCCGTGAAGCCATCCGCGCATATCACCAGCGGTCCATTCGACAAAACGGGTGGCATAGGCAAGCGGGTTCGCATCTTCGGGACGGTCAAATTGGGCAGAGCCCATCCAATCGCGCATCGCTAATTCGGGACTGTCGCGAATACCCAATCGACGTTGTTCGGGGGTATCAACCATAAACAGCCCACCAAGGGACCAAAATGCCTGCCCCCCCAGACTTTGCGGGCCTTCTTGGTCGATCATCAAAACCCGACGCCCGCGCAAAATTGCCTCGTGTGCGGCAACCATCCCCGCAAGGCCAGCGCCAACAACAATTACATCCGCTTTGAAATTTGAGCCTGTCATAGTTCCCCCTGTCTGATGATAAAGGCTATTCGACGATCGAGGGCCGTGTCGAGGATCCCGTTCAAAGTGGCCGCGAAATCACCTTGGATTTGCAATCCTTCGGGGTGCCCTTTGTGGAAGTGTAGGTTTCTGCATTGCAAGCGACACAGTAGTAAAAGCACAAGTTACCTTTGTCGCGGGCTTTATCTTTGCGCCAACGACACCCACGTGCAGTTTCTTTGCGCCGCAGAAAATATGAGGCGATCAAGAATATGACAAAAAAGGCGAGGAATATAAGGGGCATAGGGTTAGCGCCAGCCCACCCCGACTAAACCGGGGTGGGCCATGCTGATTAGACGGTGCGTTCAACCATCATCAGCTTAATATTAGCAATCGCTGCCGCCGGGTTCAAACCTTTGGGGCAGGTCTTGGCGCAGTTCATGATTGTGTGGCAACGGTACAGCTTGAATGGATCCTCAAGTTCGTCCAACCGTTCGCCAGTGGCTTCGTCACGGCTGTCGATTAACCAACGATAGGCATGCAGCAACGCGGCTGGCCCAAGGTACCGGTCGCCATTCCACCAATAACTTGGGCAAGACGTCGAACAGCACGCACACATGATACATTCATATAGACCATCCAGCTTGGCGCGGTCATCGATCGACTGCTTCCATTCTTTCGCGGGTGCTGGTGTTTCGGTTTCCAACCACGGTTTGATCGACGCGTGCTGCGCATAGAAATGCGTCAGGTCAGGGATCAAATCCTTTACCACCGGCATGTGCGGCAACGGATAGATCTTAACAGCGCCTTTAACTTCCTCGACGCCGTAAGTGCAGGCTAGCGTGTTGATCCCGTCGATGTTCATCGCGCAAGATCCACAGATGCCTTCACGACAAGACCGGCGGAAGGTCAGGGTCGGATCGATCTCGTTCTTGATCTTGATCAACGCGTCCAAAATCATCGGGCCGCAGGTGTCCATATCAACAAAATACGTGTCGATGGCAGGGTTCTTGCCATCATCGGGGTTCCAGCGATAAACTTGGAACTGCTTGAGGTTTTTTGCACCCTCGGGCTTTGGCCACGTCTTGCCGGATGTCATCCGGGAATTCTTTGGGAGCGTGAGTTGAACCATATCGCTTCTCCTGGTCTGCCGGGCGTTACCCCGTTTTCAATAAATCCGGGCGCTTAGTTTTTCTTCAAGTAAAGCGCGTTTCCTTCGGCCCGCAGTGTTTCTTCGAAACCGCTGGCAAGTATTTTTTCGCAAAGGTCTGTCTGCCACTGCTCGGCATGCCGCACCTCGATCAAGATCGCATCAGGCAGCCATCCGCCAGTCTGTGCGTCGTCTAAGATGGGGTCTAGAACCATTGCTTCCGCGCCCTCAATATCAATTTTCAACAACGTGAAATCGTGATTCTTGGACGCATCCGTAAAGTGACTAAGCGGCCGCGTGGGGACCAAAGTGCCACCATTACGCAACCGGCGTCGCACGTCTTTTAGCGATGCCTGGCCATAGTTATTTCCGCTAAAGTTCAGCATCGCTTCCCCGTCGTGATCAGAGAGAGCGCATCCTTCGATCCGGACAACCTCGGTCAGGTTGTTAAGCTGAATGTTCAGACCTAAGCGGCCAATCATGATCGGGTTTGGTTCAAACGCGATAACGCGTGATCCGGCACCCCCGGCAATGGCAAGTGGCAGGGTAAAGGCACCACAATTCGCGCCAATGTCCAGCACCAGCACATTGCGGTCTTCCACCAGTTGCACCAACGCCACCAGAGATTTCAATTCGGGCGGGTGACCATCAAGCCAGATGCATGTTTCAGTATAATTGTCGCGCGGATCCACGACCATTTTGATGTCGGCGAATTCGATCTCGACCGGGCCCAGCATTGCGTTGACCTTGGCCCGCTCTTGCGGTGATCCTGCGCGGTAACGGGCACGCAAGGTGTCCATTTCGGCCGCTTTGATCTGGTCAGCCATCATTCTGCTTTCCCGCTCACGCCCCATCAGCCAAGTGTTCCCGTCATTCCAAGGCTGTTTTGTGACAGGCAGCGTACCGTTTCTGGGCGCGACAATACCGTGCGCACGGTCGCGACTGTGGTGTCATCCACCCCGATCACTGCCGATTTCGCGAAAACGCGTATCTCGTTTGCGTCGGAATTGTCGATGATGCAATCGGTGAACGGCGTGATCAGTTGCTTCGGGACCTGGGGAAACCGCGTGGCGATAGTTTCGGTCACAACGCCTTTTGCACCTTCGCGGGCGATCGTATCAACCCGCTGGGACGCCTCGGTGCAGGCCGACAGACCCACGGCCAACAATGCGAGACCGAACATCGCATGACGCGGTACGCTTTTACGCAAACTACAGATGAGGATGGCGAAAGAATATCCGGCTACTGACACAGGCTTTCCTTTGGTTTGTGGAACGCTCCGCCCCGATGAATACCGGGCCGGAGCAGTGAATTTAGTAAACGCGCGCTTTTGGCGCGATTTTCTTGAGGTCGATGCCGCCGTCGTTGTGGCTGGTCAAAGGCTGTAAGTGCACGCCGCGATACCCCAAGGATGCTTCGTTGCCCTTAAACCAGACAAGGCTGTGCTTGCGCCAGTTCTCGTCGTCGCGATCTGGGTAATCCTCGTGAGCATGTGCCCCGCGGCTCTCCTTGCGCGCGGCTGCAGCAGTGATCGTCGCCACAGCGTTTGGCATCAAGTTGGTCAACTCAAGCGTTTCCATAAGATCCGAATTCCAGACCAGTGACTTGTCCGTCACCTTAAGGTCCGCGATCTTGCCAGCAACCTCGTCCATCTTCTCTTTGCCTTCGTTCAAAGTCTTGTCGGTGCGGAACACGGCAGCGTCTGCTTGCATGGTTTTCTGCATCTCGAGGCGCAACTCGGCGGTTGCGACGTGGCCCTTGGCGTAACGCAGACCATCGAACCGGCTGAATGCGGCCTCAATCGACCGTTGGTTTGGCGTCGGCACAGGTGTTGACGGATCAACGATGTCTTTGGCGCGGATCGCAGCCGCACGACCGAATACAACCAAATCGATAAGCGAGTTCGATCCAAGACGGTTTGCACCGTGAACAGATGCACAGCCAGCCTCGCCCACAGCCATCAGACCGGGTGCGACGTTATCAGGTTTGTCAGCGGTTGGTGCCAGCACTTCGCCCCAATAGTTCGTTGGAATGCCACCCATATTATAGTGCACGGTGGGCAGAACCGGGATCGGTTCTTTGGTCAAGTCAACGCCGGCAAAAATACGCGCTGATTCCGAAATGCCCGGCAAGCGCAGGTCCAGCGTCTCTTTTGGTAGGTGGTTCAGGTGCAGGTGAATATGATCTTTATTTTCACCGACACCACGACCTTCGCGGATTTCCATCGTCATACAGCGCGAAACAACGTCACGGCTGGCAAGGTCTTTATAGGTCGGCGCATACCGCTCCATAAATCGTTCGCCCTCAGAGTTGGTCAGATAGCCACCCTCGCCCCGTGCGCCTTCGGTTATCAGGCAGCCGGCACCATAGATGCCGGTGGGGTGAAACTGGACGAATTCCATATCCTGCAGGGGCAGGCCCGCACGGGCCGTCATGCCGCCACCGTCGCCGGTGCAGGTATGTGCAGACGTCGCGCTGAAATAGGCGCGGCCATAGCCGCCCGTCGCTAATACAACCATCTTGGCGCTGAACAGGTGCATGGTGCCGTCGTCCAGCTTCCAGCACAATACGCCCTGACACACGCCATCTTCGGACATGATCAAATCAATGGCAAAATATTCGATGTAGAATTCAGCGTTGTGCTTTAGCGATTGCCCATAAAGCGTGTGCAGAATCGCGTGGCCGGTGCGGTCAGCGGCGGCACAGGTACGCTGCACGGGGGGACCTTCACCGAATTCGGTGGTGTGACCACCAAACGGGCGCTGGTAAATCTTGCCCGATTCAGTCCGCGAGAACGGCACGCCATAGTGCTCAAGCTCGTAAACCGCCTTGGGTGCTTCACGGGCAAGGTATTCCATCGCGTCCGTGTCGCCCAGCCAGTCAGACCCTTTGACGGTGTCATACATATGCCACTGCCAGTTATCGGGCCCCATGTTCGACAACGACGCCGCGATGCCCCCCTGCGCCGCAACTGTGTGGGAACGTGTCGGGAAAACTTTGGTAACGCAGGCTGTTTTCAGCCCCTGTTCTGCCATGCCCAGTGTGGCGCGCAGGCCAGCGCCACCGGCCCCCACAACAACCACGTCATATTCATGCGTTTCATATTCATATGCAGCCATGTCTCGGTCTCCCGTAGTGCGAAATTTGTGTTAAAGCGCGATGCGTGCGACGGCAAAAAGCCCGACCGCTGCCGCGCCGTAGCTGAGGCAAGTCATCAAGATGATAGCAACCTTTTGCGACAATCCATGAACGTAGTCCTCAATCAGCACCTGCACACCATCATTGAAGTGTTTGAACCCAACAGTCAGTGTCAGCGCTGCAATAATAGCGGGGAAAGGCTTGGCGTAATAGGCCAACACCTCTTCATAGGTGCCGCCAAGTGCCGCACCGAAGGTAAAGACGAAAAGTGGGATCAGGATCAGCAAGGCAACCGAGCTGACTTTCATCGCCCAGAAATGTGCCGTGCCGGATTTCGCCGACCCCAGGCCAAGCGCGCGTTTGCGATCTGTCAAATAAGCCATGTCTATTTCCCTTAAATGATCAGCGCGGTGATGATGGTCAATACGACCGAACCGACCAAAGCCGCCCAGCCCATCTTTTCAGCTGTCGGGATATCCAACGCATAACCGTTGTCCCAGATCAGATGCCGAATGCCAGCCAAGGTGTGATACCACAGGCCCAGCAGCGAAAAGAACATCACAAGGTCGCCAAACCATGAGGTGATAAATCCATTGGCTGTTGCAAAAGCTTCGGGCGAGGTTGCCGCAGCCAAGAACCACCAGACGATCAACAACGCTGCAACCAGCATTGCGTTGCCTGTAATACGGGTGAGGATTGACGTCATTGACGTTAATTGCGGGCGATAGATCGTCAGGTGGGGTGACAGCGGGCGGTTGCCCCGGTTCACATCAGCCATGATGGATTCCTTTTCTCGTCTCGTTTTGCCTATAGATAACGGTATTTTCGATACTGTCACGCACAGAGGTCTGGTTTCGCCTATGTTTGCGCACCAAATTTCGGAAAAAGTGAGGATTATTCAAAACATTTTTGAATTTGTGATCACGAATTTTTTCCATGTGATCACAAACGAGCCTAATCCGGCCTTCCTGTCTGCTCAAGCTGACTGGTGTGGGACGTATTCCGATCAACTGGTGTAATTTAAATCGGATCGTAAGGCCAGATAACGGCCGTTCATAGTTTGGTCAGGGCCAAAGAGGATAGCAGGGCAACCGGTAGTGGAAACCCTGCCAACTATGTTTAGCTCAAAGACCCGTCGATGCCCTTGCACGCATCAACCAAGCCTTTGACAGCTTTCACGGAATTGTCGAACATCGCCTGCTCGTCTTTATCCATGGAGATCTCGACAACACGTTCTACGCCGCCGGCACCAATTACGGTTGGCACACCAACATAGAAGCCGTTCAGACCGTAAGCTCCATTAACATATGCGGCACAAGGCAGCACGCGCTTTTGGTCTTTCAGATAGGCTTCGGCCATCTCGATTGCCGACGTCGCGGGGGCATAGAATGCCGAACCGGTTTTCAGCAAACCAACAATTTCCGCACCGCCATCACGGGTCCGTTGAACAATCGCGTCCAGTTTGTCCTGTGTGGTCCAGCCCATTTTCACCAGATCAGGCAACGGGATACCGGCAACTGTTGAATAACGTGTCAGTGGCACCATTGTATCGCCATGACCGCCCAGAACGAACGCGGTTACGTCCTTCATCGAGACGTTGAATTCAGCTGCAAGGAAGTGACGGAAACGCGCCGAATCAAGAACGCCAGCCATGCCGCAGACCATGTGGTGTGGCAGGCCCGAGAATTCGCGCAGCGCCCAAACCATCGCATCAAGCGGGTTTGTGATACAGATCACAAAAGCATTTGGCGCGTGGGCTGCGATGCCTTCGCCGACGGACTTCATGACTTTCAGGTTGATTCCCAACAGGTCATCACGGCTCATACCCGGCTTGCGGGCAACACCAGCTGTTACGATACAAACGTCAGCGCCAGCAATATCAGCATAGTCATTGGCACCCGACATAGTCGCGTCGAACTTTGCCGATGGACCGGATTCAGCGATATCAAGCGCCTTACCCTGCGGAACGCCCTCGGCGATGTCGAACAAGACGACGTCACCCAGTTCTTTGATTGCTGCGAGATGGGCAAGCGTGCCCCCGATCTGCCCAGCGCCGATAAGCGCGATTTTGGGTCTGGCCATGTGGTATTCTCCGACAAGGTTAAGATTGGCCACGGGATAGCGAAATGCGGCGCACCGTGCAAGTTGTGCATTCACTGGATTTTCATCAGCCTCTTAATACCAACGAAAATGGGCCGCCCATTTAAGGACGACCCAGCGATATTATACCAAGTTTAAAAGAAGATTAATCTTCGTATTCTGGCAGCTGCTCCAAAGTCTCTTCGGTGCTGTCGACATAGATACGTACATCATTGTCGTTGTTGCGAATGAGCTGAAGTTCTTCGAAGGAGAGCTTAACAGTGCGCTCACCCATTCCCAAGAAACCACCGATATCTGCCAAGACATGTGTGATCTGGCCGTTTTCGTTCAGGATCAATTCGTCGATTTCGCCTACATCTTCATCGTTCGGGCCATAGATACGTGCGCCTTCCAGATCATCAGCGGTCAGCTCAGTCCATTCAACATCTTGATAGCCGTCACGTGTCACAGCGGGGCGATCCATCATGTCGCGATCCATTTCGGAAACAGCGTTGCCTGTTGCGGCGACGGCTTGCTCTGTCTTAACTTCTGCAGTTTCAGCCATATCTTCGGCTTTGGCTTCTGAAGTATCGACTGCTTTTTCCATGCCATCGTCCATGTCACGGTCGAATTCAGGTGCCTGCTCCAGCATTTCTTTTGATGTCATTACGACAAGAAAGCGATCATTGCTGTCACCTTCTTCACGGACAACTTTGATAGCGTCCATGCTGACAGTCACATCACGTTCGCCCATGCCCAGAAAGCCGCCGACGCCCAGAATTACAGCTTTGACTGTACCATCTTGACCAACGATAATGTCGTTGATTTCGCCGATGTCATCCCACTCTTTTTCGCCATCGTTAGCGATTGTCATGTTCGCATCAATTTCAGTTTCGGAGTTGTAGATGCGCATGCCGATGAGGTCGGATGCAAAGAAATCAGACGGCTCAACCACTGCGCCGCCAATGCCGTTTGCAGTGTGCGAGGCAGCAAATGCTGGGCCTGTCAAAGAGAGAAGGATAGCGGTTGTTCCAAGAAAACGTTTCATTACTGTTTACTCCTATTTAGGTAGCTAGACTTACCGCCAAGCGATCATCGCTCGGTTGCAAGGTTAACCACGAAATCGCCAATGAGTTCCAACTTGGGCGAAAAAACTCTCACCTCGATTAAACTTTAATGAACCTGCTCCGAGAGCAGCGCCGTGATGAACTTTGATCTTCGGCTTTTATGTTTCGCCAGACCCGCCGTTCTGTTCGCCGGCATGTCGAAAGGAAGGTTTGGGGCGGGTGTCGCTGTTGCAAGTTCTTCCGTATTTACCGTGGCGATTGAACCCGAAATGGCGTCGGAAACCATGCTGAGGTACCGACCGAATGCCTAGCGCCGTCAGCTAAGGGATCTCGGCCACTATAGATAAAGAGTTCGCCGTGATCGGTGCCCTAACGGGATCGGCTGACAAATCCTGTGTCGCAGCGATAACAATCGCTCCTGCAGCAGCGAGCGCAGCCAAGTGAAAAACCTTGTGGAAATTCGACATTGTAAGTACCTCCCTAACAGCTAGTTCGGAGGGGAACCGGCCAATGTGGATATTTGGGCACGCTGACAACTTGCGCCTGACGTCTTAGAAAAGCATCAGTTCACCGTGCCCCCCTTACGTTGCCCGATGCGGCTGAATTATCTGTTAATCACCGCCGATTTAAAGAATATTGGCCGCGGTTGCTGCACTGCGGCACGATTACCCTTGAAGTTTTCGTTAAAAAATGCAGACCTGCGCGCAACATTATTTCTTTGAGGTTTGCCAGATGTCTAAAGTCGCCCGCCCCCTCCGCTCTGTTCTTTACATACCAGGGTCCAAGGACCGTGCGTTGGACAAATCCCGCGGCCTGCCCGCAGATGCCATTATCTTTGATCTCGAAGATGCCGTTATTCCTGAGGAAAAGATCGCTGCGCGCGGAACGTTGGCACAGGCATTGAAAACCGGGGGGTATGGCAGCCGCTACAAGGTGATCCGTATCAACGGGCTGGACACAGAATGGGGTGCAGATGATGCCCGTGCCGCCGCCGCGATGGATTGCGACGCGATTCTGCTGCCCAAGGTCGGCAACCCAACTGATCTGGACGCGTTGTCCGCAATCACCGGTGACATCCCGCTTTGGGCGATGATGGAAACGCCGGGGGCAATGTTGAACGCCGCCGCCATTGGTGGACATCCGAAACTGCAATGCATGGTTATGGGTACCAACGATCTAAATAAAGACCTGCAAACCCGCGTCCGTCCTGACCGTTTGCCGCTGTTGACCGGTCTTGGCCTTTGCGTTTTGGCCGCTAAGGCGAACGGCATCGCGATTATCGACGGCGTGTATAACGCGTTTAAAGACGACGAAGGCCACCGCGTCGAATGCGACCAGGGTCGCGACATGGGATTTGACGGCAAGACGCTGATTCACCCTGCACAGCTTGGTGTGGCAAACGAGG
The DNA here is from genome assembly GCA_965363735.1 of uncultured Sulfitobacter sp. Taxonomy (GTDB): domain Bacteria; phylum Pseudomonadota; class Alphaproteobacteria; order Rhodobacterales; family Rhodobacteraceae; genus Sulfitobacter. The sequence continues at coordinate 141,568 of CBDTUA010000004.1, read as the reverse complement.
CGTTTTCCCCGTCAGAGGCCGAAGCAGACCTTGCCCGCCGCCAGATTGCAGCGTTTGACGAAATGCAGGCAACAGGTCAGGGTGTGGCAGTCGTGGACGGCCGCATCGTAGAGAACCTGCACGTTGCAACCGCGCGCGAAACATTAGCAAAACTGGACGCAATCGCGGCCCTAAAAACGGAGTAGCCCCATGATGGCACTTTTGATCCTCGGCATGATCCTTTGGGTCGGTGCACACTACTTTAAACGGCTGATGCCGGACCAACGCGCCGCCCTTGGAAACAAAGGCAAAGGGGTGATTGCTGTTGCGATTGTTGCATCCCTTGTGCTGATCATCATCGGCTATCGCGGCGCGGATTTTATCAACGTCTGGTCTCCACCCAGCTTTATGACCCACATCAACAACTTGCTGATGGTTCTCGCATTTTGGGTCTACGGATCAAGTGCCGCCAAGGGTGCCAAAGCATGGCCTGCGAATAAAACCCGTCACCCGCAACTAATGGCCGTGAAGATCTGGGCTGTCGCGCATTTGCTGGTGAACGGTGATCTTGCGTCAATTATTCTGTTCGGCGGCATGCTTGCTTGGGCCGTTGGATCGGTCATCCTGATCAACAAGGCCGAACCAAATTGGACACCGCCTCCAGCCGCAGGAAAGAAAACCTATATCCGGTTGGCCGTGATCACGCTTCTCATGTTGATTGTAACAATTGCGATCCACACGTTGCTTGGCGTCTCGCCCTTTTCCTGAACTGAAAGTACCCCGATGAAGCTTTATCGTTTCCTGTCCGAAGAGGACACGTCCGCGTTTTGCCATAAAGTGACCGATGCCCTCAATAAGGGTTGGGAACTGTACGGCACCCCCACGCAAACTTTTGACGCAGCCGCAGGTATTATGCGCTGCGGTCAGGCGGTCACCAAAGAGGTCGAAGGCACCTATACACCTGACACCAAACTGGGGGAGCACTGATGGTTGCCACAAAAACCAATGCTGGTCGCTTCTTCGAAGATTACTCGGTCGGTCAGACCTTGCATCATGCTGTCCCACGCACGGTAAAGGGCGGCGAACGCGCGTTGTACCACGCGTTGTATCCCGCGCGCCACGCTCTCTATTCGTCCGATCAATTTGCGCAAAGCTGCGGACTGCCGTTCAGCCCGATGGACGATATGATCACCTTTCATATCGTCTTTGGCAAAACTGTCCCTGACGTATCGCTGAACGCGGTGGCCAATCTGGGCTATGCCCAAGGCCGGTGGCTGGCCCCCGTCTGGCCTGGCGACACGCTGCGGTCGGTGTCCGAGGTCATCGGGTTGAAGCAAAACTCCAACGGGAAAACTGGTGTGGTCTATGTGCGCACCTCGGGCTTTAACCAAGACGACACGAAAGTACTGGAATATGTTCGCTGGGTGATGGTGCGCAAACGCGATGTCAACGCCGCTGCCCCAGCCGAAGTCGTGCCGAACCTGCCCAAAGCGCTCAGCGTTGGGCAATTGCATATCCCTGACGATCTGGATTTCAGCAACTACGACTTTACCTTGGCGGGCGAACCACATCGCTGGGGCGATTACGAGATCGGCGAAAAGATCGACCACGTTGACGGCGTCACGGTGGAAGAGGCCGAACACATGATGGCCACGCGCCTTTGGCAGAACACCGCCAAAGTACATTTCGACACCTCTGCCCGCCCCGACGGGTCGCGGCTGATTTACGGGGGTCACGTGATCTCAATGGCGAGAGCGTTGTCTTTCAACGGTTTGGCCAATGCACAGATGGTGGTCGGGCTGAACGGTGGCGCACATGCGAACCCCTGCCTGTCAGGAGACACCATCCGCGCGTGGTCCGAAGTTCTGGACAAGGCCGACACATCCGCGCCCGGCGTCGGTGCGATCCGCTTGCGTTTGGTCGCGACCAAAGGCGGCGATCCATTCAAGTTGAGAGGCGACGATGGCAAGTATCTTCCCGATGTGTTGCTTGATCTGGATTACTGGGCGTTGATGCCTAAATAACACCTACTCGTGACGCGCCTTTGTCCGGCGCGTCACTTGGTTAGCGCCCGCGAAGCAAGAATGCATTCCGTATTTTCGCATTTCTCACCCTGAAAAGCCCTCTATCATGTTGGCATTCATGTTGGCATTCGCGCCAGACACCTTCCAAAAACCGCCGTTTAAAAACACCTGATTTATTGGGAATTGAATCAGTATTTGCGCAAAATTGCGGCAGGCTGATAAAATCTGGGCGTTACTACAAACGGATTCTTCCAGACGATCCAGAGATTTGTGATCACACGATAAATACGTGTGATCACAAATGTCGCTTTTGTCTGGAAAATCCTGTATTTCTAAGAAAAACTGTTTACGCAATATCAAGACTCAATCGTATACCGCGATTTGACTGGAACAAAAAACGGGACCGTTTTTCATGAACATCCACGAATATCAGGCGAAAGCCCTTTTGCGCACCTATGGCGCGCCAGTATCTGACGGCCGCGTCGTACTGAAAGCCGAAGAAGCAAAATCAGCCGCTGGCGAAATGGACGGCCCCCTTTGGGTGGTCAAGGCGCAGATCCACGCAGGTGGTCGCGGCAAGGGTTCGTTCAAAGAAGCTGACGCTGGCGACAAGGGCGGTGTACGCCTGACCAAATCGGTCGAAGAAGCTGCAGAAGAAGCCAAGAAAATGTTGGGCCGCACCTTGGTTACGCATCAGACTGGCCCCGCCGGCAAGCAAGTGAACCGCATCTACATCGAAGACGGTTCCGGCATCGAAACCGAACTTTACCTCGCACTGCTCGTTGATCGTCAGACAGCGCGCGTTGGTTTCGTATGTTCTACCGAAGGCGGCATGGATATCGAAGAGGTCGCAGCGTCGACCCCGGAAAAGATCATCAGCTTTTCGGTAGATCCTGCAACAGGCTACCAGGCATTCCACGGTCGTCGCATCGCATTCACGCTAGGCCTTGAGGGCAAGCAGGTGAAACAATGCGTGACATTGATGGGGCAGCTCTACAAAGCGTTCATCGAAAAAGACATGGAGATGCTGGAAATCAACCCGCTGATCGTCACAGACGGTGGTGACCTTAAGGTGCTTGATGCCAAGGTCAGCTTTGATGGCAACGCCATGTATCGTCACAGTGATATCGCCGAACTTCGTGATACCACCGAAGAAGATGCAAAAGAGCTTGAGGCGTCCAAGTACGACCTGAATTACATCGCGCTTGACGGTGAAATCGGCTGTATGGTGAACGGCGCGGGACTGGCGATGGCCACAATGGACATCATCAAACTCTACGGTGCCGAGCCTGCAAACTTCCTTGATGTTGGCGGCGGTGCCACCAAAGAGAAAGTAACCGAAGCGTTTAAGATCATCACCTCTGACCCGCAGGTCAAAGGCATCTTGGTGAACATCTTTGGCGGCATCATGCGGTGCGACGTTATCGCCGAGGGAGTTGTAGCTGCTGTAAAAGAAGTCGGTTTGAAAGTGCCATTGGTTGTCCGTCTTGAAGGGACAAATGTTGCCGAGGGCAAAGCGATCATCAACAATTCCGGTCTGGACGTGATCGCAGCTGATGATCTGAAAGATGGCGCACAGAAGATCGTGAAAGCCGTTAAGGGTTAATTTCAGTGACCAAGCGCCTTCTACGCATGTGGATAACTATTGCAGCCGGTGTCGCTTTGGCGATGCCGGTTGCGGCACATGCAACGACGGGAACAGTTGCGGATATAGCCATCCTTACCTTTAATGCGTCGTGCTCCAAAGCTGGCCAGACAACCGATAGCATGCGTACCAACATGGAACGTACGACTGCTAGCCCCTTGCCGTTTGACCTTACCTTCTGGGATGTGTCGCTCGAACCGGTCAGTTTTGATCCCCCTCTCGGGGTTGAGCGGCGGTGCGAGGTGGTGTTTGACGGGAACCATACGGGGCAAGCGATAGACGCCCTGCGTATTCAAATGGCTACGGCACCCGTTCTTGGGTTCAAGATTGATACACCCGCAACACACAAGGTTATGCCAGAGATAGCATTGATTGAAGGCCGCGAATTGCTGTTGATCGCCTATTCGCCAATTGGAAAGAACTGGTGCGACAATGAATGACCAAACCATTCCTGCTTTGATGCGCAGCCAAGGTACCGCAGCCTAAGGCAAACCCGAACACTGAGGGGCTTACGCCTCTTTCAGATAATAACGCTGACGTTTCAGCACCACGAACCACAGATAGGAAATACCAATGGCCGTACTTGTCGACGAAAACACCAAAGTCATCTGTCAGGGCCTTACAGGGTCCCAAGGCACGTTCCACACAGAGCAAGCCATCGCCTATGGCACCAAAATGGTTGGTGGCGTGACACCGGGCAAGGGTGGGCAAACCCATCTGGACCTGCCCGTGTTCAACTCTGTCCACGAAGCACGCCATGTGACCGAAGCAAACGCAACCGTCATCTATGTTCCACCGCCCTTCGCAGCCGATTCCATCCTCGAAGCGATCGATGCCGAAATGGAACTGATCATCTGCATCACCGAAGGTATTCCGGTTCTGGACATGATGCGGGTCAAGCGCGCGCTGGACGGATCCAAATCACGCCTGATCGGGCCTAACTGCCCCGGTGTCATCACCCCTGACGCTTGCAAAATCGGTATCATGCCGGGCCACATCCACAAGCGCGGCACCTGCGGGGTTGTCTCGCGCTCGGGTACGCTTACCTATGAAGCCGTGAAACAGACATCTGATCTTGGGCTTGGCCAATCTACTGCAGTTGGCATCGGCGGCGACCCTATCAAAGGGTCCGAACATATCGATATCCTCGAGATGTTCTTGGCCGATCCAGAGACTCAGTCGATCATCATGATCGGTGAAATCGGCGGTTCCGCCGAAGAAGAAGCAGCGCAGTTCCTGGCGGATGAAAAGAAAAAAGGCCGTTGGAAGCCAACAGCTGGTTTCATCGCAGGTCGCACAGCCCCTCCCGGCCGCCGCATGGGCCACGCTGGTGCCATCGTTGCCGGTGGTAAAGGCGACGCTGAAAGCAAAATCGAAGCCATGAAAGCAGCTGGCATTGTTGTCGCAGACAGCCCCGCAACATTGGGCGAAGCTGTTCAGGAAGCTATCAACAAGGGTTAAGCCCCTTTTGGTCAGGCAGGGATTTCCCTGTCTGGCCCCTTACATTCAAACGTCGCGCTCTCATCAGAGGTATCGCCATGACCGACCAGCCGCAAAATGAACAGTTCCACGATTCTTCCTTTTTGGAAGGACAGAACAGCACATATCTCGAAGCGATGTATGCGCGGTACGCCAACGATCCAAACGCAGTGGATGACGCCTGGCAGGCATTTTTCCGGGCGATGGACGATGATGACGCCGATGTAAAAGCCGAAGCCGCTGGCCCATCGTGGGCGCGCAGCGATTGGCCGCCAATGCCGCAAGACGACTTAACCGCCGCACTGACAGGTCAATGGCCAGCCCAGGTTGAGACGAAAGCCGTCGGGCAGAAAATTACAGAAAAAGCGACGTCCAAAGGAATTGAGCTGTCAGATGCACAGGTGCAGCGCGCAGTTCTTGACAGCATTCGGGCACTAATGCTGATCCGCGCCTACCGTATTCGCGGCCACTTGGCCGCCGATCTTGATCCGCTTGGCATGCGCGAACAGTCACTTCATCCCGAACTGGACCCCGCCGCTTACGGCTTTGGCCCCGAAGACATGGAACGTCCGATCTTTATTGACAACGTTCTGGGCCTGCAAATTGCGACGATGAAACAGATCTTGGATATTGTGAAAAGCACCTATTGCGGCACTTTCGCGCTGCAGTACATGCATATTTCGAACCCCGAAGAAGCCGCATGGCTGAAAGAGCGGATCGAGGGATATGGCAAGGAAATCCAGTTCACCAAGAATGGCCGCAAGGCAATTTTGAATAAGCTGGTCGAAGCTGAGGGTTTTGAGAAATTTCTTCACGTCAAATACATGGGGACCAAGCGGTTTGGCCTTGATGGCGGTGAATCCCTTATTCCCGCGATGGAGCAGGTTATCAAACGCGGCGGCCAATTGGGCGTTCAGGATATCGTAATCGGCATGCCACACCGAGGTCGTTTGTCCGTTCTTGCCAACGTGATGCAGAAACCATACCGCGCGATCTTTAACGAATTCCAAGGCGGCAGCTTCAAGCCTGAGGATGTCGATGGATCGGGCGACGTAAAGTATCACCTTGGCGCATCTTCTGACCGCGAATTTGACGGCAATACTGTTCACCTATCGCTGACCGCCAACCCATCCCACCTTGAGGCTGTGAACCCTGTTGTTTTGGGCAAAGTCCGCGCTAAGCAAGACCAGCGGAACGACAAGAGACGGACTTCAGTCATGCCGATCCTGCTCCACGGCGATGCTGCTTTTGCGGGTCAGGGCGTTGTGGCAGAATGTTTCGCACTGTCAGGTCTGCGCGGCCACCGCACAGGCGGCACCATGCATATCGTTGTGAATAACCAGATCGGTTTCACTACCGCGCCGCATTTCAGCCGGTCCAGCCCTTATCCCACCGATAACGCATTGGTGGTTGAGGCACCGATTTTCCACGTCAACGGCGACGATCCCGAAGCGGTTGTTCACGCGGCGCGGGTCGCCACCGAATTCCGTCAAAAATTCCACAAAGACGTGGTGCTGGACATTATCTGCTACCGCCGCTTTGGTCACAATGAGGGCGACGAGCCCATGTTCACCAACCCGGTGATGTACAAAAAGATCAAAAAGCAAAAAACCACGCTGACGCTTTATACTGATCGCCTTGTCAAAGACGGGCTGATCCCCGAAGGCGAGATCGAGGATATGAAAGCAGCGTTCCAAGAGAAGATGAACACTGAATTCGAAGCGGGCAAAGAATACCGTCCCAACAAGGCCGACTGGCTGGACGGCAAGTGGTCGCACCTCGATAAAGCGAAAGAAAAGAAATACCAGCGCGGCAAAACTGCCATTGCGCCTGAAACTATGGCTGACATTGGCAAGGCCCTCGCGACCGCACCGGAAAGCTTTCCGATCCATAAAACGGTCACGCGTCTGCTCGATGCCAAAGCCGAGATGTTCAAATCCGGCACCGGTTTCGATTGGGCCACAGCCGAGGCATTGGCCTTTGGGTCGCTTCTCACCGAAGGTTACAAAGTGCGCCTTTCCGGCCAGGATTCTGCGCGCGGTACATTCTCGCAACGACATTCCGCGCTGATCAACCAAGAAAACGAAGACCGATACTATCCGCTGAATCACATCCGCGAGGGGCAGGCCGAATACGAGGTCATCGATTCCATGCTGTCCGAATATGCTGTTCTGGGCTTTGAGTATGGCTATTCGCTTGCCGAACCAAACGCACTGACCCTTTGGGAAGCCCAGTTTGGTGATTTCGCCAACGGCGCACAGATCATGTTTGACCAGTTCATCAGCTCGGGCGAAAGCAAGTGGCTGCGCATGTCCGGCCTCGTTTGCCTGATGCCGCACGGCTACGAAGGGCAAGGGCCAGAACACTCGTCCGCACGTCTGGAACGGTTCCTGACCATGTGTGGTGGCGATAACTGGATCGTGGCGAATTGCACCACGCCTGCGAACTATTTCCACTTGCTGCGCCGCCAGCTGCACCGCAGCTATCGCAAGCCGCTAATGCTGATGACCCCGAAATCCCTGCTGCGCCACAAAATGGCGGTCAGCAAGACCGAGGAGTTCATCACCGGTTCCAGCTTCCACCGAGTTTTGTGGGATGATGCTCAGCAGGGCAATTCGGACACGAAGCTTGTGTCTGATGACAAAATCAAGCGCGTCGTGATGTGTTCGGGTAAGGTTTATTATGACCTTCTAGAAGAACGCGATGCCCGCGGAATTGATGATATCTATCTGCTTCGGTTCGAACAGTTCTATCCGTTTCCTGCCCAATCTGCGGTTAAGGAACTTGACCGGTTCAAAAACGCTGAAATGGTCTGGTGTCAGGAAGAGCCCAAAAACCAAGGTGCTTGGACCTTTATCGAACCCAATATCGAATGGGTTCTTGGCCGGATCAATGCCACACACACCCGCCCCGTTTACACTGGCCGCGCCACGTCGGCGTCACCTGCAACGGGTCTGGCCTCTCAACATAAAGCACAACAAGCAGCCCTCGTTGACGAAGCGCTGACCATCGAAGGAAAATAACCATGACAAGCGAAGTACGCGTCCCGACACTGGGCGAATCCGTTACCGAAGCGACCGTGGCAACATGGTTTAAGAAACCCGGCGACAGCGTCGAGGTTGACGAAATGCTGTGCGAGTTGGAGACCGACAAGGTCACCGTCGAAGTACCCAGCCCCGTCGCAGGTACCCTTGCCGATATCGTTGCTGCCGAAGGGGAAACCGTTGGCGTTGACGCGCTGCTGGCGAACATTTCCGAAGGGGGCGAAAAGCCTGTTGCCAAGGAAGTTAAGCCAGCCGCAGCGGCCAAAGCCGACACGCCCACCAAAGGCGGTGACGCTGTCGATGTGATGGTCCCCACCCTTGGTGAATCCGTAACGGAAGCAACGATCAGCACGTGGTTCAAGAAAGTCGGCGACAAAGTTGAAGCCGATGAAATGCTGTGCGAGCTGGAAACCGACAAAGTCAGCGTCGAAGTACCCGCTCCTGCCGCTGGCACCCTGACCGAGATCATGTTCGAAGAAGGTGCGACCGTCGAGGCCAACGGCAAGCTTGCGGTCATAACCGAAGGCGCTGGTGGCGCGTCCGCAACCCAAGGCACGCCTGAAACCACCACTAAACCAGACGGCCGCGATGCGGCTCCCTCCAGCAATTCAGGTGATACCGAAGATGCGCCATCCGCGAAAAAAGCGATGGCCGAAGCTGGCATTTCTCGTGATCAAGTGACCGGTACGGGCCGCGATGGCCGTGTGATGAAAGAAGATGTCGCCAAGGCTGTTGCCGCCGGAACGTCCGCAGCAAAGCCTGCGCCGGCTGCTGCCCCGCGCGCGCCTTCTGCCCCACAAGACGCGTCGCGTGAAGAGCGGGTAAAGATGACCCGACTGCGTCAGACCATCGCTAAGCGCCTGAAAGACAGCCAGAATACCGCCGCGATGCTGACTACCTATAACGAGGTCGACATGACCGAGATTATGGCCCTTCGGAACGAATACAAAGACCTGTTCCTGAAAAAGCATGGCGTGAAACTCGGCTTTATGTCCTTCTTTACCAAGGCATGTATCCACGCCCTGCACGAAGTCCCCGAGGTTAACGCCGAAATCGATGGCACTGATGTTGTGTACAAGAACTACGTTAACATGGGCATTGCGGCTGGCACACCTACAGGTCTTGTCGTCCCCGTCATCAAAGAAGCGCAAGACATGTCTTTTGCCACCATCGAGAAATCGATTGGCGAGATGGGCGCGAAAGCCCGCGATGGCAAATTGTCGATGGCTGAAATGCAAGGCGGCACGTTCACCATTTCCAACGGCGGTGTTTACGGCTCACTCATGTCCTCGCCTATCTTGAACCCACCGCAATCCGGCATCCTTGGTATGCACAAAATTCAGGATCGCCCCATGGCCATCAACGGTCAGGTCGTGATCCGCCCGATGATGTATCTCGCGCTAAGCTACGATCACCGCATCGTTGATGGCAAAGGGGCTGTGACCTTCCTTGTGCGGGTAAAAGAGGCGCTCGAAGATCCACGCCGTCTGTTGATGGATCTGTAAGAACCGGCGCGCGGGCAAGATGTCCGCGCTTCACTTTGCAAAGGATATACCATGACAGAGACAACAATCCTCGCGGCCTATGGTTTGCTTGTTTTGCTCACCATCCTGCTTCAGGTTTTGGGCGGCATGCAACAACTTAGCCTCGGCTATCTGATTTCTTCACGCGACGAAACGCGCACCGTCAGTGGAATGACCGCCAGACTGGAACGGGCGCTTGCCAACTCCATCACTGCCATGGCGCTGTTTGCTCCCGCGATCCTTATTCTCGAAATGCTCGACCGCACAAGTTCTGCAAGCCTTTTGGCGGCTCAGGTGTTTTTGATTGCCCGCATCATCTATCTCCCAGTCTATGCATTCGGTATCCCCGCAGTGCGCACCCTTGTCTGGCTCGCAGGGTTCGCAGCAACTGCTATTCTGTATCTGATGGCACTTTAAAACGTGAGCGCAGCGATGACATCTGAACTTACCGTCCTCATTCTTGCCGCGCTGGTGCAGGTGATTACGTTTGTCGTCTACGCCATCCCCGCCAATCTGGAACTGGGGTCGGGCTATACCATGTCCGCCCGTGACCGCGAACCGACGCGCCAAATGTCTGATCGCACCGCACGGCTGGGGCGCGCCATGAACAACATGTTCGAGGCCTTAATCCTTTTTGGCATCGCGTCGCTCGTCCTTCAGACCACCGACCAAAGCACCAGTTACACTGCGCTTTTGGCTTGGGTCTTTCTTGCCGCCCGTATCGCCTATGTCCCGGCCTATGCCTATGGACTGCGTCCGGGCCGCACGATCATCTGGACGGTCGGCTTTGGGGCAACTGTTCTTATGTTGATCGCGGCGCTCTTCTAGTCATCCAAATGACCCCAAATCCCGGGGGTGTGCGCTTGCGCACGGGGGCAGCGCCCCCTAGCCTACCCTTCGACCGGCACATCACCTGAACCAATAATCGCACGACCCATCAAGGAGACCTTTCATGTCCAGCTACGATGTCATTATCATTGGCTCCGGCCCAGGCGGCTATGTATCCGCCATTCGTTGTGCCCAACTGGGCCTCAAGACCGCCTGCGTTGAAGGCCGTGAAACCCTTGGCGGTACCTGTTTGAACGTGGGCTGTATCCCGTCCAAGGCGCTGCTTCATGCCACCCATATGCTGCACGAGGCGGAACATAATTTCGCCGACATGGGCCTCAAGGGCAAAAGCCCGTCGGTCGACTGGAACCAGATGCAGGCCTACAAGCAGAACACCATCGACACCAACACCAAGGGTATCGAATTCCTGTTCAAAAAGAACAAGATCGACTGGATCAAGGGCTGGGCCACCATTCCAGAGGCTGGCAAGGTCAAGGTCGGTGATGAGATTCACGAAGCCAAGAATATCATTATCGCAACGGGCTCTGCGCCTGCATCCCTTCCAGGCGTAGAAGTCGACGAGAAAGTCGTTGTGACATCAACTGGTGTTCTGTCATTGAACAAGGTGCCGAAAAAGCTGGTCGTGATTGGTGCCGGTGTGATCGGCCTTGAAATCGGTTCCGTTTACGCGCGCCTCGGAACCGAAGTGACCGTCGTCGAGTATCTGGATGCAATTACGCCCGGTATGGACGGCGAAGTTCAAAAGAACTTTATGAAACTGCTGAAAAAGCAGGGTATCAAATTCATCATGGGTGCCGCCGTACAAAGCACCGATGCCTCTAGAACCAAAGCCAAAGTGACCTACAAACTGCGCAAAGACGAAAGCGAACACACGCTGGATGCGGACGTTGTTTTGGTCGCTACAGGCCGCAAGCCGTTTTACGATGGATTGGGTATCGATGCCCTTGGCGTTGAAATGACAAAGCGCGGCCAGATCGCCGTTAACGATCATTGGCAGACCTCGGTCAAAGGCATCTATGCCATCGGAGACGTGATCGAAGGGCCGATGCTGGCGCATAAGGCCGAAGACGAAGGCATGGCTGTGGCTGAGGTAGTGGCGGGCAAGCATGGCCACGTGAACTATGGCGTGATCCCCGGTGTGATCTATACCCACCCCGAAGTTGCCAATGTTGGTGCCACCGAAGAAGAACTCAAAGATGCTGGTCGCGCCTATAAGGTCGGCAAGTTCAGCTTTATGGGCAACGCACGCGCCAAGGCCGTTTTCGCCGGTGACGGCTTTGTCAAAATCCTTGCGGACAAGGAAACTGACCGCATTCTGGGCGCGCATATTATCGGGCCGGCTGCTGGAGATCTGATCCACGAGGTTTGCGTCGCGATGGGATTCGGTGCCTCTGCCGAGGATTTGGCCATGACATGCCACGCGCATCCGACCTATTCCGAAGCCGTGCGCGAGGCAGCGCTAGCTTGCGGTGATGGTGCAATCCACATGTGATAGCTCAGGTGGGGTTTGCGCCCCACCTTTCCGATATTTTCAAACCTCTGTAAACTGCCAGCGCGTAAGAAAATGCGCGCTGGGTTTGAGCCAGCGCCGTCGGGTTAGCGTCCTGTGTTGGCTGCCTTTGCCTCAAGCAACAACGTGTCTGACCGTGCTTCGACCACCTTCTCGAGGCGCTCCATAAATTCTTCGCGTGACAGACCCGCTGGGATAGGATCCATAAACTCTACGACTGCAACACCGGGACGGCGAAACAGCCCCCGGCGTGGCCAAAAATACCCGACATTCGTGGCGACCGGTATGCAAGTTTGCCCCATCTGTTCGTACAAGGCTCCCGTGCCTTTTTTATAGGGCGCAGACACACCAGGGGCGACTCGGGTACCTTGGGAATAGATAATCAACTGACCGGCCTCGACATGTCCGGCTTTGACGTCTTCCAGCATCTTCGTTACCGCAGCGCCGCGTTTGCCACGGTCAACGGCGTACATCTTCATGCGTTTTGCATATTGCCCTACGACGGGGGTCCACAAAATTTCCTTTTTCATGATGAATTTTCCCAGCGGAACCGCCTGAAAGATCATCAAGATATCAAGAAACGATTGATGCTTTGCAGCGATCAACACCTCACCGACGGGCGGCGTTCCACGCACTTCGCAACGCATTCCCACCACATGTTCTGCCAGCCACATGATAAAGCGGGAATAGCTTTTGCAGCACGCATATGCACCGCGCATTGAAAACATCGCCCAAGGTGCAAAAGCCAGCCCAAATAGCGGCATCGCGATAGTGGAGAGTGCAATAAATGTCAGTGACCGTATCCACTGGATCATTAGGCAAGTTCCTTTAACGTGCGCCGAGCGGCGGCACCTGTGGCAGCAAAGGCAACAGCCCCCGCCAGAAAAGGGATCAGCAAGGGGACAAGCCAATGCCACCCCTGAAAGCCAAGCCCAGTTAGAAAACCGCCCGCATCATCCGTGCTTGGCAGCAGCAGAATGGCAAGCATCCCAAGCAGCGTACCCGCAGCAGCCCCCGATAGGGCACGCAATGTAAATCGGCGAATGAAGGCTTGGGCGATATAGCCGTCGGTTGCACCGACCAGCCGCAGAACCGCAATCACCTGCGCATTTGCAGATAGCGCAGCATTCGCGGCCAACGTCACCATCGCCGCTAGCGTTGCCGTGATCAGAATAGTCGACATCCACCCCAATAGTTTCAACCGGGATGCGGCTTTGACCAGCGGTGCCCGCCAGCGATTGTGGTTGTCCAGAACGGCACCGGGCACCTCTGCTGCCAGACGCAAGCGCAGGCCTTCGGGGTCCATGCCGTCATTGTCTTCGATGATTTCAATCAAACGTGGGACGGGCAGCGCGTCGATTGCCAGCTCTGGTCCAAACCAAGGGGCAAGCAGGGACTGCTGTTCGGCATCCGTCAGCGCGCGAGCCGAAGCGACACCTTTGGTTGTTTCGAGAATGCGCAGGGCTGCTTCGGTCTGGGCCGCCCGTTGGTCAATGGGGGCGACCACACGGATCGTCGCGGTGCGTGCCAATTCCTCCCCCCAGATCGTGGCAAGCCGACCGGATGCCAGCGATAACGCCAGCGCGAACACTGCCAGAAATGCCATTGCTCCAGCTACGAATAGGGTCAGCTGCGCAGTAAACCCTGACGGTGGCACAACGCGGTCCGCTTGGCGGTCACCGTTCCACAGGGCGGCAATGGCGACTTGAAGCATACTCACAAATCCGCCCCCGCCAACTGGATGCGTCGATTGGCAATCCGCAACACCCGCGCCTGCACTTGAGCTTTGGTGGCGCGGATCAGGCCTAGGTCGTGGGTCGCGATCAGAACGGTCTTGCCCATCTTATTCAGTTCTACGAGCAGTCTTAGCAACCGCTGCGACATCTCCCAATCTACGTTGCCGGTGGGTTCATCCGCGAGCACCACATCAGGCGACATGATAACCGCGCGGGCCAAGGCCGCACGCTGACGTTCACCACCCGACAGTTCGGGGGGCAACGCATCGGCGCGGTTGCTCAGACCGACCCAAGACAACAGCTCTGACAGGTCTGCGCCGCCGGTTTCTGCGTGCCTGCCCGACACGGTCAGGGGCAGGCCGATGTTTTCAGAAACAGACAAGTGGTTCAAAAACTGGCAATCCTGATGCACGACACCGACACGGCGCCGCACCATGGCGATGTCGTCGCGGTCAAGGCTGCGCACGTCATTGCCAAACAAGGTCACATGCCCTGCTGTTGGCAGCAACGCGCCATAGCACAGCTTCATCAATGTGGTTTTGCCTGATCCGGACGGCCCTGTAAGAAAGTGAAACGATCCCGGTGCCAGCTTGACCGAGATATCGGACAAAAGCTCGCCTCCGCCGTAACTGTAGGCCACGTTCTCAAATTCGATCACAGGCATATCCCATTTAGTTTGAACTGTTGTGCCTTAGCACCGCATGGGTTTCAATGCACACCAACACTGGCATTGATCGAAGTTTCCACTTTTCCTGCGGTTTTCTAGACCATATGGTGGCAAGCACGTGGAAACGATGGAGTTTTTGATGGGTAGGGACGCACGATGAGACTGATCTGTCCCAATTGTGATGCACAATATGAAGTGCCTGATAACGTCATGCCAATGGCCGGTCGGGACGTTCAATGCTCCAATTGCGGGCAAACGTGGTTTCAGCATCATCCTGATTACATGCCAACCGATGATCCAGACGGGTTGGGCGACAACACCCCCACCCCGGACGAGGAAACGGCAGCGCCGCCACCACCGCCCCAATCCAAACCCGCGCCAGAACGCAAGCAGCTTGATCCTTCGGTCGCCGATATCTTGCGCCAAGAGGCCGAGGCCGAAAAGCTGGCCCGGCAAAGCAAGCAGGCAGAAGTGCTGGAAAGCCAACCCGATCTTGGCTTGGACGATGGACCAGATGAGACCGGCCCGGACGAACGTGCCCGCCTAGCCAAATCGCGCACTGCGCGTTTGCGTGGCGAAGAAGACAGCGATGTTTCAAAGGTCGCCACAGGTGCGGCATCGATGTCATCACGGCGCGATCTGTTGCCGGATATCGAAGAAATCAATTCGACGCTGCGCACCGGAAACGAACGCCGGTCGGCTGATCCCGACCTTGAGGATTGGACAGAAACCCCGATGTCGGAACGCCAAAGCGGATTCAAGCGCGGCTTTTCTATAATTGTGGTCTTGGCGGTGTTGATGGTGCTGGCCTATGTCTTTGCGTCGCAGATTTCGTCTGCCATTCCGCTGCTTGAACCGTTCCTCACAAGTTATGTCGCATCGATCAATCAAGGGCGCGTATCGCTTGATAGCGGCCTGCAGAACATATTGCATTGGCTGGATGCAAAAGCGACCCAGTCTGGCAGCTAAGGCTGCCGGACCGCGCTTTATCTTGCTCTAGAAGCGATCCAAAAGCCTGTTCAGATAATCACGTTCCACTTCAGGGCGCGCGGCTTCGCCCGACCGGCGGCGGATTTCGTCCAGCAGTTCACGCGCGCGGCCATAGGCATCATCGTCCAATGCCAGATCGCCTTCGGTGCTTTCGCCCCCGTTCGAGGACTGGTTGCGGCCCAAAGGATCACGGTTCTCTGCCTGTTGGTTTCCTTCTGTTGTGCCTTGACCTGCCTCTTGCTGTTGCTCTTGCGCCATTGCATCCCCTAGCGCGCGCATGCCCTCACGCAGGGCCTCCATCGCTTGGGCTTGGTTGTCGATGGCATCGGCCAGATCGTTCTGACGCAATGCTTGTTCTGCGTCGTCCATAGCACGGCCCGCACGCCCCAATGCATCGCGTGCGGCTTCTCCGTCTGGTGAATCACGGCCGGGCAAACGGCCTTCTTGGCGGCTAAGTTCATCGCGCAGCGCTTGCTGGCGTTGGGCGATCGACCCCTGATCCTGCCCCGGCTGGGATTGCCCGTCATTCTGACCGGGTTGTTGGCCCTGCCCTTGTTGCTGACCCTGCCCAGGCTCTTGCCCCGGTTGCTGGCCCTGGCCTTGCTGTTGGCCGGGTTCCTGCCCCGGTTGCGTTTGCTGACCGCCTTGGTTGAACTGCTCCTGAAGATCGCGGAACGCCTGATCGCTCAGCTCTTGTTGTTCGCGCAAGGTATCCGCTAAGCCTTCCATCGCCTCTTGGCCGGGGCTTTTTCCGCCCTGACCAGGCTGGCCTTCGGTTACGCGCATGTTTTCCATCATCTCTTGTAGCTCGCGCAGGGCCTGTTCGGCTTCGGCCATACGCCCCTGCTCCATCAACTCTTGAATGCGGTCCATCATGCGTTGCAGGTCGTCTTGGGTCATCTGCATCGTCTCGCCTTGCTGACCCCGCTGCTGCTCGCCGTCCTGTCCTTCTTGGGCTTGCTGGCGTTGCAACTGCTGCATGTAATCTTCGGTTGCGCGGCGTAGTTCGTCCATCAGCTCGGCAATCTCCTCTTTGGACGCACCGTTTTTCATGGCCTCTGTCAGGCGCTCTTGGGCCCGCCGCATCCGCTCCAAAGCGTCAGCCAAGACCCCTTCTTCAAGCTCAATCGCCAAGTCCCACAGATCATCCGCAATCTCGGTCTGCACGTCATCTGTCAGCCCATAATTGGCCCGAATTTCCAGCCGCTCGATCTGGCGGCGCAAGCGAAGTGCCGATGTATCAGACCTGAACAGATCCTGCGGGCGATAAGACACAGCTTTTAATATCTGCGCCAAACGGGACGCATTGGCCTTGGACCACAACAGATCACGTCGCTGTTCGATCACCGCCGCCGCAAGCGGATCGAAAAACCGCCGCCCCGGCAGGATCATACCACTGGGATCAGTTGCAAACTGCTGTTCTGACGCGTCCAGAACGCTCAGGCTGATTTTGACAGGCAGGTTCGCCCAAGGATGTTTGGAAAAATCGTCGATCAGGTTCTCTTCGAAATTGGAACGGTCACCCGATATCGGCATGGGAAGCGGAACGATCAGTTCGGGCCGTGCGTCCGGTTCAATCGCAAGACCGTAGCGCCGGTCAACAGACGCCAGATCAAGCGTCACACGCGCCTCTCCTGCCTCGACGCCATAATCGTCGCTGGCGGCAAAGGGCAAACGCATCTCGCCCAACGCCGCGACCTGCGGTTCACCGGCTATCTCAACCTGAGGCGCTGCATCGGGCAGCATGGTCACAGCCCAGTTGCGCCCACCGGGGCCATCTATGCTGATCTCTCCACTTTGATTGACTTTGAAATCCAAAACCAAGGCCGGTTCGGCGTCAGCGGGTTCGGTCTGGCCCGATACTGTCTCGGCCACCTGTAGCGCCCCTACCTCGCCGTACAGCCGCACGGTGATCAACGTACCACTTGGCAGCATTAACTGCCCTTCTTCAAGATCAGCCAGATACAACGTCGGTCGTCCGGTATAACGGGGCGGCTCTGCCCAGCCCTCCCAGACCGGACCATTTGCCAGACCACCGTCTCCGGGCACCATGCCCGCAACTGACCCCACACGCAGAACAGAGCCGAATATAAGCGCCACCCCGAAAAACAGCACCGCAACAAATCGCAAGGCATAGGGATCACGGTTGGACACCCGCAGATCCGCAGGCACCGCACGCGCGGCCGCGGCCCTATCGGCCATGCGTTTTTGATGGGCTTGCCACACAGCCATTGACGCTGCATCGCCCGCGCCAATCGCCTGATCATCTATCAAGGCTTGAATAGGCCGCCCCGGCAAACTTGCGTCCAGCCGCGCCAACGCATCGGCCCGGTGGGGTACGCGAAAAGATCGAACCGCATAGATCAATGCGCCCAAAATCGCGACACCAACGCCAGCGGCGGCACCATACACAACCTCAACTGACACGGTGTCTTGGAGGCCCAGCATCAATGCCGCAAGGACCAGCAGAACAATCGTCAACAGCGGCCAAAGAGCCTGAACGAGGCTTTCTGCCCACATCCCGGCCCAGGTCAGCCTTAAGGGCCAGCGAATTTTCGCAAGTCCCCGGCGCTGATCATCGCTTGTGAAATGGGTCATTGATACCGATCTCCCGCAAGGTTGACACGCGGCGCGCGGTCAAAGCCATTCAGGGATGGTATCGCGATTTATCATTTCGTCAAAGGTCGGCCGTGGGCGAATAACCGCAAATTGATCATCCTTGACCAAAACCTCGGGAATAAGTGCCCGCGAATTGTACTCGCTGCTCATTACAGCACCATATGCGCCAGCACTTCGGAACGCGACAAGGTCACCGGCCGCCAGTTTTGGCATCATTCGTTGCTTGGCAAAGGTATCGCCGGATTCGCATACTGGACCAACGATATCATAGGGCTGCTGATCCGCACCCGCGACCGGCTCCACGACTGGTACGATATCATGATAGGCCTCGTACATAGCAGGGCGGATCAGGTCATTCATCGCGCCGTCCAAGATAAGAAAATCGCGCCCCTCGCCCGATTTCACATAGATAACTTCGCTGACCATCAATCCGGCGTTGCCTGCAATCAAACGGCCCGGCTCGATCTCGATCTCGCAGCCTAGATGACCCAGTTTACGCTGCACCATCGCACCATAATCACTGGGCAATGGCGGCGCTTCGTTGCTACGCTCGTAAGGAATGCCAAGACCGCCGCCCAGATCAAGGCGCTTGATCGTGTGACCGTCTGCGCGCAAAATCTCTGTTAATTCGGCGACCTTGTCGTAAGCTTGTTCGAACGGCGTTAGATCAGTCAACTGGCTGCCGATATGTACGTCAATCCCAATCACCTGCAATCCGGCCATGCCAGCCGCCATTGCATACACTTCGCGGGCACGGCCTATGGGAATGCCAAACTTGTTTTCGGATTTGCCCGTTGCAATCTTGGCATGGGTTTTGGCATCCACATCGGGGTTCACGCGAATGGTGATCGGGGCTACCTTGCCCAGCGACCTGGCCACTGCGTCCAGCACTTCCATCTCTGGTTCGGATTCCACGTTGAATTGGCGGATGCCACCCTCAAGCGCCAATTTGATCTCGGCGGCCGTTTTCCCGACGCCGGAAAATACAATCTTGTCCCCGGGAACCCCTGCCGCCTTGGCGCGCAAATATTCGCCTGCTGACACCACATCCATGCCCGCCCCTGCTTGGGCTAAAGTCCGCAAAACTGCCTGGTTGGAATTGGCCTTCATGGCATAGCACACCAGATGGTCCATCCCTTCCAACGCGTCATCGAATGCCTTGAAGTGACGCAACAACGTCGCCGTGGAATAGACGTAGAACGGTGTTCCAACCGCTGCTGCGATCTCTGAAATAGCGACGTCTTCAGCGAACAGCGCACCGTCGCGATACAGGAAATGATCCATTTGTCAGGCTCCGAAATATTCCCGCCGGAGGTTCCGGCGCTATTTTACAGGGGCCGACCGCATAAATAGATACAAAGGCAGGCCACAGCTTACCCCAATACCAAAGGTTGCGGGAATGGCAATCAGTGCCAGCCAATTTCGCCGCACGGCAACTTCAGCGATGATCCAAACGGTCAAGGTGATCGCAGCAATTGTCAGGTCCCACACAAGGCCACTTGAGGCCGCGTTGACATGCCAGGCATCGACCAATCCAGACAGGCTGACGCCGTTGGCCTGGAACCAGATGATAAAGTAGTACATCGGATGGATTGCGCCCCAAAGCGCCAGTATCAGATAGATCATGCGGAGCATCGACACGCTAGAAATCCTTGACGACGCCTACGTTCACATGACCGGAGACATGGATGCCGGGTTCATAGATCGAAGGCATCTGACGGTCGTGGTGAACTTGAGCCTTCTTTTCATTGTTCGGTTTAGTGCAGCCTGCGATCCCTGCAATAACAAGTAAAGCAAGAACCATGTATGTCCGGATCATAGCGCCAACCCCAGTCCAAGCCAGACAGGTCCGCGGCCCATCGTGACAGAGGTGCCAGCAGATACGCCGTTATTCGACAAAGTCACCGTACCGTTGACCCGCGGCGGTTGCGGCTCTCCGTCTGCGCCACAAGCCGCGAGGGCAAGCAACGATAATACGGCGGCGATGCGTTTCATCCAACGATACCTTTCCAGCGATCAATTTGTGATCGCACCTGCTTGGGTGCGGTTCCACCGTAAGACATACGTGAATTTACAGAGTTTTCCACGCCTAAGACGTCAAATACATCCGCGGTGATCCCGTCATGGGCGGTTTTCATCTGATCCAGCGTCAAATCAGGCAGATCACAACCGTTCTTTTCAGCCAGAGCCACCAACGATCCGGTGATATGATGCGCGTCGCGGAAAGGCAGCCCCAGCACCCGCACCAGCCAGTCAGCCAAGTCCGTCGCTGTTGAAAAACCAGACCCCGCCGCAGCAGCAAGGCTATCACGGTTGGCTGACATGTCCTTGACCATGCCTTCCATCGCGGCAAGCGCCAGCATCAGGTTGTCGGCGGCATCGAATACTTGCTCTTTGTCTTCTTGCATGTCCTTTGAATAGGCCAGCGGCAGCCCCTTCATCACCATCATCAGCGCCACATTGGCCCCCATGATGCGACCGATCTTGGCGCGGATCAGCTCTGCGGCGTCAGGGTTTTTCTTTTGTGGCATGATGCTTGAACCAGTAGAAAACCGGTCCGACAAGGTCACAAAACGGAATTGCGCTGACGACCAGATCACCAGTTCCTCGGCAAAGCGGCTAAGGTGCATGGCGCAGATCGACGCTGCGCCAAGAAATTCCAACGCAAAGTCACGATCGCTGACCGCGTCCAGCGAATTCGCCGACGGGCGGTCAAAACCAAGCGCCTGTGCCGTCATGTCGCGGTCGATGGGAAAGGACGTGCCTGCGAGGGCAGCAGCCCCCAAAGGCGATTCATTCATCCGCGTGCGCGCATCGCGCATCCGGCTTAGATCACGGCCGAACATCTCGACATAGGCCATCATGTGATGGCCCCACGTAACGGGCTGCGCGGTTTGCAAATGGGTGAAACCGGGCATTACCCAATCAGCCCCGGCTTCTGCCTGACCCAATAGGGCTTGGATCAAGGCCAACAAACCGCTTTCGGCGGCGTCGAATTGATCGCGCACCCAAAGCTTGAAGTCTGTTGCGACCTGATCGTTGCGTGACCGTCCCGTATGCAATCGGCCTGCTGGTTCACCGATGACTTCCTTCAGACGCGCCTCGACATTCATGTGAATGTCTTCCAGCGCTGTTGAAAACTGAAACGTCCCGCCTTCGATCTCTGACAACACCGTGAGCAGGCCTTTCCGAATGGCCTCGGCGTCGCTATCAGTAATGATGTTCTGTGCAGCCAACATGGCGGCATGGGCGCGCGACCCGGCAATGTCCTGGGCGGCCATACGCTGGTCAAACGAGATCGAGGCGTTGATCGCCTCCATGATCGCGTCTGGTCCGGCGGCAAAACGGCCACCCCACATCTTGTTCGAAGTCGTATCGGTCATCAGGCAACCCCTCGGAGGGAAAAATGAGAAAAGTAATGCTCGCGCTCGTTTATACGGCCCTAGCGGTCGGTGCAAACCCAAGCTTTGGTCAGAGCGCCGACATCGTAGCCCTGCGCGATGGTGACATGAAGAAACTGGTGGTGCACGATTCGCCTGTGGCAACGTCATCAGTTGCATTTGATCTGGCTGATGGCGCGGGCACAACCACACTCGAAGCGTGGCGCGGCAAATATGTGCTGGTCAATTTCTGGGCCACATGGTGCGCCCCATGCCGCAAGGAGATGCCACAGCTGAACGCCTTGCAAAAGGAATTCGGCGGCGAGGATTTCGAAGTGCTGACAATCGCGACGGGCCGTAATTCGCCCGAAGGGATCAAGCGGTTTTTTGAAGAAGCGGGCGTAGACAGTTTGCCCCGCCACCAAGACCCGAAACAGGCGGTTGCCAGCCAGATGGGTATATTTGGTCTACCGATCACTGTGATTATGGACCCGGAAGGCCGCGAGATTGCGCGCCTGCGAGGTGATGCCGATTGGTCAAGTGACAGCGCCAAGGAGATCATCAAGGCGTTGATCGACAGCCGCACTGACAGCTAAGCATAACGGATCGGGGCCGCGATATCGCGGCCCGTTCTACATTATGCGGCGTGCTTCAGGATCGCTGCCTCGGATACCGACAGGTTCCGACGCGCATAGCTGCCATAGGTGTGCGGATCAAAGCTGAGGCTTGGATAATTGGCCATCAACCGTGCACGATCATTGGCATCCAGACTTTCCAACGCTGCGGAAGCGGGATGGAAGCTTTCTGTCTCGACTCCATTCGCCCACATGATCTGGTGATTATCCAGCAGCAAGTGAATATAGGTCACTTCACGCATGTGCGCATCGACCGTCACATCAGAGCCGTTTATCAAATCCCGCGCAGTCACCAAGACTTCGTCGGTGTTGAACAAGGTTTGCGCAACCTCGCCTTTGATCAACATGCGGTGGCTGGGGGACACCAGTAAATCACGATCCGGTCTTGCCAACCCAAGGGCGTTGGCGTGGAATCTTACAGGGCGCAGTTGTGGCATGGCAAACAGGCGTGCGCCGCTCATCCGGCGTTTGCCGATCCAGCGCACAGGCTGCATGCCGTTGTCTTTGGTTTGCACCAGATCGCCTTCGCGCAGGTCTTCGATCCGGTCCACGCCATTATCCGTTCGGATCAACGTGCCGGGCGTGAAACAAATCACGCCGCCATTTTGTTGGGCGACCTTATCCAGTGACGTGGTGCCCAAGGTGTGGTGCACAATCCAAAGATCGCTGTTGCGCGGTGGAATTTCATCAAGAAACATCAGCAGCGGCTGACTGCCACCGCCTACTTCGATCAAAGTGACAGTATAGCTTTTGCCGCCGTCGGTGACGATAAAGCTATTGTCCATCAAAGATGCGAATTGTTCGTCGTTGCGGTCTTTGCGTACTGGTGACACGTCTTTATCCAATGCCGCACCGACAAGTCGATGCACCATGCGTGCCGCCCGTTTGCGAAGTTCTTCTGCCCCGTCTGCCTGGTCCAGTCGCAATATATCAGATGGACCGTCAACGCGTACCGCGTCGCCCCTCCATGCCCATGCTGCCCCTACCTCAAGGGATCGCACTGGCGCGGCGTCTAGCCCATCTATTTCTGTTTGCGACCAGCTAATGACAAACGTGCCTCGAAAGCCCGTTTTCACCACTGTTCTGCTGCCTCGTAGTTTTTTATTATTAACCCGAGACTAGCAAAGACCCGCTCATCTGCAAAGACCGTATTTTTCTAATGTTTCAAGGCGTTGTAAAAAGGTTAACATTTGCTCACTACTTCTACGTGCCTCTAGATAGAGTGTATCTTCTGCCTCGCAGTACAAGATATACGCACTTAGAATGAGAGATTGATCCGCAATGACCCGACGATCTGGTCGTTTGGTTGGGTTTCGTATTCTTTCCCCAACCACGTCACACCATAGAACGCCGATGCGTCCTTGCCCTGCCAATGCACGCCAAGCCGAACCCTGTCGCGATGATCGGTCAGGGCATACCCTCGGTTCTCGGGTAGATAAGTGCTTTCGCTGACATAGGCGATATCGGCACCTGCAACAAAGCTGAACCCGGCGTTTTGAGTGTTTTGGATGACGCGGTAGCGGTGACCCGATGTGCGATCGCGCACCAGCAACCCGCCGTTCCCGACCGACCCAATTGTCAGATCGAACCCGGCCCGCATCATCGTTTCGATACCGGCTTGCCCTTGAATAAACGGGCGAAGTGTCTTGTTTTCACCCAGCTCAATCGCGCGCGCGGCCTCGACCAGAACAGTTGGATAGAACCCGTTGCCAATTTGGGCGGCCAGGGTGCGTTTTGACGGGGGTTCATCCCCGATGAGCTTGTGAAACTCGTGTTGCAGCATTCCCAACTGGTTTTGTGGCCCTGTCGCAAAAACTGAGGCACCCACAGCGAATTCCGTCGCTTTGTGCTGAAAATGCGTGTGCAGCCCTGCAGACAATGCACCGGCCCAAGGGCGTGATCCTGCGGCGGGGCTGGTCAGGTTTTCAGGTGCCAGAACCTCAATCCCCAGACGCAGTTCAATTAGATTGCCAAAGTTTTTTGGCAACTCGCCCGTCCATTCAGGGCCCCACACCCGCGATGATGTAACCGACCCCGTCCGTTCACGGTCCTGCAAATCGCCTAGAAAGTCGTTGGTGATCAGCCGACCATACCCAAGGTAATTGCGCCCCTCTGCCACTGTTGGCTGAGGCAGGGAAAAAAGCAAAAAAGCGGCAGCGGCGATGGCCCTGAACACGGATGTCTCTCCAGAATTGGCTCCAAATAGACACCATGGCCAAGGGGAAGCGTTAGATTCGAAATTGCGCGGTGGCAACTTGCTGAAATCTAGTCCGGAAATGCGTCGTTTTTTGGGCCGCTGAATGTTCAAAACGTTGCAAAACGCTCACATATCGCTAACGTAACGGCAGTAATAATCAGCTTTGGATGCCCTATGTCAGATGCAAAATCTCAGCCTTCCCGTCGGATTGTATCATCACGCCACTTAGCCGAGGGCGAAGGTTGGGAGGCCTCCGAGCTCGAGTACGGGATGATTATTGCCTATAACGCCTTTAGCCGCTGGATGTCGCGCTGCATGACGGCGGCGGGCAATTCCGATCTGACACCCTTGGAAATTTTGGTGTTGCACAACACCAATCATCGGGGTCGCGAAAAGCGGCTGACCGACATCTGCTTTATGCTGAACATCGAAGATACGCATACAGTGAACTATGCGCTGCGCAAGCTGCTGAAATCTGGGCTTCTTGAGGCCGACAAACGCGGCAAAGAAGTGTTCTACAGAACGTCAGCCTCAGGGGCCGAGTTGATCGAGGCCTATCGCGCAGTGCGCAATACCTGCCTGATCGATAATCTGGATCGCACGGATATGAAGGGCGACGACCTGCGTGAGATCGCCGCCCGTTTGCGCGCCATTTCAGGCCAATACGATCAGGCCAGCCGCGCTGCTGCGTCGCTTTAGCGTCCCAGCTTGCTTGCCGCGCGGGCCAATTCGGTAATCGCTGCCCAGTCGCCTTGGCGGACCAGCGCGTCAGGCGCGACCCAGCTGCCGCCTGCACAGACCACATTCGGCAAGGTCAGATAGCTTTCGGCGTTGGCAGGGCTGACGCCGCCTGTCGGGCAGAACCGGATCTGGGGCAGCGGCGACGCGAGCGATTTCAACGCAGGCGCGCCACCTGACGCTTCGGCGGGGAAAAACTTGAGCATATCATAGCCGCGTTCCAAAAGGCGCATCGCCTCGGATGCGGTGGCCGCACCGGGCAACATCGGCAGGTCGAGGTCTTCGGCAGCTTGCAGCAACTTGTCTGTCGCACCGGGCGAGACTCCAAATTTCGCACCCGCATCAACTGCACGTTTCACATCGTCTGGCGTCAGTAAGGTACCTGCACCCACGACGCCGCCTTCGACCTTTGCCATCTCGGCGATCACTTGCAACGCGACATCAGTGCGCAATGTCACTTCAAGCGCGGGCAGACCACCAGCGACCAGCGCCTCGGCCAGAGGGCGGGCGTGAGCCACATCATGAACAACCAGAACTGGTACGATCGGGGCCAGTTTGCAGATGTCATATGCAGCGGCGCTAGCGTCTTGTGGGGTCATAACCTTAGTCCTTTATTCGATTCAAATGCTGCTGGCACCAGTATCTGCGGCACCGACAGTCCTGCGGAAGTTCGCAAATAGTTCGCGGCCTTGACCGTATTCATTGCCAGACAAATCAGCCGTCGTAATTTCGCGGTCCAGCGCACCGGGTGTTATCACCT
The DNA here is from genome assembly GCA_965363735.1 of uncultured Sulfitobacter sp. Taxonomy (GTDB): domain Bacteria; phylum Pseudomonadota; class Alphaproteobacteria; order Rhodobacterales; family Rhodobacteraceae; genus Sulfitobacter. The sequence continues at coordinate 115,793 of CBDTUA010000004.1, read as the reverse complement.
CAAGCACACCATCACGGGCATCCACACGGATTACGTCACCGTCCTGAATGCGGGCTATCGGGCCGCCATCCAAGGCTTCAGGGCAGACATGGATCGCGCTTAGAACTTTGCCCGACGCGCCAGACATCCGGCCATCTGTGACCAACGCGACCTTCAGCCCTTTGGCTTGCAGGTTCGCCAGGACGGGCGTCAGACTGTGCAGTTCAGGCATGCCGTTCGCCTTTGGCCCTTGAAAACGGACAACGACAACGACATCGCTAGTGAACTCCCCATTCTTGTAGGCCTCTTTTACCGACTCTTGATCATGGAAAACCCGTGCAGGTGCTTCGACAATATAGTGTTCCGGCTTGACGGCGGATACCTTGGTCACAGCGTTACCCAATGATCCCGACAGTCGTTTCAGCCCGCCGGTTGGCTGGAAGGGGTCGCCCATCGGGCGCAGGATTTTGTCGTTCAATGTCACGGTCGGGCCATCGACCCATTCAACCGCGCCATCTTTTAGCTTGGGATCGCGGGTATAACGGTCAAGCCCGTCACCGGCGATGGTTTTCACATCTTCATGCAGCAAACCCCCGCCCAGCAATTGACCAATCATGTATCCTAGACCACCCGCGGCATGGAAATGGTTCACATCCGCCAGACCGTTTGGATAAACCCGTGCCAAAAGCGGCGTCACCTCAGCCAAGTCCGAGAAATCATGCCAATCCAGAATGATGCCGCCCGCGCGGGCCATAGCAACCAGATGGATCAGCAGGTTCGTCGAGCCGCCAGTCGCGTGCAGGCCGATCATGCCGTTTACATACGCCTTTTCATCCAGCACATCGCACACCGGCGTATAGTTGTTGCCCAGATGGCTGATCGCCAGCGCCCGCTGTGCGCCTGCAACTGTCAGGGCGTCGCGCAAGGGTGTGTTCGGGTTCACAAAGGACGCGCCGGGCAGGTGCAGCCCCATAAATTCCATCAACATCTGGTTGGTGTTGGCGGTGCCATAAAATGTGCAGGTCCCCGGACCGTGGTAGGCAGCCATCTCTGACGCCATCAGTTCTTCTCGGGTTGCCTCGCCCGAGGCGAATTTCTGACGCACAACCGCCTTAGCATCGTTCGATAGGCCAGAGGTCATTGGCCCCGCTGGCAAAAAGATCGCAGGCAGGTGGCCAAACGCCTGTGCTGCGATCACCAGCCCCGGCACGATCTTGTCGCAAACGCCCAGAAAAACTGCAGAATCGAACGTATTGTGGCTAAGGCCGACACCTGCCGCCATCGCGATGATGTCGCGCGAAAACAGGCTTAGCTCCATCCCCGGTGTGCCTTGGGTAACGCCATCGCACATCGCGGGAACGCCCCCGGCAACTTGTGCGGTACCGCCAGCTGCGCGGGCGGCATCGCGGATGATTTCCGGAAAACGTTCGAACGGCTGATGGGCCGACAGCATATCATTATAGGTGGTGATAATGCCGATGTTGCCAGCAGATTGCGTTGCCAATGCATTCTGATCCGGCCCAGCGCCCGCATAGGCATGTGCCTGCCCACTGCAGGACAAATGCGCCCGTGCCGGACCTGCTTCGGCGGCACCACGCATGCGGGCCAGATAGGCCTGACGACCTGCAGCGCTTCTTTCGATAATGCGGTTGGTGACGCGGACGACGGTTTCATTCAGCATGATAATCCCCTTATAAATCAGTCTAGATCACCAAAAGTGAGGCTCATCGACTAATGTTAGCGCTAACTTACCACTAAAGCGGGCAATTTGTAAATGGATTTGCTCAACACATTTTCTTCGACTGAGAAAATACTCTTTCCCCGACAAAACAGGTGTCCTAGACAAGCCCCATGATGGATCAATACCCCCCTATTCTTATTGGCGTCGACGGCGGCGGGACAGGCTGCCGCGTTGTCGTTGGAACGGCCCAAGATGGCATTCTAGCAGAAGCCAAAGGTGGCCGCGCCAACGTTAGCACCAACTTTGACGAAGCAATCGCCCATATTCTGGAGGCGACCCGCACAGCGTTAAAAGCCGCTGGTCAGGACGTCGAGCTGATGAACCATGCCGTCGCCCATCTGGGGCTGGCCGGCTTCACGGGGCCAGACATCGGCAAACGGGTCACAGATGCGCTGCCCTTTGGCAAAAGCGTCGTTACCGAAGATACGACCACAACAATTGTCGGGGCCATCGGTCCTGCAGAAGGGTTCGTCTTGGCGCTTGGCACCGGCACGATCATTGCACGGCAACGCGGGGGCGTTCAGACCTGCATCGGCGGTTGGTGTTATCAGGTGTCGGATCAGGCGTCGGGCGCATGGTTGGGTCATGGCGCGCTAGAGCAAACATTGCTGGTGGTCGATGGCATTGTACCCGCAAGCGCCCTGTCTGACCGGATGCTGGGAAACCTTGGCGGTGCTGCGGGGATCGTGCAGTTCAGCCTAAAGGCACGTCCGGGCGATTTTGGGACACTTGCGCCCGATGTTGTCGAAATGGCAGCGGCAGGCGACCCGATTGGCCGGATGTTGATGCAGCGCGGCGCTGATTACTTGCAAAGCGCACTTGGCGCACTCGAATATCAGACAAATGACATCCTATGCCTGTCGGGCGGGGTCGGGCCGCATTATGCGGGATATCTGCCGGTTCAAATGACCGCTAATCTGACTCCGGCACAAGGGCGTGCCGTAGATGGTGCATTTGCCCTGGCCAAAAGCGCAGCCGCCCAATGACACATGCGCCCGTGGCCTATGTCGGTTCGCGCATCTTCGATGGCGTCACGATGTGGGAAGGCTGTGCATTATTTCTGCTGTCGAGCGGCGAAACACGCATTTTGAAACCGCAGGACCTGCCATCTGATTGCGACTTGATCAGGCTGGATGGGGGCACACTGTCGCCTGGGTTTGTGGACTTGCAAGTCAATGGCGGCGGCGGTGTGATGTTCAATGATGCCCCCACGGTTGATACCCTGCGGACGATGTCGTCGGCGCATCGGGGGCTCGGGACAGCGGTCATCCTGCCCACTTTAATCACAGATACCCCCGATCAGACTGCCGCAGCGATTAAGGCTGTCATCGCCGCCCTTGATCAGAAAATTCCGGGCATCGTCGGCCTGCATCTTGAAGGGCCGCATCTAAGCGTCGCACGTAAAGGTGCCCATGAAGGCGCGCTGATCCGGCCGATGCAAGACAGCGACCTTCGCGGGCTTTTGGCCGCAGTCGAACGCATCCCGAATCTGATGATGACAGTCGCACCGGAAACCGTAACAAACGCGCAGATCAAGGCGATGGCAAATGCAGGGATCATTGTATCCCTTGGCCACAGCGACTGCGATTACGATACCGCAATGGCCGCCTTTGACGCAGGCGCGCGCTGTGCCACCCACCTTTTCAACGCGATGAGCCAAGCCCAAGCGCGCGCACCCGGTTTGGTGGGGGCAGCACTGGATCATTCCGGGGCTGCCAGCGGGTTGATTGCGGATGGCGTGCATGTCCACCCCGCGATGATCCGCGCTGCGCTCGCTGCCAACAACGGGCCAAGCGACGTGTTTCTAGTGACCGACGCGATGGCGACGGCAGGGTCGGACATCACCAGCTTCAAACTGAATGGCCGCAAAATCTTGCGCGCCAACGGCAGACTGACGCTGGCAGATGGCACATTGGCAGGCGCAGACCTGACCATGCCACAGGCGATCCGGGTACTGGTTGAGGATGTCAAAGAACCGCTTGAAAAAGCGCTGGCACGCGCAACGACGATCCCCGCAAGGATGTTGCGCGCTCCCCCCTCGCTTGATCGCGCGGATGATCTGGTGTGGCTTAGCGACGATTTATCCAAGACGCTTTGGGTCGCTGAATTGTAAGGCGGCACAAGGTTTCCCCTGCGCCGCCATTGTCGTTATTTATCGCGTAGCGCTGCCATGATCTGATCATAGGCCTCGTGCGCTTTGACGCGCATTTCGTCGTCGGTAGCATCCTGAATAGGATGCGGCACCAACACGTACCTTGCGCCTTCCATGCCTAACGCTTTGCGTTGCGTTTCAGCCGCTTGGCCAAATGCGCTTGAGGCGACGGAAACAGACGGGATCCCCTGGATTTCAAACCAGACTGTATCGTGCATACTGCACGTGGTACATGATCCTCAGTCCGCCAATGCCTCGATCATAAAATCGCATTCATCGCGGATTTGATGGCGCAATGCGTCGGGGCAAGGTTTGGCGAATGTCGGCTTGGTATAGCGCCGGATTTCAACGCCGGGTGCGCCTTCGCCCAGCAAACGATCCAGTTCATCCAGCAGAATATTGCCGCGCGGTTTGCTGATGTTCAGCAACCCCACAACACCCTGCACCGATCCGGATCGTTCAGCAATCTGACGCACGACCGGGACGCGTTCATCCGTCGGGTCGAGAATAATAGTCATTCATGTCCTCCTCTGATTGCGATGTTAGCCCAGATCAATTTTTCTGGAAACGGAAATTGAACCGACAGCCCCTGTGGCCCAGCCATGGAACGCAGACGAAAACTTGCCCGCCTCGCCTCCTGCGACAACGATATGGATGTATTCTTTGCCTGCGAACTTCGGTGCCAGCTGTGCCAATTTTTCAGGCCCCATCTTCTCGGCATCAGCCTGCGGTATTCCGGCACCGGAATGGTCATCCTGCACCATTTCACTTAGGGGGCGCGACGTGACCTCTTGGATGCGGTCGCGCAGGCGGTCTTTGGAGTATGCGCCGTCCACGGTCAGTGTGTTGATGTGTTCCGGGCACACAACCAACAGCGCATCAACGGGCAGGTTATGCAGTTTGGGCATGAACACCCCTTCAAGCCCCTGCCCCAATGACCCTGCAATCTGATCCGGTTTGCGCGAAGTTTGATCTACGATATGCACCGGGCCGCCAGTCATAGCAAACACAGTCACGACGGAATCATCCGCTTTGAACCCGCGTTCGACATGCAGCGGTTCCCACGGTGACACGCCTTCGTTTTCGGCAAAGCACATGGTGTATTTCATCGGGTTGCCCAACACCGAACGTTCAACGCCCCCCGTTGTGGCCCCGCCGACATTGCGGATCACCAACCGCAGCGCACGCCCGATTGTGGCGTTGGCGCGGTTGCCCGCCCCCATCGCGCCAAGCCCTGCATTCATCCCAATCTTGTCAACGACGGGACCATTTACGACCATCACTGTCGCGGCCCCCATCGTGGTTGCCGTGACCCCGTGGATGTTGAATTCATCGGTGCAAACCGCCTCGACCGCGGCAATCACCACGGGCAGGTATTCCGGTTTGCAGCCTGCCATCACTGCGTTGATTGCAATCTTTTCGACGGTGGCGATACCCATGTTCGGCGGCACCGTAGCAACGACATCTTGCGGGTCGCGGTGAGTGCCGGCCAGCATCCGCATCACCCGTTCGGGCGTCGGTGGCACCAGCGGCAAACCGTCTGAAAACCCCTGATCGAACATAAATTCAGCCACATCATCGCCACTGGCGACTTCCACCTTGCGGGCACGCAAAACGCTACCGTCCGCTTCAGCGCGCAGCTTGTCGTATATCTCGGGGTCGAAGTGTTTCGACCCGCAACCGGGGCGCCATGCGGGCAGGCTGTCCCAGTCGATTTGAGCGGCGGCCTGCGCGGTTTCAGCTGCGATCTGATCGGACAACGCATGCCAGTCGTCGCGCACGAAACCTTCGAACTTGGTAATGACCTTACCTTTGGCATCGATCCAGAACACAGCGGGCACGATTTCGATATCCCAATCGAAAGACGCCTTGCATCCCGCATCCCCCAGCACAGACATTGTCAGGCCGTGACGCTGCGCAAACACCGCATTTTTGTCACCGGACTGGCCCAGCACTACCATGTCAATCTCACTACCATACGCCTCAAATATGCCTTGGATCACGGGGCCGGCAATGTTGCAGGTTTCACAATCTTCTTTCACAAAGCACACCAAACTTGGGCCAATGCCATCAAAGGCGTGTGCTTTACCGTCAAGATTATTCAGTGTGAAAGAACGCGCAATGTCGATCATGTGTCACCCTCCCAAGTATGCATCTGCATATTGATGGAGATCGCCACGGAATGTCCAGCCGATTGGCGGAGGTGGATGGGAATCGAACCCACCACACGCCTTATCGGCGCGTCCATGGTTTTGAAGACCAGGGAAGCCACCAGACTCCAGTCACCTCCGTTCTGACGGACCCTAACGGGGGTCGCAGTCAGGCGAAAGATCAATGCGCAGGTGATACCATCTGGCGCATATCGCCCTGTCGATGCGTCACCCCCGTAGCGTCAAAATATTCTAGCAGTGGCACGATGAATTTGCGGCTGGTCAGTAGCACGGCACGCGCCTGCCCCGTTGTGAACGAGGTCGGTGGCGGGAACGTATGCCGCAGATTTTGCACGGCTTGTACGATGTTTTGGGCGTGAAAAACCACCTGTTGATTAAGCCCGACATTGGTCAGCGGAACAACCTTTTGCTCGGCGACCAAAAGCGCAAGCAGGTCGTGGTCGTCAGTTTCTTGTAGAATGGTGCCTAGACTTGGCGGCAGTGTTCCCCCGTCTTTAATTTGCCGTTCGATGTCCGCCATGCGGTCACGCTGGATTGTGGTCAGTGCTGCGGCGGGGTCATGGGCCGTCATTGAAATCTGATCGTTTACCACACGGATCGCCCCGGCTTTGACCAAACGTCGTTCCACATACGGCCCCAGTCGCGGCGATTGATCGCGGTTCACCAATATGCTGCGGGGCGCGAAGAGTTTGATCGGGTGCTCTGCGTGAAACGTTTGCAGGCGTTGCAAAAGGTTTTCCTGTGCTGTCTCGATGGTATCGGCCATGGCAATCCATCCGGTATCTACGCTCTCAAACTCAACCCCAAGGATTGCCAGAACATTATCCGGGCTTTGTCGCGCCACCCGAGCGACGTCCGATAGCTCGACGCAGGCTCGCCCTTGGGCGCAGAGCGCCTTTGCAATTTTTTCCGTATCGCCGTTGGCGGCCGCTTGCATCACAGTCAACCGGGCTGCGTCGCTTGATTTGACACCACGCGCTTGCGGGTCAAGCACCACAGCGCCGCCGATCGTCTGGGCGGGTGACAAGCTGCGCAAGATCATCCGCTGACCAGCAAACGCTGTAACAGGCTTGTCAAAGCGTAGCTGTGCGAAGGTGGTCTTTCCTTGCGCGACGTGACCGCCCCCCATCAGGCGCAGGGTAGCGACGGTGTGGGTCGTGCCGAAAAGCACCCTGAGGTCAGACATGTGTTTGATCGGCCTTGCTGCGTCATTAAGCAGTGCGATCTGGACGTCCATGCAATTGGTCGCGGCAAAGTCACCACCAGCGCACAGCACATCCCCACGTGAGATTTCATCCGCCGCAACGCCCCGCAAATTGACCGCCGACCGTTCACCCCGTGCGACATGATCACGGGCAGCACCGCGCGACTGCAAGCCGCGGATCGTCAAAGGCTGGTTCAGCGGGTGCAACACGACGGTCTCTGACACAGCCAGATCCCCGCCCAGCAATGTACCTGTCACGACCGGTCCCAGCCCGGCCATTGTAAAAACCCGATCAATGGGCAGAAAGCCGGACTTAGGGTTTTGCACAACAGGCATTTCGTCCAATAGCCCCTCTAGTCCTCGATGTAGGGACTGGATACTGATATCTGACCCGCCCGAAACGGGGACAAGCAGAACGTCACTTAAATTATGCAAAGCGAGGCCTTGGCCGATCCTTTCAAGGCATTCCTCCAACTCGGCGGGTGGCACCAGATCAACCTTGGTCACCGCGACAAACCTCACAGCAACGTCGAGCAATTTTGCGATGCGCAGATGCTCTATCGTTTGGGGGGCAATGCCTTCGACGGCGGAGACGACCAACAGCGCCGCCTGCGCACCGGTGGCACCTGCGACCATTGCACGAATGAAATCCTCGTGCCCCGGCGCGTCTATCAGATCAACGGTGCCAGATGGATAGCGGCAATAGGCAAAGCCTAAATTGATCGACAAACCACGCTGTTTTTCTTGCGCCAACGTGTCCGTTTCCATACCGGTTAATGCACGCACAAGGGTGGTTTTACCGTGGTCCACATGCCCGATCACAATGACGCAGGCCGACGTCATTGTGAAATTGCTTGGCCAATGGCGTCGACGATCAATGGCAGTTCAGCATCCGCCACTGTGCGCATATCCAGCAGAATCTGCGCTTGATGAATGCGGCCGATTATGGGGACATGGGCCCGCCGCAACGCATCGGCCAACGTGTCAGCTGTCATATCGGGGCAGGAAATGCTGACCGAATAGCTTTGCAAATCTTGCTGGGGCAGTGATCCGCCGCCGACATATGCCGCCGAAGGAACAACTGAAACAGTTGCCACCCCATCAAGCTGGACTGCGAGCAAGCTGGCACGCGCCTGCACATCGGCCAAAGGTTCCGAAAGCATCCTGAGAACAGGGATTGTTTTAAGCGGGTCATGTGGGGCGCGGTATAGACGCAGCGTTGCCTCGAGTGCTGCAAGCGAGAGCTTGTCGATGCGCAAGGCCCGCAGCAGCGGATGTGACCGTAGCTTGGCAATCACATCGGCTTTGCCCGCAATAATCCCGGCTTGTGGGCCACCCAACAACTTGTCACCGGAAAACATCACCACATCAACGCCCGCCTTCAGGATGTCGCCGACGACAGGTTCGTCGGTCATGCCATAGGGTGACAGATCGATCAGAACACCACTGCCCAGATCCTCCATCAAGATAAGGTTCCGATCTTTGGCAAGTTTCGCCAGATCGTGCCTGTCGGGTGCCGAGGTGAAGCCGATGATCTTGAAGTTGCTGGTGTGGCTTTTCAGCAAGACGGCAGTGTCGTCATCAATCGCGTCCGCATAGTCACTCAGCCGGGTTTTGTTTGTCGCACCAACCTCGCGCAGGGTGGCGCCGCTTTGGACAATGACATCTGGCAGGCGAAACGAACCGCCGATTTCTATCAACTCGCCCCGCGACGCAACCACTGTGCGCCCCATCGCGGTGCCCATTAGGCTTAGCACAACGGCAGCGGCGCAATTGTTCACGATTAAAGCAGCCTCTGCGCCCGTAAGGTCGCAAATCAGCGCCTCGGCATGATCATAGCGAGAGCCGCGTTTGCCAGTGGCCAAATTCAGCTCGAGGTTCGATGCATTCGCGCCCACGTCATGCATGGCTTGGATCGCTTGCGGTGCAAGCCGTGCGCGGCCCAGATTGGTGTGAATGATAATCCCCGTCGCGTTCACCACGGGACGCAAATTAGGGCGGCGCGCTTGGTCTATCGACACCCGAAGGGCATCCGCGAACGCATCCCCTGCGAAATCTGGCAGTTGCACAGTATCGCCTCTCGTGATCGCATTTCGCAGACCCGCAAGGGCCAGACGCAGTGCGGCGACAGCCTCATCCCGGCTATAGGCCTCAAGGACAGCCTGTATGGTGGGATGGGCCAGCATCGCCTCTATTTGGGGCAGTTGCCTAAGTTGATCTTTCACGGATGTACCTGCGCCTGATTGACCGCCAGTCTATCCCCGTGGCGGGCAAGGGCAAGGCGCATCCGCAATCGCGGTGCTAAGCGTTTTGCGGTGCCGTGAGTTGATCCTGCACTGCAACTTTGACTGCAAGATCAGCCATCTCAAGCGCGGCGGCGCGGGTCGATGCGACTGCAATAAACCGACCGTTGTGACAGAATTTGGCACCAGCAACACCGCAAGCCTGCTCAAGCTCCGCGTCCGTAAGACCCGCCCAAGCAGCTGGCAAATCAGCACGTTGGTCAAAACCGTCCCCGCTTAGGCGAATACCGGTGATCGCCCAATCTGCGTCGCGTGGATGGACAACAAACAACAGATGGTCGGCACCGGCGGCTTCGATGGCACTGCGGAATGGCATCCCTATCGGCAGTTCTAGGACGCGCGCTGTAGCGGCAGTTTCGATTGCCTGCAGCACAACAGCCTCGGCGCGGCGCTTGGCGGCTTTGCCAGCAAGCGACCCTTCGATGAAAGCGCGGGCAATGGGCAGCGCTGCGGCAAATGCCTGATCGTCTGCATTCGGGCTTCGATTGTCGAAAACCGGCTTTAGCGTACCCAAAAGCGCGGGCAACGTCAGGCCGGCTAGCTGCCCGGCCGTCGCAGGTGCCAGATCACCGTTATCCACCAAGTCGATCGGCAGGACAAATCCGGTATCAAAGCTGCTATGAATGTCGTCGATATCAGTTTCGGGAACGTCCATGGCGCGCAAATAATCACGCCCGTAATGTGCCCAGATCAATCCGAACGAGCTGTAAGGCTGGCCATCTTCGCGCAAGGGGTTGGGGCGCTGGTGATGGTCAAAAATCTGCGCCTTTGCGTCGTATTCTCGTCCTACATCATAGATGATTTTATCGGGCGCTGGCGTGGTCCAAGCCGCGTCGCGGCTGCGCACCAGTTCAGCTTGGGGGAAAAGGCGGGTCAGGATGACAGAGGAAAGCAACTCATCGGCGTGAAAGCCGCCGGAGTGGGTGACGAGATGGGTAATTGTCATGTGCAGCCTTTAAGGTAATAGGCGCAGCTGGTGCGGGTTTGGATTGTTGTAATCCAAAATGCACCTGCAGCGGTGTCATCAATCTGGTGAAAAAACTAAGACGCCGCCCAATGGGAAGCGTCTTTTTCAGGGTAAGCGAATTTGTTAGTTTCGTCTGACCTAGTGGGTCCAGGAACCACGCCGTGCGGTGGCAAAATTCTCGCCGTAGCCGCCGGGGCGGATGTTGGAACGTCGTTTTTGCGGCTCTTGAACCATGGCGTCGATGCCATGAACGCGGGCGTATTCCACCGCTTCGTCCTTGGTCTCAAAACGAAGCTGTACTTGCGTCTGCGTATCGCTCGACGACGTCCACCCCATCAAAGGATCAACCTCGCGCGCGCTTTCCTGATCGAATTCTAGCAGCCAGATGTGGGTCTTGGCCGAGCCGGAAGACATTGCTGTTCGTGATGGTTGGTAAATGCGAGCGCGCATGGGTCATTCTCCGCTTTGGTGGCGTATATATCGGGTATTTAGACTAAGGTATCAAGCTATCACAGGTATTTGTTCGTAAAACAGCTTGCAAATGCTGCACTGCAGCATACACTAAGGATAGCAAATTGGAGCAAAGCCATGAATCCCCTGAATATGTTGGCCTTAAACGCCCAATTTACGTCTCTGTTAGTTGATACCCAAGCCGTTATGACCCTGCGAATCTTAGGAATGGCGGGCGCAATGCCACATGCAAGCGGTGAAAATTCGCGGATGGTTAAGGAAAAAGGGCCCACTATGGCCCAAGCGTATAAGGCGGCGACGCATGCCGCAATGGCGGGCGGCAGCCCTGACCAGATCATGACCGCGGCTATGGCACCGGTCAGCGAAAAGGTACGGGCCAACCGCAAGCGGCTTACGAAATAGACCTGTGTTCGGCAGTTTGCCGGCCTGCCCCTTGAACCTGCGCAAAAACATGACACTTTAGGGGGCGACCCCCAAAGGACTTTGCCATGGCCTACGCCCACTCTGACAGTTTGCCAGAACGCAAGGAAGCGTTCCTATCAAATCCCGCGCCCGACGTGCGTAGCCGCCCCAAGCTTGAGGGCGGCCATCGATTTGTTTTGTCTACAGAATTTGAGCCCGCTGGCGATCAACCGACAGCGATCAAGGAGCTGTCCGAAGGCGTGCGCGCCGGTGAACGCGATCAAGTGTTGTTGGGTGCGACCGGCACCGGCAAGACGTTCACGATGGCCAAGGTCATCGAAGAAACGCAGCGCCCGGCAATTATTTTGGCCCCGAACAAGACGTTGGCGGCACAGCTCTATGGCGAATTCAAAGGATTCTTTCCTGACAACGCCGTCGAATACTTTGTCAGCTATTATGACTACTATCAGCCCGAGGCCTATGTCGCGCGTTCCGACACATTCATCGAGAAAGAATCGCAGATCAACGAACAGATCGACCGTATGCGCCACTCGGCCACGCGGTCTTTGCTGGAACGCGACGATGTGATCATCATTGCGTCCGTGTCGTGCATCTACGGTATCGGGTCTGTCGAAACATACGGCGCGATGACCCAAGATATTAAGGTTGGTGCAACCTATGACCAGCGCAAGGTCATCGCCGATCTGATCGCGCAAGCGTACAAACGCAATGATGCCGCGTTCCAGCGGGGCACGTTCCGGGTACGCGGCGATTCGCTCGAGATATTTCCCGCCCACCTTGAAGACCGCGCATGGCGTCTGTCGTTCTTTGGCGAGGAATTGGAAAGCATCACTGAATTCGATCCGCTTACGGGTGAAAAGACCGGTACGTTTGATCAAATTCGCGTTTACGCCAACAGCCACTATGTGACGCCCAAACCGACGATGAACCAAGCAGTCATCGGCATCAAGAAAGAGCTTCGGATGCGGCTCGATCAGCTGGTTTCCGAAGGCAAACTGCTTGAGGCGCAACGGCTCGAGCAACGTTGTAACTTTGACATCGAAATGCTGGAAGCCACAGGCGTCTGCAACGGCATTGAAAACTATTCACGCTATTTGACGGGCCGTGCGCCGGGCGAACCGCCCCCGACGCTTTTTGAGTTCATTCCTGACAATGCCATTGTTTTCGCGGATGAAAGCCACGTTTCCGTGCCACAGATCGGCGGCATGTACAAAGGCGACTATCGGCGCAAATTTACGTTGGCAGAACACGGCTTCCGCCTGCCGTCCTGCATGGATAACCGGCCCCTCAAATTCGAGGAATGGGATGCCATGCGCCCGCAATCGGTGTTCGTATCCGCCACCCCCGCCGCGTGGGAAATTGAGCAAACCGGCGGCGTGTTTACTGAACAGATTATTCGCCCGACTGGGTTGATTGATCCAATGATTGAAATTCGCCCCGTTGAAATGCAGGTCGACGATCTGTTGGACGAGGTCCGCAAGGTCGCCGCCGACGGGTTCCGCACGCTGTGTACTGTGCTGACTAAACGCATGGCCGAGGATCTGACGGAATACATGCACGAACAGGGTATTCGCGTGCGCTATATGCACAGCGATATCGACACAATTGAACGGATCGAAATCCTGCGCGATCTGCGCTTGGGGGCGTTTGACGTGCTGATTGGTATCAACCTTCTACGCGAGGGTTTGGACATTCCCGAATGTGGATTGGTGGCCATTCTTGATGCCGACAAAGAAGGATTCTTGCGTTCTGAAACCTCGTTGATCCAGACGATTGGCCGTGCCGCGCGTAACGCAGAAGGCCGCGTGATCATGTATGCGGACCGTATCACCGGATCTATGGAACGTGCGATGGGCGAAACAGACCGGCGGCGCGCCAAGCAGGTCGCCTATAACGAGTTGCACGGCATTACGCCCACGACTGTGAAAAAGAATGTCGATGATATTCTTGCCGGGCTCTACAAGGGCGACGTTGACATGAACCGCGTCACCGCCAAAATCGACAATCCGCTGGCCGGGGGCAATTTGCAGACCGTTCTGGATGGGTTGCGCACGGATATGCGCAAGGCTGCCGAGAACTTGGAATTTGAGGAAGCCGCACGCCTGCGAGACGAGGTCAAACGGCTCGAGGCTGTTGATCTGGTGATCGCAGACGACCCAATGGCGCGGCAATACGCAGTCGAAAGAGCCGTTGATGATGCGCAAAAGGCGTCCGGCCGATCAACAGGCGGACGTGGCGGCATGCGCGGTGGTAAATCGCGTTACGGCGGGAAAAAGCGTTAGGATACAATCAGGTGCTGCATGCATGGGGCGCGGGGCTGGTAAACCTGCGTCAAATACGTCTGGCTAGTGCCTAAATGCCCACTCCCACCAAGATTTCAACTTATTCTCACGCAATTGGGAACAAAATTCGACATTAATAAGTTGACCTCCCAGAACAAATCTCAAGGAGAGAAACAATGGAATATGGTATTCTAGGCCTGATCATCTTGATCGCCGACATCTACGCGATCATCAAAGTTCTGGGTTCGGGCGCATCGACACTTGCGAAGATCCTTTGGGTCGTAGGTATTCTGGTGTTCCCGGTTGTTGGCTTTATCGTTTGGCTGCTGGCAGGTCCACGCGGCGGAACAGTAAATATCTAAGACCGTCTCACGACAGATACAGGGTCAGCAGATCATTCTGCTGGCCCTTTTCTATGGAAATTTCATTTCAAACCGTAAGTATTTTATTAAACTTCATTAAGCATGTTGCCCACGAAAGGGCGGTAAATTGGACATGCTTCCTAAATTGGTAATCTTGTTTTTTCTGCTCGACGTCAGCACAGCGACCGCAGGCGCGTGGCTTCGCGAAAAGGGCAGCGGCTTTTCTTCTGTGGCGACCAGCAGCACCCTTTTCCGGGATATTTCTCAAACCACCTATGTGGAGTATGGCGTTCGGGACGACCTGACGCTGGGCGCGGAAGTCGCATTTTCCACCTCTGCAACCGGTGTTCAGTCCGGATCTGGCAGGATCTTTCTGCGCCGCCCCATTGGCAAACGTGACCGACCAAGCGTTTGGTCCTATGAGCTGGGTATGGGTGCTGATTGGTCCGTCGAAGGCGTCCACCCGAACCTTCGGGCCGCCCTCTCTTGGGGCCGTGGCTATCAGCTTAAACACTTGAATGGCTGGATCGCTGTTGACGGGTCAATCTTGCTAGATGTCTACGGCACAAACCACACAGTTAAAATCGACAGCACTATTGGCCTCAATTTCAACAAGCGTTTTGCCGGAATGATTCAAGTATTTCACGCAGATGTGGTCAACAGTAACGCCACATCATTCGCGCCTTCCATCCTAGTCAGGCCAATCAAAAACAAGCCCAATATCCGGCTGCAAATCGGTGGGGAAACACAATTGGGCAATGCGGCAAACTCGGCGTTTAAAATATCGTTTTGGCGAGAATTTTAAGGCCTTTCGCAAACATTTGTCAGCGAAAGGCCCCGATACCTTAACGCTTGTCCATACGTGCTTGCATAAAGATGGAACCCTTTACACTCGTGTTCCAGACCAGGTTCAGCAAATCACGGTTCGCCCCTTGATCCGTCAGTACATAGGGCACCGTGAATTGCGCAACATTTGATGTATTTCGCACGGGCCCGTCCATCGTGATGCTGTCCACCGCGATCGCCCACCCCCCAAAGGGGAACCGCTCTGATATATCGACTGTCCATGTTTGCGCAGGGCTGGATTGCGAATATTCGACCTGCACGGGGTTGGATACCGGATAGTTCACACCGTGAAACGAATTCCCCGACATCTCGATATTGCGCATGCGCGAAAAATCCATATCGGCAAAACTGGTATCAATCCGTTCCACACGATCAATTGGGCCGTTCAGACTGCGAAACCGATTATCATTGATTGTTAAACCGTTGACTATATGTCCAGCACCATGCGGCTTGATCACGATATAGCTGAACCACGGCGCAACCTCGCCAGATAGAAAGATATTGCCGGTAATCGACAGCGAGCAAAACGAATACTCACTGCTGTAGTCAGGTGCCTGGTCTTGCTCGTTCGTCCACTCGATAAAGCAATTGTCGATATAGTTGCCCTGCACAAGTGACCCGGTGTGCTGCGCGGCAATGATCAAGCCAGCAGATCGTATACCGTTGGTCACCGTATCCCCTTGGAAGAAATGGTTGCCTGTGATGATGTTATTCTGTCCTGCGATCAGCGCAAAATGCCTGAACCGTGTGGCACGGTTGTCACGAATTTTCACGTCATTGGCGTTGCAGTTGATGCCAATGCTCGTTCTGTCTGCAACATTCAAACCATCCTCCGACGACAGAAACTGGCAGCGGTCAATGAACATGCCCTGACATCCGCCTCCGATAGATGTGATCCCCCGATCTTTTGGGCGCGAGATAAAGCAGTCGCGCACATGAAACGTAACACCGGATGGCGCAAGGTTTATGCCGCTTGCCACGTTGTTGCACTGGATCTCGATATCAGACAGTACGAATTTGCTGAGCGATCCGAAATTGCTGAAATCCAGCATGTATTGGAAACGCGCAAAGCTGAAATTCTGCGTGCCTGCCGCATCATATAGCGGCGCGTTCAAGGTAATCTCTTGGGTGGCGACATTCTTTTCCCGAACGTAAATTTCACGCCCGACCCCGGCACCCGAAACATGTGCACCAACCGGAATATTGGCAATGTTGGTGACATTGGTCAGCTTGCGCGCATCAGACGGCGAATACGTACCTTGCGATGTGACCGTAATCGTATCCCAATTGCCATTGCTGGCCGCTTCGAACTGACCGTTGCGAATGATCCGGCGGGTGGCATAACTTGTCCGCTCTGGCGTGGCGGCCTGCATATCAATCGGTCCGGTCACATAAACCTTGCGCCCCCCCATATCCAAGGATTCGTGATCGGCATTGTTCAAAAGCGCCTGAAAGGCCTTGCGAAAGGCAATTTCCTCGGTCTCGAAGGCATCGATATAGTGGGCCACATCAAAGTTGTGACGCAGTTGCAGGATCGCCGTCGCAGGCATCGTCACTTTTCCCTCGAACAGGGTTTCGGTATCAAACGTGACATCCCCGTTCAGCAAATAGGTCCCTTTTGAGATCAGCACCCGTCGGCCTTCAGCCGCCGCATTTGCCGCAATAAATGCAGCGGTATCATCGGTGACCCCATCCCCCACTGCGCCGTAATCACGCACATCGATTTGGGCCAACATATCAAAAAGGAAAGCGCTGGTGATGTCCTCGATCTGCAAATCATCGATGCGCACCACGCCGCCATTCTGACCCGTCAAATCCAGACCAAAATGCCCATAAACCGGGCTGGTCCCCCAAACCATATCCACGCCTCCGCGGTCGCCGGATCCAACGATCGCGCTGACCTCGACGACTTCGCCATAGCTGGTCAGTTGCACGGATGGCCCAGTTTCGGTCAGCCCCCCGACGCGACTGCCATTTCCAAGGGCCGGATAACCCGCAATCCGCACCGACGGCAGATTGCCACTGATCGCCTTCACCTTGGCGGTGATACGCAAATAGCAGCCTGGTAGCAGCGGGGTCTGCCCCATATAGCGCAGCTTTTGGGCGCTTTGCGTTTTGATCACCTCAAGCGCGCCGCCAAAATCTTGGTCCGCAGGAATGAATGCTGCATTGATTGCATTGGCATAGGTATCAGATCCGGCAGTTCCATCGCCGCTTGAGTACGTATCCAGACCGCTTGCAAAGACTGCAGGTGTCAGGACAAGCCCGTCCGTAATTGCCTTGTTCATCACTATCCCCTTTCGGAAACCGCGGCATATGCACCACGGTCCGTTTGTTGCGAAACCCCGGCGACTTGCCGGCATGCGCATCTGGATAGTGTTGGTTTGTTAATCGGCGCTAACGGCACCGTGCGCTGGAACAGACGAAAAGCGCCTATTACCACTCCAGTTTGAGCTGGCACAAACCCATTGGCATCTCAGTATGAGGAATATGGGGGCTAAGCCGAAACCGCCGGAGCATTTAGCATCTGAACGGATGCTATCCGCCACCCATCGTCTGTTTCCACCATCTGATAGTCCAGCAGATGGGTATATCCCTTAGCATCGGTAATCTGCACCCTTTGCCAAAGCGATCCGGCAATTTCTCTCAACTCAAGATACCTGACCTCAGCGGGTCGCCAAACCATGGGATAGCCTGTGGTTATCATCCGTCGAAAGTTCTCAGGCGACTGAAACATCAACTTCAAATTTGGGCTCGCGAATTCGAATGCACCCTCAAAGTCGTCGACTTTGAAAGCTTCAAATTGCTGGTCGATTGTACCTTTTATTTCGGCTTGTTGGGCGGTCGCCCCAACGGCAGTAAGCATCGTCACAACCAAACCGAAAATCACTGAAACGAATACACCGCGCATTTGAAACTCCCCTGATACAGTCATGACTTAAGGTAAGTCACGACCATCTCAGGACAAGAGTTTCACGCCTCAGTCAGTTTTCCTGCCAATGCGGCATCAATCAAGGTGATGGTTTCCTCCACCCCGTAGAGCGCAATGAAGCCGCCGAACCGCGGCCCTTGGCTGGCCCCCAAGAGAACCTCGTAGAGCGCTGTGAACCAATCCCGCAATGGATCGAAACGTTCTTTGCCGACGGCAAAAACCATTGTCTGCAGCGCTTCGGCATCCAGACCGCCATCCCACGTCTTTAGCTGATCGCGAAGATCTTCCAAAGCTTCGCGTTCCAGATCGGTCGGGGCGCGGAACACTTTTGTCGGCTTCACAAAGTCATTGTAATACCGCACCGCATGATCTGCAGCAGCGTCCATACCCGGGTTCCCTTCGGGTGTTGCATCCGGCGCATACCGCTGGATGAACCCCCAAAGCTGCGATTTTTCCTCAGCCGAGGAAACGGATGCAAGGTTCAGCAACATCGAATAAGGCACGATCATATCCGACTTGGGAACGTCACCACCGTGAATGTGCCAGACCGGATTGTTCAGTTTGGCCTTATCATCCTGTGTCTCATAGGCGCGCAATTGCTGGTGATACTCATCAACGGCCTTTGGAATAACGTCGAAATACATGCGCTTTGCTGTCTTGGGCTTGAGATACATAAAATACGACAGCGATTCAGCGCTTGCATAGGTAAGCCATTCATCAATCGTCAGACCATTGCCCGATGATTTCGAAATCTTGTGGCCGTCCTGATCCAGAAATAATTCATATGTGAAATGCTCAGGAGCTTTTGCCCCCAAAATCCGGCAGATCGCATCATAGATTGGCGTGTTGGTCGAATGGTCTTTTCCGTACATTTCAAAATCGACCCCCAAGGCAGCCCAACGCGCGCCAAAGTCCGGCTTCCACTGCAACTTCACATTGCCACCCGTCAACGGCAGGGTCATCTCGGTGCCGTCTTCAGTATCAAAAGTAATGGTGCCCTCTTTTGCATTCACTTCCTTCATCGGCACATAAAGCACTCGGCCAGTCTCGGGATGAATCGGCAGGAATATCGAATAGGTCTGGCGCCGTTCTTCGCGCAGGGATTTCAGCATGACTGCCATGATCTCGTCGTATTTTTCGGCGGCGCGCAAAAGTATCTCGTCGAATTGCCCCGATCCGTAAAACTCGGTCGCGCTGATAAATTCGTACTCAAACCCGAATGTATCCAGAAAACGGCGCAACATGGCGTTGTTATGTGCCCCAAAACTGTCGTGCGTTCCAAAGGGATCTGGCACAGACGTCAGTGGACGCTGCAAGTGTTCGGCCAGCGCTTCGGGGTTCGGGACGTTACCGGGTACCTTGCGCATGCCGTCCAAATCGTCGGAAAAACAGATCAATCGTGTCGGAATGTCACTGATCAACGCAAAAGCGCGTCGCACCATCGTGGTGCGCGCAACTTCGCCGAAGGTCCCGATGTGTGGCAAACCTGATGGGCCGTATCCGGTCTCGAACAAGACATACCCTTTCTCGGGTGCCTTGTTTGCATAGCGTTTCAGCACCCGGCGTGCTTCCTCAAAAGGCCACGCTTTGCTGGTTAAGGCTGCTTCACGCATCTGCGACATGTATAATATCCATCAATTTTGCCTGTCACCCTATGTACACAAGCAGGCTGTTCCTATTGCGTCCCCTACGGGGCGTCAATAATCTGACCCTCATGAGCTTGTCATACAGGAAATTCTAATGACCGAAGACACATCCCTGACACTAAGCGCACAGGATTGCCTTGTCGCGCTGATGATCGCAGTCTCCGCGTCGGGCGAAGACATTCGCACAACCGAGCTGATCAAAATTCAGACCGCCGTTAATATTCTGCCGATCTTCACGGATTACGACAATGATCGCATTAGCACGGTCAGCCAGATGGTATTTGACCTGTTCGAGCAAGAAGACGGACTGGACGCTCTCTTTGGGCTAATCAAAGGGGCATTGCCGGATCGGTTGAACGAAACAGCATATGCGCTGGCCTGCGATGTCGCGGCAGCAGATGGCAAGCTCGAAGAGGCCGAACTACGCCTGCTTGAAGAAATACGCTATGAACTGGATCTTGACCGCCTTCACGCAGCAGCGATCGAACGTGGTGCACGGGCGCGCCACCTTATGTAAGCTCCCGGAATTTTCCGACAGAAAACTGATCGCCTAACTGACATGGTAGGCACCCCAACGCTCGATCAGCCCCTGCTGTAGACGCTTTGCACGTGCGTTCCATGCACTGCCGCCATCTGGGCGTTCACGTTGCGCCCGGCTTAGCTTTGCCCGGCGCGGTTCATTCGCCGAAAATACGACAAACGCCATTTCCCGTCCGCTAGGTGCCTGCATGTACCCCGCAAGGGTCGAGACAAAGTTCAAGGTACCAGTTTTTGCGTCGACCTTGATCGGATGATCGCGCATTGGCCTCCCTTTCTCATCCCGCAAGACGATCGTTTTCAGAATAGGTTTCAAGGTCCCCGAACTGTTCACCTTGACCAAAGCCGTCAGCATGTCACTTGCCGAAATCCGGCTGTCTTCTCCCAAACCTGAATGATCGACCAACGCGGGCTTTCGCATCCCCATTTGGGTCTGGGCCCACAGGTTCATCTCGGCCGCTGATTCTCTCAGCGTTGTAGGCAATTTCCCGCGGGCAATCGTTGCCGCCAGCCCGGTCATTTCGGCTGTCAGATTCGTTGAGTACTTTAACATATCGCGAAGAATATCGCGCAATGGCTCGCTTTGCTGCGTAACCAGCACCTCACCCCCCACGGGCAATTGCGCAATCACGTCAAGGCCACGCAAGCGTATGCCGTTCGCGCCTGCCATTGTGGCAAAGACATCTCCGGCATAAAGGCCGGGCTTGCGCACGGGCAACCAACGCGCCCCACCACGCCCCAGCGCAGGTTTGGCCACTGTCCAATTGTCGCGCTTGATGCCTTCGTTATAGGTGTACAAAGGGCTCGCGCGGTCCTGCACCTGCATCACGGCCATCGCAACCTCAGGGCGATACTTCTTGGATCGGCCATCCATCGTCACGGCATATCCGTCATCGCCGCGTTTCCATTCAAAATGGACGCGGTTAAAGTTCAACGCGAAACCACTAATTCCGGGATTATAGCTCACGTGGTCTGGTTGATCCGGGTCAATGCTGCTCAGAACAGGCAGGCCACCTTGGTAAACTTTATAGCCGCCTTTGACGCTACGGATTCCGGCATCCTTCAGGCGTCCAGCCATCGCCGCAAGGGTGTCCGTATCTAGCGTCGGATCGCCACCGCCGACCAGAATAAGATCGCCTTGGATTTCCCCGTCGATCACCCCGCCAGTCGCTATAATCGCTGTCTCGAACCGGTGGTCTGCACCCAAAGTATCAAGCGCATATAGGGCTGTGATCGCTTTGGTGACACTTGCCGGCAATAAACCCAACGTAGGTGCCATTTCCTCAAGCACGGTTCCCGTCTTGGCATCGGCGACAACGAACGAGACCTGACCTTTTAAATTCGCCTTCTCGATCAGCTCCTGCGCCGTTGGAATGGCCTGCCTGAACAGATCGTCGCCGCGCAAAACGGGCCGCAGGGATGTGCCTGGCGGCGCTGCAAACGCCGTAGGGGCAACGACGCTAGCCGCTGCTGAACCCAAAAAGAACCGTCGTGAAAATTGCTGTGTCATAGAGATAGGTTAAACCCGACGGCGCGCCACGATACAAGCATCCGCAATTCACATTTAATTGGTCAAATCGCCGTGCTACCTGTGCGCCCATGCAGCGGGCTATTTTGATCATGTTTATTGCGATGTCACTCATCCCCGCCGGGGATAGTGCTGGCAAGATACTGACGTCGCAACTGGGCACAGCCCCCGTTTTTGTCGCATGGTCGCGCTTTGCTATTGGCACTGTCTTTCTGATTCCGTTCATCCCCGCCCACACCCGCGCGCTTTTTGGGAATTGGCGCATTTGGGTGCGCGCGGCGATGATCTGCGGCGGCATCACGTGTATCCAGACAGCCCTCCAGACCGAAGATGTGGCAAACGTCTTTGCGGCCTTTTTTATCGGCCCCTTGCTAAGCTACGTACTGGCGGCGGTATTTCTGCGCGAGCCCATCACGCTTTTGCGCAGCACACTTATTCTGATCGGGTTTGCAGGTGTGCTACTGGTGGTGCGCCCTGGCGTCGATGTCAGTGCGGGGCTTTTGTGGGCACTCGCCGCGGGCAGTTTCTATGGCGTCTTTTTGACCATGTCACGATGGCTGTCCGGTCTAGCGTCGCCTTTGCAGCTATCATTTACACAGCTGGTGATCAGCACGGGGCTGCTGATGCCTTTTGGGTTGATGCATCTGCCAGAACTTAGCGCCCCAATCGCCGCGCTAACTGTTACCAGCGCCGCCTGTTCGATGTTGGGCAATCTTCTGATGCTTTACGCCTACAGGATCGCCCCCGCGACCAAGATCGCGCCGATGATCTATTTTCAGCTTCTGTCGGCTGTCGCATTGGGCTGGCTATTATTTGGTGCCTTGCCTGATCTAATGACTTGGGTCGGGCTTGCCGTCATCCTCACAGCCGGCATTGCGTCAACCCGGATACGTTGACCACTTACCCGCTGCACGGATTGCTGTTGAACTGACATCCATCATCGGGACGTTCACGAAACACCAAGCAGGCGCATCGGCATGCCCCAAAAGCTGGCTTTGCCGCGCGGGGATACGGTAGCGGGCATATATTGCGGCGGCCCTGCTCATCCGCGCTGAAATACGTTGACCGGGCCGCGCCAGAACGCCGATCGGCACGGCTTGCATGATCTGCTGCCAGTCCTGCCAAAGGTGCAACTGCGCTAAATTATCCGCCCCCATCAGCCACACAAACCGAACGCCCGGACTGCGCGCGCGCAATTCTGCAATCGTCTGGGCTGTGTAACGCGTGCCCAGATGCACTTCCACATCGGTGACATCAACGCGGGGATGCTGCATAACCTGCCGCGCGTGCGCCATCCGTTGTGCAAGGGGCGCAGGCCCGTGGTTCTTTAGTGGATTACCGGGGCTTACCATCCACCAGACGCGATCCAGCCCGAACCGCTTCAATGCCTCGCGTGTGATATGTGCATGACCCTCGTGCGCAGGATCAAATGATCCGCCCAAAAGCCCGATCACCTGACCCGGTGCCGTATATGGAAATGGATAGCCCAAAAAAACGGCCCCCGAAATGCATCAGGGGCCGAAAGGAGAGGCTCTCGCCTCCATTGTCAATTAGGTATTCGCCGGATTATTCGACGAACTTTTTCAACTCCCCCGATTTCAAGCGGCTAAAATAGCTTTTCATCTCGCGTTTGACGATGGGCATCAAGAAATACAAAGCGGTGATGTTCACCACAGCCATCGCAAAGATCATCGCGTCGGAAAAGTCGATGACAGCACCCAGATTGGCCGCTGCACCCACGATAATGAAGAAACAGAAGATGACTTTGAATACGATCTCCTTCTTCTTCCCTTCACCGAACAGATAGGTCCACGCCTTGAGGCCGTAGTACGACCAGCTGATCATGGTTGAGAAAGCAAACAGCACAACCGCAACAGCCAGCACATAAGGAAACCAGCTAAAGCCAGTAGCGAATGCCGCCGATGTCAATTGGACGCCACTGGAACCGTCGATGGTTTTGATCGACGTACCTGCCTCGTTCAGCACAAAGTTTCCTGTCGCTGGATCTACAACCAAGACGCCCGAAATGGTGATTACCAAAGCTGTCATCGTACAGATCACAACTGTGTCGATGAACGGCTCAAGCAACGATACGACCCCTTCAGTCACAGGCTCTTTCGTCCGCACGGCAGAGTGTGCAATCGCAGCCGACCCAACGCCCGCTTCGTTCGAGAACGCAGCACGTTTAAACCCTTGGATAAGCGCACCGACAAAGCCGCCCGCGACACCAAGGCCGGTAAAGGCACCATCAAAGATCTGCCCAAAGGCCCAGCCAATTTTGTCATACTCGACGATCAGAATGACCAAAGCGGCTGTAACATACAGAATGCCCATGAATGGCACGACTTTTTCCGTCACCTGCGCGATGGATTTGATACCGCCTACGATGACTGCAAACACCACCGCAGCAAAGATAATGCCGGTGATCCAGCCAGGGTAGTCACCAACGATACCAGAAATCTGCGCATGCGCTTGGTTGGCTTGGAACATGTTCCCGCCGCCCAATGCACCGCCGATGGTAAAGATGGAGAATACGATAGCCAAGAACCCACCCATCGGCAGGCCGCGTTCTTTAAAGCCTTTGGTCATGTAATACATCGGGCCACCGGATACCGTACCATCTGGGTATTCGTTGCGATATTTCACACCCAAGGTACATTCGGTGAACTTTGACGCCATCCCGAGAAGACCCGCAAGAATCATCCAGAACGTCGCCCCAGGGCCACCGATGCCAACAGCAACAGCCACACCTGCGATGTTCCCCAAACCAACGGTGCCTGACAGCGCTGTCGTCAAGGCTTGGAAGTGGCTGACCTCGCCCGCATCATTCGGGTCTGAGTAATCCCCTTTGACCAATGAAATTGCATGGCCAAAAGCCTTGAACTGAATAAAGCCGAAATAGATCGTAAAGACCGATGCAGCCACGACCAGCCACAAAACGATCCAGGGAAAGTTGGTGCCAGGCAACGACATAAAGATCAAATTGACGAACCAACCTGTCGATCCGGCAAAGATATCATTGATGCGTTGATCCATGCCCACGGTTTCCTGAGCAGATGCGATCGCGGGCAAAGCAGCGGCCGCAGCCGCACCAAGCCCAGTTGCAAATAACTTGTTCATTGTCTGCCCCTTTACGGAATAATTGTGATTGGAACGCTGGATGCGACGGCTAAACGGCCTGTAACACCGCCGAACATCCGCTCTTTCAGACCGCGAAGACCGACACGGCCCACCACGATCTGCTGCGCCTTATTCTTTTTGGCGATGTCATCCAGAATATCCGCAACATCACCATGCTTCACGATGCCATCGACGGATATTCCACTTTCTTCGGCTCTTTTGATTGCCGGTTCCATGATCCGCTCACGCGCCAGAGCGAGTTCTTCTTCGCGACGTTTATGGCGCTGTTCGTTCTCTTCCGGTGTCTGGAAGCTGAACGGCGACCATTCGATCACATAAACAAGCTTTAGGGTGCAATCCCCTATAAGCTTGGCTTGGGTTGTGGCGAATTCCAAGGCGCGATTGCCCGACTCACCCCCGTCAAGTCCGACGACGATAGTGGATGTTGTCATTGTACTGTCCCTCTTGTTGCGGCGCGGCCTCTTGCGGGTCGCGTCAAACCCAAAGGCTAAAATCACCCTTAGATTGAGAAACGATAACTGACAAAATGAAAAATATTCGCCTCATTTTTCTGGCCATCACAGTCGAATTGACCGCTTTTCCGACAAAATAACGTTGATTTGCGTTGTTTTCGGTCAGGTCAAGACGACTCAGATTGGTGAAACGCTGTCACCGATGCGGATCAAACCCGGTGCAACCACGCTCGCGCACCATCCACCATGCCCACGTAGGGCTGAATATCCGCCCTGACCCAACGCTTCTTCCATCCGGCTGCAGGGCGCACATATCACGTCGAATGACAGAACCACCTGCCCGACCTGCACCAATCGACCTTTCAGTGCCGACAGGTTAATCCCCGACACTACCAGATTGCGCCGAAGGATATCGGGCGTCACGGCGTCACGCCCGAGCATTGCCGCGATAACGGCCAGATGTTCTGCCTGGATCAAGGTCACAGCACGCTTGCCGGGCTTGGCGTGGTCGCCCTCCAGACCGTCATTGTTCACCTGAATCTCGGGCACGGATTGCACGACTGACCGCCGCTGCGCACGCAGCCCAATCCATCCAACCCGCCCCGGCTGCGCATAACCTGCAATCAATGCCTTCAAATCTGCCATCCGCGCCCCATATATTGAGTGTTTGATCTTGCCCGACTTGGGCGATATTGCACGTCCCAAACCAAATGCAGCTTATCCGAGGATTCCCAATGGCCGCCTTTCAATATGTCTATCACATGTCCGGTGTCTCAAAGACCTATCCGGGCGGCAAGAAATGTTTCGACAACATTAACTTGAACTTCCTTCCCGGTGTCAAAATTGGCGTCGTCGGCATCAACGGCTCGGGTAAATCGACCTTGATGCGGATCATGGCTGGCCAAGACAAGGATTTCTCGGGCGAGGCGTGGGTCGCCGAAGGGGCCAAAGTTGGCTACCTCGAGCAGGAACCGTATCTGGACCCTGCCCTGACCGTGCGTGAAAACGTCATGCTGGGTGTGAAAAAGAAAAAGGACATTCTTGATCGCTATAACGAATTGGCGATGAACTATTCCGACGAAACCGCAGACGAAATGGCAGCCTTGCAAGATCAGATCGACGCAGAAAACCTGTGGGATCTCGACAGCCAGATCGATGTGTCCATGGAGGCCCTGCGTTGCCCTGCGGATGATGCCGATGTGACGACCCTTTCAGGTGGTGAAGCCCGCCGTGTCGCCCTGTGCAAACTGCTGCTTGAAGCGCCGGAAATGCTGTTGCTCGATGAACCGACCAACCACTTGGACGCCGAGACCATCGCTTGGCTGCAACAGCACCTGATCGACTATAAGGGCACGATCCTGATCGTTACCCACGACCGCTATTTCCTTGATAACATTACGAGCTGGATCCTTGAGTTGGACCGCGGCAACGGCATCCCTTACGAAGGCAACTACTCAAACTGGATCGACCAGAAAGCCAAACGGCTTGAGCAGGAAGCCCGCGAAGACAAGTCCAAGCAAAAGACACTGTCGCGCGAACTTGAGTGGATGCGTCAGGGGGCCAAGGCCCGTCAGGCGAAATCCAAAGCGCGGATCAAGTCCTATAACGAAATGGCCGACAGTTCAGAGCGCGAGCGTTTGACCCGCGCCCAGATCGTTATTCCCAACGGTCCACGTTTGGGTAGCAAGGTGCTTGAGGTCGAAGGCCTGTCCAAGGCCATGGGCGACAAGCTGTTAATTGAGAACCTCGAATTCACACTGCCGCCCGGTGGTATCGTCGGCGTTATCGGCCCCAACGGTGCCGGTAAATCAACCCTGTTTAAAATGATCACTGGCAACGAAGTACCCGACAAAGGTACGATTTCCATCGGGAATACCGTGGACTTGTCCTATGTCGACCAATCGCGTGACGACCTGAATCCTAACGATAACGTTTGGCAGGCGATCTCCGGCGGGGCCGAGATCATCAAACTGGGTGACGCCGAAGTGAACTCCCGCGCGTATTGCGGTGCGTTCAACTTTAAGGGTGGCGACCAGCAAAAGAAAGTCGGCCTGCTATCAGGTGGTGAACGCAACCGCGTGCACATGGCGCGTTTGTTGAAAGAGGGCGGCAACGTGCTGCTGCTCGATGAACCGACCAACGATTTGGATGTTGAAACCCTGCGCGCCCTCGAAGACGCCTTGGTTGATTTCGCCGGTTGCGCCGTGGTCATCTCGCACGACCGTTTCTTCCTTGACCGGATTTGTACGCACATCTTGGCGTTCGAAGGCGACGCCCATGTCGAATGGTTCGAGGGTGGTTTCACGGACTATGAAGAAGACAAACAGCGCCGTCTGGGCGCTGACGCTTTGGAGCCCAAGCGCCTGAAGCACAAGAAGTTCTCGCGCTAAGCTTCTTTTACTGACGAACAAAAAAAAAGCGGGGGCATCGAATGGTGCCCCCGTTTTCGTTTGATCTAAACTTCGAAGGAAAACAGGCTATCGAGGCAGTCACTGGCAGCGTCATCGATTGATAAATCTTGCCCGATATGTTCCCGCACCTTGTTGCAAGCCGACCGCCCCGTCCACAAACGCTGCGGTGAAATGGATTGGACAGAAACTTCCACCGTAGTGTCACGGCCTTCTTGGGATTCCATCCAATCTTGGGACAGTTCATCTTCGATAAGACGCTGAACGCTAGCTGAATCAACCCGATTGCGGGCCAGAATTGCGGTCACAAGAACGCCATTTCCTGCATATCCTAGAATGCAGCGGTGCCGTTGCAGCGCGACAATCGACGCTTCGGCGACGCGAACCATCTGGCTGCAAAATTCAGCGGGGGTTAGGGCATCAAATATATTGCGTATTTGCGGCAACCTGATTGCGATCAGGTTCATCGCATAGCAGCCTTCGGGCAAGCGCAGCAGACGGTTTTCAAAACCGTTCAGATCGTAAACATCCGGCACACCTAGATCAAAGCTCTCTTCGCGTCTAATCTTCATCAGTCTGGTCAATTCGGCCAGTGAATGATGCGCGACCTGTTCGCGGCGCAGGCTGTCATTCAGCAGACCAGCCGTGTTGATACGGGCACCCAATTCGACCCCGTTCAACGGCTTATAGATAAAGTCTGTCGCCCCTGCCTGAAATGCACGTTCCATCAAATCATGCGTCGTGCTTGCCGTGACCATCAGTATCGGCGTGTTCCGATACTTTATCAGGCTACGCAACTCTGCGCACAAAGTAATGCCATCAATGCCCGGCAACATGATATCCAGTAAGAAACAGTCGAAATCTGTGTCGCTGTCTTCTAGCAACGCAAGCGCACCTTCCGCATGTTCCGCACAAACGAGATCAAACCCGTGTTGGGCGGTCAGGCAACTGCTCAACATATCTAGAATGGTCGGGTCGTCATCGACGGCTAGAATTCTCATATTTTGACTTACTCACTCTTAACCGGACTCTCGCCCTTGCACCAAATAACAACCCCCAATTTGGCAAGTTTATCGGGCAATTTTGTGGTCAAACCTTCAAAAAATCCCGGCATCGACCGCCAAAGCAGTAGCCTGAAAAACAAGGGGCTCATCAGCTTATTCCCTTTAAAATATGGCGGGAATGTGCAGTTTCCGGCGATTTTTTGCTACACCATATCCGCTGCGACCGCGCCCCTTGCGCGAATCTCCCGGCTCTGGCATACGATCTGTGCAAACGTTATTCTTTTTCGACCCACTGTCTCCTATACGGCGTTCAGACTTCGATCCAGACCGACAACGCCAAGCCATCGCACGATGCGGATGGAACACTAAAGGAGACTACGGATATGGCCACTGGCACCGTAAAATGGTTCAACACAACAAAAGGCTTCGGCTTTATCGCTCCCGATGGCGGCAGCAAAGATGTATTCGTACACATTTCTGCCGTTGAGCGCGCAGGCCTGACCGGTCTGGCCGACAACCAGAAAGTGACATTCGACATTGAAGCTGGCCGTGACGGTCGCGAATCTGCGTCGAACATCGCACTGGCATAAGCCAATTTAGGCCTCGGCCTACGCAAAAATTTGACCGGCTGATCCATTTGGGACAGCCGGTTTTTTTATGCCCGCAGGGTTGCTTTAAACCAATCAACCAGCAAGATAGTCTCAACCTTAGCTAATCAGGAATTTCACATGCGCCGCCGTTCTTTTATCGCAGGCTCTTTGGCCGCACTCGCATTCCCCCAATCGCTTTTCGCGCAAAACGCTGCCTATGATCCGACACCACAATTGGTACCGGTCAAAAATCAGTACAGCGTCGGCCAAATGTTGATCCTACCGCGCAGCCACTATCTTTATCTGGTGACGGCACCGGGTCAGGCCATGCGTTATGGCGTGGGCGTTGGCAAAGCCGGCCTGGAATTCACAGGCACTGCTACGATTTCTGTTAAGAAAGAATGGCCTACGTGGCGCCCCACAGACGAAATGATCGAGCGCGATCCCGATGTGTATGCGCGGTTTGTCGGCAATACAGAAGCTCAGCCGGGCGGCCCTGAAAATCCCCTAGGTGCGCGCGCACTATATCTTTTCCAGAATGGCAAAGACACTTATTTCCGCATTCACGGCACGACACAGCCCAGCAGCATCGGGCGTTCGGTTTCAAACGGTTGCATCCGGATGATCAACGCCCACGTAAAAGACCTATACGAACGCGTGCCAATCGGGACGACAGTTACTGTTTTGTGATTCGAAACAATTCGACTTAATCATTAAAAAGGGCCGATTCTGAACCGGCCCTTTTCTATTCTGAACACAAGACTGAAGTTAGTTCAGTGCTTTATCCGTGATTGCATGCGTCCAAGCGCCTGTTGGCTCTTTTGTGATCACCGGATCAGAACCACCTGACAACAGCGATTCGACCGTGCGCTTATAATCAGCTTCGTCCAGTGCACCATTGCTTCCGGCAGTCAGCTTGGCAACTTCGCTCATCATACGCTTTTGGTGTTCTTCCGTTTGTGCACCCGATGAATCATTCTCAAGAACGATTTCGGCCGCTTCGTCAGGGTTCGCTTCCGCGTACTTCCACCCCTTCATCGACGCCCGCACAAAGCGCACCATCTTGTCTTCGAACGCCGGATCGGCCAGCTTGTCTTCCAAGACATAAAGCCCGTCTTCCAGCGTTGCGACGCCTTGGTCTTCATATTTAAAGACGGTCAGATCTTCGGGTGTCAGACCCGCGTCAATCACCTGCCAATATTCGTTGTAAGTCATGGTCGATACACAAGCCGCTTGTTTTTGCAGCAATGGATCTACGTTGAAGCCCTGCTTCAGAACAGTAACGCCGTCCTCGCTCCCATCTGTGGGCAGCTCGAGCTTGCTCATCCAGCTTAGGAACGGGAATTCGTTGCCAAAGAACCAAACGCCAAGGGTCTGCCCTTCAAAGTCGTCTGTCGTTTCGATGCCCGCATCCTTGCGACAGGTCAGCATCATACCGGAGGATTTGAAAGGCTGGGCGATGTTCACCATGGGCAGACCTTTTTCGCGCGCAGCAAGAGCCGCAGGCATCCAATCAACCGTCACATCAGCACCGCCACCGGCCAGAACCTGCGTCGGTGCGATATCGGGGCCGCCGGGTTTGATGGTGACGTTCAAGTCTTCATCACTGTAGAACCCTTTATCCAGCGCAACATAATAGCCTGCGAATTGGGCTTGTGTGACCCACTTAAGCTGTAATGTCACATCATCTGCCGCATGGGCCATTGTGCCCATCAGGCCAACAGCAGCCCCGGCAATGTAGTTTGTTAGTGTTTTCATTTTTATTAACTCCCTCTTGGTTGGTTTAATTATAGCTAGCTTCGTTGACTTGGGTGCCAGAACGTCACGGCCCTTTCGATTAATGACATGGCACCATAAAACGCCGAACCTGCAATGGCCGCCACGACAATCTCGGCCCAGACCAGATCAAGCGCAAGCTGTCCCACCGAGGTCGAGATGCGAAACCCCATCCCCCTGACAGGAGAGCCGAAAAATTCAGCAACAATCGCGCCAATCAACGCCAACGTCGTGCCGATTTTGAGCCCATTGAACACGAAAGGCATGGCCGCAGGCAAGCGCAGCTTGAATAGCGTTGCCCAGTAATTCGCGCCATAGGTCCGCATCAGATCGCGCTGCATGCTGTCTGTTGCCTGCAATCCTTGCACCGTATTCACCAGCATTGGAAAAAACACCATGACAACCACGACGGCCGCTTTTGACTGCCAGTCGAACCCGAACCACATCACCAAGATTGGCGCCATCCCGATGACAGGCAGCGCTGCCACGAAATTCCCGACGGGCAATAAACCACGTTGCAAGAAAGGAAACCGGTCGATCGCCACTGCAATAAGAAACGCAGCACCACATCCAATGAAATAGCCGGACAACGCTCCTTTTAGAACCGTCTGAACAAAGTCGACCCACAGAATATCCAGCGAGGTCGCGAACCGCACGGCGATAACAGAGGGCGCTGGCAAAAGAACCTGCGAAATCTCAAAACCGCGCACGACGCCTTCCCATACGGCAATCAAAGTGGCACCAAAAACCAGCGGCGCGGCAAAGGCGGCAGCGCGTGACGGACGCATACGCGCGAGCCGCACATTAACCCAGAACCCGAACGCCCACGCGACTGCGGCAAAGATCAACCAGATCATTGAGCCATTCCCATCCGTCTTAGTGTCGCCCGCTGGATCATCCCGATGATCCCCACCAACAACGCAGCCAAAGCCGCGGCCATGATCAGCGCACTCCATATCTGGATTGTCTGCCCATAATAGCTACCCGCCAAAAGACGTGCCCCCAAGCCGGCAACAGCACCGGTCGGAAGCTCCCCCACGATTGCGCCCACCAAGGACGCGGCCATGGCAATCTTGAGCGAGGTAAAGAAATACGGCATCGACGCAGGCAACCGCAGCCGCCAGAATGTCTGGCTCGGGCTGGCAAACCAAGTGCGCATCTGATCCAACTGCATCTGATCAGGGCTGCGCAGCCCTTTGACCATCCCGACGACAACAGGGAAAAATGATAGATACATGCTGATCATCGCCTTGGGCAGCAGCCCCGAAATTCCAACAGCATTCAGAACGACAATGATCATCGGCGCAATCGCCAGAATAGGGATTGTCTGGCTCGCGATCACCCACGGCATCACTGACATATCCATCGTTCGGTTAAACACGATGCCGACAGCCAACAGTGTCCCCAGCACGGTGCCCATCCCGAAACCCAGCAAGGTCGCGCTTAGCGTTATCCACGAATGATAGATCAGTGACCGCTTTGACGTGATATTCTTTTCAACCGTCGTGCTCCAAATCTCGGCGGCAACCTGATGGGGTGCCGGCAGCTTTGGCTTTTTCTGTGCCCAAGTATCCTTGATCAGGGATGTGGTCGTAATCACCTCACCTGAACGCGTCGCCTTGTCATAGGTCCAATCCGCATTCAGCCAAACGGCCGCCGCGTACCAGAACACCAAAAGCAATCCGACAATGGTCAGAACAGGGAAAACGCTCTGCCTCACAGGCTGCCCCCCCGCTTCTCTGGCTCAAAAGTATCCACCCCGAAGGGCCAGCTTGCCACGAACCCGCGCTCAGTCATCGGCATGCCCCGCCCGCAATCCTTCGCGTACCCGATGCGCGATCTCCAGAAACTCCGGCGTTTCGCGGATTTCCAAAGGCCGCTCTTTGGGCAAAGGGCTCTCAATCACGTCGGTTATCCGGCCAGGCCTCGGGCTCATCACAACAATCTTTGTGCTCAGATACACTGCTTCAGGGATGGAATGCGTTACGAATGCAATTGTCTTTTCGGTCCGCGCCCAAAGCCGCAAAAGCTGCTCGTTCAGATGGTCTCGCACGATTTCATCCAGCGCGCCAAAGGGTTCGTCCATCAACAGAATATCTGCATCAAACGCCAATGCGCGCGCGATGCTTGCTCTTTGCTGCATGCCACCGGACAGCTGCCAGGGAAATTTCTTTTCAAAACCCGACAACTCCACCAGTTCCAGCACCCGCGCAACACGCGCAGCCTGATCCGCTTTTGAATAGCCCATAATCTCAAGCGGCAATCGGATATTACCGCCGATCGTGCGCCACGGATAAAGCCCCGCCGCCTGGAACACATAGCCATAGGCACGCGCCATCCGCGCATCAGCAGCGCTGACGCCGTTTACAGTTATAGACCCGCCTGTAGGTTTCTCCAAATCTGCCATGCACCGCAAAAACGTCGTTTTCCCACAACCCGATGGCCCGATAAAACTAACAAAATCTCCCTTTTCGATATCCAGCGATACATCCTTAAGCGCATGCACAGGACCGTCGTTGGTTTCAAATGTCAGGGATAACGTCTTGGCCGAAATCACAGGGGCAGATGTCATAAGATCCGCCCCTTACCGGTTGTGTAGTTTGCTCGCATTAAGGCTGGCCTCTTTCTTCTTTTTATAAATGCAGCAGAAAGCCTGCCGCACCGTTCGCGGGCGTTTACCGCTCAAATACCCGCAGGAATATTCAACGGATCGCGTTTTATCATCTTGGGCGCAGTAAGCTCTTTCCACTTGCTAAGTGCAACGTTTGCGGAAGGAAATGCAGGTCGCGGCACAAAACGGCCACGCCCAGGGTTCGGTTGCGAATTTTGCCCCCATGCCCAAATCACCTCGCCACGGCTCAGGGTATAGCGACTTTGCGCAGTGACCTTGAAACCCTCGAATACGTTATAGTCCAACACAGAATGATGGTTTGCAGGCGAAATTGTTTTGCTGATCTTGGGATCCCAAACCACGATATCTGCATCGGCCCCCTCAACAATTGCGCCCTTGCGCGGATAGATGTTCAGGATCTTCGCCACATTGGTCGAGGTCGCGGCAACGAATTCGTTCGGTGTCAAACGACCTGTCTCAACACCTTCTGTCCACAGGACTGCTAGGCGTTCCTCAAGGCCGTTTGACCCGTTGGGAATGATCCGGAAATCATCCTTGCCGGCGCGTTTTTGCGCAGTGGAGAATGCCGCGTGATCCGTGGCCACAACTTGCAGGGATCCTGATTGCAAACCGGCCCACAGGCTGTCCTGATGGTCCTTTGACCGGAAAGGGGGCGACATCACCCGCCGCGCAGCATGGTCCCAATCCTTGTTGAAATACTCGGACTCATCCAGCGTCAAAAACTGTATCAGCGGCTCACCATATACCCGCATTCCCTTTTGCCGCGCGCGCCGGATCGCCTCGTGGGTCTGTTCGCACGACACATGCACGATATAAAGTGGAACACCGGCAGTGTCCGCGATGGTAATCGCCCGGTTTGCCGCTTCTCCCTCCAGTTCGGGTGGTCGGGAATAGGCATGACCCTCAGGCCCGGTGATCCCCTGATCAAAGTACTTTTGCTGCAGTTCAGCAACCAGATCACCGTTTTCAGCATGCACCATGGGCAACGCACCCAACTCGGCACAGCGCTTGAATGACGCAAACATCTCGTCATCCTCAATCATCAATGCACCCTTGTAGGCCATGAAATGCTTGAACGAATTGACCCCCATATCAACGGCATCTTTCATCTCGTTGAAAACATTTTCGTTCCAACCGGTAATCGCCATGTGATACCCAACGTCAGAACAAATCTGCGGTGCTGATTTGCGGTGCCACTCGTTGATCGCGTTCTTGATCGACCCATCCGCTCCGGGCAGACAAAAGTCGACGATCATCGTCGTCCCCCCCACGGCTGCGGCCCACGTCCCGCTCTCAAATGTCTCGGCGGCCGTCGTCCCCATAAAGGGCATCTCTAGATGTGTGTGGGGGTCAATGCCGCCCGGAATGACATAGGCACCCTCGGCGTCGATATATTCGTCTCCGACAAGGTCTTCGCCGATACGCTTGATGGTCTCGCCCTCAATCAGCACATCCGCTTTCCATGTGCGATCCGCCGTGCAGACCGTGCCGCCCTTGATTACTTTAGTCATCTCAAAACTCCCGTCCCATATCTTATTCTAAATGGTTCAAAATCCCCGGGTGTAGGGGCCGGCCCCGATGCACACCTCGGCGACACATCAAACCGACCCAAAGCACCCCAATGCCGGACCATGCACGCCAATGTCCAACGGCCCAAAATCACTCTCGACACAAAGCGAGAAATATCCGGCTCGGGGCATATAAACGACACGATAGGTTCCATCGCCCCGAGAGACTGACCAACAAGTCTGTGTAATACCACCGCTGAAAATCACCTTGATCTCGCGAGGTGTCCGTAGTGTTTCTCGAAACGCTTCCGCCGTGCGCCGCAATACCCGATCATGACTTTCCAGCGCCTCCTTCAGCTCAGTCTCGATCATAGCCGTGATACGCTCTTCGATGGAAAGATCCCGCTCAAGCATCACACGGTTTCCCACTGGACCTTCGAAAACTCTGGCCCGTTTCCATTGCAAGAAAACGATCCCGCATCACCCGACGATCTCCGCAGTTTCCAACACCGCGTGCAGCAAAACATCTGCCCCCGCTTTTGCCCAATCTTTAGTGATCTCTTCTGCCTCATTATGGCTCAAACCATCAACGCAGGGGCACATCACCATCGCTGTTGGCGCTACCCGATTGATCCAACATGCGTCATGCCCCGCCCCCGAAATTAGGTCCATGTGGCTATACCCCAGCCGCTCTGCGGCCGATCGGATCGCGGTCACGCAACTTTCATCGAAAGCGACAGGATCAAATCCGCCAACTTTTTCAAACGCAACTTCCAGCCCCATATCATCTGCAATCTTCTGGCCTTTGGTCCTCAGTTGGGCTTCCATCTCTTCAATCACCGACAAGTTTGGTGATCTGAGATCGACTGTGAACACAACCTTACCCGGGATAACGTTGCGGGAATTCGGATATACATCGATATGGCCCGCGGCACCCACGGCGTGGGGCGCATGTGCCCATGCAATTTCATCCACTGCGTTCAAAATGCGAGCCATCCCTAGCCCCGCATTCTTGCGCAAAGGCATTGGGGTCGATCCGGTGTGCGCATCTTTGCCAGTTACTGTGACTTGTGTCCAAGACAGCCCCTGTCCATGCGTGACCACGCCAATATCTTTGCCCTCGGCTTCAAGGATCGGCCCTTGCTCGATGTGCAGCTCAAAAAATGCGTGCATTTTGCGCGTACCGACTTCTTCGTCGCCGCGCCAACCGATCCGCTTCAATTCATCCCCAAAGGTCAGGCCTTTTGCGTCGGTTTTGGCATAGGCCCAGTCTTGGGTGTGGATGCCGGCAAAGACCCCCGATGACAGCATCGCAGGCGCATAGCGCGTGCCCTCTTCGTTGGTCCAGTTTGTCACCACGACGGGATGCTTTGTCTTGATCCCAAGATCATTCATGGTGCGCAGAATTTCCAATCCACCAAGCACGCCAAGCACACCATCATATTTGCCCCCCGTCGGCTGCGTATCCAGATGTGACCCGACATAGACCGGCAATGCATCCGGATCTGTTCCATCGCGCTGCGCAAACATATTGCCCATCTGGTCAAGCCCCATGGTGCAGCCCGCCTCCTCGCACCATTTTTGGAACAAGGCCCGGCCTTCGGCATCCTCGTCGGTCAGGGTCTGACGGTTATTGCCGCCTGCCACACCAGGGCCGATTTGGGCCATCTCCATCAGACTGTCCCACAAGCGATCAGGGTTGATCTTCAGGTTTTCACCGGGCGCGGCCATAGGGGGCTCCTCTTTTCTGTTCGGCATTTTTTAGCATGCAAAAATTTTACCATTTGGTAAATCCACGATTGCGACTAGTCTTGTATCTGTCAAGAAATGCTTTCAAAAGAATCCAGGTATACGCCCCCGCATGCTGATTTTTCAGGCACACATTTAGAAAGAGATCCACCTTGCCCGACGGTGTCCAGAAAAAAGCAAGCCGCATCCAAAAGCGCAACCGCCGTGTCATCCTTGATGCTGCGTTGGATGTCTTTTCCCAACATGGATATCGGGGGGCAACGCTTGATCAAATTGCAACAGAGGCAGGATTAAGCAAACCCAATATCCTCTATTATTTTCAGGGCAAAGAAGACATCCACCTGACCCTGCTAAGCCAGTTGATGGAGACGTGGCTGGACCCGCTGGTAGAGCTTGACCCCGACGGTGATCCCAAGACTGAAATTTTGGATTACATCCAACGCAAGCTTGATATGGCGCGCGATCTGCCCCGTGAAAGCCGCTTGTTTGCCGGCGAGATTTTGCAAGGTGCTCCCCGCATGGGGCCGCATCTGGAAAGTGATCTGAAACCCTTGTTCGATGAAAAATGCGCGATCATCGCAGGGTGGTGCAAAGCGGGCAAG
The DNA here is from genome assembly GCA_965363735.1 of uncultured Sulfitobacter sp. Taxonomy (GTDB): domain Bacteria; phylum Pseudomonadota; class Alphaproteobacteria; order Rhodobacterales; family Rhodobacteraceae; genus Sulfitobacter. The sequence continues at coordinate 78,387 of CBDTUA010000004.1, read as the reverse complement.
ATTGCGACTGTTGATCCAAAGCATTTGATCTTTTCTATCTGGGCAACGACTCAGCATTACGCGGATTTCGAGACACAAGTAACGGTCCTGCTCGGCAAGAATGCCGATCCGCATGATGCCGCGTCCCAACATCTGCGGGCGATGTTCGGCACGCTGCTATCTGTCAAGAATTGATTAACCGACTTCCCAAAATACAGATGAAATTGACGTCCGATTAAGACAAGCTGACAGCTAGTTACTGCGTGGTGGCGGGCTGCTTCAACTTTGTTTTATCGGAGAACCTAAATGACTTCTATTTCAACAGTCAGCACCTTGCTGCCCCCACAGTACCACGCAACCCCTGCCCAAACAGCTGTAAGCGCGGCAAACCCTACGGCAAGCATCGCGCCCGTTTCGGCATCATCATCAAATGGGAATAGCGGAACTTCATCGGACAAGGGGGCCGGAGGTGGATCGTCGGGTGATCCGCGTATGATATCAAAGACGGCTGACGCACGGCTCTCAAGCGCATCGGCCCAGTCTGTGATAGCTGCAAAAGCCGAAACGGTTAAAGCCAATCAAGTGGACGACACCGCACGCCAGCCTTTGTCACAGGCCGGAAAAACAGCTTGGTCAGATACGATTAACAGCGGAGATAACAAAGACCGCGGATCGGACCCGACGCGAAACACGCTCCCCAAGGCTGAAGGCCCACTGCCCATCCCGACCGCAGATATTCTGCTGAAGTTCAGGAACAGTGGGGCATAAGGGGGCGATTATTCTGCTGCGGTTGCAGCCGGATTATTGGGGTGCGTTGTCCAGTTGGCATAGCTGGGTTCGACAACCTTCCCGGTGCGCGGATCAGTCGTTCCGGGGGTCATCGCCTCCATTGTGATGCAATCCTCGACGGGGCACACGTTGACACAAAGGTTACAGGCAACGCATTCCTCGTCGATCACTGAAAACGTACGATCCTCGCTCATTGCGATCGCTTGGTGGGACGTGTCCTCGCACGCGGCAAAGCAGCGCCCACAGGAAATGCACAGATCTTCGTTGATCTTGGCCTTGGCGACGTAATTCAGGTTCAGCTGGTTCCAATCGGTCACATTTGGGACCGCCTTGCGGACCAACTGATCGACCGATGTCATGCCTTTTTTGTCCATGTATTCTGACAAGCCGCTGATCATTTCCTCAACGATTTTGAACCCATAGGTCATGGCTGCAGTACAAACTTGCACGTTTCCAGCCCCAAGCGCCATGAATTCAGCGGCATCACGCCACGTAGTCACGCCACCAATCCCGCTGATCGGCAGTTTGGCCAAGCCTGCATCGCGGGCGATTTCGGCCACCATATTCAACGCAATCGGCTTGACTGCCGGTCCGCAATAACCCCCATGCGCACCTTTGCCGTCGATCGTGGGCTCCGGCGCGAACAGGTCCAAATCTACAGACGTGATCGAGTTGATGGTATTGATAAGACTGACCGCATCGGCACCACCGCGCTGTGCAGCCTCGGCGGGTTTGCGAATGTCAGCAATGTTCGGCGTCAGCTTGACGATCACAGGCATGCGCGTGCTCGCCTTGACCCAACGCGTGACCATTTCGATGTATTCTGGCACCTGCCCCACGGCGGCTCCCATTCCGCGTTCGGACATTCCGTGCGGGCAGCCAAAGTTCAATTCGACCCCGTCGGCGCCGGTTTCTTCGACCAAGGGCAGAATGAATTTCCAAGGCTCCTCTTCGCATGGCACCATAAGCGATACCACCATCGCGCGATCCGGATAGTCACGCTTGACCGACTTGATCTCTTGCAGATTTACCGCCAAGGGGCGGTCGGTGATCAATTCGATGTTGTTCAATCCCAACAGCCGACGATCGGCCCCATAGATCGCGCCGTAGCGTGGGCCATTCACGTTAACCACCGGCGGGTCAATGCCCAGCGTTTTCCAGACCACACCGCCCCAGCCCGCCTCGAATGCGCGGCGGACATTGTATTCTTTGTCGGTTGGCGGCGCAGAGGCCAGCCAGAAAGGGTTTGGGCTTTTGATACCCACGAATTCGCTTCTTAGATCCGCCATCTGCGTTCTCCCGTCGGGTGGTTTAGCCCACCAATGTCATGTGAATATCCATTGCCGCATCGCGCCCTTCGGCAACGGCAGTCACGGTCAGATCGTCGCCGCCGCTGGCACAATCGCCCCCGGCCCAAACGCCATTCAAACTGGTGCGTCCTGTGCCGTCGACCTTGATCTTGCGTCCCTCAAGTGCTGGCAGTGCGTCGCCCTTTAGCGTCTGGCCGATTGCCTTGAACACCTGATCCGCAGCAAGGCGCAGCATTTGGCCGGTGCCTTGCATGTCTGCGTCAACATACTCAAATTCGATCTCGCGCACCGCACCATTGCCATGTACCGCAACAGGCACCGCATGGTTCACGATCCGCACACCCTTTGAGGCCGCCAGATCTTGCTCAAACACACTTGCATTCATCCGGTCACGACCGCGACGATAAACCAGTGTGACATTCAACGCGCCCAACAGCTTGGCCTGAACGGCCGCATCAATTGCGGTCATACCGCCACCGATCACAACAACATCACGACCGATTGGCACCTGTGCCATATCACCGGCTTGACGCAAGTCGGCGATAAAATCGACCGCATCCAAGACGCCGGCCTTATCCTCGCCTGGGGCACCCAAGGCGTTCACACCGCCCAGACCCATGCCAAGGAAGACGGCATCATAGTCCGCTTGCAACCTCTCAAGGGTAACATCGGTCCCCAAGGCGGATCCTGTCTGCATCGTGATCCCACCAATTTGCATCAGCCATTCGACCTCGGCCAGTGCGAAACCGTTGGGCGTTTTATAGGTCGCGATCCCGTATTCGTTCAGTCCACCCGGTTTGGGACGCGCGTCATGTACAACGACATCGTGCCCCATCATCGCCAAACGGTGCGCGCAAGACAGTCCAGCGGGGCCGGCACCGACAACTGCAACACGCTTGCCCGTTGGCGCTGCGCGCTCAAACGGGTGTTTACCTTGCTGCTGCAAATGATCTGTGGCGAACCGCTGAAGCTCTCCTATTTTGACCGGCTTACCTTCAGCTGCTTCGCGGACGCAGGCCTGTTCACACAACTGCTCGGTCGGACACACACGGGCGCACATACCGCCCAAGATGTTTTGGCTTAAGATCGTTTTCGCAGCAGCGTCTGGCGTGCCCGTTGCGATCTGCCGGATAAACAAGGGGATATCGATGTCAGTCGGACAGGCTGTAATGCAAGGCGCATCATGGCAAAAATAACACCGATCCGCAGCGACCAAAGCCTCGTGCGGGTCAAGGGGGGGGTGAAGATCGGAAAACTGGTCAGCATAGGCCGAAGCCTCGAGCCGCCCTGCCGAGATACCCGGCTCAAATATTTTCTGCGACATTGATAAAACCTCTGCTGTCACCTGCTGTTAATGAACGGTGCAACGGAATGATTTTTTTATCAACTGGTAAAATTATTTCAAAGTCGTGAAATTTCATACGCGACCACCCGCCGATCATGCGTTTGGCTGTAAAAACTCTTGATTTTGGAAAGACTACTGCCAATATTTCAACTGCGGCGCGAAAGAATTTCGACCTCTTTGGCCTTGGCCACGGTCCTATCAAGTTCTGACCGAGCCACGCTGCCGCATAATGCGGGCAGCCCAAAGACAGGAGAAACGGACCATGGCAACTGGCACCGTAAAATGGTTCAACACTACAAAAGGTTATGGCTTTATCGCGCCTGATGGCGGCGGCAAGGACATTTTCGTTCACATTTCAGCGGTTGAGCGCGCGGGCCTGACAGGCCTAGCAGACAACCAAAAGGTGACTTTTGACATTGAAGCTGGTCGTGACGGCCGCGAAAGTGCGGGCAACATCGCACTCGCCTGAATCTGGCGGACTTATTTCAAGACAAATGCGGGCATTCAGGTGCCCGTTTTTTATTGTCTTTTTATGTCTTCGATCAGGTCCAAAACCTTTGGCCCCATCGCAGTTACAATTTTGGCCACGCCTTCCTTGTTCGGATGCACGCCGTCGGGTTGGAAAAAAGCCTGCACTTGGGAAAGATCAGGCAACGTGCCATTCACAGCCAATCCAGCGAAAAAATTCGATAGAAACTCCGCTTCGTATTGCTTGGCCAATTCTGGATAAAGTGCGTCGAACGAGGATTTATACTCAGGCCCGTAATTGCCCGGCGCTGTCATCCCGATAAGCAGCACTTCGACATCAGCCGTTTGTGCGGCATTCAAAATTCCGTCGATGTTGGCGCGACTAACGGCTGGGTCCAGCCCGCGCAGCAGGTCATTGCCGCCAAGCGCTACGATCATCCCGTCGACATCCGGCGTCAGTGTCCAACCTACGCGGCTTAGCCCGCCAGCAGTCGTATCGCCAGACACCCCGGCATTCACCAACTGCACATCAGCACCGTTTTGATCCAGCCAAGATTGCAGTTGCGGCACCAATCCGTCCTCTGCCGGCAGACCGTACCCCTGCGTCAGACTGTCACCCAGTGCTGCTATTACAACAGGCTCTGCGGCTACGGGGCCTGCAAAAGCCAGAACAATGCCAGTTAAAACCTTGTGCATCATTGTGAAACCTCCATATCCAACAGGAACTACCAACAAAAAGGCAGCCCAATGACCAACCCGGTGTTCCAACTTCAAGATGCGTCCCTGAAACTGAATGGCAATGCCGGGCAAGTCGATATCCTACATGGGATCACCTTGGATGTTAAACAAGGCGAAACGGTCGCCCTTACTGGTCCGTCCGGTTCAGGCAAGTCATCGCTGCTGATGGTCATGGGCGGGCTTGAGAAAGCCACAGGCGGCACTGTGCACGCCTTGGGAGAAGACCTGACCGCGATGAGCGAGGACGGCCTTGCCAAGTTCCGGCGCGGGCGTATGGGCATCGTTTTTCAGTCCTTTCACTTGATCCCTACCATGACCGCGCTCGAAAATGTGGCCACCCCTTTAGAACTGAACGGCGTCGCCGACGCATTTGAACGGGCCGAGGCGGAGTTGATCTCCGTTGGGTTGGGTCACCGGTTGAACCACTATCCCGCACAGATGTCAGGCGGTGAACAGCAGCGGGTTGCACTGGCCCGCGCCTCTGCTCCGCGTCCCGCGATCTTGCTGGCGGACGAACCAACCGGAAATCTGGACAGCACAAACGGTGCCGCGATCATGGACCTGCTGTTTGATCTGCGTGAACAGCACGGGGCGACCCTTGTGCTTGTCACGCACGCTGACGAACTGGCCGCGCGCTGTGACCGGATTGTGGCCCTGACAGACGGGCGCGTCGTATGAGCCTTTCACTTGCGTCGCGCTTTGCCCGCCGTGAAATGCGCGGGGGGCTGCGGGGATTTCGTCTGTTTCTGGCCTGCCTTGCCCTTGGCGTGGCGGCGATTGCTGCCGTGGGATCGGTGCGATCAGCAATCGAAGGAGGCCTGCAGCGTGAGGGTGCCGCGTTACTGGGCGGCACGTCAGAGCTTGATTTCACCTATCGGTTTGCCACAGCCGAAGAACGCAATTGGATCGATGCCCAAGCCACGGATGTGTCGGAGGTGGTTGAATTTAGATCTATGGCTGTTGTTGGTGATGGCACCGCCGCAGACCGCGCACTGACGCAGATAAAAGGGGTGGATGACCTTTACCCCCTCGTCGGCACGATGGTGCTGGAGCCTGATATGCCGCTGGAACAAGCTCTTGCTGAAACCGATGGCTTGTCTGGAGCGGTGATGGAACGCGCGTTATCGGACCGGCTGGGCCTTTCCCCCGGCGACGCATTCAAACTTGGCACCAAGGAATTTCGTCTGACCGCCCTGATCCAACGCGAACCAGACAGTGCCGCCAGCGGTTTTGCCCTTGGCCCCCGCACGCTGCTACGCACGGACAGCCTTGAGGGGTCGGGCCTGCTGACCCCCGGCACCTTGTATAATTCGAAGTACCGGATGCTTTTGCCGGCTGAGACCGATCTCGACCAACTTAAAGACGCGGCGCAATCGCGGTTTGAAAACAGCGGTATGCGCTGGACTGATGCCCGCAACGGTGCCCCCGGTGTATCGCGCTTTGTTGAACGTCTGACCGCGTTTTTGGTGCTGGTTGGTTTGTCCGGCCTTGCCGTGGGCGGCGTTGGCGTGTCAGCAGCCGTGCGGTCCTATCTGAACGGCAAGACCGAGGTGATCGCAATCCTGCGCGCCCTTGGGGCAGACCGTGCCACCATCTTTCAGACGTATTTCATCCAGATCGGCCTGCTGTCCTTGCTTGGGGTCATCATTGGCGTGACCCTTGGGGCCATCGCGCCGCTGGTTTTTGCCCCGCTGATCTCAGCCCGTCTGCCTATTCCAGCAGCCTTTTCGATCTATCCAGAGCCGCTAATCGAGGCGGGAATCTACGGTCTGTTGACGGCCTTTGCCTTTACCCTTTGGCCGCTTGCGCGCAGTGAAAACATTCGCGCCGCGACGCTTTTCCGCGATGCTTGGGACGGGGCCGCCCGTTTTCCCGCGCCGCGCTATATCGCTATTATCGCGCTGACCGTAGCGTTGCTGATTGCCCTAGCGGGCTGGTTCAATGGCAGTTGGACGCTGACACTTTGGACGCTAGGCGGGATAGCTGGGGCGCTGTTGATCCTGACATTGGCCGCTGCAATTGTGCGATTTCTGGCGCAACATGCGGCCCAATACGCACGCGGGTATCCGCGTATTCGCTGGGCGCTGACAGCCATTGGCGGCACTGGTGAAGGGGCCAGCGCCGTGGTGTTGTCACTGGGCCTTGGCTTGTCGGTCCTGGCGGCGGTCGGACAGATTGATGGCAATCTGCGCCAAGCCATTTCAGGCAATCTGCCAGAAATTGCGCCGTCCTATTTCTTTGTCGACATCCAGAAAGACCAGATTGATGGATACACCAAACGGCTGACCGAAGACCCCGCTGTCAGCCGCATCGACAGCGCACCGATGCTGCGCGGCGTGGTGACGCAGATCAACGGACGCCCGGCCAAAGACGTGGCCGGCAATCATTGGGTTGTGCGCGGTGATCGAGGTGTGACCTATGCTGCCGAACCGGGAAAGGATGCAAACATCACTGCGGGTAAATGGTGGACCCCGGATTACACTGGGCCCCCGTTGATCAGTTTTGCCGCCGAAGAGGCCGATGAAATCGGTCTAAGCCTTGGCGACACTCTGACCATCAACGTGCTGGGGCGTGACGTGACCGGTACAATCGCCAGCTTTCAGGAGGTGGATTTTTCTACCGCGGGAATAGGTTTCATCCTGACGATGAACCCCTCCGCACTCGAGGGCGCGCCGCATACCTTTATCTCGACCGTCTATGCCGAACCCGAGGCCGAGGCCGCGATCTTGCGTGACATCGCGACAGCCTACCCCAACATCACGGCCATTCGGGTTCGCGATGCCATTGATCGCGTGGCCGCAGTTTTGGCGGGGCTGGCAGCCGCCACATCTTATGGCGCAGCGGCGACCCTGCTGACGGGTTTTCTGGTCTTGATCGGTGCGGCGGCTGCCGGTGCCGATGCGCGTCGCTACGAGGCTGCATTGCTGAAAACGCTGGGGGCCTCCCGGCGCGCCATCGCAACCAGTTTTTTGCTGCGTGCCGCACTTTTGGGGCTGTTTGCTGGGGCTGTGGCCCTGCTTGCCGGTATCTTGGGGGGGTGGGCGGTGAGCCGCTTTGTGATGGAAACTGACTTTAGCGTCGTTTGGCCATCGGCCATCCTGATCATCATGGGCGGCGCATTAGCGTCTGTTCTTGCGTCGCTTGGGTTCGCCGTAAAAGCGTTGAATGCCCGCCCGGCACAGGTGCTGCGCGCGCGCGAGTAATGGCTATTTTCGAGCCTTTGAAGGGAGTTGATATGAACGAAAATCTACCCGCTACTTTGCCCCCTGTCCTTAGCAGTGCGCAACAGATCCATGTCGTCAACATCCTTCGCCGCGCCGCCCGAGCCGAAATTTTGCCAAGGTTTCGGGATCTGGCCCCTGCCGACATTAGTACCAAATCGGGTCCCCATGATTTGGTGACAGCTGCCGATCTAGCTGCCGAAGCGATGATCACACGCGCCCTAGTAATCGCGTTCCCCGACGCGCTGATTGTCGGAGAAGAAGCTGTAGCCAAGGATCCCAGCCTGCTGGACAAGATCGTGGATGCGCCACTTGCCTTCATCCTTGATCCGGTGGATGGCACGGCGAACTTTGCGCATGGGTTGGCCACCTTTGGCATAATCCTAGCCGTCACGCGATTTGGCAAACCTGCGTTTGGCGTGATCTATGACCCCGTTCACGATGATTGGGTCATTGCAGACGACAGCGGCGCGGCACGGCTTGAACGCCCGATCGGTGCCCCCCGCACCTTGCGTGCCAGCATGGGCAATCAGGTTGAGAACCTGACCGGTTACATCGCGCTCAGTAACTTTCCCATTGCATTGAGGGCAAAAGTCGCCGCGACAATGCCCGGATTTGCACGGGTCAATTCGCTGCGCTGTTCGGCGCATGAATATCGCATGATCGCCCAAGGGCACGCTGATTTCATGCTAAGCAGTACCTTGTATCCTTGGGACCACGCCGCCGGGGCGCTAATCAGTGCCCAAGCGGGTGCTCACGTAGAGATGCTATCCGGTGGCCCGTACAATGCGGGGCTACGCAAAGGATATCTGTTGGTCGCCCCGGACAAGGCAACGTGGAACCGTCTGAAAAAGGTATTTGCGTTTCTGAACGAATAGGAGGGGACCTGCGCATAGGTTTAACCACGCGCAGGGCCGGATTTATTCTGCCGCTTCGGCATAGTCGGACATCGGGGGGCAGGTGCAGATCAGGTTACGGTCGCCATGCACATTGTCCACACGGTTAACCGGCGGCCAATATTTATCGACGCGGAATGCACCGGGGGGGAAACACCCCTGTTCGCGGGTGTAGGGCCGGTCCCATTCGCCGACCAGATCCTCGACCGTGTGCGGCGCATTCTTAAGCGCGTTATTCTCGCGCGGCATATCGCCGTTTTCAATTGCACGGATCTCATCGCGGATCGCCAACATCGCATCGCAGAAACGGTCCAGCTCGGCTTTGGTCTCGGACTCAGTCGGCTCAACCATCAGCGTACCCGCGACGGGAAAGCTCATCGTTGGGGCGTGGAAACCCGCGTCAATCAGGCGCTTGGCGACATCGTCCACCGTCACACCCGCGCTTTCCTCGAACGGGCGCACATCAAAGATACATTCATGCGCGACCCGACCCGTCGGACCCTTGTACAGAACGTCATAGGCCCCTTCGAGCCGCTTTGCGATGTAGTTTGCGTTCAGGATCGCAACCCGCGTCGCCTGCGTCAGCCCGTCACCACCCATCATCAGACAGTAAGACCATGAAATCGGCAGCAAGGATGGCGACCCGTAAGGTGCCGCCGAAACCGCGCCGTCGCCCCCATTCGGATGACCGGGCACATGCGGGATCAGGTGTGATTTGACGCCAATCGGCCCCATGCCGGGGCCACCGCCGCCATGCGGAATGCAGAACGTTTTGTGTAGGTTCAGGTGGCTGACATCGCCGCCCACATCGCCGGGCCGGGCAAGCCCCACCATCGCGTTCATGTTGGCCCCGTCGATATAGACCTGACCGCCATGATCATGGGTGATGCGGGTAACGTCGGTGACCGTTTCTTCGAACACGCCGTGGGTCGAAGGATAGGTGATCATGCAACCGGCCAGATTTTCGCTGTGCTTTTCAGCCTTTTCGCGGAAATCCTCTAGATCAATATCGCCGTTGGCAGCGGATTTAATCACGACAACTTTCCAGCCAACCATATTGGCACTGGCAGGGTTGGTTCCATGCGCGGACATCGGGATCAGACAGATATTGCGATGCCCTTGGCCATTTGCGCGGTGATACGCGGAAATCGCTAGCAGTCCCGCGTATTCCCCCTGCGCGCCCGAATTGGGCTGCATGGAAATCGCGTCATAGCCAGTGATATCGCACAACTTGGCCGACAGATCGTCGATCATGTACTTGTACCCAAGCGCCTGATCTTGCGGCACAAACGGGTGGATCATCGAGAACTCGCGCCAGCTGACAGGCATCATTTCTGCGGCCGAGTTCAACTTCATCGTGCACGACCCCAGCGGGATCATCGCGCGGTCCAATGCCAGATCGCGGTCTGCGAGACGACGCATATAGCGCATCATCTCGGTCTCGGCGCGGTTCATGTGGAAAATCGGATGTGTCAAGTATTGGGTTTCGCGCATCATCTGATCAGGGAAACGGTACTGCGCTTCGAATTTTTCGTCCGCGCGCAGGATACCAAAGGCACGCCAGACTGCTTCGGTCGTCGCAGACACGCTACGCTCGTCCAGCGTAATGCCAACGCGGGTTTCACCAACGCGGCGCAGGTTGATACCTTCGTCCACGGCTGATTTCATCACGGCCGCTTGCAACGGTCCAACATCGACTGTGATCGTATCAAAGAACGACTGCGGATCGACCTTAAACCCGGCTTCCTCCAGTCCATTCGCCAATCGTACGGTTTTCCGGTGGATGCGCTGCGCGATGGCCTTCAGGCCCTCGGGCCCGTGGAACACCGCATACATCGATGCCATAACGGCCAGCAAAGCCTGCGCAGTACAGACGTTCGAGGTCGCCTTTTCGCGCCGGATGTGCTGCTCGCGGGTTTGTAAGGACAAGCGGTAGGCACGGTTGCCATGGGAATCAATCGACACCCCCACAATCCGTCCCGGCATCGCGCGTTTGTATGCATCTTTGCACGCCATATAAGCGGCATGCGGGCCACCGTATCCTTCGGGTACACCGAACCGCTGGGTTGATCCCACAGCGATGTCTGCGCCCATGGCTCCGGGTTCCTTTAGCAAGGTCAGCGCCATCGGATCAGCCGTTACAATACCCAATGCGCCTGCTTCATGCAGCGCTGCGATATGCGAGGTGAAATCCCGGACATGCCCATAGGTGCCGGGGTACTGAAACACTGCGCCGAAAACAGCGCTGGCATCCATCTTGTCAGGATCACCGATAATTACCTCGATCCCCAAGGGTGCCGCGCGGGTCTCGATCACGGCAATATTTTGCGGATGACAATCGCGGTCGACAAAGAAAGCCTTGGCCTTCGACTTCGCAGACCGCAGGGCCATGGTCATCGCTTCGGCACAGGCTGTCGCCTCGTCCAGCAACGATGCATTTGCGATCTCAAGCCCGGTCAAATCACTGATCATGGTCTGGAAATTCAGCAAAGCCTCAAGCCGACCTTGGCTGATTTCTGGCTGATAGGGCGTGTAGGCGGTGTACCACGCGGGGTTCTCAAAGATATTGCGCTGGATCGCAGGCGGCGTGACCGTCCCATGATAGCCCTGCCCGATCAATGACGTCAGCACCTTATTCTTGCCAGCCACCACACGCATGTGTTCCAATACTTCGCGCTCCGACATCGGCTTGCCAAAATCCAACGGCTCTTTTTGCCGGATCTTGGCGGGCATGGTATCGTCGATCAACGCGGCAAGGCTTTTCGCCCCCACGGTCTTGAGCATATCCGACATTTCCGCCGGAGACGGCCCAATATGTCTGCGGTTGGCAAAATCATACGGCAAATATTCGGTTGGCTTAAAAACCATGGCGCAACGCCCCTCATTCCAAATGGTCTAAAATCCCCGCCGGAGGCTCCGACGGGGGCAAGTCGGCTTAGCCGATGAATTTTTGATAGGCGGCTTCGTCCATGAATTCGTCCATCTGGCTTGGGTCAGATGCTTTCATCTTGAAAAACCATGCCTCGCCTTGTGGATCGTCATTCACCATCGCCGGATTATCGGTCAAAGCACCGTTCACCTCGATGATCTCGCCATCAATTGGTGCCAGAATGTCAGACGCAGCTTTAACGGATTCGATCACAACGACTTCGTCATCTTTGCTGACGGTCACGCCTTCGGACGGCAGTTCTACGAACACCACATCGCCCAATTGTTCTGCCGCGTGACTGGTGATGCCCACGGTGATTTCGTCGCCATCAACGCGCAGCCATTCATGTTCTTCGGTAAATTTCATTTATTCGTCCCTTGTTGATTATCGCTTAAAATTCGCCGCCACAAAGGGCAGCTTGGCCACACGCACAGGCAAACGCTTGCCACGCACATCGCCCCACAGCGCGGTGTCCACGCTGGCATATTCATCACCGACATAGCCCATGGCAACAGGCCCGCCAACTGTCGGTCCAAAACTGCCCGAGGTGACAGCCCCAACCAGCCGCCCGCCTTCTTCGGCATCATACAATTGCGTGCCCTCACGCATCGGGGCGCGGCCTTCGGGGGCCAGACCGATACGCTTGCGCGTCACGCCGCCCTCGAACGCCGCTTGCACCGCGTCGGCACCCGGGTAACCGCCTGCGCGGTCACCGCCCGCACGGCGCACCTTTTGGATCGCCCAGTTCAAACTCGCCTCGACCGGGTTGGTCTGGGCGTCAATGTCATTTCCATACAGGCACAAACCCGCCTCAAGCCGCAAGGAATCCCGCGCGCCTAGGCCGATCGCCTCAACTCCGTCCAACGCGAGCAAACGACGCGCAAGCGTTTCGGCATCGGCATCGGGCACTGAAAGCTCAAACCCGTCTTCGCCGGTATAGCCAGACCGCGACGCCCAAACCTCGATCCCGTCCAGATTCAATATACCAAAGTCCATAAACCGCATGTCTGCGGCTGCCGGATCCAGCGTCGCGACCGCAGCCGCAGCTGTCGGACCTTGCAGCGCAATCAAAGCGCGGTCGGTGATTGTTGTCACTGTAACGTCAGGCTCAAGTGCTGCTTTCATGCGTGCAATATCCGCGCCCTTGCAGGCCGCATTCACCACCACAAAAAGGTCATCGCCACGCCGCGCGAACATCAAATCATCTTCGATCCCGCCTATGTCGTTGGTGAACAACCCATAGCGCTGCCGCCCGTCGGCAAGCCCTAGCACGTCCATCGGCACCAGTGCTTCGAACGCGGTTGCGACTGCTTCCCATGACGCGCCGGACAGCATCACCTGACCCATGTGGCTAACGTCAAACAGACCGGCATGACTGCGGGTGTGCAGGTGTTCTTTCATCACGCCCATCGGATATTGCACGGGCATAGAATACCCCGCAAAGGGCACCATTTTGCCGCCCAATTCCAGATGCAGATCGTATAGCGGGGTTTGTTGCAAATCGCTCATGGTCGCAGGCTCTTTCTTTCAATATCCAGAAGGCCATAGACCGAACTGGCACTCAGCAGGCCGCAATGATGCGACCAACAAAATGCCCCCTCTGTCCTTTCGCCTGAGATCGTTATCCCTTCGGCGGGTGCATGTGGCACCACTCTCCAGAGTGTTTCAGTCCCGCAACGGTCCATTTGCCTGAGAGTTTCCGGGGCGGTTGCTCCTTCGGCACCGGGTTTCCCCAGTTCTCCCATTACGGTGGCTATTGCTATGCCGGATGATGGCGCAGCGTCAAGTAAAGTCGCACCTTTGGGGATAATTGTTTTTGCGATGCCTTCAGTTTGCGTGATGCGCACGTACCGATAGACATCCCCGATACCATGGGCCAAAATCCGGCCATGACACCTTATTTTTTCGGCTATGGCAGCCTTGTGAACCGCAGCACCCACACCTACCCTGATGCACGCCCTGCGCGATTGCAGGGATGGCGGCGGGTCTGGGTGCGCACCGCGCAACGCGATGTGGTTTTCCTAAGCGTCGAACCTGACCCGAGCACCACCGTCGATGGGTTGATCGCTGCGGTACCGGGGGCGGATTGGAATGCCTTGGATACTCGCGAATCCGGCTATGATCGGATCGGGTCCGGCGGTGCTGTATTGCACGACATAATGCCCGCCCCCGACATGGCGCATTACTCCATTGCACCCAAAAACCAACACAAAAGCGGCGATCACACCATCCTACTCAGCTATCTTGATGTGGTGGTTCAGGGGTACTTGCGCGAATATGGCACCGATGGCGTCACCCAGTTTTTCGATACCACCTATGGCTGGGACACCCCCGTATTGAACGACCGCTCGGCACCACTCTATCCAAGGCACCAAACGTTGACCCAGCAGGAAATGTCATTGGTCGACGACAATTTGGACCGTCTAGCGGCGCAGGTGAAGTAGCGACATTAACCGGCCCTCGCGGCCGAACACCTCGGGCCGGGGCCCTTTGGGCTGTCCCCCGTTCGCGATCATCCGCAGTGCCAGCACCCAAGCCAGCCCGCCAAAAAGTACGCCTGCCGCCGCTTGCCCGATCAACACGCCCGGCGCGCCAAACAGCACGCTGCCCAGCCACACCAGTGGCACCATGCCCACCGTATTGCGTCCCCAATTGGTGACGGTCGAATAATAGGGATGGCCCATATTGTTGAATGCCGCGTTTGACACGAACAGCACCCCGTTAAAGAAAAATGCCAGTGACAACGGCCCGCAAAACAGGAAAATTAGCGTCAATGTGATGCCATCCGCATCGAACAGCGCTGCCAACGGCCCACGCGTCAAAAACAAGACTGCCGAAATCGTGACGATCACAACCGCAGCAAACAGGATACCCGCGTTATAGGTCCGTTTGACCCGCCCGATATCACCTGCACCAAAGTTCTGCCCGATAATCGGCCCCACGGCCCCCGACAGTGCAAAGATCACCGCAAATGCCACCGGCATCATCCGGCTGACGATCGCCATACCCGCCACGGCGTCTTCGCCATAGGCCGCCATGGCCCGCGTGACATAGGCCTGGCCCACTGGCGTCGCAACTTGGGTCAAGATTGCTGGTACCGCAATCGCCAGCACAGGAAGCAGATCGCGCCACATGCCGCCCAGTTTGGGTCGCGCGATGCCGCCATAGTGACGCACAATCGGCATAAGCGCGGTATAGGCAATCACCACCCGCGCCGCAAAAGACGCCAGTGCGGCACCGGTCAAATCAAGGTCAAAGCCAAAGATCAGTATCGGATCAAGGATCGCGTTCACGATCCCGCCCGAAATCGTCGCCATCATCGCGCGCCGTGCGTCACCATGCGCGCGCAAAATTGCACTGCCCATCATCCCCAGCATCAAGAACGGGACCGAAGGCACAACAATCTGCAAGAAGTGCACGGCCAAATCTGCCGTCTCTCCCTTCGCGCCGACCAAATGCACCAGCGGATCCAGTGCCAGAAACACTAATGCGGCAAACAACACCCCAAAGATCGCACCATAACACAACGCATGGGTTGTGCGCTCGCGAGCCAACTGCATGTCGTCTTGCCCCAAGGCCCGCGCGACCAAAGCCCCCGCAGCGATCCCCAAGCCGATCCCGAAGGACGTAGTAAAAAACAAAATAGCGCCGGCATAGCCAACAGCCGCCGCCAATTCGGATTTTCCCAACATCGAGATGAAAATCATGTCGACAAAATCGACCAGAAACACGGCAATCAACCCGACCGATGCCATCATTGACATGTTCGCCACATGACCGAACAGATTGCCGGACAAAAATTTGGCGCGCCCGTCAGCCATGACACGCGCGCCCTATGTTCATTTTGCCAATTAAACTCTCGCCGAAGGCTCCCGAACTTTCGTCCAGATGCCCTCGCCAGATCATCCCCGCGCTTTCACAACTTGCAAAAGCGGCAACACGGCGGCCATCTCTGGCCCGCGCGCCTGCCCAGTCAGCGCCAGTCGTAGCGGCATAAACAAGGTTTTGCCTTTGCGTCCGGTCTTTTCCTTGACCGCTGCGGTCCATGTGCTCCAAGTCGTCTCATCGAACGCGCCCTCGGGCAGCATTGCCATAGCTTGTGCGATGAACTCTTTGTCCTCGTCAGCGATTACAGGTTCGGCCCCTTGACTAAACATGTCCCACCAGCCTTTAAGGTCTTGCAGCGTGGTGATGTTTTCACGCGTGACCTGCCAGAACAGTTCAGCTTTGTCGCCTGGAACACCGATCGCTGCGATGTCATCCGCGACGGCCTCAAGCGGCAATGTCTGCAAATAGCGCGCGGTCATCGGGAACAAATCCTCAACGTCGAACTTTGTCGGTGCAGAACTAAAGTGCCCAATTCCAAACCCGTCGATGAGCTCTGCCATATCCGTGCGCAACTCGACCGGGTCTGACGACCCTATCCGCGACAATACACTCAGCAGCGCGAAAGGCTGTACACCGCGGGCACGCAGATCACGCAAGGCCAACACGCCCAAACGTTTGGACAGAGCTTCGCCTTGCGGACCGGTCAGCAGCGAATGGTGCGCGAACGACGGGATGGCACCGCCAAGCGCCTGCATGATCTGGATTTGCGTCGCCGTGTTGGTCACGTGGTCTGATCCACGCACCACATTGGTCACGCCCATTTCCGTATCATCAACAACCGAAGCCAAAGTGTACAAAATCTGGCCATCAGCACGGATCAGTACAGGGTCAGAAACAGACGCCGCATCAATCGAGATATCGCCCAGAATGCCGTCGTTCCATTCGATACGTTCCTGATCCAGCTTAAAGCGCCAAACACCCGGGCCACGCTCTTCGCGCAGTTTAGTTTTCTCAGCCTCAGTCAGGTTGAGCGCTGCGCGGTCATAGACCGGCGGCTTGCCCATGTTCAGCTGTTTCTTGCGCTTCAGGTCCAGTTCCGTGGGCGTTTCCCACGCTTCATAAAAGCGGCCCATTTCGCGCAGCTTGTCCGCCGCTTCGCGGTATTTATCCAACCGTTCAGACTGGCGCTCTACCCGGTCCCATTTCAGACCCAGCCATGTCAGGTCTTCTTTCAGACCTTCGACGTATTCTTCTTTGCTGCGGACCGGATCAGTATCGTCGATGCGCAGGATAAACGTGCCGCCATTTTTGCGGGCAATCAGATAGTTCATCAGCGCCGTGCGCAGGTTGCCGACGTGGATATAACCGGTGGGGGATGGGGCAAAGCGGGTGATGGTCATTGGGTTCTCCTGTTGGCCGCTGGCTTGTCACAGCGCGGCCTGATTGTCCAGAAAATGAGGCGGCTTTCAGCTGGGATCGCGCCAGCGGTTCACAATAGGATAGCGGCGGTCCAGCCAGAACGCGCCTTTGGTCAGACGTGGCCCCGGAGCAGACTGGAAGCGTTTGTATTCACTGATATATATCAGATGCTCGACTTTTTTGGCGACCTCGCGGTCAAAACCGGCGGCGACGCAATCAGCGATTGATCCGTCCTGATCCACCAGAATATCCAGCATAGCGTCCAGATCAGGATAATCCGGCAGGCTATCGCTGTCTTTTTGGTCTTCGCGCAGTTCTGCCGTGGGTGGCTTATCGATAATGCGCGGCGTGATGACTTCGCCTTCGGGCCCCATCATCCAGTCGCGATGGTTGTCATTGCGCCAGCGGCAGGTCTCGAACACGCGGGTTTTATACATATCTTTGATAGGATTATAGCCACCCGCCATATCGCCATAGATTGTGGCATAGCCCACCGCGACCTCGGATTTGTTGCCCGTCGTTAGCAGCATTTCGCCAAACTTATTGCTCATCGCCATCAAAAGCAGGCCACGCAAACGCGACTGGATGTTTTCCTCGGTCAGGTCGGGCTTTGTGCCTTCGAACAACGGGGCCAACGTGTCGGTGATCGCCGCGCGCCCCTGTTTGATCGGCACATAATCATAGCGGCAGCCTAGCGCATCGGCCACAGCTTCGGCGTCATCCAAAGATGCCTGCGATGTGTATTCAGACGGCAGCATCACACAGCGCACATTGTCCGCGCCCAGCGCATCGACGGCAATCGCCGCCACAATCGCCGAATCGACCCCACCGGACAGACCCAGCAGCACTTTCTTAAAGCCTGTCTTGCGCATGTAATCGCGCAGACCCAACACCATAACGCGGTAGTCTTGTTCATATTCCGACGGCAGCGGGACCTTGGGGCCAACGACAATACGCCAGCCCTCTGGCCCGCGTTCAAGGTCGATATGGGCAATTTCTACGTCAAATGTTGGCATCTGGAACGCCAGCTTGCCACTAGGATTCAGGC
Organism: uncultured Sulfitobacter sp.; assembly: GCA_965363735.1. GTDB lineage: Bacteria > Pseudomonadota > Alphaproteobacteria > Rhodobacterales > Rhodobacteraceae > Sulfitobacter. The sequence continues at coordinate 60,417 of CBDTUA010000004.1, read as the reverse complement.
CAAAACTGCCACCATCGAAAACTTGATCATCCTGACCGCCAACCATGTTCAGGTAGATCAAAGGCAGTTCCGTCTCGATCACGCGGGCAACCATATGGTTCAACCGGGTATCAAACTTGCCGCGGTAGTAGGGCGATCCATTGGGCACCAGCAAAAATTCGGCACCAGTTTCAGCAAGGGTTTCTGACACGTCTGGGTGCCACGCATCTTCGCAAATGGGGCTACCGATGCGGGTGTTGTTCACCGAATACGGTCCGCCCAATGGCCCGCTGTCAAAAATCCGCACCTCGTCGAAAACGGTTTCGTTCGGCAGGTTATGCTTGAACGACCGGCTGGCAATCTTCCCACCTTTGAGGATGAGGTAAGCGTTAAACAGCTCTGCGCCCTCGACCCAAGGCGCACCGATTGCCATCGCTGGGCCATCCGCGCAATCTGCGGCGAGCGCTTCGATATGGGTCATCACATCTAACTGGAAGGCGCGTTTCATCACCAGATCTTGCGCGTTGTAGCCGGTGATAAACATCTCGGGCAGCGCAACCAGATCGGCACCAGCAGCTTTTCCCTTGGCCCATGCATCGCGGGCAAGGTCGGCATTCCCGGCCAAATCCCCAACGGTCGGGTTCAACTGCCCCAGCGTGATGCGAAAACGCGATGTCATATGGCGATCCTTCGATAATGTACGCGAAGGATGTAGCAGATCACGCGCCAAGGGAAAGGCCAAGCACCGCAGCCGCTCGCAAAAGAAGATTGCCCCCTTGGAGGCCATTGCTTAGTCTGGGGTGTAGCAAAAAGCGCCATTCGCGATCTGGTGCCCCTTTAGTCGAAAGCAGTAACATGTCCCGATTGACCCTTACCCCTCTGATCCTGTGCCTAAGCCTGCTGCCATTTTCGGCACTGGCCCAAGACGGATCAGTGCTAAGCAAGCAATATGACGATGGCGGCATTTACGAGGGAACATTCCGCGGCGGCGTCCAGCACGGCACAGGAACCTACACGCTGCCCAACGGCTATGAATATTCCGGCGAATGGGTCGATGGAGAGATCAAGGGAACGGGCACGGCGCGTTTTCCCAACGGATCGATCTATGAAGGCAGTTTCGCCAAAGGCAAACCTGAAGGCATTGGCAAGATCACATTCGCCGATGGTGGCACCTTTGAGGGCGAATGGCAGGATGGCACAATCATGGGTCAGGGTATCGCGATCTATGCCAATGGCGTGCGCTACGAAGGCGCGTTTCGCAATGCCAAACACCACGGCAAAGGTGTGATGAAATCACCCGGCGGATATGAATATCAAGGCGATTGGGTCGATGGCGTCAAGCAAGGCGTGGGCAAGATCACCTATCCTGACGGTGCCGTCTATGATGGTGAAATCCAAGATGGCAAACGCAATGGAACTGGTACGCTGACCATGCCCGACGGGCTTACTTATGTCGGGCTTTGGAAAGACGGGCAGATTGATGGCAACGGCACACTAACCCAACCGAATGGTGACATTTACGAGGGTGATCTGGTTGCAGGTCAACGGCAGGGCAAGGGCAAGGTCACATATGCCAATGGCGACACCTATGATGGGCAATTCAAGGACGATCGCCGCGACGGGCAAGGGACATTCACGGGCACTGACGGCTATACCTACACCGGCTCTTGGGTGGCTGGAAAAATTGAGGGCGAAGGCCAGGTGACCTATCCTGACGGGTCCGTCTATGCTGGCAGTTTCCGTGATGATCTAGCAGATGGTCAGGGCAAAATTACCTATCCGGATGGCTCTAGCTATGAAGGCAGTTGGGTTGTGGGCGTCATCGAAGGGCGCGGCATCGCGACGTATCCGAACGGGATCGTCTACGATGGCGAGTTTAAGAACGCGCGCAACGATGGCACGGGCACGATGACATACGCGGATGGCTACCGCTATGAAGGGGGCTGGAAAGACGGCCAACGCCAAGGCATGGGAACCGCGACATATCCCGATGGCACAGTGTATGAAGGCAATTTTTCCAACGGGAAACGCGACGGCATGGGCAAAATCACCATGGCAGACGGCTTTACCTACGATGGGCAATGGTCTGAGGGCGTGATCTCCGGCCAAGGTACTGCGACCTATGCCAATGGCGATGTCTATGAGGGCATGTTCCAAGATGGCAAACGCCAAGGCACGGGTACCATGCGCTATAGCACGGGCGAAGAAGCGACCGGCAAGTGGGTCAACGGCGCGTTGTCCGAATGATTGCAGTCATATTCGAGGTCACACCTCACCCCGACAAACGCACCGAATATCTGGATATGGCCGCTAAAATGCGCCCCTTGGTAGATCAGATCGACGGCTTTATCTCGGTCGAACGTTTCCAGTCTCTGACCAATCCAGAAAAGCTGCTCTCGATCTCCTTTTTCCGCGACGAGGGTGCCCTTGATGAATGGCGCAAACTCACAGCCCACCGTGGCGCTCAAAAAGCGGGGCGCGAAACCATCTTTCAAGACTACCATCTGCGCATCGCGCATGTGATGCGCGACTATGGCATGTTCGAACGGGATCAAGCCCCTCAAGATAGCCGCACGATCCACGACGCGACCTAGTTCACGCAACGGGTCACCCTTCGCTGGGTCTTAGATATCGCCGACGTCGAGCGCACAATTTCGCTTCACGGACTTCGCCAGCCTAGATCACCTCACCGGCGTCTAATCGTTTTAACAAAGCATCGCCCTCCGTCAAAACCGTCTCGCGCTTTTCGGCATCCATCCGGTCCCACGTACGGTACATATTCCCCATCCTTGCGTTGCCTGAGAACCGGTCGCGATGGCGATCCAGAAAATGCCAGTACAACAAGTTGAATGGGCAGGCCTTTTCACCTGTCTTTACGCTGACCGAATAGTGGCAGGATTTGCAGTGGTCCGACATCCGGTTGATGTAGGCCCCTGACGACACATAGGGTTTAGACGCGATAACACCGCCATCAGCGAACTGGCTCATTCCTACGGTATTTGGAGCCTCTACCCACTCAAACGCGTCCGCATAAACAGACAAATACCATTCATGCACTTGATGGGGGTCAATCCCAGCCAGCAAAGCAAAATTTCCCGTCACCATCAGGCGCTGGATATGGTGGGCATAGGCTTGGGTCTTGGTCTGATCTACGGCTTTGGAGACGCATTGCATTTTGGTTTCGCCACCCCAGTAAAACCACGGCAGGTCACGCGAATGACCTAGGATATTGCGCTGCGTATAGTCCGGACCCTCAAGGAAATAGATGCCGCGCACATATTCGCGCCAACCGATAATCTGGCGAATGAACCCTTCGACGGCGTTGATCGGTGCATCACCACTCGCATATGCCTTCGCGGCCGCCTCGCAAATCTCGAGCGGGCCAAGCAACCCAATGTTGAGGTAGGGGGACAAAATCGCGTGATACAAAAACTGGTTTTCGTTCAGCATCGCATCTTGGTAGTCACCGAACCGGGGCAATGCCTTTGTGATAAAATGCTCCAACGCTTGCAGGGCTTCAGCGCGGGTGGTGGCGAACCAGAACGGCTCTAATTCACCGAAATTGTCGCCAAAACGCGCCGCCACCAGATCAAGCACCTCGCGGGTGATTGCGTCCGGCTCGAACCGTAAAGGGCCGTCGACAGTCACATCATCGGGGGCGGCCTTGCGGTTGTCGTGGTCATAGTTCCACTTGCCCCCTGCTGGCTTGCCTTCCTCCATCAACAGCCCGGTTTTAAGGCGCATATCGCGATAGAAATATTCCATTCGCATCGCCTTGCGGCCGTCGGCCCAAGCTTCGAATTCGGCATGGGTCGCGATAAAACGATCATCCTGCAAAATCTCGACCTTCAGCGGTGCGTCTTTCAGCAATTCGATCAACCGCCATTCGCCGGGCTCGGTTGCCAGAACATCACTCGCGCCGAACTGGGCAGCACGGCGCAGCAATTCCCCCACGATAGAGCCTGCATTTTCCGTATCATCCAGCTGGGTATAGGCGACCGTCCAACCATCATTTTCCAGCCCCTTGGCAAACTTGCGCATCGCAGCAAAGATCAGCGCGATCTTTTTCGGGTGGTGTTTGACATAGCCCGCTTCGTCCATCACTTCGGCCATGACGATGACATCGGTGGCCCTGTCCGCTTTGCGCAGCGCGCTTAACCCTTCGGAGAGTTGATCGCCAAGAACCAAGACCAGCCGCGCTACCATGGGACAGGCTTTCCGGCCCAGTCAAAGAACTGCCCGGTGTCCTTTGCCTCGAGCCCGTCAATCACCGTCACCAGATTTTCCGCCCCTTCGGATGCCTCAATCGCGGGATGCCGCGCGAGGTATTTCTGTGTGAACGGTGTCTTGACTGTGCCCGGATGCAGCGCCACGCATATGCTTTGCTTGTGCGAACGTGCCAGCTCAATCGATGCGGTATGAACGATCTGGTTCACCGCAGCCTTGGCGCTTCGATAGCTGATCCAGCCGCCAATCTTGTTGTCACCAATCGATCCAACCCGCGCCGACAGTACGGCGAATACACCGCGCCCGTCGCGGGGCAGCAGATCAGGCGCGTGGCGCAATACCAGCGCAGGGCCGACCGCGTTTAGGGCAAACTGATCCATCATCGCCTTCTGGCTTATGGATTTGATGGATTTTTCCGGCTCTGCCCCATCAATTTCAAGCGCACCCGATGCCACGACCACCACATCGAACGGCCCATCCAGACCACCGATATGCGCGTCGACGCTCGCTTCGTCCGTCAGGTTCAACCCATCGACCGACCGCGACAGGCCCGTGACCTGATCGCCGCGGGCCGTATATGCGGCCGCCAAGGCCGATCCGACCCCGCCCGACGCGCCAATAATCAAAATCTGTTTCATAGGCCCCCAAGTAGCGGACAAATCGCACGCTTCAACATCCGCATACAAAACGCCCCAAAAAACTCTTCCCATTTGGGTTTGCGCGGGTATAACGTTGCCCCATGACTAATGCTTATCATACACCGACCCCGTTGCGCGTAAGCGCCCTGTCGTTGTGTGCAAACCTACTCCTGCTAATCCGCCTCTGAGCGTGCCATCCGGCGCGCCCGCTCAGAGGGATGTGCAGCGCGCCAAGGATTTGAAAAGCAGAATGAAAGAACCCAAAACATGACCGATACGACCAAACAAGACCGCGTCTTGATTTTTGACACGACGTTGCGCGATGGCGAACAATCGCCCGGTGCAACCATGACCCACGCGGAAAAGATCGAAATCGCCGGTCTGCTGGATGAAATGGGCGTCGACATTATCGAGGCCGGTTTTCCCATCGCTTCCGAAGGTGATTTTGCCGCCGTCAGCGAAATTGCAAAACTGTCGCAAAACTCGGTGATCTGCGGGCTTGCCCGCGCGCAACTTGGCGATATTGATCGCTGTTGGGAGGCCGTTAAACACGCGGCCCAACCGCGCATTCACACGTTTATCGGCACCTCGCCTTTGCACCGCGCCATTCCCAACCTGACCATGGACGAAATGGCCGAGCGGATTCACGAGACTGTCACCCACGCCCGCAACCTGTGTGACAACGTGCAGTGGTCACCAATGGACGCGACACGGACCGAGCTTGATTATCTGTACCGTACCGTCGAAATCGCGATCAAGGCGGGGGCGACCACGATCAACATCCCCGATACCGTCGGATATACAGCACCACGCGAAAGCGCGGAATTGATCCGCAAGCTCCTGGAAAACGTACCCGGCGCGGACGAAATTATCTTTGCCACCCACTGCCACAACGATCTTGGCATGGCGACTGCCAACAGCCTTGCCGCTGTTGAGGCAGGCGCGCGGCAGATCGAATGTACAATCAACGGTCTGGGCGAACGTGCCGGCAACACCGCGTTGGAAGAAGTCGTGATGGCGCTGAAGGTCCGCAACGATATCATGCCGTTCCAAACTGGCGTGGACAGCACCAAGCTGATGAACATTTCGCGCCGCGTTGCGACGGTGTCCGGCTTTGCCGTGCAGTTTAACAAAGCCATCGTCGGCAAGAATGCCTTTGCCCACGAAAGCGGCATCCACCAAGACGGCATGCTGAAAAACGCCGAAACGTTCGAGATCATGCGCCCCGAAGACGTCGGTTTGACTGAAACCAATATCGTGATGGGCAAGCATTCGGGCCGGGCCGCGTTACGCTCGAAGCTGGAAAACCTCGGCTACGAGCTGGGCGATAACCAGCTGAAGGACGTGTTTGTCCGGTTCAAGGAACTCGCTGATCGCAAAAAAGAAATCTACGACGAAGACCTGATCGCGTTGATGCGCACGGCGTCAGACCCTGAAAGCGACCGGATCAAGCTGAAGTCGATGCATGTGGTTTGCGGCACCGAAGGGCCAAACGTGGCCAAGATGACCCTGATCGTAGATGGCGCAGAACACAGCACCGAACAAACCGGCGATGGCCCGGTTGATGCGTCGTTCAAATGCATCAAAGCATTGGTCGAACACAACGCCCGTCTGCAACTGTATCAGGTCCATGCCGTCACCGAGGGCACCGACGCGCAGGCAACTGTGTCCGTCCGCCTTGAGGAAGACGGTCGCATCGTAACTGGACAAGCTGCCAATACGGATACCGTGGTCAGTTCAGCCCAAGCCTATATTCACGCGCTCAACCGTCTGTTGGTGCGCCGTGAAAAAGGCGGCACCGACAAACGCGAGATCAGCTATAAAGACGCGGGTTAATTGACAAAGGCAGGGTTTCGACCCTGCCTTTTTAATATCAGTATGGGTCTTTGGGTGAGCGATCATCTGACAGGGATCGTTGTGACCGCTCCACAATCATGACGGTCGCATCGGCCAGATGCTGGCGTTCGATGTGATGATCGCCGCGGGCAACGCGCAGCTTATGCGCCTCAAGCATTACCTCGGCATGGGATGATCCACGTGGCGGGATGAACGCATAGCACGCCAGTTCGATCAAAAACCCCAAAGGATCCTTGAAATAGATCGAATGCATAAAGCCGCGATCCTTGATGCCCGAATTTCCAATGCCACGCTCTTTCAGCCGCTCAAGCACCTGATCGAACATGGCGCGGTCCACCTCGAACGCCATATGATGCACGCAACCTGCGTCGGTTGGGGTTCGACTGTGAACCTGCTTGCGGTTTTCGTTAGTGAAAATGGTGATTAAGCGTCCATCGCCTGGATCAAAGTACAGATGCCCCTCGTTGGGGTCATCAAGATTGGGCTGGTCAAAGATGAACGGCATCCCCAACAGCCCTTCCCAGAAATCAATGCTTGTCTGACGGTCCGCCCCCATCAACGTGATGTGATGGACACCGATAACCTGAATTTTCTGCATTTTCCTTCTCCTGATTTGACGTATCCCTCAAAATAATAGCGCAGTGGCGGCATCATGCCACCCGGATAGTCAACCCCCCTTTCGTATTGGGGCGCATCGTCCTATACACCGAACAGCCCGCCTCTGATTAGAGTCGCCGGGCCAATAAGTTTTTTTGCAAGGTCCTGCTGCTCATGTCCATATTTGATAAATTCCGTGGTTTGTTTTCATCCGATATGGCGATCGACCTTGGGACCGCGAACACGCTTGTGTACGTCAAGGGCAAGGGCATCGTTCTGTCAGAACCGTCCGTCGTAGCCTACCACGTTAAGGACGGCGTGAAAAAGGTTCTGGCCGTCGGCGAAGACGCCAAGCTGATGTTGGGCCGCACCCCGGGCAGCATCGAGGCGATCCGCCCCATGCGTGAAGGCGTGATTGCCGACTTTGATACAGCCGAGGAAATGATCAAGCACTTCATTCGCAAAGTGCACAAGCGATCGACGTTTTCCAAACCCAAGATCATCGTATGTGTGCCCCATGGCGCGACACCCGTTGAAAAACGTGCCATCCGTCAGTCGGTTCTGTCGGCTGGTGCCCGCCGCGCCGGTCTGATCGCCGAACCGATTGCCGCTGCAATTGGCGCAGGAATGCCGATCACGGACCCCACAGGTAACATGGTTGTCGATATCGGTGGCGGTACGACCGAAGTTGCGGTTCTGTCCCTGGGCGATATCGTTTACGCGCGCTCTGTGCGCGTGGGTGGCGACCGCATGGACGAAGCGATCATCAGCTATCTGCGCCGCCAGCAAAACCTGCTGGTCGGTGAAACAACGGCCGAGCGGATCAAGACATCTATCGGCACGGCACGCATGCCCGACGATGGGCGCGGCACGTCGATGCAAATTCGCGGACGCGATTTGCTGAACGGTGTCCCCAAAGAGATCGAAGTGACCCAAGCCCAAATCGCAGAAGCGCTGGCCGAACCCGTGCAGCAAATCTGCGAGGCAGTAATGACCGCGCTTGAAACAACGCCGCCCGACCTTGCGGCCGACATCGTGGACCGTGGTGTGATGCTGACCGGTGGTGGTGCATTGCTGGGCGATCTGGATCTTGCCCTTCGCGAACAAACGGGTCTGGCAATTTCTGTGGCCGACGAGCCGTTGAATTGTGTGGCTTTGGGTACTGGCAAAGCGTTGGAATTCGAGAAACAATTGCGCCACGCCATCGACTACGACAGCTAGTTCAGGCACAGTTTAGCTAAGCCCGACCAGCGGCAGGACGGCCCTGCCCAAAAGGCAGGAAATACGTCACGACATGGCCAGAGACAGATCATCCTCAAATGACTTTGGCCGGCCTTTGCGCCGGATCATGTTGGCTGTGCTGACCTTGGTGCTTTTAGGCGTGTTTTTGTTGTGGCGCATTGACAGCCCGCGTGTCGAACGGTTTCGAGCACAAATTACCGACAGGATCGTGCCCAATCTGGATTGGGCCATGGCCCCGGTAACAGGAACCGTCAACCTGCTGCGCGACTATCAAAGCTATCAGCGTCTAACCGTGCAAAATCAGGAATTGCGATCCGAACTGCGCAAGATGCAGACTTGGAAGGAAGCCGCGCTTCAGCTTGAACAGGAAAACGCAAGACTACTGGACCTGAACAAGGTGCGGCTTGATCCGCGATTGACCTATATCACGGGTGTGGTGCTGGCCGACTCAGGCTCGCCGTTCCGGCAATCAGTCTTGCTGAACGTCGGCGCACGGGACGGCATTGTCGAAGGATGGGCCACTGTCGATGGCATCGGCCTTGTTGGACGGATATCAGGTGTCGGGCAAGATACGGCGCGGGTCATTCTGGTGACCGACACATCCAGCCGTATCCCTTCAACGATCCAGCCATCGGGCCAACGCGCGATTATTGCGGGCGACAACTCCTCGGCACCGCCGATTGATTTTCTGGAAAATCCCGACCTTGTGCGCCCTGGTGACCGCGTGATCAGTTCAGGCGACGGGGGTGTCTTTCCGGCAGGCTTGTTGATCGGCCAAGTTGCAGCCGACCCGGGCGGGCGGCTGCGTGTGCGGCTGGCTGCCGACTTTGAGCGGCTCGAGTTCTTGCGCGTATTGCGCGACCACGGTGCCGAAACCGTGACCGAAGGCGGAACTGTCATTCTGGATGAAAGTATGCAGACCGCTGCCCCCGTTATTCCCGTGGCCCCCGCCGAATAATGGACACGCTATCGCCCCTTCGCCTGTGGATGATGCGCGCGGTATTCTTGCTGCTGGCGTTGATACTATTGTTCTTCCATCTGTTGCCGATCGAAACACAGCCCGTGGCGTTGTTTCAGGTGGATCTGCTGCCCCCACTGGCCAGCATCGACCCCGCCGAAGCACGGTTGCGCGCCCTGCTGAACCAAGGTGGTGCAAGATACATGATTGCACCTGATTTCTTGATCGCTTTCGCCTTTGCGTGGTCCGTGCGTCGGCCCGACTATGTACCTGCAGCCTTATTATGCGCTGTATTTTTGTTGACCGATCTGCTGCTTCAGCGCCCGCCGGGCCTGTGGGCACTGCTGGCCCTCCTTGCCTGCGAGAATTTGAAATCCAGAGGGCGGGCGCTGCGCGACAGCAGCTTTGGGCCTGAATGGTTGGCGGTAACAATTTGGCTTTTGGCGATTTTGCTGGTGAACCGCATTGTGCTATTCTTGGTATTGGTGCCTAGGCCTGATCTTAAGCTTAGCCTGATCGAGTTTGGGTTGACGGTGCTCGCCTATCCCGTCGTTGTCTTGATCACCCATGTTTTCATGGGGGTACGCAAGGCCACACCGGGCGATTTCGACAGTAAAGGTGGCCGCGCATGAGGAGACCGTTATGAGACGCAGCAGGGCAGAATCAGATGCCAGCCAAGCAAAGCTAAGTCGCCGCGCCGCGTTGCTGGGCGGGGTGCAGTTGCTTTTCATGGGTGGCCTTGCCGCACGCATGAATTATCTGCAAGTTGATCAAGCCGATCAGTACCTGCTGCTGGCGGAAGAGAACCGCATCAACATGCGCCTAATTCCGCCTACACGCGGCGAGATTTTTGACCGCAATGGCGTGCTATTGGCCCAGAACGTTCCATCCTACCGCATTGTCATGGTCCGCGAAGAAGTGGGCGATGTCGATGAAGTCATGCACAAGCTGGCGAAGGTTATCCAGCTTGATCCAGAGGCGCGTGATCGTGCCATTGCAGAAGTGAAAGCTGCCGAACGGTTCTTGCCTGTCACTGTTGCCGACAACGTCAGCTGGGACGACCTTAGCCGTGTTTCGGTCAATGCCCCCGCGCTGCCTGGTGTCAGTCCCGAGGTCGGTCTGACCCGCGTTTATCCGCGTGGATCCGACTTTGCCCATATCGTCGGGCGCGTTGGCCGCGTCAGCCAGGCGGATTTGGACGAACAAGAAACACCCGATGCGGTTCTGCGCATTCCACGCTTTCAAATTGGCCGCATTAACGTCGAGGCCCGCGAAGAAGGTTTGCTGCGCGGTGTCGCCGGCACAAAACAGGTCGAGGTAAACGCAACTGGCCGCGTGATGCGAGAACTGTCCCGACGCGAAGGGCAATCGGGGGCTGATCTCCAGCTGACCATCGACTCCAAGTTGCAGAACTATGTTCAGGCGCGGTTGGGCACCGAAAGCGCAGCCGTCGTTATCATTGATTGCGACAACGGCGATTTGGTCGCGAATGCGTCTTCGCCCAGCTATGATCCCAACTTGTTCATCGGGGGCATTTCATCGGCCGATTATAATCCAATGCTGGAATCAAAATACCGCCCGCTGGTTAATAAGACAGTGCAAGGCACCTATCCCCCCGGATCGACGTATAAAATGGTCGTCGCCATGGCCGCGTTGGAAGAGGGGATTATCGGGCCTGACGACACCGTCTATTGCCCCGGCCACCTTGAGGTCGGGGGGCGCAGGTTCCACTGCTGGAAACGCGCGGGCCATGGCTGGATAGATCTGGAAAACTCGCTCAAGCAGTCATGTGATGTCTTTTACTATGACCTTGCCCTGAAAGTCGGGATCGAGAAGATCTCAGCCATCGCCAAGCGGTTTGGATTGGGCATTCGCCACGACCTGCCCCTGTCATCCGTCGCAGCCGGGCTAACGCCCACCAAAGCGTGGAAAAAGGAATTCCGTGGCGCGGATTGGGTGATCGGGGATACCGTCAACGCCTCAATCGGCCAAGGATTTACCCTTAGTTCGCCGTTGCAGTTGGCTATCATGACGGCGCGGATGGCCACCAACCGCATGATCACGCCACGCCTGATCAAATCCATCGACGGTATCGAACAGCCCTCCGGTGGGGGTGAGCCGTTGGGAATGAACGAAAACAACCTGCGCAAAATCCGCAAGGGGATGCATGTCGTCGTCAATGACCGCCGGGGCACCGGCTATCGGTCGCGGATCATTGCCGAAGGGATGCGCATGGCGGGTAAGACCGGCACCAGTCAGGTCCGCAACATCACCGCAGCGGAACGCGCGCGGGGGGTCAGCCGCAACGAAGACCTACCTTGGGAACGGCGCGACCACGCATTGTTCGTAGCCTTTGCCCCGTCGGACAAGCCCCGCTATGCCGTGTCGGTTTTGGTCGAACATGGCGGTGGCGGATCGAAAGCGGCTGCGCCCATCGCTCGCGACGTACTTTTACAGGCGCTATATGGCGGAGAGCCGCCCCTTGATGCCTATCCAACAGCTGACAGAGACAGGATCGCCGAACAGCAAAAACAACTGCGCGAGGTCCAACCCGAAGCCACGATCAAAGGCAAAGATCAGGCATGAGCTATCTTGAGTATACGGTAAAACACGTCCCCACCGGCTTCAGGAAAATCCTGCACCTGAACTGGCCGCTGACGATTTTGCTGGCTGCCGTGTCCTGTGTTGGCTTTCTGATGCTGTACTCGGTCGCAGGTGGCACATTCACGCCTTGGGCTGAACCGCAAATGAAACGCTTTGCCCTAGGGCTTTGCTTGATGATTGCGGTTGGCATGGTCCCTATCTGGATGTGGCGGAACCTTGCAGGGGTCGCTTATCTCGGGACCGTCTTTTTGCTTATCGGGGTCGAGCTTTTCGGCTCAGTCGGGATGGGGGCACAGCGGTGGATTGAATTGGGTGCGTTTCGCCTTCAGCCCTCAGAGTTGATGAAGATCACCTTGGTCATGATGCTGGCCGCCTACTACGATTGGCTACCAGCCAAACGCACATCGCGCCTAATATGGGTGATCATTCCGATTGTGATGATACTTGCGCCGACAGCTTTGGTGCTCAAACAGCCTGACTTGGGCACCGCGCTTTTGCTGATTTTCGCGGGCGGGGGCCTGATGTTTCTTGCCGGTGTCCATTGGGCATATTTCGCCGTCGTCTTTTCTGCTGGCATCGGTTTGATCACTGCCGTCTTCCAGTCGCGCGGCACACCTTGGCAATTGCTGAAAGATTACCAGTTCAGGCGGATCGATACGTTTATTGACCCCAGCACCGATCCGCTAGGCGCAGGGTATCACATCACCCAATCCAAAATCGCCCTCGGGTCGGGCGGCTGGACGGGACGTGGCTTTATGCAAGGGACTCAATCGCGCCTGAACTTCCTACCTGAAAAACACACTGATTTTATCTTTACGACCCTGGCCGAGGAATTCGGATTCATAGGTGGCTTTTCGCTGCTAAGCCTTTACGCGCTGATCATCATTTTTTGTATCGCTGCAGCGGTGATCAACAAGGATCGGTTTTCTTCCTTGCTGACCTTGGGCATTGCGTTGAACTTCTTTTTGTTCTTTGCGGTGAACATGTCGATGGTAATGGGGCTGGCCCCCGTTGTTGGTGTTCCCCTGCCGCTTGTCAGCTATGGCGGTTCGGCCATGCTTGTTCTCTTGCTTGCCTTCGGGCTGGTTCAATCCGCACATGTCCACCGCCCAAGGTAGGTCCCAATGCCACTCAACATCCTGTTTGCCGCACGCCCTGAACGCTGGGCTGTCTACGAACAACCCTTGCGCGACGCGATGCGTGCCGCAGATATTGCTGCGAACCTAGGCACGAATATTGCACCGTCCGAGGTCGACTATATTATCTATGCGCCGAACAGCGACTTGCAGGATTTCACCCCCTACACGCGCGCAAAGGCCGTGCTGAACCTTTGGGCGGGCGTCGAAAAGATCACGGGCAACGCGACCTTGCAAATCCCGCTTGCACGCATGGTGGACCCTGGTCTGACCAAAGGAATGGTCGAATGGGTAACCGGCCACGTGATGCGCTATCACCTTGGATTGGACATCGACATTTTGCACACTGGCACCGACTGGACACCGCGTATGCCGCCGCTTGCACAGGAACGCAAAGTCAGCATTCTGGGCATGGGTGCCTTGGGTGCCGAAGCAACCAAGACGCTTGTTGCCTTGGGTTTCGACGTAGCCGGCTGGTCGCGCAGCCCCAAGAGTGAGTCCGGCGTGACATGTTTTCACGGGGATCAAGGGCTGCAAGACATACTGAAACGCAGTGAAATTCTGGTGCTTTTGTTGCCCGACACACCCGCGACGGCAAATACGATCGACAAAGCTGCGCTGGCAGCCATGCCAAGCGGCGCGTTTATCATCAACCCCGGCCGAGGGCCTTTAATTGACGATGATGCACTGATCAGCGCGCTTGATAGCGGACAGATTGCACATGCCACTTTGGATGTTTTTCGAACCGAACCTTTGCCCGCGCAGCATCCCTATTGGGCGCATCCAAATGTTACCGTCACACCTCACATAGCCGCAGAAACGCGCGCCGTGACAGCATCACAGGTAATCATTGAGAACATCAAACGCGGAGAAATAGGAGATGACTTTTTGCATCTTGTCGATCGCACCTTAGGCTATTGAAGGTGCCTGCCTCACAGTAAGAATTTGAGTTTATTTGGCAAAATGAAACCAGCGCGATTTGCCCCATTTTTTCATTTTGCCATTAAACTCTCGCCGAAGGCTATAAAATTCTTAATCAAGCCGCTTGCAAGCCGCGCCCTTTCAGCAATGCCTCAACCCCCGGCAACCGCCCCCTAAACGCAGTGTAAAGCTCCGCTGCGTCTCGACTGCCTCCTGTGGACAGGATGTGCTCTTCAAGCGCCTTTGCCCTTTCCGGGTCAAAGGCCCCACCTGCCTCTTCGAATGCTTCGAATGCATCCGCGTCCATGACCTCGGACCACATATAGCTGTAGTAGCCGCTGGAATAGCCATCCCCCGAAAAGACATGCGCAAATTGTGGTGTCGCATGGCGCATGGTGATCGCGGCCGGCATCCCCAGATCCGCCAGAACTTGCGCTTGCTTGGCCATGGGATCGCTAGGCATGGGACCATCATGAAATTCCAGATCAACCAAGGCTGAAGCCACATATTCAACGGTCGAAAAGCCCATGTCAAAATTAGCGGCACCCAGAACTCTGTCCAACATTTCTTTTGGCATGGGTTTGCCAGTTTTGGCATGAACCGCAAATTCGCCAAGTACTTCCGGCACTTCCAGCCAATGTTCATAAAGCTGGCTCGGCAATTCAACAAAATCACGGGCAACCGAGGTGCCGCTTACAGACTCATACGTCACATTCGACAACATCTGATGCAATGCGTGACCAAACTCATGAAACAAGGTCCGCGCATCATCATAGGACAACAAGGCAGGCGATCCTTTTGCAAAGTTGCAAACGTTGATTACAATTGGCGATTGCGCAGCCGGGAATTTGGCCTGTGCCCGCATGGCCGAACACCACGCACCTGACCGCTTTGACCCGCGGGCGAAATAATCGCCGATGAATACGGCAACATGTTTGCCGTCACGTGTCACCTCCCAGGCGCGGCAGTCTGGGTGATAAAGCGGCACATCAAGTGGGGTGAATTCGAGAGCGAACAAACGGGTGGCGCAGCTAAAGGCCGCGTCAATCATACGGTCCAACTGGAAATAAGGTTTCAACGCGGCTTCGTCGAGATCATGCTCGGCCATGCGCCGCTTTTCCGCGTAGTATCGCCAATCCCAAGGGGCCAGATCACCATTCACACCATCAGCGTGCATCATATCGGTCAGCACAGCGCCATCCGCTTCGGCCTGGGCTTTGGCAGGCTCCCATACATCCATCAACAACTGACGAACGGCATCGGGTGTCTTTGCCATCTCGGTTTCCAGCTTGAAGGCCGCAAAATTCTGATACCCCAGCAACTTGGCCCGTTCTTGGCGCAAGGCCAACGTTTCTGCGGCGATGGCCCGATTGTCGGTTTTGCCATCGTTGGCACCGCGTGCTTGCCACGCTAAAAACGCTATTTCGCGCAGATCACGGCGCGGCGAAAATTGCAGGAATGGCACAATTAGTGATCTGGACAGCGTAATAACCGGGCCGCCTGCGTCTTTTTCCACGCCAGCATTGCGGGCGGCATCAATAACAAACTCGGGCAACCCTTCAAGGTCGGATTCCTCAAGCTTCATGAACCACGACCGCTCGTCGGCCAAAAGGTTCTGGGTAAACTGTGTTCCAAGAACCGCCAACCGACCCTTGATTTCTTTCATGCGCGCATCCTGTGCGCCTTCCAAGGCAGCGCCAGACCGCACAAACCCGCGATGGGTCAGCATCAAAACCCGGGCTTGCTCTGGCGTTAGCTCAAGACTATCGCGCCTTTTCCATACATCGGCGACACGAGCGAACAGTGCCTTGTTGCTCGATATCTCCGAGAAATGCGCCGCCAAAAGGGGTGAAAACTTGCGTTGCAATTCTTCGCGGACTGGATTGCTATCCGCGCCGGCCACAGTGAAAAACACCCCCAACACGCGGTCAAGCTGGCTGCCTACCTCTTCCAGCGCCTCGATCGTATTGCCGAATGTGGGCGCGGCATCGCAACTGGCAATTGCATCAATCTCCTTGCGGTGCGTGGTCAGCGCTTCTTCTAGCGCGGGCTCGAAATTGTCGTCCGAAATCTTGTCAAACGGGGCAAGTTGAAACGGCGTATTCCAGTCCTGAAGCAAGGGGTTTGTCATGGTGTTCTCCTTTGCTTCGCAAGGTAGGGTTCGGGGCAGGCGGTTGCAACCGTCTGCTCATGAACTTGAAGGCAAAGGAAAATAGCCCCGCGTACATTGGATGCACGCGAGGCACGGTTATCTGTTAAGGGCGGACGTAGGCGAACCCGTCTTCCTGCAATTCAATCAAGCGCACCACACCTGATGGCACGACAGTTGCTTCGGACAGCAAGGCGACGTCGTGACCTGTCTTTTTCTTCATACCGGCCATCGTATTGGCACAAGCAGAAAAGGTGATGTTGTCCAATTCAAGGGACATTGCAGAAATACGCTGCGCGACCGGGCTTTTGTCTGAAATCAGCATATTTAGTCCGGGTCCATAGGTCACCATTTCAATGGTAACAGTATCGCCCTGGCTTTCATAATAGCTGGCAACGTTTTCGGCGTTGTTCAGCGCCATGTTCATCACCTGCGGGTCATTTTGGTCCACGTGAATGGCAACCTTATGGGCCACGCCTTCGGCGAACGCTGCTAGCGGGGCCAGGGCCAAAGCGGCGGCAAGTACGAATCGTTTCATGGATTTCTCCTCCTCTATGATATGATCAGTCTATCTCCCTTTTTGGGACATTGCTGCCTTCATGAGGCGGTACCGCAAACCGGGCAATCATCGCGTTTACTGACTCCGATCACCCGATTTTCGCCGTACAACGCATCATAGATCACCATCTGGCCGCGCAACGGTGCGCCTGCCCCCGTGATGACCTTGATCGCCTCGACTGCCATCATAGACCCGATAACGCCGGGCAACGGGCCTATCACCCCGGCCTCTGCGCACGATGGGGCCAAATGCGCAGCAGGGGCCTGAGGGAACACGCATTGATAGCAGGGCGCGCCCATGGCCGGATCGAAGACGCTAAGTTGCCCTTCCCATTGGCTAAGCGCGCCCGAGATCAAGGGCACACCTGCAGCGACACAGGCACTGTTCACTAAATAACGGGTATCGAAATTGTCCGTCCCGTCCAAAACGATATCGTATTCGCCAATCAAGGCTGCTGCGACTTGTTCATCCAGCCGGCGATGATAGGGGCGCACGGTAACAAAGGGGTTCTGCGCCTCCAGCTCCGCTTTTGCCGAGAATACCTTGGGCATGCCGATGTTCTTGTCTTTGTGAATGACCTGACGCTGCAGATTGGCATTGTCGACCACATCGTCGTCAATCACCCCGATCGTGCCGACACCTGCCGCTGCAAGGTACTGTAAAACAGGCGCACCCAGACCACCCGCGCCAACGACCAGAACTTTGGCGTGTTTCAGCGCTTTCTGGCCTGCACCGCCGACCTCGCGCAGGACGATATGGCGGGCGTAGCGGTTTAATTCAGTCTCGGAGAAAGTGCCCGACTGCGCCGCTGTTGCATCTTGGATCGGGGCTGTCCGGTGGCGCAGATATCTTAGGCCCCATCCATAGGCAGAGACCAACAGAAAGAACCCGGTCAGCAATAACCAGGGCCCAGCACTGCCGCCCGTTGCTTCGCGCAGGGGGTGTCCATCTGGCAACAAGACGTTCATGCCGATCACGGCACCGAATAGAACACCCAGTAGCTTTAGCCGGGTTTCACGGGACCGGCCCAATACCGCACCGGCACCCCAAATTACGGCAGCAAGGATAACAACAAGCAACATTTGCCCCCGAATTCATCTGACTTTGTGTCTTTTACAAAGCGGCAATCTAAGCTTTTTTCCAGCAACACCAACCGAAAAAGCCCGCCGCCCCTACTTCAGCCCCGTCGATCCAAAACCACCCGTCCCGCGCGCACTGTCTGACAATGTGTCGACCTCAACCGTGGCATAGCGTGTGACATCGGCAATCACCGCCTGTGCGATCCTATCCCCGTTCTGGATCTCAAACGGGGCATCCCCGATATAGTACAATCCCACCATCACCACGCCGCGATAATCCTCGTCTATCGTACCTGGGGCATTGGGGATCATAAATCCGTGCTTAAGCGCTAAACCCGATCTTGGCCTAATCTGCATTTCCGTTCCACGCGGCAGCTCGACATGAAAGCCCGTCGAAATCAGCTTGATCTCGCCCTTTGCAAATACCAATGGCCCGTCGGGCAAAAACGCCCGCAAATCCATTCCTGCTGCACCAGCGGTTTCATATCCGGGCAATGGTAAATCCGTATTCCCCGCAACCCGCATGAACTTGATCTCAGACATGTTCTTTTCCTAAAGGCATCGACGCACAAGTTGTTTCCAAATGGACTAATATCCTCGCCGAAGGCATAAAAACTCTTACTTGAGCGCGTCAGAAATGCGTGCGGCCAGTTGCTTGGCCACTTGATCCTTAGCCATACGCGGCCAGTCTTCTGCCCCGGCGTCACTGATCAGGGTCACCGCATTTTCGCCGCCGCCCATGATCCCGGTTGCGGGGGACACGTCATTTGCCACGATCCAGTCACATCCTTTGCGCAGACGTTTTGCCGTGGCGTTTTCGATAACATCGTTCGTTTCAGCAGCAAAACCGACGACCAGTTTGGGCCGCCCCTTCGTCATCTGGCTGACCGACTTAAGAATGTCCGGGTTTTCCGCAAACTCAAGCAGCGGCAAACCGTCTTTGGATTTCTTCAACTTTCGATCGCTGGCCGTGGTGACACGCCAATCTGCCACAGCGGCGGCAAACACACCCGCATCGACGGGCAGCGCCGCATTCACGGCCTCTTGCATCTGAAGGGCAGTCTGAACCCGCACGACTTGAACGCCACTTGGCGGCGGCACATCGGCAGGACCGGTGATAAACACTACATCCGCCCCCAACGCGGCCAAGGCGCTGGCAATAGCCGTCCCTTGCGCGCCAGAAGACCGGTTCGCGATATAGCGCACAGGGTCGATGGGTTCATGTGTGGGGCCTGATGTGACCAGAATGCGCCGCCCGTTCAAAGGGCCATCGTTCAGCTGCGTTTCAATGGCTGCCACGATTTCAAGCGGCTCTGACATGCGGCCCGGGCCAGACTCGCCACAAGCCATGTCGCCCTCATTGGGTCCAACTATGGTGATCCCGTCACCGCGCAACGTGGTAAGATTGCGTTGCGTGGCCGCGTGTTCCCACATGCGAACGTTCATTGCGGGTACGATCATCACCGGCGTATCCGTGGCCAACAAAAGGGTCGAGGCAAGATCGTTTGCCAAGCCGCCAGCCATTTTCGCCATCAAATCCGCTGTAGCTGGCGCAACGACCACAAGGTCTGCAATACGGCTTAGCTGGATATGCCCCATCTCGGCTTCGTCCCCCAGATCGAACAAATCCCGGTACAGCTTTTGCCCTGCCAATGCAGACACAGACAGGGGGGTTACAAACTCTTCGCCTGCGCGGGTCAAAACGGGGGTCACGGTCGCGCCGCGTTCGCGCAAGCGGCGGATTAGATCCAGCGATTTGAACGCCGCGATACCGCCACCGATAATTAGCAGAATATGTTTGCCAGCCAGCATGTTCAGCCCTTCTTAACGCAATCAGGCTGAACCATAAGCCGCAAGTGGCGCTTCGGCCAGCCCCATCACTCCTTACCAAATTCCAGACAGGGGTCTTCGCGGGGGACAGACGGGGACTGTACGACAATATCAAAACGCCCCTCAGGCGCAGCATCGTCTTCGCCCTGCCCCACAGAGACGACGGTCACATCAGGTTGGACCAGCTTGATAGACGCGGGAACGCCCCAATCGGCGCGCGCATGACCGTTGCCAGTGATTACCACGATTGGGCCGCCGGTCTCCTTCAAAGCCTCAAGCGCGGTTTGCGCAAGCCGCGCATCGCGCAAACGTTGCACATCAATCATTGCAGGCAACAATTCGACTGGTAGGGCATCACAATGCGCGGCCATCTGCAAAGCTTCGCGTGTGACTTGTTGGTCGGCTGTCAACGGGACGTCCAAGCCGTATGCATCAGCATCAGCCCCGAACGCGGCCACAAGTCCATCTTGCATAGCTTGGCGCGCAACGTCTCGGGGGATCGCCGCCCCATAGACCGTGGTCATCGGGGACGCCGCAAATATCGGGTAGTACATCGCGAAATCGGGCCAACCCGACCCATTCCAGCCCAGCGCCTGCTCCAACGCGTCTTCGTCAACAACTTTGTCCGGCCGCACCAAGGCTGCTTGCTCGGGCGTCAGCATTTCGTAAACGATGGCTTTGGGCAAAATCTGCTTTACGATATCGGCCTGAACTTGATGGTGATAAGGGTTATCGTGGCTTTCACCCAGAACGACAATTTGCGCGACAGTCAGCCGCGCAAAATCATCGTCGCCAAGGGTTTGGGCCAAGGCAAAGGCGGGTAAAATAGCAAATGCGGCTAAGTACCTGATCACATTAAAAAATGATGTACTTCGGAAGACTGCGTTTCAAGCGACTTGCGCATTTTTCCAAAGGCTGCTGCTTCAAGCTGGCGCACCCGTTCTTTAGATAGCTTAAGTTCCTCGCCCAAGCTTTCCAAAGTCCGAGGCTGCTCGCGCAGCTTTCTTTCGCGAACGATGAACTGTTCACGTTCGTTCAAGGCATGAATCGCGCCCAGCAACCAATTGCGAAGCGTTGTAGTGTCGTGGCTTTCTTCGACCTTTTCAGCTGCCTGTGCGCTGTCATCAACCAGCGCGTCAATCCACTCGCGACCCTCGTCCTCAGCGGATTGGGTGGCATTTAGCGAATAATCAGACCCGGACAAACGGCCTTCCATCATTTCAACGTCATGCATCGGAACACCAATCTCTGTCGAGATCATCTGACGCAATTGATGCCTGTCCAACGTCTCGCCTGCGACCTGGGCTTCCCGCTCAAGGCGGGCCTGCACGCGGCGCATGTTGAAAAACAGCGATTTCTGCGATGATGTCGAACCGGTACGCACCATGGACCAGTTGCGCATTACATGATCCTGAATGCTCGCCTTGATCCACCAAACCGCATAAGTTGAAAAGCGGACACCACGATCCGGATCGAACTTATCAGCGGCCTTCATCAGGCCAAGGCTTGCTTCTTGAATAAGATCGTTCATGGGTGCGCCGTAGCGCTTGAACTTGCTTGCCATCGAAATCGCCAGCCGCATGTAGGCTGTAATCAGGCGATGCAGCGCTTTCTCGTCACGCTGGTCGCGCCAAGCATAGGCGAGTCGCAATTCGGTTTCCGCATCCAAAAGCTCTGCTTTCATAGCGGTCCGGGTTAAGGAAAATTCACGCGCTTGAGTCAGTGCCACTTTTGTCACCCCCTGATAACGAATTTGTTGGCTCTTTACTTTACGAACGCTTTTCCCGGCTTGTTGGTTCATTTATTTTCAACATTTTTATCGACAACAGGTTGAGAGCAGGTCCTAACACGCTACGGTTTGTCACAGAGGTGTGGCTCTTGAGGTAAATAGAATGACAACGTGGCATTGGGTACGGCACGGGCCGACGCATGAAGAAACACTTGTTGGCTGGCGCGATGTGCCGGCAGATTTGTCAGACGTCGCTCAAATTGCCCGCCTGAATGCGCATTTACCAAACGAAGCGATACTTGTGTCATCCGACCTGATCCGCGCGGCGGCAACGGCAGATGTATTGATGCACCCCCAGCGACGACGCCTTCCCCATGACGAAAATCTGAGAGAGCTGAATTTTGGCCTATGGGATGGCATGCATGCCAATGACGTATTTAAAGATCATCCCGAACTCAGTAAGGCCTATTGGTCCAACCCTGGCGATATCTCGCCTCCTAATGGTGAAAGCTGGAACGCTGCCGCTCAACGCATAAATACAGCTGTTGATCGGTTGAATGCTCTCTACCCAGATGACCACATCATCGCAGTCGCGCATTTCGGAGTCATTCTGACACAGGTACAGCGTGCCCTGAATATAAGCCCCAAAGCGGTATTCGCCCACAAAATCGACAACCTGTCGGCCACGCAGATCGTGGTAAACAATGCGCAATGGAATGTCGCCAGCATCAATCATTCTCCGTGATCATCGGTGCAACAGAATAAGATTTGCGCAAGACCGGTTTGCTTCGCTAGAACAGCGCCATGACATATGACCTTTATATCGGCGACAAAACCTTCTCCAGCTGGTCCCTGCGCGGCTGGCTGATGCTTGAAAAATTTGACCTGCCATACCGCAGCCATATGGTCGGCCTCTATGCTGGCACCATGGCTGAGGGCTTGGCAGCTCTTGCACCTGCAAAGTTAGTGCCGGCTTTAAAAACACCGGATGGTGCAATCATCGGCGAAACACTTGCCATGGCCGAAACCTTGGCCGAGCGGCACCCCGAAAAGGCGCTTTGGCCAACAGACCCGTCTGCCCGCGCCCGAGCGCGATGGCTATGTGCTGCGATGGCATCTGGTTTCACCAGCTTGCGCGGCGAATGCCCCATGCAGCTTCAACATGTGAACAAAGGTTTCCCGGTGTCCGAAGCACTGGCCAAAGACCTCGCCCGCCTGCAAGAGCTGTGGGACTATGCAAGCGACGCATCAGACGGCAAAGGCCCATGGCTATTCGGCAGCTACAGCCTTGCAGATGTCTTTTATGCTCCAGTCTGTGCACGGATCGTCGGATACGATCTGCCAGTGTCAGAGGCGGCAAGGGAATATTGTCAGGTAACCCTGAACGACCCCGCATTCAAAACGTGGCGCGCCGAAGGCCTCGAGATCATCTATGATCCCTTCCCCTATGATATGGGCTGCCCCACAACGCCTTGGCCCGCAGCCTGAACCGCCCCCTTATTCAGTTTGCAAGATAAACTCAAATCCCACCATCGCAGCGCGTGTTAACGCTTCTTAAAGACCCCGGACCTACGCATTAACCATCTTGGCTTCCGAAGGACTCCTATGGTTTCGCGCGCATATACGGTTGCATTTCAGGGCGTTGAAGCGCGGATTGTCGAAGTGCAATGTGCAGTTTCAGCCGGGCTGCCTGCATTCTCGATTGTTGGCCTCCCTGACAAGGCGGCCTCGGAAGCCCGTGATCGGGTGCGCGCCGCGCTTTCGTCAATGGCGATTGCGCTGCCAAGCAAGCGGATCACCATAAACCTCAGCCCCGCAGACCTACCGAAAGAAGGCAGTCACTTTGACCTGCCCATTGCCCTCGCCCTATTGTCAGCGATCGACATTTTGCCCGACGATGTCATTCAGTCCGTAATCGCCCTTGGGGAGCTTTCCCTAGACGGCACATTGATCCCAGTCATTGGCGCGTTGCCTGCTGCGATGACAGCAGCAGAACACGACCGTGGCCTATTGTGTCCCGAAGCGTCCGGCGCAGAAGCTGCTTGGGTTGGCAATACGCAGGTCATCGCCGCAAGCTCCTTGGGGGCTGTTGTCCGGCATTATACAGGTCAAGTACCCATCCCCCCATCCGATCCGGGCGAGGTATCCGCACCGCATCAAACCAAGGACCTGCGTGACGTCAAAGGGCAGGAGCGGGCGAAACGCGCGCTGGAAATCGCGGCTGCGGGACGTCATCACCTTATGTTCGTAGGTACGCCCGGGTCTGGCAAATCAATGCTGGCCGCGCGCCTTCCCTCGATTTTGCCCCCGCTTACCCCGCGCGAGGCACTTAGCACATCGATGATCCATTCCCTTTCCGGGCTATTAATCGAAGGGGGCATATCCCGCACACGGCCGTTTCGCGAGCCGCATCACACAGCATCAATGGCCGCCATCATCGGCGGCGGCCGGCAGGCCAAACCCGGCGAGGTCAGCCTGGCCCATAACGGTGTCTTGTTCATGGATGAATTTCCCGAATTTCCACGCATGGTTCTTGAGACTCTACGCCAGCCTGTTGAAACCGGCGAAGTCATGATCGCCCGCGCCAATGCCCATGTGAAATACCCTTGCAAGTTCATGCTGGTCGCGGCGGCGAACCCCTGCAAATGCGGATATCTTAGTGATCCGGCACGGGCCTGCAGCCGCGCCCCCGCGTGCGGCGAAGATTATATGGCCCGCATTTCGGGACCATTGATGGACCGGTTTGATCTGCGTGTGGATGTGCCCCCAGTCGCCTTTACCGATCTGGACCTACCGGGGAGCAGCGAAGGCTCGGCAGAGGCCGCGGCGCGCGTCGCCAAAGCCCGACAAACGCAAGAGATACGATTTAAGGATGCGCCTGACGTGCATTTGAACGCAGATGCCGAAGGCGACCTGCTAGAAAGCATCGCGACGCCTGATCCCGATGCGCGAGAATTGCTGATGCGTGCGGCCGAAAGGTTCCATTTATCTGCGCGCGGTTATCACCGTGTCTTGCGTGTCGCGCGAACCATTGCCGACTTGGACGAAGCAGAGACCGTGCAAAAGCACCACCTCGCCGAAGCGCTCAGCTTTCGGATTCCGGCGTCGGCAGGGATTTGATCCAGGTCGCTAGTTGATCCAATGTATGTCGCCCCTCTGGCAAGACATTGTGAAAGATCGGCCAGACATGGGGCAGGTCATGCTCCTCGCAAAAGGTGACCTGTACATTGCACGCCTTCAAATGCTGACTTAGGGCGCGGGAATCATCTCGCAAAACCTCTGTGTCCCCTACGCAAATCCATACAGGCGGTGCACCGCTGAAACTAGCATCTAGTGTATTTAGCCTCGCGTCTGACCGGTCCGCGTCACCCAGATACATATTCAGCAGGTCGCCCGCCCGCTCTGGTGCGAGGACGGCTTCGCGGTCAGCATTTTCGGAATAGCTTGCGCCTTGGCGTGAACAATCGACAAAGGGCGAAAAACCAAAGGCACCGCGTGGCAGCGGCATTTTTTTGGCCAAAATTTCCGCCAGCAGGCCAAACGTCAGCCCGCCTCCTGCACTGTCACCCCCGATCACAATGTTCTGTGGGGCCACGCCTGATGCGATCAATCCGCGATAGGCAGTTTCGACGTCATCCGGTGCTGCAGGGAACTTGTTTTCTGGCGCAAGCCGGTATCGCGGCATCACAACCCGCGCTCCAACCCGCGCAGCCAGTTGCCCCAGCATTGCAGCGTGGGTTTCGGGGCTGCCAAAAACAAATCCGCCGCCGTGGATGTAGAAGATGACGATATCGGACGTGACATGCTCTGGCGTAACAGCCAGCATATCCACACAGCCGGGATATGTGACTTTTTCAATCCGCGTCCCGCGAGGCGGATGGAAAAGCAGTCGCGCGCTGCGCTCAAGGTTCTGGCGCAGCTTTTCAGGCGTTTTGCTACGCTGCATCCGGCGCTTTTCAACCACCCGTAAATAGATATTCAGCGCCGGACGTATCAGGCTCATGCGCGGCGCGCTTCAATCGCTTCCCAAATTGTGGCGGCGATGTTGGTGTCATCAAAACGTTCAAGTTCCTGGATACCGGTCGGCGACGTCACGTTGATTTCGGTCAGATAATCCCCGATCACATCAATTCCGACAAAGATCTGGCCTTTTTCCTTAAGCACCGGGCCGATGACCGCGCAAATCTCAAGATCGCGGTCGGTCAGACCGACCTTTTCGGGGCGCCCCCCAACGTGCATATTCGAACGGGTCTCCCCCTCGGCTGGAACGCGGTTGATCGCACCGACGGGTTCGCCATCCACCAAGATCACACGTTTGTCACCTTTGGATACTGCCGGCAGGAATTGTTGAACGATCAATGGCTCGCGCGAGAAACCAGTAAACAACTCGTAAAGCGATCCAAGATTACGGTCATTTTCATCAAGCCGGAAAACCCCCGCGCCGCCATTGCCGTAAAGAGGTTTCAGGATCACGTCACCATACTTGGCCTTAAAAGCCTTGATGGTTTCAAAATCACGCGCGATTGTCGTTGGCGGGATCAAATCAGGGAAATCCAGACACATCAATTTTTCAGGATAATTGCGTACCCAGAATGGATCATTCACAACAAGCGTCGTTTTCCGCAGACGGTCCAAAAGATGCGTGGATGTGATGTAATGCATATCGAATGGCGGGTCCTGACGCAGCCAAACCACGTCATACTCTGCCAGATCAACTTCGCGCAGGGGGCCCAACGTGGCGTGATTGCCCTGAACGCGCTGCACTGTTAGATCGTGACCGCGTGCGGTGATCCGCCCCTCTTGGAATGCCAGATGATCAGGCGTGTAATAAAAAAGCGAATGGCCGCGGGCTTGTGCTTCTTCGGCGATGCGAAATGTGCTGTCGGCATTGACATTGACGGCCCCGATCGGGTCCATTTGAAAGGCGATTTTCATACCAGAGCTCCGTACTGTTCATCATTAGATGACGCAGCAGGGCGCAGGGTGCAATGGGTCAGTCGTGGCCAAACGCGTTTTCGACAATGCGCAACTGGCCGGTTTGATCTACCAAAGCCACGTCAAAGCGCACATTGGTAAGGCTGCCATTTGGCTCATTGGCAAGGAATTCTTCGGCTGATCCAAAAATCCTGTCCATCTGGCGACGCGTGATCCGCAAGGCGGCCTGTTGAAAGCTTTTGCTTTTCTTGACCTCGACAAAAATCAGATCGGGTCCGTGCCGCATAATCAGATCGATTTCACCGCGTTTGCCCCGCCATCGTTCGCAGGCAAGGGTAAATCCGCGGCGAACGTAATCCCGAGCGACTGCATTTTCAGCGGCTTGACCAGCGTAGTAACTGACCGATCCCTGAATTTGCTTTGCCGCTGACATGATTACCCGTTCCCTTTGCCTTGTTCCAAGGCGGCCTGGTACACCTGCCTGCGCGGCAGGTTGTGCGCCTGCGCCACCATATCGACGGCATCGCGCATCGACATTGTCTCTAGCGCCGATGCCAGATCAGAGGTTAGGTCACTTTCGCTAACGGACTGTAAACGACCACGGTCAATCAGAACGACAATCTCGCCTTTGGGGGATTTATCCGCATAATACTCTTGCAGCTCTCCCAAGGTCCCACGCCGGATTTCCTCGAACTTCTTGGTCAGCTCGCGGCACACAGCGGCGGGGCGTTCTTCACCTAACGCTTTAGCGGCATCCCGCAGCATCGCCCCCACACGTTTAGGCGATTCGTAAAACACAAGCGTCCCTTGGACGTCTTTCAGCTTTTGCAGTGCCGTTAGACGCGCCGATTTCGCATTCGGTAAAAAACCTGCAAAGAAAAATGCATCTGTCGGCAGGCCGGCCAAGGCAAGCGCTGTTAACACCGCCGATGGCCCCGGCGCGCAGGTCAACATAAGGTCAGCCTGCGACACCGCGCGGGATAGCTCAAACCCCGGATCGGCAATAAGTGGCATACCCGCTTCGGATGCATAGGCGACCGATCGCCCATCCCGAATTGCCGCTAACAGCTTGTCCTGCACACCTGTGCCCGAATGGTCATGCAGCGCAAGCACCCTGCGCCCGTCCAGCGGAACACCGTGAATTTCCATCAATCTGCGCAAGCTACGTGTATCTTCGGCCGCCAAAACATCAGCCGAGGCCAATACGTCAAGCGCACGCAAGGTGATGTCACGGGCGGTTCCAATTGGGACACCGACAAAGTAAAGCCCCGCAGACAGCGGTACCTTCTGATAATTCAAGCTGGACCCGCCTTTCGCACCCTCTATGATCGGGGCATCTGTTCATGGGCTATTGCCGCCGACCTGCCACTTATGGAGTAACATCGCTATGTTCGCTGTTTTCGACACCCTTCGCAAGCCACTGCGGCTTTTGATCCTGCCCTTTTTGGCGTTTGTTTTGGCCGCCTGTGATCCGGCAGGAATGACGAATATCGGGTCTAACAAAGGACCCAAGGTAGACGCCAGCAAACCTGTTCCGGTTGCCTTGCTAATTCCGCGCGGCGGCTCTGCCAGTGACAACCTTTTGGCACAAGAGCTTGAGAACGCGGCCCGTCTGGCGATCCGTGATCTTTCTGGTGTGCAGATCGATCTGCGGGTCTATGGCACAGGCGGCAGCGCAGCCCTTGCAGGAACAGTAGCATCCCAAGCTGTTGCAGAAGGCGCGCAAATCATCATTGGACCGCTGTACGGCGAAGCGGCAAATGCAGCAGGCAATGCCGTTGCTGCGCAAGGCATCAACGTTTTGTCTTTCTCGAACAACCCCAGCATCGCGGGCGGCAACGTCTTTGCAATGGGACAAGGGTTTGGGGACACCTCAAACCGTCTGGTGCGCTATGCAAAAGCTACAGGTAAAGACAAAATCCTGATACTCCACGGCAATGACGTCGCAGGGCAACTGGGCCGCAACGCCATCTTGACTGCCATTGCAGCAAATGGCGCGACATCCGCTGGTGCGGTTGATTACTCACTAAGCCAGGAATCGGTGATTGCAGCGGTGCCACGTGTGAAAGCTGCCGTTGACGCAAATGGTGCCAATGCAATTTTCCTGACCACATCATCAGCCAGCGCGTTGCCACTGTTCGCGCAACTCTTGCCAGAGGCGGGCCTGCCCGTTGCAACGACGCAGTATATTGGTCTGACTCGCTGGGATATTCCGGCTCAAACACTGGCACTGCCCGGCGTTCAGGGGGGATGGTTTGCCCTGCCAGATCCATCCGCAACCGCTGCGTTCGCGCAACGCTATTCCGCGGCCTACGGCAAAAAACCCAACCCGATCGCAGGCCTGGCATTCGACGGCATCGCGGCGGTTGGTGCCTTGGTAAAATCAGGCAAATCGAATTCCCTGTCAGCAGCACGTTTGACCCAAGGTGCGGGTTTCCGCGGGGCCAGCGGTGTGTTCCGCTTCAAGGCTGACGGGACAACCGAACACGGTCTGGCAATCGCAACGGTTCGCAACAAGTCTGTTGTGATAATTGATCCGGCCCCCCAAGGGTTCGGCGGCGCAGGCTTCTAAAGGAAACTAAGTGGTAAAACCATTAGTTGCACAAGCAGAGACAGGTGAAGCAACGGCGCTTCACCTGATCAGTGCCCCCGAGTTGATTTTTGACGAGGACGCAGTTTCCGAAGCCCTGACTGCGGCATTCGAGGATGCATCAGACAGCAGCGAAGTGCGCGCGGCGGCTGTGCGTATCCTTGCGGAGGCCCAGAAAGCGGGCCGCGCTGAAATTGCCCGTGCCTTTGCCGCGACGCCGTTCGACGCGCGCGCAATGACGTCGGCGTATTGTTTTTTGACGGATCAACTGGTCCGCAGCACGTTGCAGATTGCCGCCCAAAGGTTACACCCCAAGCCGAACCCGACATCGGGCGAACGTTTGGCGGTGATTGGCGTTGGCGGGTACGGTCGGGGCGAAATGGCCCCGTTCTCGGACGTTGATCTGCTGTTTTTGATCCCCTACAAAGCGACGGCCTGGACCGAAAGTGTGATCGAATCCATGCTCTACATCTTGTGGGATTTGAAGCTAAAGATCGGCCATTCCACCCGCACTATCCGCGACTGCGTGCGCCTTGGCTCCGAAGATTTCACCATCCAGACCGCACTTCTTGAGCATCGTTTTATCGCCGGCAATCTTGAACTGACTGCCGAGCTGGACCAGACCCTTAAAGCCGACCTTTTTTCCGGTGCGGGCCGCAGTTTTATCGAAGCCAAGCTGGAAGAGCGCGCCGTGCGCCACCGCAAGCAGGGTCTGCGCTATCAAGTTGAGCCGAACGTCAAGGAAGCCAAAGGGGGCCTGCGCGATTTGCAGTCTCTTTTCTGGATCGCCAAGCATATCTATAACGTCGAAAATGCTGCCGATCTGGTGGATCGTGGCATCTTTCTGGAAGAAGAATTTAAAACCTTCGTCGCCGCCGAGGATTTTCTTTGGGCGGTGCGCGGGCATCTGCATCTGTTGTCTGGCCGCGCAACCGAGCAACTGACCTTTGACATGCAAGTCGCCGTCGCCGAGGCGATGGGATACACGGATACAGGCGGCAGACGCGGTGTCGAAGTGTTCATGCAAGCCTATTTCCGCCATGCCACCCAAGTGGGTGAACTAACACGCATATTCCTGACCAAGCTGGAAAGCATTCATATCAAGGCTGAACCCTTGTTGGAGCGTATATTCCGCCGTCGTCCCAAGATGCGCAAAGGCTACGAAGTGGTCGTAGGGCGCCTTGCAATTGTTGATGATGCTGCGTTTATTGCAGACAAGTTGAACCTTTTGCGGATATTTGAAGAAGCCTTGCGGACGGGTATGCTGATCCACCCTGACGCCATGCGGCTGGTAAAGCTGAACCTGAATTTGATCGACGACGACATGCGCAACAACGCCGAAGCGCAGCGCATTTTCCTTGATCTGCTGCTCAAGCACGGCAACCCTGAACGTGGACTACGCCGCATGAACGAGCTGGGCGTTCTGTCTGCCTTTATACCCGAGTTCGAGAACATCGTCGCGATGATGCAGTTCAATATGTACCACAGCTATACGGTGGACGAGCATACGATCCAGTGCATCACCAACCTTGCCCTGATCGAAAGAGGCGAGCTTGAGGAAGATCTGCCGGTTGCGTCGAGTATCCTGAAACGCGGGGTGAACCGCAAAGTCATATATGTGGCTTTGCTGCTGCATGACATCGCAAAGGGCCGCCCCGAAGACCACTCGATCCTTGGTGCGCAAATGGTCCGAAAGATCGCGCCACGGCTGGGGCTGAACAAGAACGAAGTCGACACAGTTGAATGGTTGGTGCGCTATCACCTTTTG
The DNA here is from genome assembly GCA_965363735.1 of uncultured Sulfitobacter sp. Classification (GTDB taxonomy): domain Bacteria; phylum Pseudomonadota; class Alphaproteobacteria; order Rhodobacterales; family Rhodobacteraceae; genus Sulfitobacter. Next base: position 29,619 of record CBDTUA010000004.1, on the reverse strand, counting down.
ATGTCTGACATGGCGCAAAAACGCGACATTGCTGACCCGCGCACCGTGCGTGATTTCGCCAAAGCAGTGCAAACCGTCAAACGCCTCGATCTGCTATGTGTGCTTACTGTCTGCGATATTCGCGGCGTGGGGCCGAACACCTGGAACAATTGGAAGGCCGTGCTGATCCGTGGCCTGTACCGCCAGACCAAACGTGCGCTTGAAACCGGTCTTGAGGATCTGAACCGTGCAAACCGCGGAGACGAGGCGAAAAAGACATTGCGTGCAGCCCTTTCCGATTGGCCGCGCAAGGAATTGCAGGTCGAGACAGCCCGTCATTATCCGCCTTACTGGCAAGGGCTGCATATTACGGCCCATGTCGTGTTTGCGCAGTTGCTTCGCGATATCCAGGACGGTGAAATTCGTATCGATCTGCACCCTGATGAAGATCGCGACGCCACCCGCGCGTGCTTTGTGATGGCGGACCACCCCGGCATATTCGCACGGCTTGCCGGTGCCTTGGCGCTGGTTGGTGCAAATGTGGTTGATGCCCGCAGTTATACGACCAAAGACGGTTATGTGACCGATGCGTTCTGGATACAAGATTCCGATGGAAACCCTTATGACGCTGCCCGCCTGCCCCGCCTCAGGCAGATGATCTCCAAGACACTGAAGGGTGAAATCCTTGCCCGGGAAGAATTAAAATCCCGCGACAAAGTCAAAAAGCGCGAGAGGGCGTTCAGGGTTCCCACCCACATCACCTTTGATAATGACGGCTCGGAAATCTATACGATCATCGAGGTTGATACCCGTGACCGCCCCGGCCTGCTGTACGATCTGACCCGCAGCCTGTCAGAGGCGAACGTATACATCGCTAATGCCGTCATCGCGACCTACGGCGAACAGGTCGTCGATACGTTCTATGTCAAAGACATGTTCGGGCTAAAATACTACTCTGAAAGCAAGCAGAAAAGCCTTGAAAAGCGCCTGCGACTTGCCATCACTGAAGGGGTTGAACGGGCGCAAACCTAGAGGTCGTTGCGCACCACGGCACGCTTTGCGAATGCGAAATTGGGTCGGCAACTTTTCGTTGGCGGCCATTGCCCATCTCACATCAACAATTGCGCTATGCCACGCCAAACGATAGGCCATTGGCACCGCAGTCACAGGGCAAGAATACCAATGAAACCAATCCGTCTGATGTCCGGCTTTTTTACCGTCGGTATCTGGACCCTTCTTAGCCGTGTCATGGGGTTCATTCGCGATGTGATGATCGCTGGCTATCTGGGGTCAGGCCCCGCAGCCGAAGCGTTCTTGGTGGCATTTTCCTTGCCCAATATGTTTCGCCGCTTCTTTGCGGAGGGCGCGTTCAACATGGCCTTTGTGCCGATGTTCTCGAAAAAACTCGAAAGCGGTGACGGCCCAGAAGAGTTTGCCCAAGATGCCTTTGTTGGGATGGCTTTCGTCCTGACAATGTTCACCATAATCGGCATAATCGCCATGCCCGGTCTGGTGCTTTTGATGGCTTCGGGCTTTGCCGGTGACGAACGCTTTGATCTGGCCGTTGAATATGGGCGGCTTGCCTTCCCCTATATCCTGTTCATCTCGCTCGCGGCGCTTGCATCGGGTGTACTGAATGCCACAGGCCGTTTTATGGCTGCAGCCGCCGCGCCCGTTGTACTGAACATCATCTTTATCATTGCGGTCCTCATCGGTGCCGCCCTAGGCCGCGACGGATCAGAGGCATTGGGCCTAGGCATCGATAAAGCGCTTGGCCTGCAAGTTGGCGATACGCTGGCCTTGTCCGTACCCATCGCAGGCATCGCGCAACTGGCGCTAGTGTGGTGGGCTGCCAGACGCGCGGGCTTTACCTTGAGCTTCGGCCGCAGACCCCGCATGACCCCTGAATTGAAACGGCTGGCAATTATCGCTGCCCCAGCCGCACTGGCGGGCGGTGTGATGCAGATCAACCTGCTGGTCGGCCGCCAAGTGGCCAGCTTTTACGAAGGGGCCGTGGCTTGGCTAAACTACGCGGATCGTTTGTACCAACTGCCCCTTGGCGTGGTGGGCATTGCAATAGGGGTGGTTCTGCTTCCTGACCTGTCGCGCCGCCTAAAGGCTGGCGACGAACAAGGCTCGCACGCCCAGATTAGCCGCGCCGCCGAAGTTTCACTTGCCCTTACTATCCCCTCAGCGGTCGCCTTGATGGTGATCCCGTTCACCTTGGCCTCTGTCCTTTTCCAACGCGGCGCGACAACGGTCGACGATGCAGCGGCGATTGGCATTGCGGTGGCGATCTACGGCCTTGGCCTGCCCGCCTTTGTCCTGCAAAAGATCTTGCAACCGCTGTACTATGCCCGCGAAGACACCAAACGCCCTTTCTACTTTGCCGTTGTGGCGATGATCGTGAATGTGGTGCTGGCTGTGGGTCTTAGTCCCTTTATCGGCTGGGTCGCCCCTGCCATCGCCACAACTTTTGCAGGCTGGGCTATGTTCGGCCTCTTGGCCTTTGGTGCACGCGGCTTTGGGTTGGCGGCGAAATTTGACGCCCGCTTTCACAAACGCATTTGGCGCATCCTTGCGGCATCCGCGATCATGGGGGTTGCCCTGTGGCTTGGGAATGTGGCGATGCAACCGCTGCTGGGCCAATCATGGTGGCGGGGCATCGGCCTGTTGATCCTAATTCTGATCGCTGCCATCAGTTATTTTGGCTCAGGCCAGATGATCGGGGCCTTCAAGTTAAGCGAATTCAAAGGTGCCCTAAAACGCGGCTGACTTTCTTTCCAAATGGTTCGAAATCCTGGGGGGGCAAAGGGGCCCCCCGCCTTTGCGTCAGAACTCAACGTTGCCGGACACGGTCGCGCAGCTTCAGCCATTCACCGGGGGCAAGGACAAAACACAATCCAAAGCCCACGAAAAAGCCGAACAGGTCTGCCAGCCATTGGGTGCCTGCCTCGAAGAACACGCCCCACAAAAGCTGTATGCCCATTAACACTGCAATCAGTGAAAAGGCACGGAACTGCTGTTCTCCAAGGCTCGAAAGCCTACGCCACATAACAAAAGAATAGGCCCCGATCAGCCCGTAGACATTTGGATAGGCCCCCACCAGCCAAACCGGATCATCAAGCACTAGCGCATAAAGCGCAGCCCCCATGATCCCCGACGCAAAGAAAACCCCCAGAAATGCGAGTTGCCCCATCGCCTCGGCCACCATTTTGCCAAGGGCGAGCAAAAGCACCATCGCAAATAGCGCGTGGGTGAACCCCAGATGAACAAACGCATAGCTCACGACGCGCAGCGACTCGGACGCTGGAAAACGCCAATTGGCAATCATCCAGTCAAAGATGTCATTCGAAAACCCGTAATCGCGGACCAGCGCCAGACGCCAGCCAACGGCACCGGGGCCGCCAATTATGCCCGCCTCAGCCAGAGACAGCCCTGCCTCTACACCGGCGATGGCCAGAAATAGCAAGGTGACCACAGCAGGCATAGGGTTTACGGGCGGTTGAAAATCGGGGTCTTCCATAGCGGCTCCTTGACGGGGTTGGTGCGCATGGGTAAGCCCATCGTGCCGTCTTTTCCAGCCTTATCGGAGCGTTGCCATGACCGACACCCAATTCACCCCGCGCGTGTTCTCGGGCATTCAGCCGTCCGGCGGTCTTACGCTTGGCAATTATCTGGGCGCGATGAAGCGTTTTGTCGATATGCAGGACGAAGGGTCATACCAAACCGTCTATTGCATGGTCGACCTGCACGCGATCACCGCAAAGCTTCAGGACCCTGCCACTTTGCGTCACAACACGCGCGAATTGGCCGCCGGTTTCATCGCTGCGGGCGTTGATCCTGCGAAATCCATTTTGATCAATCAATCCCAAGTACCGGAACACGCGCAGCTTGCGTGGATATTCAACTGCATCGCCCGCATGGGGTGGATGGGTCGCATGACCCAGTGGAAAGACAAGGCCGGTAAAAACGCCGAGACCGCGTCCCTGGGCCTTTTCGCTTACCCTGCCCTGATGGCTGCCGACATTCTGATCTACCACGCCACTCATGTGCCCGTGGGCGAGGACCAGAAACAGCATCTGGAACTGACCCGCGACATCGCCACCAAGTTCAACCACGACTATGGCGTTGATTTTTTCCCGCTAACCGAACCTGTGATCGAGGGGGCCGCGACCCGCGTGATGTCCCTGCGTGATGGCTCCAAGAAGATGTCCAAGTCTGATCCATCTGACGCCAGCCGTATCAACCTGACCGACGATGCCGACACAATTGCGAAAAAAATCCGCAAGGCCAAAACCGATCCCGACGCTTTGCCGTCCGAAGTTGAAGGCCTGAAAGATCGCCCCGAGGCCCGCAATTTGGTGAACATCTATGCCGCCCTGAACGACCAGACGGTTGAACAGGTGCTGGCAGATGTGGGCGGCCAGCAATTCGGTTCGTTCAAACCGCTATTGGCCGATCTGGCCGTCGCCAAGATGTCGCCCATCAGCACGCGCATGGCCGAACTGATGGCCGACACATCCGAAATTGACCGCATCCTTGCCAATGGTGCGACACAGGCCCGCGAAATCACCGCGCCTATCCTGAAAAAGACCTATGAAATCGTCGGCATGGTTGGCTAAGGCTCAAGCTTTTCTGTCGTGGCCCTGTTGAAAAAGGGGCGCGTCACGCGGGCTTGGATCAGCAACACGGACAGCAAGATCAGCCCGCATGCCGCCCATTGGGCGACGCCAATCGTTTCACCAAAAGCAAGCCAGCCAATGGCAAACATTGTAGGCAGCTCAACACTGCCAGCGGTGGCAGTACGGGCAGACCCGATCATCGGCGCGAAATATGTGTATAGCAGTTGCGGTATCAGCGCGGTAACAAGCGCAATGCCAACCACCCATACCCAGCCTTGTGATGTGACTGGAAAGATTTGGGGCCCTTCAAGGACCACCACAAGTGGCAGTAAACCAACCACAGATCCAATAGATATCGCCGATATCCGCGCCATTGCTGGAACTCCGGCAAGTTTATGCACCAGCACAGTTATCCCAAAGCCAAATCCCAATGGCGCTGCGAACGCGGCCAAAATCCAAACCCATTGAGTTTTGTCGATTGGGGCGACGCCGGTCGCGATAGCGGCGGCAATCAAGATCAACAAAGCGGCAATAATCGCCCGTCGAGTCGGGTGTTCACCCCAAACCAACCACCCGATCACTAGGGTGAAAATCGGATAGCTCATATAGATCACGCCGGCTGTACTGACCGGAACGACCCTCAGCGCGCTGACATAACCCAGCCAGCCCAATGACATGCAGATGCCCGTTCCAATGCCCCAAATCAAAATCGGCCACGACCGCCTTGCGCCCCAAAGGGCCGGTAGAAAGACCATGCCCGCGATCAAATACCGATAAAACGCTACAGCAGGCGGGGCGATGCCCATTTGCGTCAAAGACACGGCAAAATAGGGGACTGTTCCAAACATAACCGCCGCCACGACGACGATAGAAAATGCGAATGTAGTGTCTTGAGAAATGGTATCCGAATTTGTCATCCACACTCGCTATCACAGATCGCGCATTACACAATCCGCACTGGACAGCAGGCCCAAAAATGCATTCTCGCACATCTCCTGCGCGGCAAGGGGGATGGAATCTTGATCAGGCACGCTACATGTTCAATTGGTACAAAGTCGAAAGGGGATGCCATGGCCCATGCAACCATCGGTCACGTCCATCTAAAGGTTGCAGATCTGCAACGTGCTATCTCGTTCTACCGCGATATTCTGGGTTTCGAACTGACACAGCAATTCGGCACCCAAGCCGCGTTTCTGGGTGCAGGTGGCTACCACCACCATATCGGCCTGAACACATGGGAAAGTGCCGGAGGCACGCCGCCCCCTGCCGGGCATACGGGGCTGTACCATGCCGCGTTTCTTTACCCTGACCGCGCAGCCCTTGCGACTGTGCTGAAACGTATCGTTCAGGCAGGTATCGCGCTGGATGGGGCTGCGGACCATGGTGTGAGCGAGGCGATATATCTGCGGGACCCCGACAACAACGGGGTAGAGCTGTACTGCGACCGCCCCGAAAAAGACTGGCCGCGAGATGGAGATGGCAGGCTCAGGATGATAAACGGCCCGCTTGATCTGGACGCCCTGCTGGCAGAGGCACCCGCCTAAGCATCATGGACAAACCGACCGCGTCACGTCAGTTTCCAAACAAGCAAATTGGGGAATGACAGGATGACCACCGGCTTTTTCATGGATGAACGCTGTTTTTGGCATGCGGGCGGTAACTATGCTTTTACCATGCCCATCGGCGGGCTGGTTCAACCTTTGGCATCGGGCGGTCTTCCAGAGAACCCTGAAACCAAACGCCGCTTGCGCAACCTGATGGAGGTCACCGGCCTTATGGCCGAACTGGACGTGCGCAGCGCTGCACTTGCCACCCGTGATGATTTGCGACGCGTGCACCCAGCGGCCTATCTGGATGAGTTTAAACGTCTGTCAGACGCTGGCGGTGGCGAGCTGGGTCTGCGCACACCCTTTGCCGCTGGCGGGTTCGAGATCGCTGCCCTGTCTGCAGGCCTTTCTATCGCCGCGGTAGAAGCTGTCGCAACGGGTGATCTGCAAAACGCCTATGCTCTCAGCCGCCCCCCGGGTCATCACGCCTTGCCAGACTTTCCCAATGGGTTTTGCCTCTTGGCCAACATCGCCATCGCGATAGAGGCCGCAAAAGCCAAAGGATTGCTGGAACGCGTCGCCGTGCTGGATTGGGATGTGCACCACGGCAACGGCACCGAAGCAATATTCTATGACCGCGATGACGTGCTGACCATTTCGCTGCACCAAGAGGGAAACTATCCACTGGATACAGGCGCGCTGGCTGATCGTGGCAAGGGCGCAGGCGAAGGTTTCAACATCAACCTGCCCTTACATGCAGGGGCAGGCCACACCGCCTATCTGCACGCGTTGGACCGTATCGTGGTCCCCGCCCTTGAAGCGTTCCAGCCCGAAATGATCATCGTCGCCTGTGGATTTGACGCTGCCATCGTGGACCCGTTGGCGCGGATGCAGGCAACCGCCGAAACCTTTGCCGCCATGACCCGCAAAATTAAGGAAACTGCGCAAAAACTTTGCAAGGGCAAGCTGGTGCTTGTCCACGAAGGCGGCTATTCAGAGGCCTATGTCCCGTTCTGTGGTCACGCCACCATCGCAGCCCTCGCAGACAGTGATACCGTCGCGCCAGATCCGCACGCGGAGAACTATCGTATCCGCCAGCCCAGCCCCAAATTTGACGCCTTCCTGCGCGATACAATTGATGCAATGGCGCAAGAGTTGAACCTGTAAGAGAGACCTCATGCCGACACCAAACCCAGACGCGCTACATTTTCTGCAAACCCGCCGGTCCCGGCCCGCCAAGACACTTACCACCCCCGTGCCAGACCATGACACGCTGCTGCCCTTGCTGACGGCTGCTGCGCGTACACCGGATCATGGCAAGCTTGAGCCGTGGCGGTTTATCGTGATCGACAAGCCTGCGATGGGCCGTTTGGCGGACATCGCGCAGGCTCGGGGAGAAGCTTTGGGCTTTGACGCCGAGCAAGTTCAAAAAGGGCGCGGCCAGTTTGATCAGGGCCATCTGGCCGTAGTCGTGGTCGAGGTGCAAAAACCATCGCCAAAGATCCCACCGCTTGAGCAGACCTATTCCGCCGGTGCCGTCTGCCTTGCGCTGACAAACGCGGCATTGGCTGCGGGTTGGGGTGCAAACTGGCTAAGTGGTTGGGTCAGCCACGACCGTGAATTTATGAAAAAGGGATTCGGCCTAGCCGAGAATGAACGCATCGCGGGCATCATCCACATCGGGACAGAGACCTCTGCCCCGCCAGAACGCCCACGTCCCGACATCACGGCATTGACCACATGGCTTTGACGGAGATCTTTAAGGCCATCGGTCTCGCGCTTGGCCAATTGACCGACCCACGCTTTCGTCGCGTATTTTTTAAGGGCATCGCATTGGCGCTGGTTTTGCTGATCGGCATCGCCGCAGCTTTCGTCTGGTTCGTCGGATGGTTGACGGGCGATACGACCTGGCTTCCCTTGATGGGCGAGGTCACCTGGCTGGACGATCTATTCAGCTGGGGTGCGGCGTTGTTGTTGATGTTTCTGTCGGTATTTTTGATGATTCCGGTCGCATCAGCGATCACATCGATGTTTTTGGACGACGTGGCCGATGCCGTAGAGGCCGAACATTACCCAAACCTGCCCCGCGCAGACCACGTGCCTTTTGGCGATGCACTGCGTGATACGGTGAATTTTATGGGCGTGCTAATCGGTGTGAACTTGGTGGCGCTGGTCTTTTACATCATCTTTGCGCCACTTGCGCCGTTGATCTTTTGGACGGTGAACGGGTTTCTGCTGGGCCGTGAATATTTCACACTCGCGGCCATCCGGCGTATCGGAAGGGTCGAGGCCAAAAAGCTAAGACGCCGCCACATGCCAACGATTTGGGCCGCAGGGGTATTGATGGCGATACCACTTTCCGTTCCCCTGCTGAACCTTGTTATTCCGATTCTAGGGGCAGCAACCTTTACCCATCTGTTCCACCGATTGGTGTCAGATCCCCATGCAGCCAATATTCAATATCCGCCACGGTGACCAAACCGGACTGAATAAACCAGACGGTAAACATCCAAAGCACAAGCGAAATGCCCGTCGTCCACCATGCCTTTTTCTTCAGGTGATGTTGCTCAGGTGCGCCGGCATGTGTGCCCTCAACGATCTCGCCCAAATCTCCCTGGGTTTTCACCCGAATGGGAAGGGAGATCATAAAGATCATTGACCAGATAACGGCGAACAGAACGAGGGCGGATGTGACACCCATGGTTACACCTGCTCCAGCTCGACCAGCGCGCCGTTAAAATCTTTGGGGTGCAGGAAGATCACCGGCTTGCCATGCGCACCGATCTTGGGCTCTCCGTCGCCCAGAACGCGGGCCCCAGTAGATTTCAGGTGGTCACGGGCCGCGATGATGTCGTCCACTTCGTAGCAGATGTGATGGATGCCACCGGCGGGATTTTTTTCCAGAAAGCCGTTGATCGGGCTGTCGTCGCCCAGCGGATAAAGAAGTTCGATTTTGGTGTTCGGCAATTCGATAAAGATGACCGTTACACCGTGATCGGGTTCATCCTGCGCCGGGCCCACATTCGCACCAAGGGCATTGCGGTACTGGTTTGCAGCGGCTTCCAAATCTGGCACGGCGATTGCTACGTGGTTAAGGCGACCGATCATCATATTTCTCCTGCATTTCTTAAACTTTGTCAGTTTATGGGCCGGGTTTGATCCAAGAGCAATGCGTCACGTTAACGCCCTATTAGCCAAGCGCCCCTAACCATTGAGTCGTCGGAATGTATTGGAGAAGGATAAGATGGAAAAGCTGGGCGTACAGACAGATAACCTTCCTAGCCCTACGGCCGAGCGGCCCTTGCTAGGGCTGACGGTTCTGGTGATCGAAGACAGCCGCTACGCCTGCGAGGCGATGCGCCTTTTGTGCCTGCGGTCTGGCGCGCGGATCAGACGGGCCGATTGCTTGCGTGCCGCCCGGCGGCATTTGCAAGTCTATCGCCCCTCGGTGGTGATTGCCGATTTGGGCCTGCCGGATGGGAACGGCATCGATCTGATACAGGAACTGTCGCGCGCGCAACCGCGTGTTGATGCGCTGCTGGCTATTTCGGGCGACACGCATCTTGCCGCCAACGCAATTGCGGCAGGTGCCGACGGGTTTATCGAAAAGCCGCTGAATTCATTGACCCTATTCCAACAGTCCGTGCTTTCCGTCTTGCCTGCGGATCGACAACCCAAGGGGCTGCGGGTGTTGGCGGATGAAACTGTTGAGCCTGACGAAATCGCCTATCAGGACGACATGGCCCATATCGCGGATGTTCTGGATGATATTGGCGACACCATTACGCTGGACTATGTAGCACAATTTCTGGGCGGCGTGGCACGCAGCGCCTGTGATACGCCGCTAGAAAAAGCAGCAATCGCGCTAGCACAGAAACGCGCTTTGGGGCAGCCGACAGAAGCGGAAAGAGCTAACATAGCGGGCTTGGTCCAGAACCGGCTGGCACAGCGCATCGCAATCTAGATCATGTGCCCCTAAACAAGCGGGTCGCTTGTGACGCGCACCAATCTGGTCAGGTCGGACAAGCTCTCGCGTTGTTTGCCGCCATCGTCAAAGTTACTGGGAGAAAGCCATGCGTCAAACGCCGCTTTCAGACCTGACCACTCTGCATCAATCGCTGCAAACCAGGCTGTGTCGCGGTTGCGCCCCTTCACCACAGCGGCCTGACGAAAGATGCCTTCATAGCTGAACCCAAGCCGCTGGGCGGCCCGCCGCGAGGGAATGTTCAACGCATTGCATTTCCATTCATAGCGCCGGTATCCTGCCTCAAATGCCCATGCCATCATAAGATACATTGCCTCGGTCGCGGCGCGTGTGCGTTGCAACGCGGGGCTGAAGGTGATTGAGCCGACCTCAATCGAACCGGCGGCAGGGGCGATGCGCAGATAACTTGCAACCCCTTCCCAATGTCCAGTCTCAAGGTTCTTGATCGCATAGAACATAGGATCATTGCGCGTTTCAGTATCGCGGACCCATCGGTGAAACTGAGACGACGATGAAAACGGGCCATCGTACATGTAATGCCAAAGTTGATCTTGCCCCTCGAACGCGCTGAACAGCAACGCCGCGTGGGCCTGCGCCGTCAACGGTTCCAGCTTTGCATATTGCCCGGCGAACCCTTCGCGCGGCGGCAAGGGCGGCGCGACAAAATCGGGCACAGGAAAACCAAGAGGCTGCGATGTGGGCACATTTTCATTCATAAGCATTACGTTACGATCAACCGGCGCGAACTCCAAGCCTGTAAAATGCGCACCCCATGTCAAAGACAGCTCATGATCTGACCAAAATTTCGACACAAACTCTTGCCAACATTGCGGCATGAAATCTGTTCTGCTACAAAGGATCCCATCGTATGTTGGCCAAGCTTAAAGCGGCGCGCCTGATATATAGGGATGAAACCCGTATCGATTGGGTCGTGTTGATCGCCGATGCGGTGGGTTTGGCGATCGTTGTATCCGCTTTTGTGAACGCGCGTGTTTCCAACCACGCTCCTGAAATAGCAATCCAGATAGCCAACGCAAATTTTTAGCCCCCCCCGACGGCCCTGTCCTCATCGATAACCAGGTAAGATATCCCGCGTTTTCCTTTCTAGATAGGAAGGCTGAACTTCCACAGGTTGCATAAAAAGCCCGCCATCGGTAAACCGATAGCGGGCTTTTTAGTTCTAAACAGGCCGCTTAATCTTGCGGGATGACCCGCAACCCAAGTTCCATCAATTGATCAGGCATCGGATCATTCGGCGCGTTCATCATCAGGTCTTCGGCGCGCTGGTTCATCGGGAACAGGATTACTTCGCGAATGTTTGCTTCTTCCGCCAGCAGCATCACGATGCGGTCAATACCAGCCGCGCAACCACCGTGGGGTGGGGCACCGTATTGGAAGGCGTTGACCATACCGCCGAAACGCTTTTCGACCTCATCCTTGCCATAGCCGGCAATCTCGAACGCTTTGAACATGATCTCAGGCTTGTGGTTTCGGATTGCGCCCGACACCAGCTCATAGCCGTTACAGGCCAAGTCATACTGATATCCAAGCACCTCAAGCGGGTCACCCAAAAGCGCGTCCATGCCACCTTGCGGCATGGAGAACGGGTTGTGTTCAAAGTCGATCTTGCCAGTTTCTGCGTCTTTTTCGTAGATTGGGAAATCGACAACCCATGCAAAGGCAAAGCGGTTTTCATCGGTCAGGCCCAATTCAGCGCCGATAACATTGCGTGCGCGACCTGCGACGCCCTCGAATGCCTTAGGCTTGCCGCCAAGGAAAAACGCCGCATCGCCGACCTTTAGGCCAAGCTGCTGGCGAATTGCTTCGGTACGCTCGGGGCCGATGTTTTTGGCTAGTGGGCCTGCCGCTTCCATGCCACCTTCGACTTCGCCGGCTTTCAGCTTTGCTTGGGCTTCTTTCACTGGGATACCCAGTTCTTGCGCAACGCTGTCGGCGGTCTTTTCACGCCAGAAGATATACCCCATGCCGGGCAACCCTTCCTTCTGGGCAAACGCATTCATGCGGTCACAGAATTTGCGCGAGCCACCGGTCGGAGCCGGAATCGCGCGAACTTGCGTGCCTTCTTGCTCAAGCAGCTTGGCAAAGATCGCAAAACCGGAGCCCGCGAAATGTTCGGATACAACCTGCATCTTGATCGGGTTGCGAAGGTCGGGCTTGTCCGACCCATACCACAGCGCCGCGTCCTTATAAGAAATCTGCGGCCATTCCTGATCAACGGCTTTACCGCCACCGAATTCTTCAAAGATACCAGTCAGCACGGGCTGGATCGTGTCGAACACGTCTTGCTGTTCGACAAAGGACATCTCGAGGTCGAGTTGATAAAAGTCCGTAGGCGACCGGTCTGCACGCGGGTCTTCGTCGCGGAAACACGGGGCGATCTGGAAATACTTGTCAAAGCCGGACACCATCAACAGCTGCTTGAACTGCTGCGGCGCTTGGGGCAGCGCGTAGAATTTCCCGGGGTGCAAACGGGACGGCACCAAAAAGTCACGCGCGCCTTCGGGGGAAGATGCGGTGATGATCGGCGTTTGGAATTCTTTGAACTTGCGGTCCCACATGCGCTGGCGGATCGACGACACAACGTCAGAGCGCAGGATCATGTTGGCCTGCATTTTCTCGCGGCGCAGATCAAGGTAGCGGTAGCGCAAGCGTGTTTCTTCGGGGTATTCCTGATCGCCGAAAACCTGCAAAGGCAGCTCTTTCGATGCACCCAGAACTTCGATGTCACGCACAAAGACTTCGATTTCGCCGGTCGGAATTTTGGAGTTCACCAGATCATCAGCGCGGGCTTTGACTTCACCATCAATGCGAATGCACCATTCCGAACGGACCTTTTCAACATCTGCAAACGCGGCTGAATCAGGGTCGCACAACAATTGGGTAATGCCATAATGGTCGCGCAAGTCGATGAACAGGATACCGCCGTGGTCTCGTACACGGTGTACCCAACCTGACAGGCGCACCTTGTCGCCTACGTTTGATTTGCTCAGATCGGCGCATGTGTGGCTGCGATATGCGTGCATGACGGGTCCCTTTCTAGGGCTGAATTTGTTCGTGGCAGGTACACCGTTTGGCGCCGGGGAAGTCAAGACTTTCCCGTAAAATAGCGCCATTCTTGACGGCTTCGGCTGCTTGGAAAAAATTAGACCGCCTGCTCCTCCCAAAGCAGGCGGTCCTTCCCGCGCGACGTTTCCGGTTCCTTAAAGAACCAATACATCAAGCGGCGGAAATCCGTTGAACCCGACCGAACTGTATGAGCTGGTGTAGGCACCGCAATTCTTGATCATGATCTTGTCACCGTCCCTGAGGTCAAGTGGCAGATCAACTGGTTTCTTTTCATAAAGAATATCTGCAGAATCGCAAGATGGTCCTGCCAGAACACAGGGACCAACCGGGCCGCCGTCATGGGCGGTCACGAATTCATACCGGATTGCTTCGCCTTCAGTCTCGGCCAAGCCGGAAAAACGACCGATGTCCAGATAGACCCAGCGGCGCAATGCCTCGGTGGATTTGCGCGATACCAACAAGACTTCTGCGGCGATATGGCCAGCCTCGGCAACCATGCCGCGGCCGGGCTCTGCCATCACATAAGGGACTTCGCCAAAGCGTTCTTTTACTGCGGCCATAACTGCGGCGGCATAGCCCCGTGGCGCATCAACCGGATCACCGTGATAGGCTGGAAAGCCACCGCCGATATTCAACAATTGCAGGTCATGACCGGCTGCTTTGGCAGCGTGCCACAGGGGCGCGACCTGATCCAGAACAGGGTTCCAGTATTCAGCCTTACGGGTTTGAGAACCGACATGAAACGACAGACCGTACGGCACAAGGCCAAGCGTTTTTGCATTGTCCAGCAAGGACGGCAGCAAGGTGTCAGCACAGCCAAACTTGCGGGTTAGCGGCCAGTCGGCCAGCGAATTTTCAACGATCAAGCGGATATAGACGCGCGCGCCGGGGGCATGTGTCGCGATCTTTTCCAGCTCTGCCTCGCAGTCAGCGGCGAAAAGGGTCACGCCGATGGAGTGGGCAAATGCAATATCGACGCCGCGTTTGATTGTATTGCCGAATGAGATCTTGGCAGGGTCCGCCCCTTGGGACAGGCACAATTCAATTTCCTGACGCGATGCTGCGTCAAAACCAGAGCCACGTTCGACCAGCAAGCGGATGATTTCCGGTGCAGGGTTTGCTTTGACGGCATAATGGATGTTCGCGTTGCCCAAGCCCGAGCTTAGGGCATCATATTGCACGCCAACGCGTTCACGGCTGACCACGAGGGTCGGTTTATCAAAGCTGTTGTTCCAAATGTAATCCGCGGCTTCATCAAAATTGGACGGTGCAGACGTGGAAAGAGCGGTGGCTGGGGTCGAATTCATGATCATCTCCAAAGAGCAAGGCGAGGCGGGAGCACCCCAACGTGTCGTTTCAAGAGACGTTACCGTCGCTGCATAAACGCGGGTCAATCAGCAGTGAATCTGACCGGCCAGAGGCGCGTGCGTTGGCGTCTGTGAAGGCGCATTTAACTTGTTTTCAGATTCGTGCAAGGGCCAATTTTGGCCCCGCCCGCAATAGTTTATGGCGCGCTCCGGTTGTCTCTCACTTAGTGTTCCGTATCAGCCGTCTTCCCAATCCGTACCAATCGCTTCGCGGTCTTTTTGCTTTTCTTCCTCAACCATCTCACGAACCACTTTATGTTCGTCCGCATCGCTTGGTTCGGGCGTGGAATTGGCCTTTTTTGTGCGCGTCAGCGCCAGCGAAAACAGGATCGGAAAATGGTCAGACCCGATGTTGCGCAATCGATCCATTCGGATCAGGCGGAATTCAGCGCTGTGAAACAGGTGGTCCAAGGGCCAGCGCAACAAAGGGATGCCCGCATGAAACGTGTTATAAAATCCCCGCCCAATTCGCGGGTCTAGCAATCCGGACAACCGTTGGAATCTGCGTGTCGGCCCTGACCATGCAACATCATTTAGATCGCCGGTGACAACAACAGGCAGGTCATCCTTTCCTGCCTCCATCCCGGTCATCCCAATCTCGCCGTCGCGGCCCTTTGTATCGTGGTTCGGCACGGGCGGTTCAGGATGAATGATGTACAGCCTCCAATCCTGACCTGATCTGGTCTGAACCTGAGTGCGGATCGAGGGCACGTCTGGCACCAGCAGGTCTCGTACTTGTGTCTGCGCTAGGGGCAGATTTGACATCAACACGACGCCATAAGAGTTGCTTTTAGGTACTTTTACCCAATGAGCGTACTCGTCTTTTAGGCCATCATAGAGCGCATCCACCCAAGGTTCGTCAACTTCGAGGGCGGTAGCAATGTCAGGTTTTTCTTCGATGATCAGGTCGATCAGACGCTGATAGTCGCGGTTCGATTGCTTAACATTTGAAGCAATCAGTGTGACGTGCGTGTCTGTATCGGATAATTCGGATTGGCTCGCATCAACAGATTGCTGCTGCCAAATCGGCGTGAATTTGGCGATGAATGCGACATGGATTGCCGCCGCGATGGTCAGGATACCAACGGCAAAAATCTTGGCCTGCGGGTCTAGAACAAAAAGCGCGACCACTATCATCGCCAAGGTTAGCACGAAAAGCTGTTCGCGGGGAAAGGCAATACTACGTACAGCGCCGTGCGCGATACGATTGAAGGGAAGGACACTTGAAAGGAACAAGATTACGACACCCAACCAAAACAAGGATTTCAGTAAGAGCATCTGTATTTGGTCCTTTCCGATCTGCAAAAACAACATTGGGCGGAGGGTATAACCCCTCCACCCAATAACCAACGTGTTGTCGGCAAGTTTGGTTCCACTTTGCCCCGATTAGGGGAGAAGTAGCTTACTTTTTGCCGTCTTCATCACCGGCTTCATCATCCTCATCACCCTCGGGCAACTTAAAGAAGCTGTCCGCGTCGGAATAGTCGCCGCGATCACGGTCATCTTCGTCGGCAGGGTTGCCAGACAATGTGAATGTCTCGAGACCTTCAATGGCCGATGGGATTTTGGACTCTGGGTCCATGCCCAGCGATTGTTCCGTGCTGACCAGACGGCGACGTTCATCGTCAGTCATCAATCCACCCTCGGCTGCCTTCTTAGCTGCGGCTTTTTGAACGGCGGCATCCAACTCGGACTGTTTGCAAAGGCCCAAAGCGACTGGGTCAATCGGCTGAATGTTGGAGATGTTCCAGTGGGTCCGTTCGCGGATCGCCTGAATTGTTGGTTTGGTTGTGCCAACAAGCTTGCTGATCTGGCCATCCGACAACTCAGGATGGAACTTGACTAGCCAATAGATCGACGCAGGCCGGTCTTGGCGCTTGGACAGCGGCGTATAGCGTGGCCCACGGCGTTTCTCTTCGCCTTGGGCGGCCGCGTTGAATTTAAGCGCCAGCTTGTGCATCGGATTGGCTTGCGCTTTTTCGATTTCTTCTTCGGTCAACTGGTTATTGGCAACCGGATCAAATCCTTTGACCCCTTGAGCCACATCGCCGTCCGCGATGCCTTGAACTTCCAGCTCGTGCATCTCGACGAAATCGGCGATCTGCTTAAAGCTAAGGGTCGTGTTGTCCACCAGCCATACAGCAGTCGCGCGGGCCATAATTGGTTTTGCCATGTCGGTCTCTCCTTAAAACACACCTTCCCCGTCGCCTGAAATTGGCTGTCCTGCCGGGGCAGAACGGTTTCCATTGTGGGGGAACTTGCAGCTTATATAATGATCCAAGCTGAATAAGGAAAGACCCCAATGCGTTTGCTGATCCTGTGCCTCATCACCCTTCTTGTAGCATCCCCTCGCGGGGCAACTGCCGAAGGTGAAATAGCCGGAGAGTTCGACTATTATGTTCTGGCCCTAAGCTGGTCACCGAACTGGTGCGCCATTGAAGGAGATGCGCGACGATCGCCCCAATGTGACGCTTCTGAGGACCATGGATGGATCATGCATGGGTTGTGGCCTCAATTCCACCGTGGCTTCCCATCGTTTTGCCACACAGTGCAGCGCCCACCATCGCGCGGCATGACCGCTCAAATGGCCGATATCATGGGTACGTCCGGCCTGGCATGGCACCAATGGAAGAAACACGGCAGCTGTACAGGTCTTTCCGCAACCCGCTACTATGAAACCTCGCGCGCGGCCTACGAGGCGGTCGAACGCCCGGCAGTTTTTCGAAAACTCAAGAACGATATTACCGTACCAGCCTCGGTCATCGAAGCCGCATTCCTGAAATCGAACCCCGAGATGTCGCCAGATGGCGTCACGGTCACATGTAAACAAGGCTACATCCAAGAGGTTCGCATCTGCATGTCAAAGAACCTGAGCCCAGTGCCCTGTGGCCGCGACGTGATCAAGGACTGCACACTTGATGACGCGCTGTTCACGCCGATCAGATAGGATATCGCTCGTTGAGCGATATCCTTCGGAGAGGACATTTGAGAGCAAAGAAGATGAGAGCGTGGCCCTGACTTCTCTGTGTCTTACATGTCCTCTCCGGAGGTTGCGGTGCCTAATTGATTTCGAGGATCGTACTGCCTGTCGTTTGACGCGCTTCAAGCGCGGCATGGGCTTTGGCGACATCTTTCAACGCAAAGCGCTGGCCGATATTTATCTTCACGTCACCGGACAGAACTTTATCTGACAAATGCTTAGCCATTGCCTGACAGGTTGCGTGATCGCCAATGTGGGTAAAGATCGTGGGGCGCGTGATTTTCAAAGACCCCTTGGCCCCCAGAATACCAACGCTGAACGGTGGTACAGGGCCAGATGCATTTCCGAACGATATCATCATTCCCAAAGGTTTCAGACTGTCTAGCGATCCTTCAAATGTGTCTGCACCCACCGCATCCATGACGGCATCAACACCTGCGCCGCCTGTCAGCTCGGACACCCGTGCCGCCCAGTCTGTGCTCCGGTAGTTGATACAATGCGCGGCCCCGTGATCCAGCGCCAACTGGCATTTCTCATCCGTTCCGGCTGTGCCAATCAGTGTGATCCCTTCGGACTTTGCCCATTGGCAGGCAATCAGCCCGACGCCTCCGGCTGCGGCATGAAACAACACGGTATCGCCCCGCTTTAGCGGCGTGGTGCGGTGGAAAAGATACTCGACCGTCATGCCTTTCAGCATCATTGCCGCGCCTTCTTCGAACGATATTCCATCGGGCAAGGGACAAACCTGCGCGGCTGGCATCACACGGGCTTCGGTATAGGCACCAGGGGGCTGCGAAGCATAGGCTGCGCGGTCGCCGACCTTGAGGTGTGTCACCCCTTCACCAACCGCTTCGATGATCCCTGCGGCCTCCATGCCCATCGCGTGCGGCAGTTGCATCGGGTACAGGCCGGTGCGCTGGTAAACGTCGATAAAGTTGAGGCCGACGGCCTTGTGGGCAATGCGAATCTCTCCGGGGCCGGGTTCGCCGACCTCGACATCCACAAGCTTGAATTGCTCAGGGCCACCGTGGGCCTCGATTACTGCTGTTAGCGCCATGACGGTTTCCTATCCATTCACTTTTAGAACTATTTTGCCAATATGGCCGCTGGTCTCCATTCGAGCATGTGCATCGCTGGCCTTTTCGAACTCGTACTCGCTGTCCATCACGGGCGCTATCTTGCCGGCATCCAGCAGCGGCCAGACCTGTTCGCGCAATTGTTCCGCAATTCGGGCTTTGGCCAGATCGCTTTGAGGGCGCAGGGTGCTGCCTGTCATGGTCAGCCGGCGGGTCATCAACGTGGCAAAATTCACCTCGACCTTGGGCCCGCTTAGAAACGCGATCTGCACCAGACGGCCATCTTCGGCCAGCGCCTGCAGGTTGCGTGGGATGTAGTCGCCGCCCACCATGTCAAGGATCAGATCGGCACCACCTTCGGCTTTCAGAACATCCACAAAATCGGTATCACGATAGTTGATCGCGGCCTCGGCCCCCAATTTCGCACAGGCCGCACATTTGCTGTCAGTGCCCGCCGTTGCAAAGACACGTGCGCCAAATTCGCGGGCCAGCTGAATGGCTGTCGTTCCGATTCCTGAGGACCCACCATGGACCAGAAAACGTTCCCCCGCCTTTAGGCCGCCACGCATGAACACGTTGGACCAAACGGTAAAGAATGTCTCGGGCAGGCAGGCCGCTTCCTTCATTCCCATCCCGTTCGGGACAGGCAGGCAGTGCGCCGCTGGCGTGGCCACATATTCAGCATAGCCACCGCCGGGCAGCAATGCGCAAACCTTGTCACCGATGGACAGTCCTGTAACACCTTCGCCGATAGCAGAGATCTCACCTGACGCTTCCAGGCCTGGCAAATCGCTAGCTGTCGGGGGTGGGGCGTACATGCCTGCGCGCTGCAATGCGTCGGGGCGGTTTACACCAGCATAAGCGACCTTAATCACAACTTGGCCATGGGCCGGTTGTGGAATGGGGCGTTCGACCGGTTGCAGGACTTCTGGCCCGCCGGGTTTGGTGATCTCAATCGCGCGCATGGTATCTGACATGATGTGTTGCCTCCTTAGGTGTCTGTATTGCGCTCAACATAAGCCAACCAAAGGGGACGTACAGAGCGAACTGATGAACGTCAGGAAAGATCCTAAAGACCACCGCGGGCGCGCAAGGCCTCGGCCACGTGTTCCGCGTCATCAATGGCGAGAACGGCAAATGGAATAATCGTTCGCCAGCCCAACCGTTTGGCAGACCGTGCCCGCCACGACTGCGCCAGCATCTGGCCCTTTTCAACGAGCACGGGAATAAAGCGGATGACCAACGCAATCCCCAATTCAAGGCTGCGTGTCTTAAGCCCGATCTTGCGCAGAGGGGCGGTCAGCCATGTCACCACATCCACCATGTGCGACAGCTTGGTGGTCATCGTAACCAGATTGGCGATTGCGACGGCACTGACCATCCGCAATGCAATCACAGCGCCGTTCTTAGGGTCATTGGTCACCACATGCCAAATCAGGATCAGCGCCATAAATGGCCAAAGGATACGCAGCCGCATCATTCCCGTCTTGAAAAACACCCATCCCGGAAGGGCATATAGCATCAACGTTGCGGTCAGCATCGCGATTTGAAACCAAAGTGCCGTGAAGTTAAACAAGATAAGTGTAGCCGCACAAAGCGCCGCCAGTTTTATCCCCGCAGGCCACCCATGCGCGCGCGTTTTAACCGGAGAGGTAAGTGAAATCATCCTGCTCTCCCAATTGTTGCATCCGGGTCATAAACGCCAGTGTCACTTTTTGGGCCGCGCCGTCTTGGGCGACACGCCCTTCGTCAATCCAGATGACACGATCATAGTCAGCCAGATGTTGCGGGTCGTGGGTGATGTGAACCAAATGCGCATCAAGCTGCGACAATATGCGGGTCATATGCAAAACTGTCGGGATATCGAGGCCCGCAAAGGGTTCGTCCAGAATGATCAGCTTGGGCCGCATCGCCAATATCGACATGAGGCACACCAGTTGGCGCTGGCCTTGCGACAGTTGGTGGATCGCCGCCTTGGCCCAGTGGGTTCGATCAAATTGGGCCAGCATTGCGTCCGAGTTTTTGGCGGCCTCAGCGTTAGATTGACCAAGCTGGGTCAGGCCAAAGCTGATTTCTTCCTCGACTGTGGGAAAGATGATTTGGTGATCGGGATTTTGAAACAGAATGCCGACTGTGCGCAGAGCCGCTTTGCGGTCCTTTGCAACATCCACACCTGCGATGCGGGCCTGCCCGGATGTGGGCGGAACCAGCCCGGCCAAGACGCGCGCCAACGATGTCTTTCCTGATCCATTACGGCCAACAACCCCGATACGCCGCTCGTTCGCCTGCAACGTCATATCATGCAACACCGCGACCCCGCCGGGGGCAAATGATACACCAGTCAATTCGATCAAAGGATGGGACATCGTACCCAAGCACCAACGTTTCAGGTAAGCGGAAAATGCGAACCCGTCGGGGGCTATCAGGTCTGAATGTCAGTGTGAAGTCGGCCTAGCGACGCGGGCTGGTCCAACTGCCGGGCAGACCCATTTTTGGTATCTTTGTCGGGGCTTTTACATGCGAAAGCAGCCAATTCGGCCCTGCCATTAGCTTGCTCAACGTCGGACTGTTGTTCACCTGCGCCTTAAGCTTTTCAATCTGCATCACGTTGTCGATGCGCCGGTCCAGAAATTCCCAAGTCGCCTTATGACCCTCGCTGGTGTCACCCAGCCAGTACAGCACAGTCGACGAATAGACCGCGCTAAGTGTTGCCCGCTTCGTGTACCAGTTCACGTCCTCTGACGTATCGCCCAAGGAATCCCATATTGCATCGCATGTGCCCCAAACCAGTTTGGCACCATCAGGGGCGTATTGGGGCAACGCGAACAAGGCTGTCCCACGGCGCACGACTTCCTTGTCTGTCACGGCCTCAAGGCGGAACCGGACCATCGCGGCGATCTTGTCGCGGAATTTCATCTCGCTCAGATTTTCGGACTTCATCCGATCGATCATCATCGCATCGCCGCGCTTGTGAAACGCCACAGCCAGATCGACCGATCCGCGGGGGCAGACAGCGCGGGCAACCGTCGAATCAACGCCTGTATCTGCGATGGCCGCCTGAAATGTCGCTTCGGACCATCCATCAAACGGGACGTGCAATAATGCGGCTTCCAGCAGTTGTTCTTTGGGGTTTTGGGCGGTTTCGGTCATGGCGTGTCTCCTAAGCGGTCAATGGCTTTGCACTAGACAATATAGGTGTTCGTTGCTATATGGCCAGTTCCTGCAAATCCTTGCAACTTCAAACTAGAAAGGTGGTGAAAACCACATGCAGGTTAGTGTTCGCGATAATAACGTCGATCAAGCGCTGCGCGCCCTGAAGAAAAAACTTCAGCGCGAGGGTGTGTTTCGTGAAATGAAGCTTAAGCAGCATTTCGAGAAACCTTCCGAGAAAAAAGCACGCGAGAAAGCTGAAGCGATCCGCCGTTCCCGGAAACTGGCACGGAAAAAATTGCAACGCGAAGGTATGATGTAAATCATTCTAAGCGACGCATAAGAATACGAACCCCCGATACCACCAGGTGCCGGGGGTTTTATTTTGTCTAACGCAGCTTAGTCAGCGGTGATCCAAGCCTTGGCCGCTTCAAATTCGTTCTTGTCGAAATACTTGGCTTCTTTGCCGATCAAGCGTTTGACGACCTGAACGACCATCGCCTCCCATTTTGAATCGCCCACGACAGCAGCGCGATCCAACTGACCGACATGGTCACGCACGAGCTGGAAGTGCGACGCAATCGCACCCAAACCCTGCCAGCCATCGAAACGCCGGATGTCCAACAGCAACCGAAAGCGATCATTTTTGCGGATAAACGCGTTCATGTCCTCGACCTCGGACGAATAGACATCCGCCGCGATCTTGCCCAGCAGTTCAACATGTAGCCCACCGCCTCCCAAATCTGTCTGGTGAATAGCACCCAGTGATTCGAACAGCCAAAGGCGGGCTTCGTCTTCTTGCCATTTTCCGAATACCGACACAGGGCATGGCATTAGAATGGAAAACGCGCGCACCAGACGTGTCATGGCCTTGTTCGCGGTAACGATGGCAACTCTTTCAAAGCCGCTCCAGTTGCTGATGCCCATTTTTGCATCATCCCACAACGCGCCCATGGTAAAGTCGGTCAAGTCGGCGTCTATCACCAGCAACATCCGCACTTTTTCGCCATTGACCAACGCTGCATCCAGCGCGGGGATCATTACTTTACTGTAGTCATTGTCGGTGATCGGTGCCGTCATATGCACCTCAAGCAGGTTTTCCTGCGTTCCAGTTTTGACCTCAATCATTGTCTTTTCTCCTTTAGAGTACTCGACTTTGCTAAGGCATTGATGATTGTCGGCCGTTGATCCAGATCAACGGCCGACAATCAAACTGGCAAAGCGGTCGTATTGCAGACCGTGCGCAAGGCAAAGCTGGACTGCATTTGCCCCACACCGGGCAGTCGGGCCAGAAACTGACGATGGATGCGCGCGAAATCCTCGGTGTTTTCGGCAACGACCTTAAGCAGGTAATCAGCTGATCCTGCCATGAGGTGACATTCAAGCACCGACGGGATTCGGGCCACCGCCTTTTCGAAAGCATCCAGCACCTCGTCCGCCTGACCCTGCAGCGTGATTTCAACAAACACTGTCGTGGGCACCCCCATTTTCCGGGCGTTCAACAGGGCTACGTATCCTTGAATATACCCTTCGGTCTCTAGCTGCTGCACGCGCCGATGGCAGGCCGAAGGTGACAAATGCACCTGTTCAGACAGATCGGAATTCGACATCCGCCCCTTGCGTTGAAGCGCGGTCAGAATGCGGCGGTCAATATCGTCCAAGCTCATCTATGCAATACTCTCTTACAAATTTGCCAATTCACCGTAGATTATTCCAACTTTGGGCGAAAATGCGACCCATAATCGGTGCCAAATTTCACTTTGGCAGGTGTATCCTAGCGGGCAGACTCCCCCCAACAGGATATACCTAATGAAAATCGGTTGCCCAAAAGAGATCAAGCCACAGGAATTTCGTGTCGGCATGACGCCAAATGCCGCTTTCGAAGCCGTGAACCACGGTCACGAGGTCATCATCGAGACCGGCGCAGGCATTGGCGCAGGCTTTGAAGATGCTGATTACATCGAAGCAGGTGCCAAGATCATCGCCACCGCTGCAGAGGTTTTCAAAGCAGCCGACATGATCGTTAAGGTCAAAGAACCCCAAGCGATCGAGCGCAAGATGCTGCGCGAAGGTCAAATCCTGTTCACCTACCTGCACCTTGCCCCCGACCCAGAGCAGACCAAAGATTTGTTGGCCTCGGGCGCGACCTGCATCGCTTACGAAACCGTCACGGACCGCAGCGGCGGCCTGCCTTTGCTGGCCCCAATGTCCGAAGTAGCTGGTCGTTTGGCACCACAGGTTGGCGCATGGACGCTGCAAAAGGCCAATGGCGGCCGCGGAGTGTTGATGGGCGGCGTCCCGGGCGTTGGCCCTGCGCGCGTGGTCGTCATCGGCGGCGGCGTTGTCGGTACACATGCCGCACGGATAGCAGCCGGTATGGGTGCAGATGTTACCGTGCTTGACCGGTCCCTGCCCCGTTTGCGGTATCTGGATGATGTTTATGGCGGCGTGTTCAAAACGTCTTACGCATCTGCGGGCAACACAATTGAACTGGCCCGCGAGGCTGACATGATTATCGGTGCCGTGCTGATCCCTGGTGCTGCTGCCCCGAAACTGATCAGCCGTGCACAGTTGTCCGAACTCAAGCCCGGCGCGGTTTTGGTTGATGTGGCCATTGACCAAGGTGGCTGTTTTGAAACGTCCAAAGCCACCACGCACCAAGACCCGATTTATGAGGTCGACGGCATTATGCATTATTGCGTCGCCAACATGCCGGGTGCGGTTGCACGGACATCGACGATCGCGCTTGGCAATGCGACGATGCCGTTCATGCTGTCGTTGGCTGACAAAGGCTGGAAGAAAGCTTGCGCGGACGATGCGCATCTCAAGGCAGGGTTGAATGTGCACGCGGGCAAACTCACCTATGCCGCTGTCGCCGAAGCGCTTGGTATGAAAAGCATCACAGCCGACGAGGCAATTGCCGGCTGATCTAACGGCCACGCAAACAAAAGGCCCGCAGGTGACTGCGGGCCTTTTTCGTTTCGTCTGAAGGTAACGACTTACTTCTTGGCGAGCGAGTCGCGGATTTGCAGCAGTACGTCCAGCTCGGATGGGCCGGTGTCGACTTCTGGTGCAACGTCATCTGGCGCTTCGGCTTTGGCTTTCAGGTTGTTGACTGCTTTAACCAGCATAAAGACGACAAACGCTATGATCAGGAAGTTGATGCAGGCGGTGATGAACGCGCCATAAGCAAAAATTGCAGCACCGGATTCGCGCGCGACGTCCAGACCGGCACCGGCAGGAACAGCGCCCGACAGTACGACATACATGCTGGTAAAATCGACGCCGCCCAGCACCAGGCCGATAATCGGGTTGAGCAGGTCGCTTACTAGCGAGCTAACGATTGCAGTGAATGCAGCACCAATGATGATACCAACGGCCAAATCCATAACATTGCCCTTGGCAATGAAGTCCTTAAATTCTTGAATCATAGTGTGTCCCTCGTTTTATTTTTTCGCGCGCTTTACTTATGTTAACGCCGCATTTCAGCCCGTTAGCACAGGTTGTGCCATTAGCGAGCACTTTTTTCGCAAAACATGCAAAATAGAGGGGTAGAAAGCGCTTTTTCAACCCTTAGACCCGAAAATGGGGCCTATTCGGGAAGTTTACCAGTCAGGACATATCGCAAAATTTGCACGACCTGCGCAGGTTCTTGGGCAACTGCCAACGCTGCCGCATCGACTTCCTTTAAGGCATGCGCATGATCCGGGCCGTGCAGGATCACCAATGATTTTCCCAGTGCCGCAGCATATCCCGCATCAAAGGCAGCGTTCCACTGTTTGTACTGATCCCCGAACCGCACGACAACCACGTCGGCCATTTCAATGCCCTTGCGCGTCCGGATCGCGTTCAACTGCGCGCCCTTTCGATCATGCCAAAACTTGTCCGCTTCGGCCCCCATGATAGCAACACCACAATCGTCACTGGCAGCGTGATCAGTCACAGACCCGTCAAAGCTGACATCCAGACCTGACGCCCCTTCGATGATCTGTTCGCGCCAGTCGGTGTGAATCTCTCCGGACAGGTACACATTCAATGTCATGTTGAGCTTCTCCCTTTAACCGCGCAGAACGCCGCCTGTGGCTTTGGTAACTTTATCGATCACCTTAGCCCCGACTGCTTCGATATCGGCATCCTTCAACGTCTGGTCCGTTGGCTGCATCCGGACGGTCAGGGCCAGTGATTTCTTACCGTCGCCCAATGCACCGCCGATGAATTCATCGAACACGCGCACATCTTCGATCAACGTCTTATCGGCACCCATCGCGGCATTCACCAACGTCATCGCATCGATATCTGCATCAACGACGAATGCGAAATCGCGCTCAACCGCCTGCAAACTGCTGGTTCTCAACGCCGGGCGCGTCGCGCCGGACTTGCGCGGCAAGGGCACCTCGGCTGGCCAGATGGCAAAGCCCATTGCGGGGCCTTTGACACCCAATGCGGCCAACACACGGGGATGAATTTCGCCAAACACACCCAGCACCTTTTTCGGGCCAAGGCAGATTTGGCCGTGACGGCCCGGATGCCACCATTCGGCACCGTTGCGGTTGATCTGCACCTTGGCAGGTGCACCAATGGCTGAAAGCACAGCTTCGATATCGGCCTTGATGTCGTAGACATCGACGGGACGGGATGCGCCATGCACATCCTTTGGACCGGTACGCCCGATCAATATACCACTGATCTGCATGTGCTGGTCGCCAGGCTCGCCACCCGTAAACACCGGGCCAACTTCGAACAGCGCCATATCAGGGAAACCGCGTGCTTGATTGCGCGCTGCAGCCTGCAGCAAAGCGGGCAGCAACGCCGGGCGCATGTGGCTCATGTCATTGCTGATCGGGTTCTCAAGGCGGGTGTCATCGTTGCCGCCACCGAACAAGGCCGCAGAAGGTTGATCGATAAAGCTATAGGAAACGCATTCGTTATACCCCAAGGCGGCACAGGCACGACGCGCGGCGGCCTCTCGGCGTTGCATCGGGGAGAGGATCGGCTTTGGAATTCCGGCTGTCAGACGCGGCAAGGGACGCCCTTCCAGCTTAGTCAGGGAAGCAATGCGCGCGACTTCTTCGACCAGATCGGCCTCGCCTTGAACATCGGGGCGCCAGCTGGGCACATGCGCCATATTGCCCTCAAGGCGGAACCCAAGCGACGTCAGCGTCCTGCGTTGGTCTGCCTCGGAGATAGTCATGCCAACAAGCGACTGAACCCGTGCTGCATCCAGCTTATAGGCGCGCGAGAAATCAGGCACCTTGCCTGCAACCACGACCTCGGACGCTTCGCCGCCGGCATTGTCGAGGATCATCCGCGTGGCATGTTCAATCGCATAGGGGGTCCATTCAGGGTCGATCCCCCGTTCAAAACGATACCGCGCATCCGAATTGATCTTGAGCGCGCGCCCCGTAAAGGCAGTGCGTATCGGATCGAAATAGGCTGCTTCGACAAAGACATTCACCGTGTCCATGGTGCAGCCGGTTTCAAGACCACCCATGACACCCGCGATGCTTTCGACCTTTTCAGCGTCAGAAATCAGCGTCATGCCTTCGGTAAATGTGTATTCCTTGTCATCCAGACCCACCAATGTCTCGCCGCCCTTGGCGCGGTGAATGCGCAACATGTTCCCGGCAACCTTATCCGCGTCAAAAACGTGCAATGGACGGTTGCGATCATAAGTGAAGAAATTCGTAACATCGACAAGGAAGGAAATCGGGCGCAACCCGATGGCGCGCAGGGCATCTTGCAACCAAACAGGCGATGGCCCGTTTTTCACGCCACGGATCACACGGCCGTAAAATACAGGGCATTGGTCCAATGTGTCTTGATCGATGGACACGGTGATGGGGCAGGGAAATGTCCCCTCAACCGCTGGCATGTCGCGCTTTTTCAGCGTGCCAAGACCTCGGGCAGCCAAATCACGCGCAATGCCGCGTACGCCCAAGGCATCGGGGCGATTGGGTGTAATCGCGATTTCGATCACAGGATCGACCTTGGCAGGGTCATTTTCGGCCAACCAATCGACAAAACGATCACCGACATTGCCAGATGATAGCTCAATAATGCCGTCATGTTCTTCGGATAGCTCCAATTCGCGCTCGGACGCCATCATGCCAAAGCTTTCGATGCCTCGGATTTTGCCAACACCAATCGTTGTATCAATACCCGGCACATACACGCCCGGCTTGGCAACGACGACGGTGATCCCTTCGCGTGCGTTTGGGGCACCGCAGATGATTTGCTGCAAGCCCTCGTCAGTATCGACTTGGCAAACGCGCAGACGGTCGGCATCGGGGTGTTTCTCAGCAGATTTCACATAACCCAAGGTGAATTCAGCCAGCTTGGCACCACGATCTTCGACGCCTTCAACCTCAAGACCCAGATCGGTCAGCGCATAGGTGATTTCATCAATCGACGCCGTTGTGTCGAGATGATCCTTTAGCCAAGAGAGTGTGAATTTCATCGGTTATTCCTCGTGCAAATGCTTGGGCTAGGGCGTACCGCTTAATCTGCGCGGGTTCAATGCGGTTAGCGCGTCATTCACGCCCCATCAATTCGTCAAGTTGTATGCCCAGCCAGTGTTCCGGAATAAAATGCCCCCCTGAGTGCACATCCAGTGCCACCTTGCGGCCACCGGAGCAATTGTCCCAGACGATGTTCGTGGCGACGGTATTTGCACGGATCAGCCAGTGTTCGGAAATACGACCCTGGCCACAGCCAAACGCCTTGCGCCAAAGGGCCACGGCATTGGTCGCGTCATGGTCTTGGCCACGTGGCAGGCTCATCCAGATGTCTTGAAGGCCATGCACATGGCGTACTTGCTTCGGCGGGTTGGGGCAGGATGTCGCTTGTGAAATGGTGCCCGACATGGTCATCAGTCCTGCAATTTTATCGCCCCGCGCACAGGCGTAGCGCCACGCCATCGCCGCCCCGAACGAAAACCCCGAGATAAAGATCTGGCTTTGGTCCACCGGATATTGTTTGGCTAAATCCGCCAGAACAGCATCGGCAAAGTCGATGTCAGAGGGGTCGTCCTGCCAGAACCGCCAAGCGCGGTTTTGCGCAGAGGGAGCGATGAGCATGACGCCACGAGGATTGGTTTCGATGCCGATGCGAGGGTGGTTAACCACTGTTTTGCCGCGCCGCAGGAACGCGTGAAAATGCATCATCACGGGCAAGGGTGAGGTGCCGTCCCAGTCATCGGGCAGCAAAACATTATACTCGCGATTTCCGATACTGCAGGGGATGTCACCGCCGCAGGTTTGTGCGGATGTTGCACTGGCGAAAGCCGGCAACAAAAGCAGAATGCAAAGCAGCCGACGCATTGCTCTCATTTTACTCTCTCCGCGAGGTCTTTGACGTCGCCCATCCGGTATAGCTTGATCTCACGCACCAATCTCAAGGTCGGCTTTGCTGCAAAAAGAAAAGACCCGATAAGGAAAAACCACGTCGCGGGGATCTGCGCTGTCTCGAAAAAGAACAGGATGGAGCCCACAATGACGCAAAGCGCAGCCATGAAGTCAACAAATGTGTGGACCAGTTCGAACCGCGCATACACGGTTCGGCTGGCTTCCGACAGCTCGCGATTGCTATGACGAAAAAGCTTCACTGCAAGTCCCTCTAGGGCACGCGTTTCACTTACCGGCTCAAACCACCATGCAAATTCGGTTGATCCAAGCTGGCAAACCCATAGTGGCGCAGCCAGCGCAGGTCTGAATCAAAGAATGCGCGCAGATCGGGGATGCCGTATTTCAGCATCGCGATCCGGTCGATTCCCATGCCAAAGGCAAAGCCCTGCCATTCGTTCGGGTCAATCCCGCCGGCTTGCA
>CBDTUA010000003.1:0-227962 GCA_965363735.1 uncultured Sulfitobacter sp. | reverse complement strand
CCAACCTGGATGTTGCTGACAACAGCGGCGCTCGCCGTGTTCAGTGCATTAAGGTATTGGGTGGTTCCAAGCGTAAATACGCATCCGTCGGCGACATTATTGTCGTGTCGGTAAAGGAAGCCATCCCTCGCGGTCGTGTGAAAAAGGGTGACGTGCGTAAAGCCGTCGTCGTTCGCACTGCCAAAGAAGTTCGTCGTGACGATGGCACAGCCATCCGTTTCGATCGCAACGCAGCAGTTATCCTGAACAACGCAAACGAGCCTGTAGGTACACGTATCTTCGGACCAGTTGTTCGCGAACTGCGCGCCAAAAACTTCATGAAGATTATCTCGCTTGCGCCGGAGGTGCTGTAATGGCTGCTAAACTTCGCAAAGGTGACAAGGTCATCGTGCTTGCTGGCAAAGACAAGGGTAAGTCGGGTTCCATCTCGTCTGTTGACCCAAAGACCAACAAAGCAATCGTAGACGGTATCAACATGGCAATCCGCGCCACGCGTCAGTCCCAGACGTCGCAAGGCGGTCGTATTCCCAAGGCGATGCCAATCGATCTAAGCAACCTGTCGCTGGTTGATGCCAACGGCAAGGCAACTCGCGTTGGCTTTAAGATCGAAGGCGACAAGAAAGTGCGCTTTGCAAAAACCACGGGGGACGTGATCGATGCTTGATAATGCAACATATACACCCCGCCTGAAGGGCGTCTACAAGGACACAATCCGTGCCGCCCTCAAGGAAGAGTTCGGTTACAAGAACGACATGATGGTCCCACGTTTGGACAAAATCGTTCTGAACATCGGCTGTGGCGCTGAAGCTGTCCGTGACAGCAAGAAAGCAAAATCCGCTCAGGAAGATCTGACAACGATTGCTGGTCAAAAGGCCATGACAACCATTGCCAAGAAATCCATCGCTGGTTTCCGCGTTCGTGAAGACATGCCTTTGGGTGCGAAAGTTACCCTGCGTGGCGAGCGGATGTACGAATTCCTTGATCGTCTGATCACGATCGCAATGCCACGTATCCGCGACTTCCGCGGCATCAGCGGCAAAAGCTTTGACGGTCGTGGCAACTATGCCATGGGCCTGAAAGAGCACATCGTGTTCCCCGAAATCGACTTTGATAAAGTTGATGAAAACTGGGGAATGGACATCGTGATCGCCACGACGGCGAAAACCGACGATGAAGCGAAGGCACTGTTGAAAGCATTCAACATGCCCTTCAACTCATAAGCGCGGGGAGGATTTAGATATGGCTAAGAAATCCATGATCGCACGCGAAAAGAAGCGTGAAGCACTGGTCAAGAAGTTCGCTGCAAAGCGCGCTGCCTTGAAAGGGATCGTAAGCGATCAAGAAAAGCCCATGGAAGAGCGTTTCCGCGCGTCCTTGGCTCTGGCGAAACTGCCTCGCAACTCCAGCGCTGTGCGTCTGCACAACCGCTGCCAGCTGACAGGCCGTCCGCACGCTTATTATCGTAAACTGAAAATTTCGCGGATCGCGTTGCGGGATCTTGGCTCAAGCGGCCAAATCCCCGGCATGGTCAAGTCGAGCTGGTAAGGAGCGCATCACATGAACGATCCTATCGCAGATATGCTGACACGCATCCGTAACTCCTCAATGCGCGGTAAATCCACTGTCATGACCCCAGCTTCCAAGCTGCGTGCATGGGTATTGGACGTACTCGCTGACGAAGGTTACATCCGCGGCTATGAAAAGACGACGGGCGCCGACGGCCACCCCGCCATCGAAATCAGCCTCAAGTACTACGAGGGCGAACCTGTTATTCGCGAATTGAAGCGGGTTTCCAAACCCGGTCGTCGCGTCTACATGGGCGTCAATGACATTCCCGTTGTCCGTCAGGGCCTTGGTGTGTCGATTGTCTCCACCCCCAAGGGTGTGATGTCGGATCAGAATGCACGCAGCCACAATGTTGGCGGCGAAGTGCTCTGCACCGTATTCTAAGGAGAACAAAATGTCTCGTATTGGTAAAAAACCGGTCGACCTGCCCAGCGGTGTTTCTGCATCGGTCAGCGGTCAGACCATCGAAGTCAAAGGCCCAAAAGGTACACGTACCTTTAAAGCAACTGACGACGTTACAATGAGTGTCGAAGACAACGTGGTAACCATTACGCCACGTGGCAAATCCAAGCGTGCACGCCAGCAGTGGGGCATGAGCCGCACTATGGTTGGCAACTTGGTTACAGGTGTCACTGAAGGTTTCAAGAAAGAGCTTGAAATCCAAGGTGTTGGTTATCGTGCTGCCATGACTGGCAACTCGCTGAAGCTGAACCTGGGCCTGTCGCACGACGTAGACTACATACCGCCAGCCGGTGTGACCGTCACGGTACCGAAACAGACCGAGATTGTGGTAGAAGGCATTGACGAACAACTTGTTGGTCAAGTCGCCGCGAACATCCGCCAAT
Source organism: uncultured Sulfitobacter sp. (assembly GCA_965363735.1). Taxonomy (GTDB): domain Bacteria; phylum Pseudomonadota; class Alphaproteobacteria; order Rhodobacterales; family Rhodobacteraceae; genus Sulfitobacter. The sequence continues at coordinate 225,551 of CBDTUA010000003.1, read as the reverse complement.
GGCGCAAACCAGAGCCTTATAAAGGCAAAGGTATCCGCTATAAAGGTGAGTTCGTCTTCCGCAAAGAAGGCAAGAAGAAGTAAGGATAGCTCAGATGGCAAACAGCAAAAGACAACTGTTTCTGAAACGCCGCCTGCGCGTTCGGAACAAGCTTCGTCGGGTCAACGCAGGGCGACTTCGCCTGTCCGTTCACCGCTCGAACAAAAACATCAGCGCCCAGCTGATCGACGACGTAAACGGGGTCACACTGGCCTCCGCTTCGACGCTCGAAAAAGATTTGGGTGTTGTTGGCAAGAACAACATCGAAGCAGCGACGAAGGTCGGTTCGGCAATTGCCGACCGCGCCATCAAAGCTGGTGTAACCGAAGCATATTTTGACCGCGGTGGTTTCTTGTTCCACGGCAAAGTCAAAGCTTTGGCCGATGCGGCCCGCGAAGGCGGTCTGAAAATCTAAGACAGCGTAGGCGGCACGCGATGTGCCGCCTCGATGATCCGGGGGTCTTTCAGACCCACTAGGATTGACCAAGAAAGGCGCTTGCGCCGTACCAAAAGGATGATGCCGCATGGCAAGAGATGACAACCGGGGTGGCAATCGCCGCAACCAGCGCGATGAGACCCCAGAATTCGCCGACCGCCTAGTGGCGATCAACCGTGTTTCCAAGACCGTTAAGGGTGGTAAGCGTTTTGGCTTCGCAGCACTTGTCGTTGTTGGGGACCAAAAAGGTCGCGTAGGCTTTGGTAAAGGTAAAGCGAAAGAGGTTCCTGAAGCCATTCGCAAAGCCACAGAGCAAGCCAAGCGCCAGATGATCCGCGTTCAGCTGCGCGAAGGCCGTACACTGCACCACGACATGGAAGGCCGTCACGGCGCCGGCAAAGTGGTTATGCGTACAGCACCAGAAGGTACCGGTATCATCGCCGGTGGTCCAATGCGTGCCGTTTTCGAAATGCTGGGCATCAAGGACGTTGTGTCCAAGTCCATCGGTTCGCAGAACCCTTACAACATGATCCGTGCCACTATGGACGGTCTGAAAAAAGAATCCTCCCCTCGTTCGGTCGCACAGCGTCGCGGCAAGAAGGTTGCGGACATTCTGCCCAAGCGTGAGGACCATGTTGAATCGTCCGCACAAGTGGCTGAGGAGGCATAAGCATGGCCAAGACTATTGTAATCAAGCAGATTGGTTCGCCAATCCGCCGCCCCGCAGACCAGCGTGCAACGTTGATCGGTCTGGGTCTGAACAAAATGCACCGTGTACGCGAGCTGGAAGACACACCTTCCGTACGCGGCATGATCCGCAAGATCTCTCACATGGTAGAGATCCTCGAAGAAAAGGGCTGATCGTTTTCTTTTGAAGAGAACGGATCGGAGTTTTCGAAAAACTCCGCCGCCTTGATCATAGCGCCTCGCAGGAAACTGCGGGGCGTTTTTTATGGACAATGGTTAACAAGAGATTGACGCTTGGGTTGTGCGCTCTATTTCGACGCATTTATTAGCTCATGGATATAGAATGAAACTTATACTCAGATCGTTTTCTCTCTTCTTATTACTAAATACATTTAGCCTCCCCGTCAGCGCAGCGTCTTTTGGTCATCTCGGCATAAACCGGACAATGATCGAACATGGAGGCGGGTGCAGAAAGTCGTCGCCTGCGGGCCAATGTTGCCATGGCGGGTCCAAGCCGGTCCATTGCCACTAGGGCTCCGCTAAGCCCCATATTCGAGGTGTGAGCGCCAAATTTGCTAAGTGGGTGCTACAGCACACTCGCGACTTGATTACTCTGCTGGGGGTGGCTATACGCCCCCAGTGGCCACCAATCCGCCACAAGAATCATGAAACGCCGCGTTTGGCCACTCCCGTCGCTGGGGGCCACATCCGGCAAAAGGAGAAGCGACATGAAACTGCATGAACTGTCTGACAACGAAGGCGCCACCAAAAAACGCAAGCGCGTTGGCCGTGGTCCTGGTTCCGGCACCGGTAAAATGGGTGGCCGTGGTATCAAAGGTCAGAAATCCCGCTCGGGTGTAGCGATCAACGGCTACGAAGGCGGTCAGATGCCTTTGTACCAACGTCTGCCAAAGCGTGGTTTTACCAAGCCGAACCGCAAAGAATTTGCAGTTGTGAACCTGGGCCTGATCCAGAAATTCATCGACGCGAAAAAGATCGACGGCTCTGCCGCAATCACCGAAGACGCGTTGATTTCATCCGGTCTGGTTCGTCGCAAGTTGGACGGTATTCGCGTTCTGGCAAAGGGCGAATTCAAAGCCAAGGTTGACCTGCAGGTCACCGGTGCGTCCAAGTCCGCAATCGAAGCCGTAGAGAAAGCGGGCGGCAAATTGACCGTCAAAGCACCTGCCGCGGCGAACGCAGACGCGTAACCAAACCCTTTTGCCTTGTGAGCGGGCCGCGTCCCGCCTACATAGACATTCGAGTTTTCCCAAATGCCGCCCGCCGGAAAACGGCTCGGGCGGCGTTTTTGCAAAGAAAGAGCCCTAATCATGGTATCAGCCGTCGAAAGCATGGCCGCCAACACCAGTTGGTCCGCGTTGGGCAAGGCTACAGACCTTCGCAACCGGATCCTATTTACACTGGGTTTGCTGATCGTTTATCGCCTTGGCACGTTCATTCCGGTCCCCGGCATTGACGGCACCGCCTTGCGCCAGTTCATGGAAAGCGCAGGTCAAGGCATCGGCGGCATGGTTTCGATGTTCACCGGTGGTGCGCTTGGCCGTATGGGCATTTTCGCCCTTGGTATCATGCCATATATTTCGGCATCCATCATCGTTCAGTTGATGACATCGATGGTGCCCGCGCTTGAGCAGCTCAAAAAAGAGGGTGAGCAAGGGCGTAAAAAGATCAACCAATACACACGGTTTGGTACGGTGGCCTTGGCGACCTTGCAGGCTTACGGTTTGGCTGTATCGCTCGAGGCCGGTGACATTGCAGCCGATCCGGGCATGTATTTCCGCATCGCTTGTATGATCACACTGGTCGGCGGCACCATGTTCCTGATGTGGCTGGGTGAGCAAATCACCGCACGCGGCATCGGTAACGGTATTTCACTGATCATCTTTGTTGGTATTATTGCCGAGGTTCCAGCCGCGATTGCGCAGTTCTTTTCGTCGGGACGTTCCGGTGCGATCAGCCCTGCGGTTATTGTTGCAGTCTTGGTGATGGTGATCGTGACAATCATGTTTGTCGTATTCATGGAGCGCGCCCTGCGCAAGATACACATCCAGTATCCTCGCCGTCAGGTTGGTCAAAAGATGTACGATGGTGGGTCTTCCCACTTGCCGGTCAAAGTTAACCCAGCGGGTGTTATCCCTGCGATTTTCGCAAGTTCGCTGCTTTTGTTGCCGGTAACGATCAGCACGTTTTCGGGTAATTCCACTGGGCCGGTCATGTCAGTCCTGCTGGCGAACTTTGGTCCTGGACAGCCGCTATACCTGCTGTTCTTCGTCGCAATGATCGTCTTTTTTGCCTATTTCTATACCTTCAATGTCAGCTTTAAGCCTGATGAGGTTGCCGATAACCTGAAAAGCCAGAACGGTTTTGTCCCGGGTATTCGTCCGGGCAAGAAGACTGCTGAATATCTTGAGTATGTTGTTAACCGTATCTTGGTACTTGGGTCTGCATATCTTGCTGCGGTATGTATCCTTCCTGAAATCCTGCGCGGCCAGTTTGCCATACCCTTCTACTTTGGTGGTACTTCGGTCTTGATCGTTGTGTCTGTAACCATGGACACCATTCAACAAGTGCAAAGCCACCTTCTTGCACATCAATATGAGGGTTTGCTTGAACGGTCGCAGTTGCGTGGCAAGACAGGCAAATCCCGCAAAAAACGGAGCCCAGCACGTAAATGAATATTATTCTGCTTGGACCGCCCGGAGCGGGCAAAGGAACACAGGCGCGTCACCTGGTTGAGACACGCAATATGGTTCAACTTTCGACAGGCGATATGCTGCGCGAAGCAAAAGACAGCGGCACAGAGATGGGTAACATGGTTGCCGACGTCATGGCCCGGGGCGATCTGGTCACCGATGAGATCGTGATCGGTCTTATCCGCGAAAAGCTAGAAGATAAATCGGAGCATGGCGGGTTCATTTTTGACGGTTTCCCACGGACTTTGGCACAAGCAACTGCTTTGGGTGCGTTGCTCGAATCCACCGGGCAAAAACTTGATCAGGTGATTGAGCTACGGGTGAACGACAATGCGCTTGTTAACCGGATTGCTGGTCGTTCGACCTGTGGCAACTGCGGTGAAGTTTACCACGACGAGACAAAGCCACTGCCAGTGGATGGCAAGTGCATCAAATGTGGATCTTCTGATTTCAAGCGCCGTGCTGATGACAATGAAGAAAGCCTGCGCAACCGTCTGATGGAATACTATAAAAAGACGTCACCATTGTTGGGCTACTACTATGCCCACGATCTGCTCAAGCGGGTTGATGGTCTGGCGGATATCAATGTGGTTCAGGCAAGCATTGCGGCAATCCTGGACGCCTAGTCAGCACTTAGGAATAAGACCTTTTGAATGCGGCATCGTTGTGTATCGACGGTGCCGTTTTTCGTCTGACATCGGAATGGTATCACGGGCCGCAATGTCTTTAGGCCGGAATGCGGGTTTCATCACCAATCGTGGGTTGACCCTTGTTGTAATTGGCAATAATCAGCCGTATCTCGCAAGAGAATCGAATTGCAACGGGTCTCGATCAAGCCCTGCGCATGAACACCTGATCAGCTGCAGCCCGATGGCAATTAACGCCTCGGGCTTCACGTTGTGAAAAAAGGGTCTGGTATCACGGACCCGCAACGAAAAAGGAATTGCACACGTGGCACGTATTGCCGGCGTAAACATCCCGACTGCAAAGCGGGTTCCAATCGCCCTTACATATATCACCGGTATCGGTAACTCTTCGGCTGCGCAAATTTGCGAAGCGGTTGGTGTCGACACCACCCGTCGTATCAACGAACTTTCGGATGCAGAAATCCTGAAGATCCGCGAATACATCGACGAGAACTTCTCTGTTGAAGGCGACCTGCGTCGCGAGACACAGATGAACATCAAGCGTCTGATGGACCTTGGTTGCTACCGTGGCCTGCGTCACCGTCGTAATCTGCCGGTTCGTGGTCAGCGCACCCACACCAACGCTCGTACCCGCAAAGGCCCCGCTAAGGCCATTGCCGGCAAGAAGAAGTAAGGGAGGGTCTGATCAATGGCACGCGAAAAGACAAAGACGAAGCGTAAGGTTTCCAAGAACATCGCCGCAGGTGTGGCGCATGTTAATTCCAGCTTCAACAACACAAAGATTTTGATCTCTGACGTTCAGGGCAATGCGATTGCATGGTCCTCGGCAGGCACAATGGGTTTCAAAGGGTCGCGTAAATCGACACCTTACGCAGCCCAGATGGCAGCAGAAGATGTGGGCAAAAAAGCACAAGATCACGGCGTGAAAACGTTGGAAGTCGAAGTGCAAGGCCCAGGTTCCGGCCGTGAAAGCGCATTGCGCGCATTGGCCGCAGCAGGTTTCAACATCACATCGATCCGTGACGTGACACCAATGGCCCACAACGGTTGCCGTCCACCAAAACGCCGCCGCGTCTAAGGACATTAATTATTTATGGGGTCGCGCCATTGCGTGCGGCCCCGTTCTGCTTTTCTGAAACCTCGGGAGTTTCTTCGCCGTTTGGACATGGGGCAAGAGACAAGAATGGAGGGACGTATGATCCACAAAAATTGGGCCGAATTGATCAAACCACAGCAGTTGGACGTGAAGCCGGGCAATGACCCAGCACGTCAGGCAACTGTGATTGCAGAACCGCTTGAGCGTGGTTTTGGTTTGACCATGGGCAACGCGCTGCGCCGCGTTTTGATGTCATCGCTGCAAGGCGCTGCCATTACATCTGTACAAATTGACAATGTTTTGCACGAGTTCTCCAGTGTTTCTGGCGTACGTGAAGACGTTACCGACATCGTTTTGAACCTCAAGGGTGTTTCCTTGCGTATGGAAGTCGAAGGGCCAAAGCGCTTGTCGATCTCTGCAAAAGGCCCTGGCGTTGTTACTGCTGGCGACATTTCTGAAAGCGCCGGGATAGAGATCCTTAACCGCGATCATGTAATCTGCCACTTGGATGACGGCGCTGACGTGTACATGGAACTGACCGTGAATACGGGCAAGGGCTATGTCGCAGCGGACAAGAACAAACCGGAAGATGCGCCAATCGGGTTGATCCCGATCGATGCGATCTATTCGCCAGTGAAAAAAGTGTCCTATGACGTGCAGCCGACTCGCGAAGGTCAGGTGCTGGACTATGATAAGCTGACGATGAAGGTTGAAACTGACGGTTCTATCACGCCAGACGATGCGGTCGCATTTGCTGCGCGTATTCTGCAAGACCAGTTGGGAATCTTCGTCAACTTTGATGAGCCTGAATCTGCGTCGCGTCAGGATGATGATGATGGTCTGGAATTCAACCCGCTGCTGCTTAAGAAAGTAGACGAGTTGGAACTATCTGTTCGTTCCGCGAACTGCCTGAAGAACGACAATATCGTGTATATTGGCGATCTGATCCAGAAGACCGAAGCCGAAATGCTGCGCACACCAAACTTTGGTCGCAAGTCCTTGAACGAAATCAAGGAAGTGCTGTCGGGTATGGGTCTGCACCTTGGTATGGACGTCGAGGACTGGCCACCGGACAACATCGAAGACCTTGCCAAGAAGTTCGAGGATTCGTTCTAAGAATTCATGCGGTGGGGAGCGATCCCCACCACATGCAAGACTGGGCCAAGAGGGCCCCAAGGAGAGTTGGCGCTACGCACGCCAGCCGGACAAAGTAAAACCGCCCGTAGAGGGCATATCGTTGGAGACTAGAAAATGCGTCACGCACGTGGTTACCGCCGCCTGAACCGTACTCATGAACACCGCAAGGCGTTGTTCTCGAACATGGCAGGCTCGCTCATTGAACATGAGCAAATCAAAACAACTTTGCCAAAAGCAAAAGAATTGAAGCCGATCATTGAAAAAATGATCACGCTTGCTAAGCGCGGCGATCTGCACGCGCGCCGTCAGGCAGCAAGCAAGCTGAAGCAGGACCAGTATGTCGCGAAATTGTTCGACATCCTTGGACCACGCTACAAAGATCGTCAGGGCGGCTATGTTCGCGTCCTGAAAGCGGGCTTCCGCTATGGCGACATGGCACCGATGGCCATCATCGAATTCGTAGATCGCGACCGCGACGCGAAGGGCGCAGGCGACAAAGCCCGCGTTGCAGCATACGAAGTTGCCGAAGACTAAAGCCAACTGCTTTTTAGAGTATTTAAAAGCCCCTGCTTGTGCGGGGGCTTTTTGCATTTATGCCTTGGGCGAGGATTTTCATCCATTTGAAATATGGGTGTTGCGAAAGGCACCTGGGCTGCGCATATCTTGGGTATGAAATATGTCCTGATCCTGCTCGCCCTGATTTCTTTGCCCGCCTATGCGCAGACTGTGCCGACCTCTGCGGTTCAAATACAACTTAGCTTTGCGCCATTGGTTAAAGAGGCCACGCCAGCCGTTGTGAACATCTATGCGCGCACCATCGTGCAGAGCAGTCGCACACCACTCCAATCTGATCCGTTTTTCGAGCGCTTTTTCCAAAGCCCTGACGCTGGCCGTCCACGGGTTCAGAATTCGCTTGGGTCGGGTGTGATTTTGTCCGAGGACGGGATCGTGGTGTCGAATTATCACGTGGTCGGGATGGCGACAGACATACGCATTGTCCTTGCTGACCGGCGTGAATTCTCCGCCCGTGTCGTACTCAGCGATGCGGATAGCGATCTTGCAATTCTCAAGATTGATGATGTGGCAGGCTTGCCATTTTTGTCCTTGCGCGACAGTGACGGGGTTGAGGTCGGCGAATTGGCTTTGGCGATTGGGAACCCATTCGGTGTGGGTCAAACTGTCAGCAGCGGCATCGTATCGGGTCTTGCGCGATCGGGCGGTATGAACGGTGGCGGACAGGGATATTTCATTCAGACTGATGCGCCGATTAATCCGGGAAACTCCGGTGGTGCTTTGATTGATATGCAGGGTGATTTGATCGGCATCAACACGTCCATCCTGACCAGCTCGGGTGGGTCAAACGGAATCGGCTTTGCGATCCCCGCCAATCTGGTTGCTGCGTTTGTAGATCAGGCGCGCAGCGGGTCGACGCGGTTTTCGCGCCCTTGGGCAGGCCTTAGCGGGCAAGCGGTAGATGCGGACATGGCCTCCCCATTGGGGTTGGACAGGCCCGGCGGTATCATTTTGTCTGGGCTACATCCGGTTAGCCCCTTTTTGGCTGCAGGTTTTCGGGTTGGTGATGTGATTATCGCGGTTGACGGTCAGGACGTGCATTCCCCTGCCGAGATGATTTACCGGATGAGCGTCGCCGGTCTGGGCAAGCAAGCAGTGATTACGCGGCTGAGGGAGCGGGAGAAGACCGAGTTGCTGGTGTCCCTGATTGAGGCACCAGAAGAGCCTTCGCGTGATACTATTATCTTGGGTGATCGGGAACTGCTGCCCGGTCTGGAATTGTCGCGGATCAACCCAGCAGTCCTGTCCGAGCTGAACCTTTCGCTTGAAGTGGAAGGCGTTGCAGTGACGGATGTCGGACCTTTTGGTATGCAGGTTGGTCTGCGCCCCGGCGATGTTATTCTAGGCGTCAATGGCCAAGAGGTTGAGACCCCTGTTCAGGTGCGTGACGCCTTTAGTGGGCGGCGGCAGGCCGAATTGTTTGTGCAACGTGGCGGGCAACGGTTGTCGCTGCGGTTTCGGATTTGACCGTTGGCAGATTTATTTGGCAGCACAGAGGCAATCGTGGAAGGGGGGCACCGCCCCCTTGCTGATCGGTTGCGACCAAAAACGTTGACTGAGGTGATCGGGCAAAGTCAGGTACTTGGCCCGGAGGCACCCCTGACAGTCATGCTTGAGTCCGGTTCTTTAGGATCGCTAATTTTCTGGGGACCGCCCGGCGTCGGCAAGACAACAATTGCCAGGCTGTTGGCTGACGAAACCGATCTGCACTTTGTACAGATCAGTGCAATTTTCAGCGGTGTTCCCGAATTGCGTAAGGTGTTCGAAGCGGCCAAGATCAGGCGGCAAAACGGGCAGGGGACCTTGCTGTTCGTCGATGAGATCCACCGTTTTAACAAGGCGCAGCAAGACGGGTTCTTGCCGCACATGGAGGATGGCACGATCTTGTTGGTCGGCGCGACCACGGAAAATCCGTCGTTCGAACTGAATGCCGCTGTGCTGAGCCGCTCGCAAGTGTTGGTGCTTGAGCGACTGCCACTAGCCGATCTAGAGCGGTTGGCCCTGCGGGCCGAAGCCGAAATGGGCCGTGCCTTGCCACTGGACAGTGCTGCACGCGAAAATCTGCTTGAGATGGCTGATGGCGACGGGCGCGCCTTGCTGAACCTGATCGAACAGGTGGCGGCGTGGAAGGTCGAGGGTTTGTTGGATGGTAAGGCACTATCGGCCCGTTTGATGCGTCGCGCAGCGCAGTACGACAAGGGCGGCGATGCGCATTATAACCTTATCTCGGCGCTCCATAAATCGGTGCGAGGGTCCGATCCTGATGCGTCTCTTTATTGGTTGGCCCGGATGCTGGAGGGGGGCGAAGACCCGCGGTATCTGATGCGGCGGATCACGCGGATGGCCGTTGAAGACATCGGGTTGGCGGACCCGCAGGCGCAAGCGATCTGCCTGCAATCTTGGGAAACCTATGAGCGTTTGGGGTCGCCTGAAGGCGAATTAGCTTTGGCACAAGCCGTAACATATCTGGCCTTGGCCCCGAAATCGAATGCCGCCTATGTGGCCTACAAGGCCGCGCGGCGCGCCGCGAAACAGACTGGTTCCGCTCCTCCGCCGAAACATATCATGAATGCGCCAACCAGCATGATGAAAGAACAAGGGTACGGCGCGGGCTATGCCTATGATCATGATGCAGAGGACGGGTTCTCGGGTCAAAACTACTTTCCTGACGGCATGGACCGGCCCCAACTTTATCAGCCGGTCGAACGGGGGTTCGAGCGCGACTTGAAAAAGCGGCTAGATTACTTTGAAAAGTTGCGGGCGACGCGCAAAACTTGACAATCCGTGCGCAAAGCGTGACAGACCGCAGATGATTTCAACCCTGTTCCTTGTGGCCCTTGGTGGCGCTATCGGTGCGACGTTGCGGTTCTTGTCGAGCGTCGCCGTGTTGCGCGCGTTTGGCCCGCAGGACTTTCCCGTTGCGGTGCTGAGCGTCAACATTCTGGGATCGTTTCTGATGGGGCTGTTCGTCGTCTTTGCAACGCAAAAGGGGCTGACACAGTACAGTCCGTTTGTGATGGCTGGTGTTCTTGGCGGGTTCACGACGTTTTCGGCGTTTTCGTTGGAAACAGTAACATTGATCGAGCGCGGCCAGATCGCATCGGCAGGGATATATGTGGCACTGTCAGTTGGACTGTCGGTGCTAGGATTAATGCTGGGCCTATTTGTGGCCAGAGGAGTATTTACATGAGCCGGGTTCAAAACCTGATCATTGAGCAGGGCGACGGAGATCAGCGGTTGGACCGCTGGTTCAAACGTATGTTCCCGCTGATCAGCCAAGGGCGCATCGAAAAGATGTGCCGCAAGGGTGACATTCGCGTTAATGGCGGACGTGTAAAAGCGTCAACACGGCTAGAGGTCGGGCAGGAAATTCGCATTCCACCGCTGCCCGATACCGAGGCCCCGCCACCGCCAAAGCGCACTCGGATTTCGGATGCAGATGCCAAATTCATCCGGTCCTGCGTGATCTACCGTGATGACTATATCATCGCGCTGAACAAGCCGCCCGGCTTGCCAGTGCAGGGCGGGTCCGGACAGTCGGATCGCCATGTCGATGCGTTGGCCGATGCGCTGATGTTCGATATGGATGAAAAGCCGCGCCTTGTGCATCGGTTGGACAAGGATACCTCTGGTGTCTTGATCATGGCGCGGACGCGGTCGATTGCGGCTGATCTGACATCGTCGTTCAGGCACCGCCAGACGCGCAAGATTTATTGGGCGGCAGTCGCAGGCGTGCCGCACCCCAAGAACGGCACGATTAAGTTTGGCTTGGTCAAGGCGTTCGGACATGGGGCGCGGGGCGAGGGCGAAAAGATGTATTGCGTCCATCCCAAAGACATGGACACCACCGAAGGGGCCAAACGCGCCACGACGGATTATGCGACATTGGCGCAAGCTGGCACGCGCACCTGTTGGGTAGCGTTGATTCCAGTGACGGGCAGGACACACCAGTTGCGCGCCCACATGGCTGAGATCGGTCACCCCATTATCGGTGACGGCAAATACGGTGGTTCGGGTCAAGAAAACATGGGCGATGGGTGGGGCGCGCAGCTTGGTGGCGACATTTCGAAAAAGCTACACCTGCACGCGCGGTCCCTGACGCTTGAACATCCGGTGACCAAGGCGACGTTGAACCTGGTTGCACCTATGCCGGATCATATGGTGCGCACATGGGAAACCTTCCAATGGTCGCCATCTGATGTGCCCGCCGACCCGTTTGAGGAGGACTGGGGGTGAGCACTCCCTTGCGGCTGGTGATCTTTGATGTTGATGGGACGCTGGTCGACAGTCAGTCGGATATTCTGGCGGGTTTTGCGCAGGCGTTTGCCCATGTGGGGCGGCCTTTGCCCGAGCCCGCACAGATCATGTCAATCGTCGGGCTTTCGTTGGATGTTGCTATCGCGCGCCTTGTGCCGGACATCAGTGATGCAGACTGTGCGGCGATGGTCGAAGCCTATAAAGACGCCTATGTTGCCTTGCGGGAATCGGCACCGACGCAGAGCTCGTCGCCATTTTATCCCGGCGTCAAAGACGTATTGACCCATTTGCAGGCCATTCCTGAAATGCTGTTGGGGGTCGCGACGGGAAAATCCAAACGCGGCTTGGATAAACTGATCGAAGGGCATGGCCTGACAGGGATGTTTGTTACCCAACAGGTGTCCGATTTTCACCCGTCCAAACCGCATCCGTCGATGATTTTCCAAGCTATGGCTGACGCGGGTGTCGAGCCTGCGCAGACTGTAATGGTAGGTGACACAAGCTATGACATGGATATGGCCGCAGCGGCTGGCGTGACTGGGGTTGGTGTAAGCTGGGGGTACCATCCGCAGCAGGCGCTGACGGCGGCACAGCACATTATTCATCAATTCGATGAACTGCCCACGGTCTTGACCCGAATCTGGAGCTTATGAAAATGAGTGATTGGAAAGCAAAACGGTTTTGGAAAGAGGCGCAGGTTGTCTCATTGGACGCGGGCCACTCGGTCGAGCTGGACGGTCGCCCGATCAAGACGCCTGCAAAGCAACTCCTTGTGCTGCCTACAGCTAAGATGGCTGAAGCGATCGCCGCAGAATGGCAGGCTCAAGAAGGTCTTATTAATCCATTAACCATGCCGTGTACCAAAACCGCGAATGCCGCGATCGACAAGGTCGCGGTTCAACATGCCGAGGTCGCTGACATGCTGGCGGCCTATGGCGATTGCGACCTGCTGTGCTACCGTGCGGACAGCCCGCAAGAATTGGTTGACCGGCAAAGCGCCCATTGGGATCCGATGTTGGGCTGGGCAAAGGATACACTGGGTGCCAAATTGCAGCCGCGCGTCGGTATCATGCATGTACCGCAAGATCCCGAGGTGGTGGCCGATTTGACCCGCCGCACGCACGCGCTGAACCCCTTTGAACTGGCCGCGTTTCACGATCTTGTGAGCCTTTCCGGGTCATTGGTTTTGGGGTTTGCCGCTGCGATGGACGCCCGCGATATGGAATCGCTTTGGGACATGTCGCGTCTGGACGAGATGTGGCAGGTTGAATTGTGGGGCAAAGACGATGACGCAGAAGCCTTGGCCGCAGCCAAAAAGGGTAGTTTTTTGCACGCAAAGTTCATGTTTGACCTGAGCAAAGGCGCATAGCGTTCAAACTGGACGTTTCCCGCATGACGTAGGTGGATTTTTGGGCATCGAGCCTTGACGTTCCGGCATGAATTCGCCCAAACTCCGTAGCACTAATGGGATCAATCCATTAAAATCATCTCCGACCCAAAAGGTGTCGGTTAAACCGCCCATTAACGTGGCGGGAATCAGGAAGAGGTAACTATGAATAAATCCGTATTTTTCGGTGCGATGACTGTTGCTGGCGTACTCGCCGGTGCGTCTGCTGCAGCTACACTTGATGACGTAAAAGCCCGCGGCAAGCTGAACTGTGGTGTGGCCACTGGTTTGGTTGGCTTTGCTGCGCCAAACGCCAATGGCGAATGGGAAGGCTTTGACGTTGCAGTATGCCGCGCCGTTGCAGCGGCTATCTTTAACGATCCGACAGCTGTTGAGTTCATTCCAACAACGGGCAAAACACGCTTTACCGCGCTTGCCTCCGGCGAGATCGACTTTCTTGCGCGCAACACCACATGGACATTCTCGCGTGACGTTGACCTCAAGTTCGACTTCATCGGTGTGAACTACTACGATGGTCAAGGCTTTATGGTACCAAAGGCCCTAGGCGTTTCTTCTGCCAAGGATCTGGACGGCGCGACAGTCTGCATTCAGACCGGTACAACTACCGAACTGAACCTTGCTGACTTCTTCCGCGCGAACAACATCTCGTACGAGCCTGTGCCAATTGAGACAAACGCCGAAGGCCAGCAGCAGTACCTTGCCGGTGCTTGCGACACCTACACAACCGACGCATCCGGTCTGGCATCCACACGTGCCACTTTCGAGACACCTGGCGATCACATCATTCTGCCAGAAATCATCTCGAAAGAGCCTTTGGGCCCGCTGGTACGTCACGGCGACAACGACTGGGGCGACCTGACACGTTGGGTATTGTACGCTCTGATCGCAGCTGAAGAGCTGGGTGTTACATCTGCAAACGTTGAAGAGATGGCCACAAGCACAACAAACCCAGAAGTTGCCCGCCTGTTGGGTACCGAAGGTACGTTGGGTGAAATGTTGGGTCTGGACGCCGCATGGGCCAAGAACGCAATCGCGTCTCAGGGCAACTATGGCGAAATCTTTGCCAAGAACATCGGCGAAGAGACACCAATCGGTCTGGCCCGTGGCCTGAACGCTCAGTGGACAGACGGCGGCCTGATGTACGCGCCTCCTTTCCGCTAAGAACTTTGCCAAAGGGCGCGGAGTTCTCCGCGCCCTTTGTGCTTCCAAAGACCAAAAACAAACCCGGCCAATGACATCGAATGATGCGCACAAATAGGTCCGGAACACAGGGATAATCTGATGACGACAATGTCCGACCCTCAACAGGGCTCGTTCCGGCTGTCGATGTTGCTGAACGACACCCGCTATAGATCCTACACATTTCAATTTATCGCTTTGCTGCTATTGATCGCACTGATGGCCTTTTTGGGTATCAATCTGGTGCGAAACCTAGCCGAAGCCGGTCTGAACATTTCGTATGATTTCCTGGGCGTGCCTGCAGGGTACGACATCAACCAGACTTTAATCGACTATAACAGCCAGTCCTCGAACCTTAGGGCGGCGATGGTCGGAATCATCAACACCTTGCTTGTTGCGTTTCTGGCCTGTGTGACGGCAACTGTGATTGGTGTTATTGCCGGTGTCGCACGCTTGTCGAAAAACTGGCTCGTTTCAAAACTGATGTCCGTCTACGTCGAGATTTTTCGCAACATTCCGGTGCTGATCTGGATCTTGATGATCTACACGCTGATGACAGCGGTGCTGCCGGCACCCAACGCCTTCCGTGGTGACAATGCCACTTCCAGTATGTTTCTTGATGCCTTCGCCTTTACCAACCGCGGCGTTTATATCCCTGCGCCAGTCTGGGGGCCGGGGTCGATGCTGGTCGTCGCGATTTTCATCCTGTCAATTATCGCAGCGTTCTTTTATCGCCGCCATGCCGTCAAACTATTGTTTGAAACGGGCAAACTGCTTCCAACTGGCTGGCCGACATTGGCGATCCTGATCGTACCGACCCTGTTGACGTTCTTTGTCATGGGCAGCCCCATTGGTTTGGAGATGCCGGAGCTCAAAGGCTTTAACTTTACGGGCGGTATCCAGATCGGTGCCCCCTTGATCGCACTTTGGCTCGCGTTGTCGGTATATACTGGCGCGTTTATTGCTGAAAACGTGCGGGCTGGCATTCAGGCGATTTCCAAAGGTCAGACCGAGGCGGCGTCGTCGCTGGGTCTGCGCCCCAAGCGCGTTATGAATCTGATCGTACTGCCACAAGCGTTGCGCGTGATCATTCCGCCGTTGATCTCTCAGTACCTGAACATCACCAAAAACTCGTCACTGGCGATTGCTGTTGGCTATGCCGACATCACGGCGACGCTGGGCGGGATTACCCTGAACCAGACAGGCCGCGCGATTGAATGCGTGCTGCTGCTCATGCTGTTCTATCTCACGATCTCGCTGTCGATTTCGGCGATCATGAACGTCTATAACAACAACGTCAGCCTGAAGGAGCGGTAATATGTCAGACACACATGCCCAAACCGTTACCTATGTCCGCGATACGATGCTGCCCCAGGCTGCACCGCCATCCACGGCACAAGGCCCGGTCAAATGGGTCCGCGATAGCCTATTTTCGTCGATCCCATATACGATCCTGACCTTAGCAGCACTCTATGTAATCTACGTGGTCCTAGCGGGCTTCTTGCCTTGGTTGCTGGGCGGCGTCTGGACGACCGCCAACATCCGCGAATGCCGGGAAGTGTTGGATGGCGCGTCGGGCGGCTGTTTCTCGGTCCTGAGCGAGCGCTGGAACCAGTTGCTGTTTGGTATTTCGTACCCCCAAGATGGGTATTGGCGCCCGACACTGGCTTTTGTGCTGCTGTTTGTCGCCATTGCGCCGATCTTGTTCTCTGCACTGTCACGCAAGCTGCTGATCGTAACCGTATTGTATCCGTTTGTTGCCTTCTGGTTGATTTGGGGCGGGTCACTTCTGGTGCCCTTGGCCGCATTAGTCAGCATCGGCGTGGGCTATACCCTCTATAGCAAACTGGTGAAAACCAGTTTTGCGGTCGCTTTGGCTGCCGGTGTCGTTGCCGCAGCGGTGCTCTGGATTATTCTCAGTTTCATCACGCCAAGCCTGTCCGGTGTCTTCGCACTCGAGGAAGTGGCGTCGCGGAACATGGGTGGCTTTATGCTGAACATGATCCTTGGGGTAATCTGCGTCTCCTTGTCGCTTCCCCTGGGCATTTTGTTGGCCCTCGGCCGTCAGTCCAGTTTGCCAATCATCAAGATGATCTGCGTGGTCTTCATTGAATTCATCCGTGGCGTTCCGTTGATCACCCTGTTGTTCGTGGCGAACGTGGTTTTGGCATACTTCCTGCCACCGGGCACAAACTTTGACCTTATCCTGCGCGTGATCATCATGATTACGATGTTCGCTTCGGCCTATATCGCCGAAGTGATCCGGGGCGGGTTGGCCGCATTGCCACGTGGCCAATACGAAGGGGCCGAAAGCCTTGGGCTTGATTATGCGCAATCCATGCGTTTGATCATCTTGCCACAAGCGCTGAAAATCTCGATCCCGGGCATCGTTAACGTCGCCGTGGGCCTGTTCAAGGATACCACGTTGGTGTCGATCATCTCGATGTTCGATCTGGTCGGCATGATCCGTGGACCGATCCTCGCCTCGACCGATTGGAACGGCGTCTATTGGGAACTTTGGGGCTTTGCTGCCCTGCTGTTTTTCATCGTTTGCTACGGCATCTCGCAATATTCACAATGGCTGGAACGTCAACTCCAGACCGACCACCATTAAGGAAAGGCTGTAATCATGGCTGAACAAGCAAAAGCATTGAAGGTCTCTGACGAGGTCGCAATTAGCATCCAGAATATGAATAAATGGTACGGCACATTCCACGTGCTGCGCGATATCGATCTGACAGTCTATCGTGGTGAACGTATCGTTATCGCGGGCCCGTCTGGTTCGGGTAAATCCACGCTGATCCGCTGCATCAACGCATTGGAAGAGCATCAGAAAGGCCGGATCGAAGTAGACGGCACGGTGTTGTCGTCCGATGTGAAAAACATCGACAAGATCCGGTCAGAGGTTGGCATGTGCTTTCAGCATTTCAATCTATTCCCGCACCTGACAATCCTCGAGAACTGCACGTTGGCACCGATCTGGGTCCGCAAGACACCCAAGAAAGAAGCCGAAGAGATTGCGATGCATTTCCTTGAGAAGGTCAAGATTCCCGATCAGGCTAGCAAATACCCCGGACAACTGTCCGGTGGCCAACAGCAGCGTGTTGCGATTGCGCGCAGCCTGTGCATGCGCCCGCGCATCATGCTGTTTGACGAACCGACGTCTGCGCTTGACCCCGAAATGATCAAAGAAGTTCTGGATACAATGGTCGAGCTTGCCGAAGAAGGCATGACCATGCTCTGCGTGACCCACGAGATGGGTTTTGCCCGGCAAGTAGCTAACCGCGTGATCTTTATGGATGAAGGTCAGATTGTTGAGCAGAACGAACCGGAAGAGTTCTTTAACAATCCACAAAGCCCGCGAACCAAGCTGTTTCTTAGCCAGATCCTGGGTCACTAAGTTTGAACAAAATAGGGCGGGGGAAACCCCGCCTTATTTTATTGCGTTGCGGGTAAGTCGCGAGGAACGACGATCTGGCTCATCTTACCCATGTGCCAATGGACGTCTGACCAATCCTCAATATCGAATGTTACGGCAAGAGTTGCACCGGTCGGGTAATGGCTGATGCCGTCCCCATTTGGCGGCGTCTTGACTATCATTTCCGCCATGGCTGCGATGCCCGGATTGTGACCGACGACCAAGACCGTTTCACCAGTCGCATCCTGTAGCTTTGCCAAGATATTTTCGGCATCGGCAAGGTATAAGTCGCGCGTGAAAGTAACTTGAACGCTCTCATCAAGGCCGAGCTTTTCCAACGTTTCGGAGGCGCGCTTGGCTGTTGAGCACAAGACAGCATCGGGGTGAAGCCCCTTTTCAGCTAACCATTGCCCCAACGCGGTGGCATTGTCGCGGCCGCGGGCGCTTAGCGGCCGGTCATGGTCAGATGTTTGTGCATCTGCCAAATCCGATTTTGCATGGCGCATCAGTATCAGTCGTTTCATCTTAACCCTTGCGGATAATACTGCCGGCTCCGTGTTCGGTGAACAATTCAAGCAAGCAGGCATTGGGCGCACGACCGTCCAAAATGACAGCGGCACGTACGCCACCTTCGATCGCTTGGAGCGCTGTTTCAGTTTTGGGGATCATACCACCGGCAATCGTGCCATCCGCGATCATTTCGCGAATCTGCGCCGCAGTAAGTTCAGTCAGAACCTCGCCTGCGGCATTCTTGACACCTGCCACATCTGTCAGCAGTAAAAGGCGGTCTGCCTTTAGTGCGGCTGCAATTGCGCCCGCTGCGGTGTCGCCGTTAATGTTGAATGTCTCACCGTTGCGGCCCATGCCCAAGGGCGCGATCACCGGAATGATGCCCTTGTCAGCAAGATCACGCAAGAGGCGTGGATTTACTTCGGTAGGGGCTCCTACAAGGCCCAATTCGGGGTCTTCTTGATCGCAGATGATCAACCCGCTATCTTTGCCTGACACGCCCACACAGCGTCCGCCCTGGGCTGTGATCGCCTGCACGATGCGTGCATTCACAAGGCCCGACAAGACCATCTCGACCACTTCCATGGTTGCGGCGTCAGTTACCCGTTTACCATTGATGAATTCGGACTTGATATCGAGCCGCTTGAGCATGCTGTTGATCATCGGGCCACCGCCGTGAATGATCACGGGGTTCACGCCAACTTGACGCATCAGTGCAACGTCGCGCGCGAATTCTTCCATCGCCTCGTCACTGCCCATGGCGTGGCCGCCCAGCTTGATGACCACAGTCGCGTCAGCATAGCGTTGAAGATAGGGCAAAGCCTGGCTCAGGGTTTGCGCTGTGGCGATCCAGTCGCGGTTCATGTCTTGTTTTCTCATTCTATACCTAAGGTGTGCACCACGGCGCTCTACTCTAACGTGCTGATAATCGCACGTAATGTGGGAATACCCCAACCCTTTTCCGATGACGTCACAACGATTTCTGGATAAGCCGCTGGGTGTTTGGCCAAAGCAACGCGTACCTGGTCCAGAATCTTGGCGCGATCAGCCTCTTTTACTTTGTCTGATTTGGTTAAAACGCATTGAAACGTCACCGCCGAGCTATCAAGAAGCGACATGATTTCGTCGTCTACTTTTTTGACGCCGTGGCGCGCATCGATCAAGACAAAAGCCCGCCGCAGAGTTTGACGTCCGGACAGATACTGTTTGAGCAGGCGTTGCCATTTTTCAACCACAGGGAGAGGGGCGTTCGCATAGCCGTAGCCGGGCAAATCGACCAGGTAAAGTGCGTCACCAGCTGTGAAATAGTTGATTTCTTGAGTTCGCCCCGGCGTGTTGGAGGCGCGGGCGAGCGCCTTCATTCCGGTCAGTGCGTTGATCAGGGTGGATTTCCCGACGTTAGACCGCCCGGCAAAGCACACCTCCATGCGGTCGGCGGGTGGAAGCCCGTCCATTGCAACGACGCCTTTTACGAATTCGGTGTCGCCGGCAAAAAGCATCCGGCCTTTTTCGGCGGTGAACGCGTCAGGTTCGTCGGCGACCTTAAATTGAATTTGCATCAGATTACCTCTGCTTTATCACCAAGCGCGATATCGCCTGATTGGATGACTTCAGCATAAACGCCAAAATCCTGATGGCCAAATGCGCTGTTCAAGATGTCGAGCATCGCTGTGTCGCGCCTGCCGGTGATCGGGTTCGTGTTGATAACGGGGCACCGTTCGATAGGCTCCCGAATGCGCAGAACTGTGGTGCCAATTTTGACATCGCGGCCGATCCAGCCGAACTCGGCCCATGCTGCGACATCGTCCAGCCAAATGTTACCGCGCCAACGTTCCTTGGTAATATCGACCCCCAAGGCGTCAGCTACAGCAAGGTGCGAGGCTGCGTTCATGATCGATACTGACGGATATTCGCTGTCCGTCATGCCGCGATCTGGGGCCGCGACAATAGCCGTAGGGGTCGCACGATTTTCCGGACAGAGCGGGGCGACCCACTCTAGGAATGCGGGAGTGTCAGCAGGGTCATCAGGAGAGAAGGACAGCGGCGCTAGGTCCTGATGGGTTAGGGTCAGCCGTCTGTTTGCAACACCAAGCTTTGCCCAAATACCGGCAAGGCCGGGGGTTCGGGACCCAACCACGAAATTGTGGCAGCTTGCCCATGCGGGCTGACTTGCGTTAAATTTTGTGGCCTCATGGATCACAGCCCACACCCGATCCCAGGGCATGGTTTGCCCTAGGGTCAGGTGCACCTGGTCAATCGCCTCGCGCCCGTGGCTTTTAATCGGATGCCGGTAGAGGGCGCAAACCTGCATTACTTCTTGCCTTTGGTCGGTGCCTTAGTGTCGTTTGCAGCTTTCTTGTTCTTGCGCTTCAGGCCGCCAGTGATGTTACCCAAAAGGTCCGGCTTATACCCTTGGCTTCGCATGATAAGATATTGCTGGGTAAAGGTGATCGTATTGTTCGCGATCCAGTAGACGACCAGACCCGACGCAAAACCACCAAGCATGAACATGAAAACCCAAGGCATCCAGGCAAAGATCATCTGCTGGGTGGGGTCTGTTGGGGCCGGGTTCAATTTCTGCTGCAAGAACATCGAGATGCCCAAAAGCAGTGGCAGAATACCGATAAACACCAACGCCATGATAGAACCTGCATCAGGTGACGCCCAAGGGAGCAGGCCATAGAAGTTGAAAATCGAGGTTGGATCAGGCGCGCTAAGGTCTTGGAACGGGCCGAAAAATGGCGCGTGGCGCAGTTCGAGGGTGACAAAAATCACTTTATAGAGCGAAAAGAAGATCGGGATTTGCATCACTATCGGCAAACAGCCCGCTGCGGGGTTTACCTTCTCGCGCTTGTAAAGTTCCATCATGCCTTGCTGAAGTTTCTGGCGGTCTTCGCCAGCGTCTTTCTTCAGCTTTTCCATCTGCGGCTGAAGTTCTTTCATCTTCGCCATCGAGACATAGGATTTATAGGCAAGCGGGAACAGCAACGCCTTGATCAATAGGGTAAGGCCGATAATCGCGATGCCCATGTTGCCGATCAGGAGGTTTAGGTGGTGCAGTACCCAAAAAATTGGTTTCGTCAGGAAAAAGAACCAACCCCAATCGATGGAGTCGATAAATTTATAGACGCCTTGTGCCTCGTATTCGCGCAAAATCTCCCATTCTTTTGCACCGGCAAACAGTTGGGTCGTCACCGTCGCAGTTGTGCCAGACGCAATGGATTGGGTTGGTAAAACGGCCTCGGTCTGAAAAATATCTGTATTTGGCAGGTATTTTACAGTCAGCCGGGATGCCTGTGCAGGATCGGGGATAAGGTTGGTCATGAAGTAGTGGCCAGTAAAGCCGATCCAGCCGTTTGTGACGCCGTCAATGCGTTCGGATGGAATGCCGCTAACGGGGTCAAGATCAGGGATATCATCCCAACCGGTTTCAAGCAGCTCACCGTTGTTCATGGCGACCATACCCTCGTGCAGAATAAAGAAGTTCTGCGCATCGGACGGAATGCCATGCCGTGCAATGATCCCGTAGGGAGCCATCGTAACTGTGGTGTCTGAAGTGTTCTCAACCGATTGTTCGATGTTGAACATGTAGTTTTCATCAATTGAAATCACGCGGGAAAAAATTTGGCCCGCGCCGTTGTCCCACGCCATTGTGACGGGGCTGCCAACTGAAAGTGTTTCCCCTTCAACCAAGGACCAAAGGGTGTTCGGCCCTGGAACCTGCTCTGGTGCGATACCTGCACCGGCGGCCCAACCATACAGCGCATAATACGCGTCGTCGGTGCCTGCTGGCGACAAAAGCGTCACGATGGGTGCATCATCGTCAATTGTTGTTCGGTAGTCCTTGAGCATCAGGTCATCGACCCGGCCACCCAAAAGCGAAATTGATCCCGTCAGTCGTGCGGTTTCGACTGGAATGCGTGGTGCCTGTTTAAGGGCTTCTGCGCGTGGTTCGGATGCATTGCTTACGGTTGCCGTTTCAGCGCCGGAGGGGACAGACGCTGTTGGAGCCATCGTTTCGACCGTTGATTCCGTTGTGGTCCCTTCGACGGGTGGCACTGTTTCAGGAGGTGGAAATAACACAAACCACCCAAGAATCACTACGAAACTTAGAGCCGTCGCTAGTATGAGATTCTTGTTCTGATCGTCCATATGACCGCCACCTGATGTCTATAATATCAGCGTGGGTTCAACAGAGTGCAGCACCAAAGGTCAAGCGGATTCGCCCCTCTGCCGACGCTATTGAGCAGTGTTTGCTGCATATGTACTAGGCTTTCCCGCTCATAATGCGCGGGACATCTCGCAGTTTGGCATTATGGGCTTGTATCCAGTCGACCGTCTGATCGACAGGCATGGGGTGGGCAATCCCGAAGCCTTGGACATGGTTGCACCCGAGTTGTGCAAGAATAACATGTTCTCCGACAGTTTCGACGCCCTCTGCCAATGTGTCGACGCCCAAGCGTTCGGCCATCGTTAGGATTGCGCTGATCATTCGCTGCTGTTCTGGGTCACGATCCGCTTTTATCACAAAAGATCGATCGATTTTGATGCGGTTTACCCCAAAGCGACGTATCGAAGTGATAGACGCATGGCCGGTGCCAAAATCGTCAAGGTCGATACGGCAACCCAGGTCGCCAAGTGCATTGATATTGCGCGTTATCATATCATCTGGCGCGCTTGCGACAACAGTCTCGAGAACCTCAATCGCGAGTCTGTCGGGCAGTAGATCAAAGCGGTCCAATTCCCAGCTTATTTTCTTGACCAGAAGCGGATTGCTCAATTCAGAGCCGGCAAAATTCACGCCGATTTGAGGGACGTGCAGCCCGGATGCATCCCAAGATTGGACCGCAGAAAAGGCGTGGTACATCATCACTTCAGCTAGTCGTTCCAATAGATCCGCTTGTGCAAGCGCGGGCAGGAAATCCGATGGCAGCAACATGCCGCGTGTCGGGTGTGACCATCTGGCCAATGCCTCGAAGCCGCTTATCTGGCCGGTTTCTGTAGATAACTGAGGCTGGAACCACGGCATAATCTGACCGTTCTCTAGCGCACTCGCGACTTCATCAACCAGCGCGTCGGATTGGGCGTTGGCGGGGATCATGCGGTCCGTAAAGGCCCGAATACCGGACGGTCCGTGGCGCGTCGCTTCTCTCAATGCGGTTGCAGAGGCAATTAGCCATCCTTCGCCAGTGTTGGTAGGCGATCGTGCGTGTTGGCAAAACCCGACTGACACAGAAACATAGATGGCTGTTCCGTCAATCGAAATAGGTTCCTCAGCAGTGCTTTGCAGTCGGGCAGCCATTTGGATACATAATTCAAGATCCAAGTGCCTTACGGGGTCAAGGCAGACAGCAAGGGTCACATCATCGATCGTTGCGACGCTGTCCTTGTCGCGCACCGCCCCTAACAGGCGTTCCGAGATTTCTGTGCGAACTTTATCGGCCGCTGACTTGCCAAAACGATCCTGCAACTCGGCAAAGTTCTCAATCTCGAGCGAAAATATGGCTGACTTCCATCCGATGTCAGAGGTCTTGTTAAATACCTGATGCGCTAAGTCACTAAATGCGTTGGGTTGCAGCAGGCCATTCACCCCTTCGCGTGCTAACATCAGCTGGTTGACCGACCCGTAAAAGCCGCCCAAAAAAAGATAGATTATGGGAATTGCCACGGCACAAATCAACAATGCCCCTTCGCCGCCGAACCAGTAAGTTGACAAGCAAAGCGCTGGTAGGAAGGCTAATGCGGGCGGGCCTGTCAAAATCGTAGAAATGCTGCGTCCCACGTGTAGAACCGTTGCCTGCAAGCTGCGCGCCATCGTCAAACCCCCATCTGACGCGGCCTTCGCGTCGTTGGGTCAGGATTAGCTTCTTAGGGGTATCGAACAGGTTAATGTTCCTGTTTTCTTCCGTCCCAATTTAAGAAGATTCGTCGAAAGTCCGCTAGGTATTTCTGGTCAAAGCGGAAAAATCGAACAGCTTAGGATCCAGCAAATGCGATGGTCTGGCGTTCATGAGCGCACGAAACATGACCTGGCGACGGCCCGGGCTGTTGGCCTCCCAACCGTCCAAAATCGCCTTGACTTGCTGGCGTTGCAGCCCGTCTTGTGACCCGCAAAGATCACAAGGAATTATGGGGTATTTCATCGCGTTAGAGAACTTTTCACAGTCGGCTTCGGCGACATGGGCAAGGGGGCGATAGACAAATACATCGCCTTCTTCGTTCAGAAGTTTTGGTGGCATTGTTGCGAGGCGTCCACCGTGAAACAAATTCATGAAAAATGTTTCTAAAATGTCATCGCGGTGATGACCCAATACAACTGCACTACAGCCTTCTTCGCGTGCGATGCGGTACAAATGGCCCCGTCGCAGGCGACTACACAACGCGCAGAATGTCTGTCCAGCGGGAATCTTGTCCATCACAATCGAATAGGTGTCTTGGTATTCGATACGATGCTCGACACCCATCTTTTTGAGAAAAGCAGGCAATACGGTCGCTGGAAAATTCGGCTGACCTTGGTCCAGATTGCAGGCGAGCAATTCGACAGGCAGCAGTCCACGCCATTTCAATTCGTGCAGAATCGCAAGCAGGGTATAGCTGTCCTTGCCGCCTGACATGCAAACCAGCCATTTGGTGCCCGGTTCAATCATGCCGTATTGTTCAATGGCCTCGCGCGTGTGGCGCACAAGCCGCTTGCGCAGTTTGCGAAACTCGGTGCTTTGGGGGGCACCGTAAAAAAGCGGGTGAATATCGTCAGGTTGATCCAGCATGAGTTTGGCTTAGATCAAGTCACATCGCCGATCAAGCGGCGGATAGATCAGGGTGGGGCAATTGATGCGAATTATTTGGATGATGCTGGCAGTTATGCTGGGGCTTGTTGCGTGTACGGGAAAACCAAATGCTGATGATCCGTTGTTGTCGGACCGCGTATTTAACATCGAAAAATATTTCGACGGCCATGTTGTCGCAACGGGGCAGTTTCAGGACACACTGGGCACAGTGCGCCGCCGCTTTGTTGTAGACATCCATGGCACTTGGGACGGGCGGACCCTCACCTTGGTCGAGGATTTTGTTTACGAAGACAGAAGCACCGAACAGCGTACCTGGAAGATGACCAAGCCTGGACCTGACACGTGGACGGGGCAGGCGGATGGTGTGATTGGCACTGCAAAAGGTGTCGCGCGGGGTGATACTTTCAATTGGGTTTATAAAATTGACCTGCCTGTCCCAGATGGAACCTTGCGAGTGAATTTTGACGATTGGTTCTGGAAGCTTAGCGATACGCGGGTCTACAATCGCGCGTATATGAAGAAATATGGCGTTGATATCGGAGAAGTGCACATCACTTTCGATAAGAAGCGTTAATCCGGAACGTTGTCGATGCCGCTGCTGCCCCATGGGTGGCAGCGCGCAATACGCCGGATTGCCAGCCAGCCACCCTTAATACCGCCATGCTTGCGCAACGCTTCAAGGGCGTAGGCGCTGCAAGTCGGCTGAAACCGGCAGTTTTGGCCGAGCCATGGGCTGAAAATCAAGCGGTACGCCCGTACAGGAACAGCAAGAACGCGGGCGAACAATGTCATTTTATTTTGCCGTGCAGAATGTTTAGGGCTTTGGTCAGGTCTGCCAGCAATTGGCAAAAGGGCAGGGTGGCTGTTGCCCCTTGCCGCCCGACCAAGACATAGTCCATGCCGTCGCGGCCCTGATCGGGGAGGGCCAAGCGCGCGATTTCGCGCAGACGGCGCTTGGCACGGTTGCGGGCAACAGCGTTTCCGACTTTCTTGGAACAGGTGAAACCGACGCGTATACCTTCGGCCTCGCCTTCAGGGCGTTTGCGCATCTGGAGGATGAAACCCGGCATCGCCACACGGGGCGATCTGGTGGCCCGCTGGAAATCCGGTCTGTTTTTAAGCGTAGTCAAACGCAAAGAAACCGCCGGAAGCATTTCCCTTTGGGCGGCTTTTGTGCCATCCATGGGTGCTTCCGACGGTGTCATAATTGCAAAGTCCTGAAAGCGCGAATTACGCGCTCAGTTCTTTCCGGCCTTGGGCACGGCGCGAGTTAATGATCTTGCGACCCGCTTTTGTTGCCATACGTGCACGGAAACCGTGGCGCCGCTTGCGCACAAGGTTTGAAGGTTGAAAGGTGCGTTTCATCGCTCCGGCTCCACTTAATACGTTAGATCAACACCAGATTCGGCGCATCACTGTCAATTCAAGCCCTGCCTCTAAAGCTGCTGCGCCCGCAAGTCAAACCCTTGAGGCCGCAAAATTGACGAAGCTGCAATAAAAACGGCAATTATCGCGGTGGAGTGTTTCAATCCAGCGCCGTAACCCTAACTTTCTGCAATATATACGGCTCTGTGATCAAGCGCCCGTGATATCCCTACCTGCCTGCGTCACATTGGCCCATCTATAGGGCTATACGGTCTTACAGACCGAACATAGGAAGCGACCCGCACAATGGTAGATCAGACAGACGAGAAACCCGTATGGCTAAGGTATCTGCCAATTATCGTCATTGCTCTGGTGGCGGTGGCAGGGTTTTTCACACTTCGCGACTACCTGACCTTTGATACGCTGCGCGACAACCGCGAGGCGCTGGTCGCCTTTCGGGACGCAAATTATGTGCTGACGGTAGTCGTATTCATTGCGGCCTATATCTTGATCGTGGCGTTTTCGTTGCCCGGCGCTGGGATCGCTACCATCACGGGCGGATTCTTGTTTGGCACCTCGTTCGGGGTGTTATTCAATATAACGGGGGCCACGATCGGTGCTGTATTGATCTTTCTGGCGGCGCGGATGGGGCTTGGCGAAAGACTCAAGGCGCGAATGGATGCATCAGACGGAATGGTGCGGAAGATCAAAGAGGGTATCGACAATAACCAATGGTCGATGTTGTTCTTTATCCGTTTAGTGCCCGCCGTACCGTTTTTCGTGGCGAACCTGATACCTGCGTTTCTGGGCGTAAAGTTATACCGTTTTGTGATCTCGACGTTCTTGGGGATTATCCCTGGTTCGGTGGTCTATACGTCGGTCGGCGCGGGACTGGGGACAGTGTTTGCCCGTGGAGAAACGCCGAATTTTGGCATCATATTTGAGCCATATATTTTCTTTCCCATCCTTGGCCTCTGCGCCCTGTCGCTCCTTCCCGTCATACTCAAGGCCGTCACCGGCAAAAAGGAACTGTTGAAATGAATCACATTAAAACCGACCTGTTGATCATTGGTGCAGGCTCTGGCGGGCTGTCAGTTGCAGCGGGGGCCGCGCAAATGGGGGCGGATGTTGTCCTGCTTGAGGGCCACAAAATGGGCGGTGACTGCCTGAACTATGGCTGCGTTCCATCCAAAGCGTTGATTGCGACGGGAAAAGCGGCCTATGGCCAGCGCCATTCCGCACAATTCGGTGTGGCCGATGCCGCCGGAGAGGTCGACTATGCCGCTGCCAAAGATCACGTGGCCGACGTGATTGCGCAGATTGCGCCCGTCGACAGTCAAGAACGGTTCGAAGGATTCGGGATTAATGTAATACGTGAATTCGGGCGCTTTATCTCGGAGGACGAGGTTCAGGCGGGCGACACCATCATCAAAGCGCGACGTATTGTGATCGCCACGGGATCATCGCCTTTGGTGCCGCCCATTCCGGGGTTGGACAAGACCCCCCACGAGACAAACGAAACCCTATTCGAGCTGCGTGAAAAGCCAGAGCATCTGCTGATCATCGGCGGCGGTCCCATTGGTATGGAGATGGCGCAGGCGCATATTCGCATGGGCTGCAAAGTGACCGTAATCGAAGGGGACAAGGCGCTGGCCAAAGACGACCCGGAGATGGCCGCCGTCGTGCTGCAGTCGCTAAAGGACGAAGGTGTGGAAATCGCCGAAGGTGCCTTGGCAGCCGAGATTCGCGGAGATGTCGGTACGATTGAGGTCGAAGCCAAAGATGGCCGCGTGTTCAAGGGATCGCATTTGCTGGTCGCGGTGGGGCGCAAGGCTAACACCGATTCGCTGGACCTTGAAAAGGCGGGCATCAAACCGATCAAGAACGGTATCAAGGTGGACGCATCACTGCGTACTACCAATCGCAAGGTCTATGCTATTGGCGATGTGGCAGGAGGGCTGCAATTCACCCATGTTGCAGGGTATCACGCCGGTGTTGTGATCCGCTCGTTGATGTTCGCGATTCCGTCCAAGGCAAAAACCGCACATATTCCGTGGGCGACTTATACGGACCCGGAGCTGTCACAAGTCGGCCTGACAGAGGCGCAAGCCAAAGATGAACATGGCGACAAGGTCGAGGTCGTGCGCTTTCACTACAATCACAATGACCGTGCCATCGCCGAGCGCAAAACCAAGGGATTGATCAAAGTCATGGTTGTGAAAGGACGCCCAGTCGGGGTCAGCATTGTCGGCTATCAAGCGGGAGAGCTGATCAATCTGTGGGCATTGGCACTGGCAAATAACATGAAAATGAGCCAAATTGCCGGCATGGTTGCCCCTTATCCCACGATTGGCGAAGTCAACAAACGCGCAGCAGGTGCTTATTTCACGCCGCGCTTGTTTGAAAGCGATCTGGTCAAAACAGTTGTACGTTTTGTGCAACGTTTCATTCCCTAGAGCCCTCCAATTATGTTGAAATCCTTTTCAGGCCGGTTGCTGATACTGACCACCATCTTTGTGATGTTGGCCGAGGTACTGATTTTTGTCCCAACCATCGCGCGTTTCCGTCAAGAATATCTGATGAACCGTCTTGAACGGGCACAGATCGCTTCGCTGACGCTGTTGGCGAATGACATGATCGACCCCGCGCTCGAGGCTGAATTGCTCAGGACCGCAGAGGTTTTCAACGTTGTGTTGCGGCGTGACGAGGTTCGGCAGTTAGTGCTGTCCTCGCCGATGCCACAATCGATCATCAACACCTTTGATCTGCGTGACCCGTCAGCGCTGACGCTAATCAAGGATGCGTTTCTTCAACTGGCCGATACCCAAGACGGGGTGATCCGTGTGATTGGTGCGCCGGTTCAGGATGCAGGGTCATTAATCGAAATTACCATGCAAACGGTGCCCTTGCGTGATGCCATGGTGGATTACGGCATCCGGATTTTGCTGCTGTCTGCCGTAATTTCGATCATCACCGCATCGTTGTTGTTTGTCGCGCTGCGCGCTCTGTTGCTGAAACCGATCAAGGGCGTGGTTGGCCATATGCAGAACTATGCGTTGGCCCCCGAGGACGCGCGGCGCATTATCGCCCCCTCAGCTGGTGTGACCGAAGTCCGCGAGGCTGAGGAGGCGTTGATGAAGCTTGAGACAGAGCTGACCCAAGCCTTACGCCAAAAAGAACGGTTGGCGCAGTTGGGTCAGGCCGTCAGCAAGATCAGCCACGATTTGCGCAATATCCTGACGACCGCGCAACTGTTTACCGATCGTATCGAGATGTCCGAGGACCCCAGCGTCAAACGGATGGCCCCCAAGCTGGTCAGTTCGATTACGCGCGCCGTCCATCTGTGTGAATCGACCTTGGCCTTTGGCAAGGCCGAGGAACCAAGCCCGACATTAACCGTCATTGCGCTGGATCAGATCGTGCAAGATGTGATGGACAGCGAAAGCCTCGCCGCGGGCGAGGCTAATGTCGCGTTCGTGCTGGATATTCCTAAGGGGCTAAAGCTGCGCGCCGATCCAGAACAACTGTTTCGCGTTTTAGCCAATCTGACGCGCAATGCACGCCAGGCGATCGTTGCCACAGGGCATGGAGGAGAGATCAGCATAACCGCTATGGATCACCCTAATAGTTGGGTGATCGACGTACAGGACAACGGGCCGGGCTTGCCCGCAAAGGCGCAAGAGCATCTGTTCACAGCATTTCGGGGCGGCGCGCGTAAAGGGGGCTCTGGCCTTGGCCTTGCCATCGCCGCCGAACTCGTGCGCGGCCACGGCGGCACGCTCGAACTTAAGGAAACCGGCGCATCAGGTACCGTTTTCCGCATATGTCTGCCCAAAGGCGACGGAACTTATTAGGCGAAATGCAGGAAATTTCAAATCAGGTCAAACAAGGGGTTGCAAAGATTAGCGCCCAGAACTAAACCGCGCCGTAGTGCACCCGTAGCTCAGCTGGATAGAGTACCTGACTACGAATCAGGGGGTCAGAGGTTCGAATCCTCTCGGGTGCACCATTTCCCAATATCTTATTTTTTATAAACAATGGCTTGAGGTTATTTTAGTTTTCACGATCTCCCTTTTGATGCTTTGGTGAGCACCCTTATTCTCAATTTTGCAGGTGCGAGAAATCAATGGCACGTTGCGGCTACACATTGGCGGCAGTCATGTTTACCCGATGCCCTATCCACCGAAAAACATCTCACGATCCCCTGCGCTGAGAAGGCGGCTAAATTTACTGAGAAAATGGTGGCCTGTTTGACCCTCACACCACGTAATCTCAAATCGCTCTCGTTGCTACGTCCGTTCCCACATGCTCTTTGGCTTAGATGCTATCCAGTGGGCGGTGCCGGATCCGCCGCCTAAGCGGTGCGTAGCTTGTTTGCGCGCCTTAACATGTGGTCATAGCGCGGCTCTTACCATCGCCCACCGCCTTGGTGTCTGATGGGATATTTAGCTAAACACCTGAGTTCGAGGATGAAGGGCGGGAAATGGTGGTTCGCTGCATACTTCACAGCGAACCACTGACCTATAGAAAATTTCTTCCTAAAATACACTCAAGCGTATGACAGTAAAATTCGACGCAAAGGTGCCGTTTGTATGGCAGGAACAAGGAAGACCTGCACAATAACGTTACCAGCGGCTCAGAAGTTTAGGAGACTGCTTCACTTGAGGCAATTCCTTACCACATTGGCACTTTGCCCTGCGCTCAAATTCGTTTCGCGTGACGCCCATCCGTAGGATGTCTGGCGTCATTTCGGTGGCGTGGCCGCAACACCAACACCTGACTTCAATACTGGTCACGCCTTGTGAGAATTGAAGGGCTTCTGAGGGTTCAGACATTGATGCTGCTACAACGCCTGATTTGAGCTTGAAAAAATGGTTTTACTGCCGAGCTTTCTTGGGGTTTATCAGAATATTGGCCGCTAATCCTAATGCCACCCCAAGCGTTGCGCCTAGAGTATCGGCGTAGAAATCCGCTAACTCACCATTTCTTCCAACATACGGTTGGATCAGTTCAATCAGGATACCGAACATTACCGCCGAGGGCGCGACCCACCGGATGGCACGTCGGTAAAGAAAAGCACATGGGAAAGTAAACGCTGCGAAGGCAATGCAATGATAAACCCTATCCGAACCGCTAAAACTGTCTGACGGTACGTCCACTGGTAAAAGCGTAAGAACAGCGATGATTACCCCAATGATGAATGTAGCACCAAGGGCGATGACCGAACGGAGTCGAAGAGAAACTCTTGTTAAGTTCATATGCCCGAATTGCTGCTTTAGTGGGGAAGGATAACGCCAGTAGTTCAAACATCTGTGGAGATGAAATGCGCCACTTAACACGAAGTGCTTTGTCTGCTTGTTTTTGGAATAAGCATCAAGTCGCTCAGAAGTACATCTCACGTTCCTGTGCGCTTAGAAGGTGGCTAAATCTCCTGAGAAAATGGCGGTCTGCTTAGTTCTCGCACCACTCGATCTCAAAACGCTTTCTTTGGAACGTCCGTTGCCACATCCCTTTGGGCTTGGGGGCTATCCAATGATCGGTGCCAAGTTCGCCGCCGAGCGCGGTGCGTCGCTTGTTTGCGCGGCGCAACATGCGGTCATGCCCATAGCCTTGCCCAAGGCAGAGGCGGGATCTACCTCACGCTTTCGGTGGGTGTGACCTTTCCGTTCAACATCACAATAGAACTTCTCGTCTACCTATCGCTTGCACCGCTAAGAAACGAAAGGGTGGGCGGGCATGAATGGCCTGTCTGACCTAGTTGCTGCGGAAGATCTTTGATTTGCCGATCATTTGTTCAAGGGCTGCGATACGCTCAGCACTTTGATCGGAGCTGCGGGACTGAACTTCGGCAACCAAAGCTTCGATCAAGAAATTAATCGCTAAGGTTGAATCCCAGCTTGATGGGACCTCGACCATCGAGCGGAAACAGAAGCGTGCGTGTTTTTCGATCGGTGACCCCCAAGCATCTGTGAACAGCACAATGCTGGCCCCCTGTTTCACGGCAAGATTGGCCAACTTCTCCAGCTCTTTTTCATACCGGCGGATGTCAAAGATTATCAAAACAGCGCCTGCGTCCATGTCCAGCAAGGATTGCGGCCAGACACTGGGCGACGAATCCAACAAGGTTACATGGGGGCGGATGATCTGCAGGTGGTTGAAAAAGTAATGCGCGTTTGACCGGGTGATACGCCCGCCCAGCAGATAAAGCCGGTTCGCGGGGTCTGAGAGTACCTCTGCCACCTGATCGAACTCGGTCAAGTCAAGCCGTTCGAGGGTGCGATTGATGTTGTCAGACACCGCTTCGATAAAGCGCGAAACAATGTGATCGCGATTGTTCGATGGCGGGGCCGCCTCAAGCTTGGCAAGAGGTTGTTTCATCCGTGCGCCGATTTCCTCGCGGATGGCGTCTTGCATGTCAGAGAACCCGTCAAAGCCCAGCTTGCGCGCCAATCGAACTATAGTGGGCGAAGACACCTCGGCGCATTCTGCTAAACGGTTGATGGATTGCAGTCCGGTTAGCAATGAATCGTCAAGCAGAACCGCAGATAATTTGCGCTCTGCAGCAGTTAACTCTGTCTGCTTTTCTTTTAGCAAATCGCGAACCAATGCTTTCTTGTGCAAAAGCTGTTCCTTTCAGTACAGAGTTTCTGGCTGTGAAATAAAGATTACAGAAAAAATCTTGACAGGCTAGGAAAATCTGTAGTGATTGGGGGGCAAGCCAAGAGGAGTTTCTCGTTTTGAACAACGGTTGGACCGCAGTGCAAGTCGTCAACAGCAGCGGGCAGGGGCCTGTGTTGTTGATTTGCGAACACGCGTCCAATTCCATCCCTGATGATTTCGCTCTAGGGCTTAGTGCGGATGCGCAGGCGTCCCATGCGGCATGGGATATCGGGGCGCTAGACGTGGCCATTGCGCTGTCTGGCATGTTGGACGCGCCACTGATCGCTGGCGGGGTTTCGAGGTTGGTCTATGATTGCAACCGGCCTTTGACCGCGCCCGATTGCATCCCGGCACGCAGCGAGATCTTTGAAATTACGGGGAACGCAAACCTGTCGGATCAGGAAAAGCAAGACCGCTTTGACCAAGTGCACACGCCGTTTCACGACGCTGTGGACAAGCAAAGCAGGCAGACGGTACCTAAGTTGGTGGTCACGGTTCACAGCTTTACCCCGATCTATAACGGCGTCAGGCGCGACGTTGATTTGGGATACCTGTATCACAGCGACCCGTCTGCCGCGCAGGCGATGCTGGCCCAAGAACAGGCCAATGGTACCTATAGATCCGCATTGAACGAACCGTACGCGGCTGTCGATGGCGTGACCTATTCGCTGAAGAAACACGGCGAAGCGCACGGATTGCCCTGTGTCATGATCGAAATCCGGAACGACCTGATCGATACGGACAAAAAGGCACTGGCAATGGCGCAGCACCTAAGCAGGTCGCTAACCGCTGCTTTTCCCACCTTTTTTCAAAAGGCATCTGAATGAAAGCGATGCGAAGATATATCTCGGTGGTGGATCGCTTTAACTATGGCCTAGGCCGGATCGCGATGTACGGCATTTTTGTGCTGATGGGCATTTTGCTGTGGTCGTCGATGAACAAGACGTTTTTCAGCCCGTCCCTTTGGACGTTGGAAATGGCGCAGTTTGTAATGGTGGGCTATTACATCCTGGGTGGCCCCTACGCGTTGCAAATGGGGGCAAATGTGCGGATGGACTTGTTCTATGCCGAACTTAACCCCCGCAAGAAAGCATGGACAGACAGCATTACCGTTTTGTTTTTGCTGATCTATCTGTTCATTTTACTGTGGGGTGGCATCGAATCCACCATGTATTCATTCAAGTATGGTGGCGAACGCAGCCCGACCGCGTGGCGGCCCTATATGTGGCCGGTCAAGGTGACCATGTGCATCGGTATTTTTCTGATGCTGCTGCAAGCTGTCTCTGAATTGTTCAAGGACATCCTTTTCCTCAAATCCGGTGAGGACACGCGCGATGCCCTATGAATTGATCGCCATATTAATGTTTTCGACCATGATGTTAATGCTGCTGACAGGGCAGCGGGTGTTTGGTGCCATCGGCTTTGTTGCGGTGATGGCCGCGCTGTTTTTGTGGGGCGATCGTGGTGGCTATGACATCGGGTTTTCCGCTGCGATCAAGCTGATGCGCTGGTATCCGTTGCTGACTTTGCCAATGTTCATCTTCATGGGCTACGTGCTCTCCGAGTCCAAAATCGCGGATGATCTGTACAAGATGTTTCACATCTGGATGGGCGGCCTGCGCGGTGGTTTGGCGATTGGTACGATTGGTTTGATGGTGCTGATTTCAGCGATGAACGGGCTGTCGGTGGCGGGCATGGCGATTGGTGCCACGATTGCGCTGCCTGAATTGTTGAAACGGAATTATGATAAACTGATGGTGACCGGGGTCATTCAGGCGGGGTCAAGTTTGGGCATCCTCGTGCCGCCCTCTGTTGTGCTGGTGCTTTATGCGATGATCGCGCGTCAACCGGTAGGGCAGTTGTGGCTGGCCGGTGCCATTCCGGGTCTGATGATGGCGACGATGTTCATTATCTACATCGCCATTCGCTGCCGCATAAACCCTGAGCTTGGGCCTGCGCTTTCAGAAGAAGAACGTGATGTCGGCTGGCCAGAAAAGCTGCGCCTTCTCCGCGCTGGCTTGCTGCCCGTTGTGATCTTTGCCGTGATGATGGTGCCGTTTGTGAACGGGTGGACGTCGCTGGTCGAAAGCTCGGCCATCGGGGCCATCGCCGCTTTTGCTGCTGCTGTCTTGAAGGGCCGGATGACACGTCAGGTGTTTGAAACATCGGTACGCCAGACGCTTGCGATCACTTGCATGTTTATGTGGATCATCCTTGCGGCGCTGGCCTTTGGCGCGGTTTTTGACGGGTTGGGTGCGGTCAAGGCAATCGAAAGCCTGTTCACCGAGCAATGGGGGCTGAACCCTTGGGTTATCCTGATCCTGATGCAACTGTCCTTCCTGATCATGGGCACGTTTCTGGATGACACGGCCATGCTGGTTATCGTGGCACCGCTCTATGTGCCGCTGGTCGGCGCGTTGGGGTTCGATTTGGTGTGGTATGGTGTGCTTTATACGATCACCTGTCAGATCGCCTATATGACCCCGCCGTTCGGCTATAACCTGTTCTTGATGCGTGCAATGGCCCCGCCCGAGATCACGATTACCGATATCTACCGTTCGATCATTCCGTTTGTGGGCGTGATGGTGCTGGCCTTGGCCGTGGTGATGATGTTCCCGCAGATCGCGCTTTGGCTGCCCGACTATGTTTACGGCAAATAACCGAAATAACTACAACGTGGCCGGATGAACCGGCCCTTCAAAACCGAAACCCGATAAGGAGTATGTCAGATGACAACCAGACGTAAGTTTCTCAAAGGGGCCGCAATTGCAGGTCCCGCAGCCATTGCCACCCCATCGATCCTGCACGCGCAGGAACCGATCCGCTGGCGCTTTCAAACATATGCGGGCGCTGCCTTGGGCGAAGAAGTAACAAAGCCCGCAATCGATGCGATCAACGCCGCCTGCCAGGGCGAGCTTGAGATCGAATTGTTCTATGCTGACCAGATTGTTCCAACTGGCGAGTTGTTCCAAGCGTTGCAGCGCGGCACCATCGACGGCGTGCATTCGGACGACGATTCAATGGCGTCCCCGACACCTGTGCGGTCCTTTGGCGGTTATTTTCCGCTGGCGACCAAGCACGCGTTGGACGTGCCTGTGCTGTTTAACCAATACGGTCTGGCCGACATCTGGCGCGAGGAATACGCCAAGGTTGGCGTGCATTGGCTGTCTGCTGCGGGTCAGGATCCGTGCAACTTTAACACGGTCAAACCGATCACATCGCTTGCCGATATGGACGGTCTGAAACTGTACACCTTCCCGACTGCTGGCCGCTTTTTGTCGCAGTTTGGTGTTGTTCCGGTAAACATCCCTTACGAAGACGCTGAAGTCGCCGTTCAAACAGGCGAGCTAGACGGTATGGCGTGGTCGGGTATCACCGAAGATTACACCGTGGGTTGGGCTGATGTTACCAACTATTTCTGCACAAATAACATTTCGGGTGCATGGATTGGGTCGTTCTTTGTCAACGCTGAGAAATGGGCAGAACTGCCGGATCATCTGAAACAGATCGTGTCGTCGGCCATCGAGGCAAGCCACACTTACCGCAACCAGTGGTATTGGGGCGGCGAGGCGCGTCTGCGCGCGTCCGGTGAAAAGCTGGAACTGACATCGATCCCGCAGGAAGAGTGGAAGACCGTTGAAGAAGCGGCTGTCACCTTCTGGGACGAGATGGCAGAGGAAGGTGAAACCGCAGCGAAGATCGTTCAGATCTTCCGCGACTACAACGATGTGATTTCAAAAGCGGGCCCGCCTTATACCTTTGGCTGATACTCTTTAAACTCGCGATAAACGGGGCGGCGCGGTGGTGCCGCCCTCACACATGCAAAAGGAACGTCTGCACATGGGCAATTTAACATTCGACGCGCTCAGGGAAATGGCCGAAGTTGGCGAGGTGGATACCGTATTGGTGGCCCTTGTTGACATGCAGGGCCGTCTGATGGGCAAGCGTTTCCACGTCAGTAATTTCATTGATCATTCCCATGCGGAAACTCATTGCTGCAACTATTTGCTGGCGACGGATCTGGTGATGTCCACGCCCGAAGGGTTTGCATCGACCAGCTGGCAATCAGGGTATGGCGACTATGTATTGCGCCCAGATTTGACGACAATGCGCCGCGTGCCTTGGCTGGATAAAACTGTTCTGGTGCTGGGCGATGTCCTGGATCACCATACGCATGAACCTGTATCCCATTCCCCGCGCTCGATGCTGAAAAAGCAGATTGCTCGCCTTGAAGCTTTGGGCTTTGACGCAATGATGGCGACCGAGCTGGAGTTCTTTTTGTTCGAGCGCGATTACCGCACCCTCCAGAAAGAGAGATACGCAAATCTCGTGCCTCTGAACGGTCACAATGAAGATTACTGCCTGTTCCAGACCGCTAAAGAGGAAACGTTCCTGCAACCCTTGCGTAACCATCTGGTTGCCGCTGGCGTGCCAATTGAATGTACTAAGGGTGAGGCCGAAACCGGCCAGCAAGAGCTGAACATCCGATATGCAGAAGCATTGAATTGCGCCGATAATCACACGATTTCCAAACAAGCGATCAAGGAAATTGCCTTTCAGCAGGGGTTCTCGGCGTCGTTCCTGCCCAAATGGGCGGCGGATAAGGTCGGATCGTCAAGCCACGTGCACATGTCGCTGTGGAAAAACGGGACACCTGCGTTTTTCGACAAGGACGCAAAGCTGGGCATGTCCGAGTTGATGGGGCATTTCATGGCAGGGCTGATAAAATACGCGCCCGAGTTCACCTATTTTCTGGCCCCCTACATCAACAGTTATAAACGCTTTGCCAAAGGCACCTTTGCGCCCACGAAAACGGTTTGGTCAGTTGATAACCGCACCGCTGGTTTTCGGCTGTGTGGCGATGGGACAAAGGGCATCCGTGTGGAATGCCGCATTGGCGGGTCAGACCTGAACCCTTATCTGGCGCAGACAGTTTTGTTAGCGGCTGGCCTGAAGGGGATAGAGGAAAAGCTGGCATTGCAAGACCCCACAATGGGCGATGCCTATGAAGACGCGAGCGTGACTGAAATTCCGCGCACTTTGCGGGCTGCAACCGAAACTTTGCGCAACTCTGCTATGCTGCGCGAGGCTCTTGGCGACGATGTGGTTGACCATTACACCCGCGCAGCCGAATGGGAGCAGGAGGAATACGACAAGGTCGTAACCGACTGGGAAATCAACCGCGGATTTGAGCGAGCATAAGCACATGACAAAGACCCTGAAATGTATCTCACCGATTGACGGATCGGTTTATCTTGAACGCCCTGTCCTGCCGCTGGAGGCTGCACGCGAAGTATGTGCGCAGGCTAAATCAGCGCAGGTATTGTGGGCAGGACGCCCGCTGTCTGAACGCATCGATCTGGTGCGTGCCGCAATTGCCGAGGTGGGCAAAACAACAGATCGGATGGCAATTGAACTGGCCCATCAAATGGGCCGCCCTGTGCGCTATGGTGGCGAATTTGGCGGGTTCAATGAACGTGCCAGCTATATGGCCGACATCGCCGAACAGGCACTGGCCCCGATGATCATCGAGGACAGTGAAAAAGCCACCCGCAAGATTACCCGCGAGGCGCGCGGCGTTGTGCTGGTCGTGGCCCCGTGGAACTATCCATATATGACGGCGATCAACACGGTTGCCCCCGCATTGATCGCGGGCAACGCGGTTGTTCTGAAACACGCCACGCAAACCTTGCAAGTGGGCGAACGTCTGGCCGAAGCATTCCATGCGGCTGGCGTCCCGGAACATGTGTTCCAGAACGTGTTTCTGGATCATGACACCACATCGGCTCTCATTGCCGAGCGCCAGTTCGGTTTCGTCAATTTCACCGGCTCGGTCGGTGGCGGCAAAGCGATGGAGGTCGCAGCGGCAGGCACTTTCACACCTGTGGCGACTGAATTGGGGGGCAAGGACCCAGGCTATGTGCGGGCTGATGCGGACGTGGATGCGGCGGTCGACGGGTTGATGGATGGCGCGATGTTCAACGCTGGGCAATGTTGCTGCGGGATTGAACGGATTTATGTCCACGAAAGCCTATATGATGCATTCGTCGAAAAGGCCGTTGCATGGGTGAGCGCCCTGAAACTGGGTAACCCCTTGGAACAGGAAACCACCATTGGTCCGATGGCTAACGTCCGCTTTGCCGCAGAAGTCCGCGCGCAGGTCGACGAGGCGGTCGCAGATGGCGCTAGCGCGTTGATCAAACCCTTTGCCGAGGATGACGGTGCTGCCTATCTGACCCCGCAAATCCTGACGAACGTGACCCATAAAATGCGCGTCATGCGCGACGAAAGCTTTGGCCCCGTCGTTGGCATTATGCCGGTCAAGGACGACGCCGAAGCGATTGCGTTGATGAACGACTGCCAGTTCGGTCTAACGGCTGCGATATTCACGAATGACGTCGACGCCGCTGACGCCATTGGCGCGCAGCTGGAAACTGGCACAGTGTTCATGAACCGCTGTGATTACCTTGATCCTGCATTGTGCTGGACGGGCTGTAAAGACACCGGCCAAGGTGCGGGACTGTCCGTACTGGGCTATCAGGCGCTGACGCGTCCTAAATCTTACCACCTTAAAAAGGCTTAATCCTATGGAGCTGAAAAACAACTGGTCCTACCCCACCGCGATGCGATTTGGTGCGGGCCGTATTTCCGAAATCGGTCAGGCCTGTGTGGCCGCCGGCATCAAAAAGCCACTGCTTGTCACCGACAAGGGGTTGGCTAAGATGGACATCACCAGCAACACGCTTGATCTGCTTGAAGCCGCTGGTTTTGGTCGGGCGATGTTTTCCGAAGTGGATGCGAACCCGACCGAAATCAACTTGGCGGCAGGATTGCAAGTGTACCGTGACGGGGGCCATGACGGCGTGATCGCGTTTGGCGGCGGGTCGGGCCTTGATCTGGGCAAGATGGTTGCGTTCATGGCGGGTCAAACGCGTTCCGTTTGGGATTACGAGGATGTGGGCGACTGGTGGACCCGCGCCGATGCAGATGCCATCGCGCCGATCATTGCGGTGCCCACCACTGCTGGCACCGGATCAGAGGTCGGGCGCGCGTCGGTGCTGACCAATTCTGAAACTCACGTGAAAAAGATCATCTTCCACCCTAAGGTTCTGCCAACCGTTGTGATCTGCGACCCTGAGCTGACTGTCGGCATGCCCAAGCACATTACTGCGGGCACTGGCCTTGATGCCTTTGCCCACTGCGTCGAGGCGTTTAGCAGCCCGTTCTACCACCCGATGAGCCAAGGTATTGCCTTGGAAGGCATGCGTCTGGTCATC
The DNA here is from genome assembly GCA_965363735.1 of uncultured Sulfitobacter sp. Taxonomy (GTDB): domain Bacteria; phylum Pseudomonadota; class Alphaproteobacteria; order Rhodobacterales; family Rhodobacteraceae; genus Sulfitobacter. The sequence continues at coordinate 185,360 of CBDTUA010000003.1, read as the reverse complement.
GATTATCTGCCGCGCGCTTATAGAGATGGCACCGATATTGAGGCGCGCGCGCAAATGATGTCGGCCGCCGCGATGGGAGCCACGGCGTTTCAAAAAGGGTTGGGTGCGATTCACGCGATGAGCCACCCGATTGGGGCTGTGTTCAACACTCACCACGGGACCACCAACGCAGTGTGTATGCCTGCAGTGCTGGACCTGAACCAGGATATGATCCGTGAACGGTTCGACCGGGCGGCGGGATATTTGCGCATTGATGGCGGCTATGACGGTTTCCGCAGCTTTGTTCAGGATTTCAACGACAGCTTTGCCATTCCACGCAAGTTGTCTGAAATGGGTGTAACCGCTGATCGTATGGATGATCTGGTCGCTATGGCACTTGAAGACCCGTCTTGCGGCGGCAATCCGGTAACCTTGACCAGCGACAATCTGCGCAAGCTTTTCGAGGCGACAATCTAATCTCACCTAAAAAACCAGGCATGCCCCGATAGGTTCTTCGTATCGGGGCATGCGGGCCGCACCGCGTATCGGTGGGCTAACTTTGGCGGATCGGGGGACACGCCAAAGTGTTACTTCCAGCCTGGACGAGGTAAGCCCGCTGGTAGTGGTGCTTATGCGTCTTTTGCAGCCAAGGTGCCGATTTTGACGGCGCGGGTAACTTCCTTGCCTCTGTGCAAAATCACCACATCCGCCGTCTGATCAGGGTCTGTGTCAGCCACAGCACGGGTCAGATCGCGCAGCTCGTCGATGGCGGTGCCGTTGAAGGACAAGATGATATCCCCCTTCTCAAGGCCCGCTTCCTTGGCAGGGCTATCGTCGCCGACGGCTTCGATAACTGCGCCTTTTGGCACGTCATAGCCCAAAACCTGCGCAACTTCTTCTGTCATCGGGCGAATTTGAACGCCCAGCCAACCGCGGGTAATAGTGCCGTCATCGGCCAGGTCAGCAACAATGTTTTGCACCAGATCTGACGGTACGGAAAAGCCGATACCAACCGACCCGCCACCGGGGGACAAGATTGCGGTGTTCACGCCAATCACTTCGCCAGCGTTGTTAAACAAGGGGCCACCGGAATTGCCACGGTTGATCGACGCGTCAGTCTGGATGAAATCATCATAGGGACCTGCGTTGATATTGCGTGATTTGGCAGAAACGATGCCAGTGGTCACAGTGCCGCCAAGGCCAAAGGGGTTGCCCATTGCTACGACTTCATCGCCCACGCGCATGCTTTCAGACGAACCAAATGTCACGGCGGGCAGATCAACATCAGCCTCGATTTTCAACAGGGCAATGTCCGTCATCGGATCGCTGCCGACAACTTTGGCCTCAAAGCTGCGCCCGTCCGAAAGTTTAACGGTGACCTTGTCAGCGCCTTCGACCACGTGGTTGTTGGTCACAATTTGGCCATCGGTCGAAATGATAAAGCCAGATCCAAGCCCCTGAACGGGCTGAGCTTCGGCACCTTGGCCGGGCATCATCTGTTCAAACCTCTTGCGCAGTTCTTCGGGCATGTCTTGGGGCATTTCCATCTGCGGGGCGGATTTTGCGGATGTCCCTGAAACTTCGATAAACACGACCGAAGGGGATATCGTTTCGACCAGATCGGCGTATCCGCCAGCGGGGACGGCCAGTGCCATAGTTGGGGCAATCGCCACCAAAGAGGTCGACGCCAAAGCGGCAGCCAATACAAGTGGCATCGCGCGGCGGGGAGATTTCATTAAAGATGTCATGATTGTTTCCTTACATCATCGGTATGCAACCCAAATGGCAGCCCGTTGTTACAGGGTGTTTTTGCGCCATATACAAATCTGTTAGATTGCGTTGCAGGGCTGCCAGAGGCCTAATTTTAGGGTATCGCCTTGGCATGGCTCAGACGGAACGGATGAAATGAAACTGCTTGTAGTAGAAGATGACGCCACGACGGGCACCTATATCGCGCGCGGCCTGCGCGAAGAGGGGCACACCGTTGATCTGGTGACCGAAGGCCGCGAGGGGCTGTTTCAGGCGACATCAGGCAGCTACGACGTGCTGATCGTCGACCGTATGCTGCCAGAGGTTGACGGCCTGACGCTGGTCAAGACGTTGCGCGGCGCGGGCAATACCACGCCTGTGTTATTTTTGACCGCGATGGGCAGTGTTGATGACCGGATCAGTGGCTTGAATGCGGGCGGGGACGATTATCTGGTCAAGCCGTTTGCGTTTGGCGAATTGTCGGCGCGGGTCGCGGCATTGGCCCGGCGCCCGCAGGCGATTGAACAGGAAACCGTATTGCGTGCAGGTGACCTTGAGATGCATTTGATCACCCGTAAGGTCACGCGGGCGGGTCAGAATATTGATTTGTTGCCACGCGAATTTGCATTGCTGGAACATCTTTTGCGCCGCAAGGGCAGGGTGCAAACCCGCACCATGCTGCTTGAGGCGGTTTGGGACATCAGTTTCGACCCAATGACCAATGTCGTTGAAACCCACATCAGCCGGTTGCGTGCCAAAGTGGACAAGCCATTTGAACGCGAGTTGATCCAGACCGTGCGCGGCGCTGGCTACAGGATTGATGGATGAGGGGCCGCATCCGGCAGCTTTGGCGGTCCATGCCGGTTCGTCTGGCGCTTTTGCTGGTGCTGCTGTTTTCGACGGTTAGCTTGCTTAGCCTTTTGGCCAGTTATGCGGTGACGAGAAATTCGTTTGAAACGGCGATCCGCGCAGATCTGGAACAAGACATCGCAGGGTTTCGTGCAGCCCCTAATTCGCGGGCGGTGGCCTTATTGGTGGATGCTGAATCTCGAGACACTGACCCGGGCCGTGTGATCCTGAGCTATATCACGCGGAGCGGGCAAATCTTTGGCAACGGGGCCATCGCGCGCGACGACGAAGGCTATCACATTGTGTCGCTCGCCAAGAGTCGGACAGAATATGACGGTGATTATCTGTCCCTTACGACACGGCTTTACGGTGGTCAGTTGACCGTTGCGCGCAGCCTTGCCCAGATCGAAGCCTTGCGGGTCGTGTTCTTTAACATTTTGTTGCTAAGCCTGTTGCCGACAGTCTTGATCGCCTTGTCGGGGGGGCTGTATCTGGCGCGGCGCAGCAAACGTCACGTCGAGGTGATTGGCGGTACGTTGGATGACCTGATGAACGGCGATCTGGCGGCGCGGGTAACCGTGGGGCCACGCTGGGCGGATGATCTGGTGCGCATCGGCGACAAGGTGAACCAGATGGCCAGCGCACAAGAGGCGCAGACACAGATGTTGCGGCAGGTGTCCTCGGACATCGCGCATGATCTTAAAACACCGATTCAGCGTGTTGCCGTGTATCTGGACGATATGGCCCGCACCGTTCCACCGGCCTCGGACGAAGGCGCGTTGCTGGGCAAAGCACAGGACGAAGTCGCAGGCATCGCATCGGTGTTCCAGTCGCTTTTGCAAATCGCATCGGTCGAATCCGGGTCACCCAAGGCCCATTTCAAACCCGTCGATCTGAACCAGCTGTGTCAGACCATGACCGAAGTCTATGAGCCCGCCGCCGCTGCAAATGACCAATCGCTGATCTGCGCAGTTCCGGCTGAACCTGTGCAGGTGGTGGGCGACAAAAACCTGCTGGGTCAAGTGCTGGCAAATTTGGTGGAAAACGCCATGCGCCATACCCCAAAGGGCAGTGAAATAACCGTAAGCCTTTCAAAAACCAGAGGCCGTGCGGTGCTAGAAGTCGCGGATAACGGGCCCGGTATCCCGGAATCCGAGCGCGAAAATGTGGTGCGCCGACTTTACCGTTTGGACCGAAGCAGACACACGCCGGGCAATGGATTGGGCCTTAGTCTGGTGGAAGGGGTCGTAAGGCTGCACGGGGGCAATTTGACGTTGCTAGACAATGCGCCGGGCCTCAAGGTCAGGATAGAATTCCAAACATAGTTGTCTGCGGCATCATGAGCCTGTGACACTGTGCAGGAAACATACTAAACCTTAGTTAACTGATGCGATGGCATCCCTTTTGCATCTAACGACGAGAGGTTCGACATGTTAGACGGATTTTCCGCTGAGATTCTGGCACGGGTCCAATTCGCCTTTACCGTTTCGTTTCACATCATTTTCCCGGCTTTTTCAATTGGTCTGGCCAGCTTTCTGGCCGTTCTGAACGCCCTTTGGCTTTGCACCAAGGATGAGACATATCAGGTTCTTTTTGACTATTGGAAAAAGATATTTGCCGTCGCATTTGGCATGGGCGTCGTGTCGGGCATTGTTATGTCCTATCAATTTGGCACCAACTGGTCGGTGTTTTCAGACAAGGCGGGGCCGGTGATCGGGCCGCTCATGGCCTACGAAGTTCTTTCTGCCTTCTTTCTCGAAGCGGGATTTCTGGGCATCATGCTGTTTGGTCTGAAACGCGTAGGGCCGGGCCTGCACATGTTCGCCACCGGGATGGTGGCCTTTGGTACATTGCTGTCAGCGACCTGGATTTTGTCGGTCAACAGTTGGATGCAGACACCTGCTGGATACGGAATCAACGATGTCGGACAGTATATTCCGCTGGACTGGTGGAAGATCGTCTTTAATCCGTCCTTCCCCTACCGTTTGCTGCACATGGTGCTTGCTGCCTATTTGACGACTGCGCTTGTGGTGGGTGCAGCTGGCGCATGGCATTTGTTGAAAGACAACAAGGGTGCAGCATCCCAACGCATGTTCTCGATGGCAATGTGGATGTTGTTGTTTGTGACACCACTGCAAATCGCGGCAGGAGATTTCCACGGCATCAACACATTGGAACATCAGCCCGCAAAAATCATGGCAATGGAGGGGCATTTTGAAAGCCATCCAGATGGTGCGCCGCTGATCTTGTTTGGTATTCCGAACCAAGCCGAAAAGCGGGTGGATTATGCCATCGAAATCCCCAAGCTGTCTTCGCTGATCCTCAAGCATGATTTGAACGCGCCGCTTGCCGGTCTGGACACCATCCCCGACGAGGACGAGCCGCCGGTGGCGATCGTGTTCTTTTCATTTCGCGTGATGGTCGGGCTTGGGTTTGCGATGCTAGGCTTGGGTCTATGGGGTGCGATTGCGCGGTGGCGCGGTAAACTGCATGCAACACCCATGTTGCACCGAGCGGCTATCTTGATGGGGCCGATGGGGTTTGTTGCGGTTCTGGCCGGATGGATCACGACCGAAGTCGGCCGCCAGCCTTTCACCATTTACGGGCTTATGCGAACGTCTGAAAGCATTTCACCTGTCAGCGCCCCTGCTGTCGCTGCATCGCTCACGGCCTTTATCATCGTATACTTTTTTGTCTTTGGGGCCGGTGTTTATTACATTTTGCGCCTGATGTCGAAACGGCCCAAGATCGGGGCAATTGGAGAGATCACAGATGGGCCGATCCGGACTGCAGGCACCACCCAAGTCGCACAAAAAGCCCGCAAGGGCCTGAACCCGGCGGAATAGGAGAGATACCATGTTTGGACTTGAGCTTTCTTTCATCTGGGCTGGCCTTATTGCACTGGCTGTTCTTATTTACGTGATCCTTGATGGATTTGATCTGGGGGTGGGGTTGCTGTTTCCGCTGTCCAAGGACGAGGAAGAACGCAACGTGATGATGAACTCCGTCGCACCTATCTGGGACGGAAACGAGACATGGCTGGTGTTGGGCGGCGGCGGTTTGTTCGCCGTTTTTCCGCTGGCCTATGCCACCATCATGCCTGCGCTTTACATGCCGATAATCTTGATGCTGCTGGGGCTGGTATTTCGCGGTGTCGCCTTTGAATACCGATGGCGCACAACGCGGTGGAAGGGCCTATGGGACATCTCGTTTTTTGGCGGGTCTTTTGTTGCGGCGTTTTGTCAGGGCATTGCCTTAGGCGCGTTGGTACAGGGGATCGAGATCGAAAACCGTGCCTATGCGGGCGGCTGGTGGGACTGGTTGACGCCGTTTTCCATCCTGACCGGCGTTGCTGTGACGATGGGGTATGCAATGCTGGGGGCGACCTGGTTGAACATGAAGCTCGATGGCCGCATTCAGGCTCACATGCGGCGGCTGGCTTGGCCCTTTGGCATTGCGACGGTCGTTTTTATGGGCATTTTCAGCATTTGGACGCCGTTTCTGGATGGTGAATATTACACGCGTTGGTTTGCGTTCCCCACGGCGATCTTTACGTTTCTGGTGCCTGCTCTGGTTGCCGCTGCGATCTACGGGTTGTTCCACGGGCTTCAACGTCACTGGGATGTGACACCGTTCCTATGTGCCTTAGCGCTGTTCGTGCTTGGGTTTGTCGGGATCGGCATCAGCTTTTACCCGCATATTGTGCCGCCATCGCTGACTATCGTCGAAGCGGCTGCACCTGACAGCAGTCTCAAATTCACGCTGGTGGGAACGCTGGTGTTGCTGCCGATGATTTTGACCTACACCGCCTACACCTATTGGGTGTTCCGCGGCAAAATCGATCCGGCCGATGGGTACCACTGATGCAGGGCAACTGGTTAACTAAAACAGGGTGGTTCATCCTGATCTGGGTGCTAAGCGTTCTTGCTCTTGGCATAGTCGCCTATGCGATCCGGTTGGCGATTGTTCCGTAGCGCAAGACAATAGCGCTGAATGTCATCGGGCCAGAGGTCGGGGTTGCAAAACCGCCAATCCTCTGGCCCTTTTGCGTTCGAACCTGTCGTCCGACCAAGCCAAGGAATTCCCACATGCGCGCCATGCAAGTCACCGCCTATGATCAGCCGCTTCAACTGCAAGACCTTGAGATACCGATGCCGGGCCCCGGCGAGGTGTTGGTCAAGGTTGAAACCTGCGGGCTGAACTTTGGTGATCTGCTGCTGATCAAGGGGACATATCAGGAAAAGCCACCATTGCCCTTTACCTTGGGGATGGAGCTGGCCGGTACGGTGGCCGCGCTGGGCGAGGGGGTCGAGGGTTTGGAAGTCGGGCAACGCATCGCGGCTTACAGCGGTCTTCATGGGCTGGCGGAATATGCCGTGGTGCCCGCCGACATCTGCGTCGCCATACCGGATGAGATGACTGCGGTCGATGCTGCCGCTTTCCTGATCGCTTATGGGACCAGCCACGTGGCGTTGGATTATAAGGCGCAGTTGCAGCCCGGCGAACGTCTATTGGTGCTAGGCGCATCGGGCGGTGTGGGCCTGACGGCGGTAGAGCTGGGCAAGCTGATGGGGGCCGAGGTGATCGCCTGTGCGCGTGGCCAAGCCAAGCTTGATATCTGCCGCGCGGCGGGGGCTGACCATCTGATCGATTCCGAGGTCGATGACATCCGTGAGATCGTCAAATCGCTGGGCGGGGCCGATGTGGTTTATGACCCGATTGGCGGGGACCAGTTCAAAGCCGCCATGCGCGCGTGCAATCCAGAAGCGCGTCTGCTGCCGCTTGGGTTCGCGTCAGGCGAAGTGCCGCAAATTCCCGCAAACATCGTCATGGTTAAGAACCTGAACATCTTGGGACTGTTCTGGGGCGGCTACAAGAAATTCAAACCCAAGGTGCTGACCGATAGCTTTAAGGCGCTGATCGATTGGTATATTGCGGGCAAGTTGAAACCCCATGTCAGCCACATCCTGCCGCTTGAGCAAGCGAACGAGGCGCTGGACCTGCTGCGCACCCGCAAAGCGACGGGCAAGGTTGTGGTGCGCGTTTCGGACTAACCGCCGCGCATTGGTTGGCTCCGCAGGGATGCGCGGGCTTTTTGACGTTCCCGCAAAAACACGAACAAGCCCGATCCCAGGATCAATGCGATGCCGACCCAAACCTCCCACACGGGCAGGTCGCCAAAAATGACCAGGCCCCAGAACACGGCCAGCGGTAGGCCAATATATTCAAATGGTGCAACCGTGGCAGCGTCAGCGATGCGGTAGGCTTGGCTTAGGCAATACCCGATCACGGCGGCGTTCAGCCCAAGGCCAAGAAACACCCAGATGTCGCCTCGTGCTGGCCACACCCAGGACCGCAGTAAAAACTGCATCGACGGCGCACTGCCATCGGTCGCAAAACGACCATCCCCCGCGACCAGAAAAAATCCGATCGAGACGATCAGGAACGTGCCCTGAATGTAAATCGCCAAGGCCGAGGCCTTGCTGCGCACGCCAAGCTTGCGGGTCATCAGCTGGTTCAGTGCATACGTCAACGCCGCCACGACTGGCAGCAAAAGCACAAGCCGTGAGGCTTGCAAGCTAGCAGTGTCAGCCCAAGGGCGCTGCATAATCACCACCCCCGCAAAGCCGACCGCAACGGCGCCCAACCGCATGATCCCGACCTTTTCACCCAAGATCGGAATCGACAGCAGGGTAATAAACAACGGGGCGACAAAGAACAGCGCGGTCGCATCGGCCAAAGGCAGGGCCGCCAGCGCAAGGAAAAACGTCATGTTGGCGATCACTACCAATAGCCCGCGCAACAGATGCCAGTGCCATTGCGACGTTTTCAAAATGCGCCAGCCACCTTCAAGCTGAACCAAGCCCAGACCGAATAGAATGCCGATCAAGGCGCGCGCAAAAACGATTTCGTGGAGGGGATAGCCGCCAGACAACTGCTTGATCAGCATGTCGTTAATCGAAATTGCAAACACCCCTGCAAAAATAAAGGCGATGGCTGCGCCAGAATTGTTGTGTGCATTTGCATTCATATTGAAGACCTATCAGCTATCTCGATCCTGTCCAGCGTGTTTCCATCTTGGCGCGGGCATTGCACCTGCGGTAGGTTGGCAGAAATATCGCCCTGAGGAGGACACACGGATGAAGATGTCAGACACCCGCCAGATCGCGGCCAGCCCCGAAGAGGTCTACGCCGCACTTCTAGACCCCGACATGCTGATCAAATGTGTTCCCGGTGCAACCGAAGTCATCGGATCACCCGAAGACGGCTACGAGGCAACCGTGGTTCAAAAGGTCGGGCCGGTGAAGGCGACATTCAAAGGGCAGGTGACCATGTCCGACATGGTGCCAGGTCAATCCATCAAGATCAGCGGTGAAGGCAAGGGCGGTGCTGCGGGCTTTGCCAAAGGCGAAGCGGATGTCACGCTGGTGCCTAAGGATGGCGGCACCGAATTGACCTATGACGTTGAGGCGAAAGTCGGCGGCAAGCTGGCACAGCTTGGTAGCCGTATTATAGATGGCTTTGCCAAAAAAATGGCCGATCAATTTTTTAACAACCTGCAAGAAACCCTTGAGGGACCAGCCGATGCCGATGCGGCGATTGGCGAAGAGGTTGCAGCAGATGCGCCCAAAAAGAAGGGGTGGTTCGGGCGCGAAAAGTCCTGAACTGACCCCCTGTTAACTCGGCTTCAATCAGTCTAGCTTTCGGCAAAATAATCCGGAGGCTTTGATGCCAGATATTGTCGAAATTCAGGACCTGCGCAAGCAATATGGCGACGGGTTCGAGGCCCTGAAAGGGGTCACATTGAACATCAGGCAGGGCGAGATTCTGGCCCTTCTTGGACCGAATGGCGCTGGAAAGACGACATTAATTTCAACGGTTTGCGGAATCACCACCGCGACCGGTGGGTCGGTAAAGGTCGGCGGGCATGACACGATTTCCGATTACCGCGCAGCGCGTTCGATGATCGGTTTGGTTCCTCAGGAAATCAACCTCGAACCGTTCGAGACTGTGATGAACACAGTTCGCTTTTCGCGCGGGCTGTTTGGCAAACCCAAGAATGACGCTGCGTTGGAAAAAATTCTAAAGCAGCTTTCGCTTTGGGATAAGAAAGACACCCAGATACGGGCGTTGTCCGGAGGCATGAAGCGGCGCGTCCTGATCGCCAAGGCGCTTTCCCACGAACCGCGTGTGTTGTTTCTGGACGAGCCGACCGCCGGTGTTGACGTCGAACTGCGCCGCGACATGTGGGAGATCGTGGCTGAGCTAAAGGCGGATGGCGTGACCATCATCCTTACCACCCACTACATCGAAGAGGCCGAAGCAATTGCTGACAGGATCGGTGTTATCGCCAAAGGCGAATTGCTGTTGGTCGAAGACAAAGAAAAACTGATGGCGCGTATGGGCAAAAAACAACTTACCGTGCAATTGTCCAAACCGATTAAGGCACTGCCTGCGAGCCTGGCGTCTGATGCGCTGGTTCTATCGCCCGACGGGGACAAGCTGATCTATAGCTATGACACGCGGGCCGAAAGGACAGGCATCACCAAACTGCTGTCCGATGTTTCCGCTGCGGGTCTTGTCCTGACAGATATCGAGACATCACAAAGCAGTCTGGAAGACATTTTCGTGGATTTGGTAAAGGAGGATGCGGCATGAACTGGATCGCTGTTTCATCCATTTATAAGTTCGAGATGGCCCGCTTTTTCAGGACAATCACCCAAAGCTTTGTCTCGCCGGTTTTGTCGACATCGCTGTACTTCGTGGTCTTTGGTGCAGCCATCGGCAGCCGCATCCAAGAGGTTGAAGGCATCAGTTACGGCGCGTTCATCGTGCCCGGCCTGATCATGCTGAGCGTCATCACACAGTCGATTTCAAACGCGTCCTTTGGCATCTATTTTCCCAAATTCATCGGGACGGTATTTGAACTTCTGTCCGCACCCGTGAACTTTATCGAGATTGTACTTGGCTATGTCGGGGCTGCTGCGACCAAGGCGATGTTTATCGGGGTCATTATCTTGGCTACGGCCTTCTTCTTCGTTGATATCACCATCCAGCATCCCGTCTGGATGGTGCTGTTTCTGGTTCTGACTTGTGTCAGCTTTTCCTTATTCGGGTTTATCATCGGGATCTGGGCCGGCAATTTCGAACAGCTTCAGCTGGTTCCGCTGCTGATTATCACACCCCTCGTATTCCTTGGCGGGTCGTTTTATTCGATCTCGATGTTGCCGCCGGTGTGGCAGGTGATTTCACACTTCAACCCGGTGGTTTATTTAATATCGGGGTTCCGTTGGTCCTTTTTCGGCGCTGCTGATGTCCCGATCGTGATCAGCCTTTTCGCGATCGCGGGTTTTACCGCGTTCTGTCTTGCCGTGATTTGGTGGATTTTCCGTTCGGGCTGGCGCATTCGGCAATAAGTATCTTGGCAACTGCCTTGTTTGAGAACGATGGGCCCTCTACATGCAAACTATGAGAAAATACATTCCTTTCCTGTCGTCGCACCCGGTCGTTGCGGTCATTCGTTTGTCTGGTGTGATCGGCGGCCGTGGCCGCGTCGGCCTAAGTGACGAAAGCATCGGGCCCGCTATTGAAAAAGCCTTCCGTCGGGGTAAGCCCGCGGCCGTCGCGCTTGAGATCAGCTCCCCCGGGGGTAGTCCGGTTCAGTCGTCCCTGATTGGTGCGCGGATCAGACGATTGGCCGAGGAAAAAAAGGTGCCCGTCATCGCGTTTGTCGAAGACGTTGCGGCGTCGGGTGGCTATTGGCTGGCGGCGGCGGCGGACGAAATTTATGCAGACCCAAGTTCTATTGTTGGGTCGATTGGCGTTATTTCGTCGTCCTTCGGGCTAAACGAACTGATTGACCGCTATGGTATCGAGCGGCGTGTCTATACGGCGGGCCAGTCGAAATCCATGCTCGACCCTTTCCGCCCCGAAAAGGCAGACGATGTCGCCCGATTGAAGAAGTTGCTTGGTGATATTCACACAAATTTCATTGATCACGTCAAAGACCGGCGCGGTGACAAGTTGGACACAGAAACTGATCTGTTCACAGGCGAGATTTGGCTGGCAAAGCGCGCAGCCGAACTGGGTCTTATCGATGGCGTTGGCCATCTGTCCCCGATGCTCAAGGACCGCTTTGGCGACAAGGTGCGACTCATTCGGTACGGCAATAAAAAAGGCCTGCTGTCGCGATTTGGGGCGCAGATTATCGGTGACGCTGTCGATGGCATCGAAGAACGTGCCGCCTATGCCAAGTTCGGCCTTTAAATATGGTTCTCAAGGTTGTCTTGCTGTTTCTTGTCGCCATGGGCGTACTTGCCTGGTTTGGCAAAATGCACTGGCTGGGTGGCAAACGGTTTAGTCAGTCAAAGTGCAAGTCCTGCGGACGTTACCGCATTGGTAAAGGCCCCTGTGGCTGTGGGAATAAACGCAGATGATTATGCCATGGCTGCTGAGTATTCTTGGGTTGGTGATTCTGCTTTTGGCAGGGGATGCGCTGGTTAAAGGCGCGGTAAACCTGTCGTTGCGTTTAGGCGTGCCTGCCCTGATTGTCAGCTTGACGATTGTGGCATTCGGCACCTCTGCTCCGGAATTGCTGATTTCGATCAAAGCGATTTTGGATGACGCGCCGGGCATCGCACTTGGCAACGTTGTGGGGTCAAATACCGCAAATATTCTGTTGGTGCTGGGCGTGCCCGCGCTGCTGGCAACGATGCACACATCTGAATGCCACACGCGCAAGACATTCAACATGATGATTGCGGCGTCGATTCTGTTTATTCTGTTGGCGCTGCGCGGTGTCTACGACGCTTGGGCCGGCATCGTGTTATTGGCCTGTCTGGCATATGTCTTGTTTGACGCGTTCCGCGATACACAGATCCACCGCAAGGAATGCAAAAATAATAGCGAAGACGACGTAGAGGAACCCGAAGGGGCAGATCCCGACATGCCGGGCTGGCGCATTGCCGTCTTTCTGGTCTTGGGTCTGATTGGTCTGCCTTTGGGTGCTAGTTTGCTGGTCGACAATGCGTCCATCATCGCACGGGCTTACGGCATCAGCGACACGGTCATCGGGCTGACACTTGTAGCGATTGGCACGTCTTTGCCAGAATTGGCGACGACCGTCATGGCTGCATTGCGCCGTCAGGCGGATGTAGCATTGGGTAACGTTATCGGATCAAACATGTTCAACCTGTTGGGCATTATCGGCGTCGCCAGCCTGATTGGTCCAATTGAGGTCGATCCGCAGTTCATGCGGTTTGATTTCTGGGTGATGTTGGGGGCGTCTTTGCTTCTGATCCCCTTTGTCTATTTGCGTCACGATATCACACGGGTTTGGGGTATTGTTCTTTGCGGACTATATGCGCTTTACCTGACTGTTATTTTGATCTGAGGAAGGCCGCATCATGAAGACTGGATTGGTAACGGGGGCCGGTGCGCGGCTGGGCCGGGCAATGGCGCTGTATCTTGGGGATCGCGGCTTTGACGTTGCGGTACACTACAATACTTCCTCCAAGGGCGCTGACGAAGTGGTAGCCGCCCTAAAGGCGGCGGGCCAGCGCGGCGTGGCCGTGCAAGCTGACCTGTTGAACGAGGGCGAAACACAAAGCCTGTTTTCCCGCGCAACAGAGGCCCTGGGTGGCCCTATCACCTGCCTGATAAACAACGCCTCTATCTTTGAATATGACACGGTCAACTCAGCGACAGCCGAAAGCTGGGATCGCCACATTGGCAGTAATTTGCGTGCGCCGTTTATATTGACCCAAGCCATGGCAAAACAGGGTTTAACCCCAATCCTTGATGAAGCGGGTGAGGCGAAAGCCGCCGGGCTTATCGTGAACCTGCTAGACCAACGGGTGCGCAATCTAACGCCCGAGTTCATGACCTATACCATCGCCAAGATGGGGCTATGGGCGATGACGCAGACAACGGCGCAGGCTTTGGCACCGGCGATCCGGGTAAACGCCATTGGTCCGGGTCCGACACTGCAAGGGGCCAGACAAACCGCAGAGCATTTTGCAAACCAGCGCAAGCGCGTGATATTGGAGCGTGGCGCGAACCCGGATGATATTACGGCGGCGCTAGGCTATTTTTTGGACGCACCGTCGGTAACCGGCCAGCTTTTATGCACGGATGGCGGGCAGCATCTGGGATGGAAAACGCCAGACGTGCAGGGGCTTGGTTAGGAATCAACTGAAAAGTTTTACACTTTTTCCGATAAGTTAAGAAATCTGTTACAAATTACGTCGTGTTTTCAGGGGTTTGATAGGTGTATATAAAAATATCGTTTTCAATCAACACCTTGAGTTTTTGCCTAAAAAATAGGCAGGCGGCGGAAGTCTGCTGAAAACAAGGAAAAACGAAACCTCGCAGAAAGTTATGGGCAAGGTTATCCACAGGAGTCGGGGGTATGTTTGCTCTTGTCCTTGATGTCCAACCATTGCAGCAAAAGGTCCAGAGAATAGCGAATCAATGACTGAAACAGCAGATACACCAAAGACCGGGTATGAGGTCATCCAAAGATACCTGAAGACCATTGACGGGTCGCCAGGGGTGTACCGCATGCTGGATTCCGAAAGCCGCGTTTTGTATGTGGGGAAAGCCCGCAATTTGCGCGCACGCGTCAGCAATTATGCGCGGCCATCCGGACATTCCGGCCGCATTGCGCGGATGATTTCAAATACCGCATCGATGATGTTCCTGACAACCAAGACGGAAACCGAAGCGCTGCTGCTTGAACAGAACCTGATCAAGCAGTTAAAGCCCAAGTTCAACGTATTGCTGCGCGATGACAAAAGCTTTCCCAATATTTTGGTGACCGCTGATCAGGACTATCCCCAAATCAAAAAGCACCGTGGTGCGAAAAAGGAAAAGGGCAGCTATTACGGGCCGTTTGCCAGCGCGGGCGCAGTGAACCGCACCTTGAACCAATTGCAACGTGTGTTCTTGTTGCGCGACTGTTCAAATGCGATGTTCGAAAGCCGGACCCGTCCGTGCCTGCAGCACCAGATCAAACGGTGTTCTGCCCCCTGCGTCGGTAAGATCAGCCCCGAGGAATATCAAAAAACTGTTCAGGATGCGCAGAAATTTTTGAATGGCAAGTCCACGGACATCCAAGCGCGTCTGGCAGCCGACATGGCGCAAGCGTCCGAGGATATGGAGTTCGAGCGCGCCGCCGCCCTGCGCGACCGGATCAAGGCGCTGACCCAGGTGCAGACTGCTCAAGGCATCAACCCCCAAGGCGTGTCCGAGGCTGATATCATCGCGCTGCATATGGAGCAGGGCCAAGCCTGTGTTCAGGTGTTCTTTATTCGGGCGAACCAGAACTGGGGCAACCGTGACTATTACCCCCGCGTCGGTCCCGATGTGGATGCCGCCGAGGTTCTTGAGGCATTCATCGGACAGTTCTATGATACCCGCGAGCCGCCGCGTCAGTTGATCTTGTCAAACGAGGTCGAAAACATGGATCTGATGGCGGACGCCCTGTCAGGCAAGTTAGGCCGCAAGGTCGAACTGCTGGTTCCCCAACGCGGCGAAAAGGCCGAATTGGTGGACGGAGCCTTGCGCAATGCCCGCGAATCCCTAGCGCGCAAGATGGCTGAAACGGCAACGCAGTCGAACTTGTTGAAAGGTCTGGCCGACGCCTTTGACCTGGACGGACCACCGCAACGGATCGAGGTCTATGACAACTCGCATATCCAAGGCACGAATGCCGTCGGCGGCATGATTGTTGCCGGCCCCGACGGGATGATGAAAAATCAATTCCGCAAATTTAACATCCGTGGAGAAGACCTGACGCCCGGGGATGATTTTGGCATGATGAAAGAGGTGCTGACCCGGCGGTTCAAACGGTTGCTGAAAGAAGACCCTGATCGCAAGCTGGGAATGTGGCCCGAACTGCTGCTGATTGATGGCGGGGCAGGGCAGGTAAGTGCGGTTGCTTCAATCATGCGCGAATACGGTGTCGAGGACATACCGATGGTGGGGGTTGCCAAGGGCATTGACCGCGATGCAGGCAAGGAAGAATTCCACCGCGTCGGCAAACGCACCATGGCGCTGCGACACAATGATCCCGTGCTGTATTTCATTCAACGCCTGCGCGACGAGGCGCACCGCTTTGCCATTGGCACGCACCGGGCCAAAAGGGCCAAGGCAGTGGGTGCAACGCCGCTGGATGAGGTGCCAGGCGTCGGGGCTGCACGCAAACGGGCGTTATTGGCGCATTTCGGATCGGCCAAGGCGGTGGGCCGCGCGAACTTGAGCGATCTACTGGCCGTAGAAGGGGTATCGCGGGCCTTGGCAGAGCGGATTTATGCGTTTTTTCATGAACGGGGCTGACCAGACAGGCACCGGTTTTGCCGTTTCGAGGCGCGGACGCTCCGCGGGGAGTTTATTTTGGCAAAATGAATGCGATATCTTGGTGCTTTCCCCCCGTTGGTTCGCGCTGTAGAGTGCGGAAATGAAGTGGAATATTCCTAATACGCTGACGTTATTACGTCTGATCGCCGCACCCGGTATCGCTGTGCTGTTTTTGTTTCTGTCTCGGCCCTATGCCGACGCATTTGCAATGCTGCTGTTCATCTCGGCGGCGGTGACAGACTGGTTTGATGGCTATCTGGCCCGCGCGTGGAAGCAGGAAACCAAGCTGGGCGCGATGCTGGACCCGATTGCCGATAAGGCAATGGTGGTGGTTGCGTTAATGGTGATCGTTGCGTTCTCAAGCTGGTCGCCGTGGTTGGTTTTGCCGGCCACAGTGATCTTGTTTCGCGAGGTATTCGTATCGGGGCTGCGAGAATTTCTGGGTGATGTTTCAGGGACGCTGAAGGTCACCAAGCTTGCCAAGTGGAAAACCACTGCGCAGATGGTCGCGATTGCGGTTCTGTTCAGCCAAGGTGTCTTTGAGCATTACTTTGGGATATCCGACATCGGGGTTGATATCGTGTCTGGCGAAGTGACCGGCATTGGGCTTGAACATGAGTTGACCGGCGTCGATCTGGACCTTGAGATTTGGGCCGGTTTTGTCGGACTTGTGCTGTTGTGGATCGCTGCTGCGCTGACCGCCATCACCGGGATTGACTATCTGCGCAAAGCCTTGCCGCATTTGAAGGAGCCAAACTAATGGACATTCTTTATTTTGCATGGGTGCGTGAACGTATCGGGTTGCCGCGTGAGCATATCGAAACAACGGCATCGACCGTCGCGGATTTGGTTGCAGAATTACGCGCGCGCGAAGAACGCTATGACATCGCGTTTTCCGACCTAAGCAGCCTTCGCGTGGCTGTAGATCAAGAACTTGCTGACTTTGACGCGCCATTGGCCGGTGTGCGCGAGGTCGCGTTTTTCCCGCCTATGACCGGAGGCTGATATGCATATTTCAGTCCAGCAAGAGGCATTTGATCTGGGTGCCATTTCGGCTGAATTCGCACGTGGCCACAGAGATATGGGCGCAATCGTGACGTTTACCGGCATCGTGCGCGATCTGCCGGATGACCCATTGGAAGCGATGGAAATCGAGCATTATCCCGGCATGACTGAATCGGCGCTGCGGGGTATGGCCGAGCAAGCGATTGCGCGTTTTTCATTGGGCGACGCGCTGGTCATCCACCGCTATGGCACATTGGTTCCGGGCGAGATGATCATGATGGTTGCGACGGCAGCCCGGCACCGCAAGGATGCGTTCGATGCGGCTGAATTCCTGATGGATTACCTGAAATCCCGCGCGCCATTCTGGAAGCGCGAAATCACCAAAAATGGTGCAGAATGGGTTGCTTCCAAGGACGAGGATGAAGACGCGCTGGCTCGCTGGTAAAAACTTAGCTGGCTTGTTCACGTTCGATATAGGCGCGCATTTCTTCGGCTTCGTGGCGTGCATCGCGCAAGCCGTCCATTGCTGCACGTAATTCCGCCTCGGTCTGGCTAAGCTGGTTGGTCAGCTCTGCCTCGCGTTGTTGCAGATAGGTGATGGCCTGATCGCGGGTTTCTTCGGCTTCGTGCAGTTCCTGGCTCATCCGGTCAAGTTGTGCGACGTCGTCGGCGGCGACCCGTGTAAAGCGGTGCAGCAGCCAATTGGCAAACCACCCCATGCAAAAGGCGACGAACAGGACGATCGCAGTTGCGATAATAAATTCGGTTCTGCTCATATCATTCGTCTTCCTGTGTGCTCGTAGATGCGCCTGCCTCTGTATCGCCTGTATCTTCAGTTTTTTCCAGCGCTGTTTCGTCAGATTCGGGACTGATCAGGCGGAACTCGATGCGCCGGTTGGCTTCGCGGCCGTCCTCGGTCTCATTAGAGGCGACGGGGCTTTCCTCGCCAAAGCCTTTGGCGACGAAAGATGCGGTCAACACCCGGCGGGCGCGCAGTTCGTTTAAAACCGATTGGGCGCGGGACTGGCTAAGGGCCAGGTTCATTTCTTCGCGACCCTGGCTATCGGTATAGCCTTGGACTTCGAGGGCAATATCGCCGCACTTTTCCAGAATTTCAGCGATCTTGTCCATCGTGCCAAGGGCTGAGGAATCGATGGTGGCGCTGCCGGGTTCAAAGTTAATTTTACCTTTGGCGACAACGCCGCCAATTTGCGCTTCGCATTCTTCGGGGGTGGGAAGGCCCAGTACGGGATCAAGCTGCTTTTGGTACACGACTGCGACGTCGTAATCCTGACCTTCGCCCAGCTTGCCAGCCAACAAGGTCGCGATTTGTGAACCGGCATCCGGGTTGCCGGTATTGCCTTTGACGCTGATTGAATCCGGTGTGACAACCACAGAGCCATTCGAGAGTTTGGACAGGGCATCAAGTCCTGACAGCACGCGGGTCGGCCAGTCGCTGGGCAAGTCATCGACGATCCGTGCGGCCGTATAAACTTTGTCAGAGCCAAAGCTGGCCTTGGCATAGCTGTCCGCCAAATCGCGCAGCGCCTCGTCACTTAGGCGACCGCGCAATTGCACATCGCCTTTGGGCGAAAGGGTTGCCACGAATTCCGGTGGGCCGGCATTGGGGTCGGATGCAACAGGCAGTGTTGTTGTTAGGGCAAAAACGTCCGGCAACGATGTCTCAAGTTCACCTATGACCCGATCGAAAAGCGACTGATCCGTACCTTCTTTGGCGATCAGGTGAATGTCTGCGTCAACAAAGCTGACGGATCCGCCGCCAATTTCCGCAAGGGCGGCAATCGCTGTTTCCACAGCATCGGCCCAACGCGGCGTTGGCACACCCATGCCCACTGTGCATCTTTGTCCCTGGGGTGCA
Source organism: uncultured Sulfitobacter sp. (assembly GCA_965363735.1). Classification (GTDB taxonomy): domain Bacteria; phylum Pseudomonadota; class Alphaproteobacteria; order Rhodobacterales; family Rhodobacteraceae; genus Sulfitobacter. Next base: position 166,540 of record CBDTUA010000003.1, on the reverse strand, counting down.
CCAGCCTTGATTGCGGCCTTCAGAATTTGGTCGCGTGCTTCTTCGGTGTCGGCGCTGCATCCGTCAAAGTCGGTGTTTTCTTCACTGATCTGAAACCGGAGGGTGAAGGGGGTGATGACGGGACGCGGGGCGGAAATGTCCATAGTGACAATGAGACCGGGAGGGGTCGTGCGGCGCAACTGTGCTTCCAGGCGGGCTTTCGCTTCAGCGCTGTCAGAGATCGCTGTAATGGTGACGCGACCTGCAGAAACCGAAACCTTGGCACGGGGCAGTTTTTCCATCGCTGCGATGGCAAAGCCAAACGCGTCTTCCCACCCTTCGGGGGACGGATAGTTTGCCGATTCCAGAAAGTCGGCGACGTTTTCCTGACCGGCCATCGTATAGAAACGGTTGATGGCTCCTTCACGGTCGGTAGTGGTCGGGATCAACCCGCTGATAGACACGCCTGAATCGTTGCGCAGAATTTCGGCCGAAAACCTCGGTGCCGCAATCGCAGCCTGCGATTCAACAGCCATCTGATCAATCACACGGGCGGCGTCCACCACTGTTCCCGCCGCACTAAGGGCGTTAAAGCGGATCACCTCGTTCGGGGCAGTTCCGGAAAGCGTCACCTGAAGGCCATCCGCCTCGACTTCGGCCCATGTCATGCCTTTTTCATCCAGGGCATCGCGCACACCGATTTCAGAGTTCTCCTCGATCAGTGTGACCGAAAAATTTGCCGCAACGAGTGACAAGGTGGCTGCGGCTGAAAAGGTCAGCGCGATGATCAGAAGGGCAGACAGACGCATAAGCTCATTTCTGGGAACGTTAATGTTAAGCTAGGTGATACGCGCGTGGGCTGCTCTGTGCAATCAGGCCAACAGCGCAGCTGCGAAAAATAACAGCGGAATAATGCCAGTATCGCGGTTAACACGAAACAGTTGCAACAACTTATCGTTATTGTTGATGTCCAGCCCGCGCAGTTGCCATGCCATATGCCAACCCATTGCCCATGGTCCTCCAAGCGCCAAAACCATCGCTAGAAACGACGCTTTGTCGCGCAAGGCAAAAATGACCGCCAGTCCCATAAGCCCGACCGTCGCCATCAAGAAACGGCGCAGCCATTCAGAGGTCTTATCGCCAAAAAGGCGGGCTGTGGATTTGATACCGATCAGCGCGTCGTCTTCGGTGTCTTGGTGGGCATAGATCGTGTCGTAAAACAGCGTCCAAGCGATGCCAGCCATATACAATACAACGGCAGGCGCGCCCAATGATCCAGTATGGGCCGTCCATGCCAGCAAGGCACCCCAATTGAACGCGATGCCCAAGAATACCTGTGGCCACCATGTAATGCGCTTGGCGAATGGATAGATTGCGACGGGTAACAACGCCAGAATACCAAGCGAAATAGCGGCATAGTTAAACGTAAGCAAAATGCAGAACGCGATCAGAGCCTGAGCTATCATCCACGCAACGGCACCTTTGACGGTGACCTGACCAGACGGGATCGGACGTGACCGGGTACGGGCGACCTGCGCATCAAAATCGCGGTCGGTGATGTCGTTCCACGTGCAGCCCGCGCCGCGCATCAGCCATGCGCCCAAACCGCAGCCCACCAATATCCACAGATCAAACAGGCGTGGTTGCTGATCAAACAGCATCGCAAGTGCCAAACCCCACCAGCAAGGCAGCAACAAAAGCCAAGTGCCAATCGGGCGGTCTGCCCGGCTGAGGCGCAGATAGGGGCGTGTAAAAGCCGGGGCGTAACGGTCAACCCAATTGTTCGAAGCAGCATCTGCCACACGATCATTTTCACTGCCATCTGGTACAGGGGGACTGTCTTGCATATATCATTGCCTATGAACGCGAAAATCAGACTTTATGTAGAGCATCCCTTGGGTCAGGGGCAATCAGTTCCTTTGGACAAGGCGCAAGCGCATTACCTTTTTGGGGTGATGCGGAAAGCCGAAGGTGCGCGTGTGTTGCTGTTCAACGGTACCGATGGGGAATGGCTGGCGCAGGTCACCCAAGCTAGCAAACGTGGCGGCGTCTTAAGCTGCGTCGACGCGACGAAACCTTTGCAGATGCCGCCCGACCTGTGGCTGATTTTTGCGCCGATTAAAAAGGCGAGAACGGATTTCATTGTCGAAAAGGCGACCGAGATGGGTGCCCGCCGGATCATACCGGTGCAGACCGAGTTTACCAATTCGGGCCGGGTCCAGCGGGATCGGTTGCAAGCGCACGCGGTTGAGGCCGCAGAGCAATGCGGCGGGACATTCGTACCAGAAGTGGCCGAAATGATAAAGCTGGACCGTCTGTTGGACCAGTGGACGCCAGAGCGGTCCTTGATGTTTTGCGACGAGGCATTGGTTGGTGGAAATGCCGGACCGGGGCTGGCGAATGCCGGGCCTTGGGGGATTCTGATCGGGCCAGAGGGCGGATTTTCCGACCGCGAACGGGCGCGGTTGCGGGGGCTGGAGTTCACGCAAGCGGTTCCTTTGGGGCCCCGGATTCTTAGGGCTGATACAGCCGCCGTTGCTGCGATGACAGTCTGGCAGCAAGCTTTGGGGGATTGGTCTTGAGCGTCGCGTTTAGGGCTTTTGTTGCGCAAGTGGGGGTTTCACACCTTCACACCCCCGTGGAGTTTATTTGCCAAAATGAGAACGGGGTGATGCTATGAGTTTCTTGAGGCCAGAGGCGAAAGCCGAGTTGTGGCGCTGGCGCGAAGTCTTGGCTGGCGTGGTTGTTGCCCTGTTCGGGTTGTGGCTGGTCATGGGGCCGGGCCTGCTGTTGGCCATTCCCGGATATGGGTTGATCGCCGGCGGAATTGCTTTTGTCTGGCTAGGCGTCCAGCGCGGCCGGTTTCGCAAATCGGGGCTGGGCGCGGGTGCCGTGCAGGTGGACGAAGGTCAGATCGCCTATTTCGGTCCATTAACCGGCGGCGTTGTGGCCCTTCGTGAGATGGAGCGGCTGAGTTTGGAGCGTGGGGCCTATCCTGCTCATTGGAAGTTGGAACAGCCCGGACAAAATGCCGTGATGATACCGGTGGACGCTGCCGGATCCGATGCATTGTTTGATGCGTTTGCCGCGCTTCCGGGGTTGAAAACCGAACGGATGTTGGCAGAGCTTGCCGATGACAAGACCCTTTCGGTTGTCATTTGGGAACGGCAAACGATGCGCCCTGCGAGCGCCCTGTTGCATTGACACCCCTTCGAATTCGCACCATCCCTACTGTTCAAGCGAATTCATTCTGCCCTGACACTTAGTGAAACAATCCCGGAGCCTCCCCTTATGTCTATCCCTCAATCCGGCGGTGGCCCGATCGAAAATCACGCACAACTGGCTGAATACCTGGCTGATGGGTGCAAGCCCAAAGGAGACTGGCGCATCGGAACCGAGCACGAAAAGTTTGGATATAACAAAGAGACACTTTTGCCATTGCCCTATGAGGGGGCGTGTTCCATCCGTGCCATGCTTGAGGGCTTGCGTGATGGCCATGGCTGGGACCCCGTCGAGGAAGGCGGCAAGCTGATTGGTTTGGTCAAGGACGGTGCAAACGTTTCGCTGGAACCAGGCGGTCAGCTTGAACTGTCAGGTGCACCCGTCGAGACCATCCACGAGACATGCGACGAGGTGAACGCCCATTTGCGCGAAGTTCGCGATGTGGCAGACCGGATCGGTGCGGGCTTTATCGGACTGGGTGCGGCACCGGAATGGACCCACGAACAGATGGATTTGATGCCCAAAGGGCGTTACAAGTTGATGAATGAATACATGACCAAGGTTGGCACGATGGGCCGGGTCATGATGCGCCGGACCTGTACCGTGCAGGTGAACCTTGATTTTGGATCAGAGGCCGACATGGTGCAAAAGCTGCGTGTCGCGTTGGCGTTGCAGCCAGTAGCGACAGCATTGTTTGCGAATTCCCCGTTCTTTGAGGGCAAACCGAACGGCCACAAATCCTGGCGCAGCCGGGTGTGGCGCGATCTGGATGCTGCGCGCACAGGCATGCTGCCTTGGGCGTTTGAAGACGGCATGGGGTTCGAGCGTTGGGTGGACTATGCGTTGGATGTACCGATGTATTTCGTCTACCGCGACGGTCAGTATATCGACGCATTAGGGCAGTCGTTCCGTGATTTCCTGAAGGGCGAGTTGCCCGCATTGCCCGGCGAAAAGCCGACGCTGAGCGATTGGGCGGATCATCTGACAACCGCATTTCCTGAGGCGCGGATCAAGAAATTCATCGAAATGCGCGGCGCGGATGGCGGACCTTGGCGGCGTCTATGTGCCTTGCCCGCGTTTTGGGTCGGGTTGATGTATGACCAAACGGCGTTGGATGGTGCATGGGATCTGGCCAAGGGGTGGGATGCGGAAACGCGCGAAGGGTTGCGGGTCGCTGCGTCGGTTGACGGGCTTCAGGCGGAATTCAATGGCTTGAAAATGCACGATCTTGCTCGCGAAGTGGTGGCGCTGTCCGAACATGGCCTGAAAGCGCGTGCGCGGACGGGGGCCGGTGGCATGGTTCCTGACGAGACGCATTTCCTGAATGCCCTTAAGGAAAGCATCGAGACGGGCAAAGTTCCGGCGGATGAATTGCTTGATGATTACAATGGCAAGTGGAACGGCGATCTAAGCCGAATTTACGCCGAATACTCCTATTAAGGATCAGCCGCCGACTGTTAGTCCACAGACAAAGGTCACGACCTTTTCTGTGGACATCTAGCAGGGATAGAGGCGTGGACCATCGGTTAGGTCATATAAGTTTAGGCTAATATAGTTGGTACCGCCCAATTCTTCTGCGACCAGTTTCCAGCTTTTGCCATGCGCAAACGTGCTTTTGGAAAAGACGTAAGCCTTGCCGTCAAACAACCCTTTATGTGTGCCCAAGGGCAGCGCGTGAAAGGCCGTCAGAAAGCGATGCATCTAGGCTTAAGCCTTTTTTGCGCCGATCTTGGGCTCCTGGCCCTCTTTGATCCGTTTGATGTTTTCACGGTGGCGCCAAAATATCAGCAGCGTCAAAAGAACACCTAGGACAAAGGCGTTTCCATAGCCAAGGATGATCAGAAATAGGGTCGAGGTGGACGCGGCCGCAATCGCACCCATGGATGAAATGCGAGTGAGAAGCACACCGATCAGCCACGCCAGACAGCAGGCAAGGCCGACGGGCCATGCCAGAGCTAATAGCACCCCAAGGAACGTTGCCACCCCTTTGCCACCTTTGAATTTCAGCCATACCGGATAGCAATGACCCAACATTGCAGCGAGGGCTGCGACCTGTGCGGCGTCTTCGCCCGCAAACAGACGGGCCAGCAGTACGGCCGCGGCCCCTTTGGCTGCGTCCAGCACCAAGGTCAGCGCGGCGGCAGTTTTGTTTCCGGTCCGCAGAACATTCGTGGCCCCGATATTGCCGGACCCGATGGCCCGCAGATCGCCAAGATTCATGGCGCGCGCCAGCAGCAATCCAAATGCGATCGATCCGATAAGATAGCCAAACACTGCCCAAAGGGCGAGCACGGTCAAAGAGGTGTCCAAGATGGGCATAATTACGAGGCCTTATAAATACAGTGTCCAGAAACGTAAGTTTCCAAGACCTTACCTTGCATGCGCATCCCGTCAAAGGGGGTGTTGCGCGATTTCGACCGTAGTGTTTCGCGGTCCATCACGAAGGGGGCACCATCGTCAAACAACACCAGATCAGCGGGCGCTCCGGCGGTCAACCGACCACCGGGCAAGCCAAGCCGTTTGGCGGGGTTGAACGACAACGCCCGCCAAAGGGTTGCAATGTCCATCATTTCGGAATGGACCAACCGCAAGGCTGCAGGCAGCAAGGTCTCAAGGCCCACGGCACCGGATGCCGCTTCCTCGAATGGCAGGCGTTTGGACTCTTCGTCTTGGGGGGTGTGCATCGAACAAATGATATCAATCAACCCGGTGGCAACTGCCTCGACTACGGCGATGCGGTCCTCTTCGTCGCGCAAGGGCGGCTTTAGCTTGAAGAACGTCCGGTAATCGGCCACATCAAGTGCATTCAACGTCAGGTGATGAATGCCCACGCCAGCGGTAATATCCAGCCCATTCTTTTTCGCGCGCGCAAGGGCGGGCAGGGCGCGTGCCGTTGTGATTTGATCCGCGTGATAGCGGGCGCCGGTCATCTCAACCAAGGCAATATCGCGGTCTAGCCCCATGCGTTCGGCCATTGGGGATACGGCAGGCAGCCCGCGCAATGAAGCGAACTTGCCCGAGGTCGCGGCCGCGCCCTTGCTCAGGATCGGTTCCTGGGGGTGGGCGATGACCAGCGCCCCCAAAGAGCGGGCATAGGTCAGCGCGCGCGAAAATACCTTGGTGTCCGTGATAACGCGGTCGCAATCGGTAAAGGCGACTGCGCCCGCGTCCATCAGGAAGCCGATCTCCGTCATTTCGCGGCCTTCGCGGCCTTTGGTCAGGGCGGCCATGGGAACGACGTTGACCGGCGCTGCCTCGTTGGCGCGACGGGTGACAAATTCCAACACCTCGGGGCTGTCAATGGTGGGGTTGGTGTCGGGGCGGGTAATCATCGTTGTGACACCACCTGCCGCCGCGGCCAATCCGGCGGACCGAAAGCTTTCCTTGTGGCGTTCGCCCGGTTCGCAGACCTTGACGCCCAGATCGACAATACCGGGGGCCAGATACTTGCCGCGACAATCGACAATCGTGCTGTCACCCGGAATGGGCGCATCCTCGGGCAGGACCGCGGTGATCTGGCTGCCTTCGACCCGCAGGGTGCCACGGGTCACGGTACCCGCTTCGGGGTCGATCAGTTTCGCGTTCACAAAGTGCAGCATGAAGTTGTTATCTTTCACAAAAGGCTTAACCGCCGATCCATACCATCATCCCCACGACGCCAAAGGCGACGAGCAGGGCGACGGTGGCGACGCGACCGGACATTTTCGGATCAGGCTTGGGTTCTTTCACAGCAGCCACCACAGGATAAGACCGACAGCCACAACCAATGCCAACGTAAGCATGACCCCGCCAGCGCGGCCACGCGGTGCGGTCTGTGGTGTCAAGTTTGGCACCCCGGTATAGGGTTGAGCCGCGTCAGCCGTAAGCGGCGGTGCGGACATTGCGGGTTGTTCTTCACCATACGTGCCGATCAACGTCAGGTCCGGGCCGATCTCTAGAGTGGTTTCGGCACCTTCAAAGGCAGAAGAAAACAATATTAAGACATAGCCGTCTAGGGCCTCAAGACGGGCGCGATCTGCGCTGATCTGCGCGTCGGTGACGGTATATCCATCGGCCAGATAGCGCGGCAGCCCAACGCCGGTCAGATCGGATACTGCAAACAGTTCGGCTGATCCGTCGGGCACAGCAAAGCCCACGAGGTCACCAATGACCGCCGATTTGTCGCCGCTTTGTAAGGTCGCCGCCATCGCGTCAGCGGGCCGGTTCACGGCAAACAGCCGTATTTGACCGTGTTCAGCTTTGGGAATGTTAAGTGTGGTCATAATTTTGCACCTTTGTATGGGGTTTCCATCAGACTGCATAAACTGGCGCTGTCTTGCACATATTCAAACCCAAAATGACCGGCGACAGAAGGATTGTCACTGCGTTCCTGACGAATGAAAAACACCGAAGGCGGGCTGGTCGGTTTTACGTCAGGCTTGGTTTCTGCACTGCGGGGAAACGCTTTGATGCGGGTTTCGCCCTTTTGCAGACGAAAGAACAACGCGCGGTGTGTGGTCAGCGCATAGCGTGTGCGCGTCAGTTCAGCCCAGCGGTTCAGTCCTTTCACCAGCGACAGAATAACCAGCCCGATCACGACGGCCACCACCACCGATTGCGATATAGGAAGTGTGTTATAGGTCAGCAGCATGCCGCCTGCGATTACTGTCCCTGCGGCCCCTACAAATGGCCCCAGCAACTGAAAGTTCCGGATTGAAATGCGCGGCTTGGGGCGGCCTGTCCACAGCAGGTCTTCGCCGTCCTCAAGCACCTTTTGCCAAAAATCGTCGGTCATAAAGCGGCCTCTCGCGCGGCGGCGATCCGTGCTTTTGTGGCGCGCAGGTCTGGCACCAGCGGCAAGGTGATGCTTTGACGGTTGGGCAAACGCAAGGTGATCGACCAGACCGACAGTTTTCCGATGGCGGCGATGTCTGTCAGCGCCAGTTCCAATGGTTCGATACTATCAGGTTCATTGATGTAAAGAGCGCGATTTGTCAGCCGCCACACTGTTTTGCGGTTCGCGTGCCAGATTTGAAATTCTTCGAAAATCCACATATAAAACAAGGCCGTCAGCGCCGAAGCTAACGTCCAAGTCAAGACATTGAAATACGGCAGGATCGGCGAGCAGACAAGCATCGTCAACAACATCAACACGACTGATCGCCAGAAGAACGCCCGCCGCGAGATGCGCCACGAAATCAGGTCACGTTCATCAGTGGCCGTGGACGTCATGCGGTGGCCTTGCGGCTGTTGGCAAGGTTTTGCGCCAAAAGATCCATCGCCGCCATGCGCACGGCGACGCCCATTTCGACTTGGTCCTGAATAACGCTGCGGTTGATGTCGTCGGCAAGGGTTCCGTCAATCTCCACGCCCCGGTTCATCGGACCGGGGTGCATGACGATCGCGTCCGGCTTGGCATGGGACAGTTTTTCGGCATCCAGACCAAATCTGTGATAATACTCGCGTTCGCTGGGAATAAAGCCGCCATCCATGCGTTCTTTTTGCAAGCGGAGCATCATCACCACATCGACGTCTTTCAGCCCTTCTTCCATATCATCGAACACTTCGACGCCAAATTCACCGATCTGCGACGGCATCAGTGTCGGCGGGCCGATCAATTTGATGCGGTTTTCCATCTTGCCAAGCAGCATGATGTTGGACCGCGCCACGCGGCTGTGTGCGATGTCACCACAAATGGCGATAGAAAGTCGGTGCAATCGGCCCTTGGCACGTCGGATCGTCAGCGCGTCTAGTAACGCTTGGGTCGGATGTTCGTGCCGCCCGTCGCCAGCATTCAGCACGGCGCAATTCACCTTTTGCGCCAACAGATCAACGGCACCAGATTGCGGGTGGCGTACAACCAGCAAATCCGGGTGCATCGCGTTTAGCGTCATCGCCGTGTCAATCAGGGTTTCGCCCTTTTTGATCGAAGACGCCTGCATCGCCATATTCATCACATCCGCGCCAAGACGCTTGCCTGCGATCTCAAAGCTTGCTTGCGTGCGTGTCGAGTTTTCAAAGAACATATTGATTTGCGTCAGTCCCTTAAGCGCATCACTGTGCTTGTGGGGCTGGCGGTTCAGATCGGCATAGGTGTCGGCCAGATCCAGCAGCGTTGTGATGTCATCTTGCGACAGCGGTTCAATGCCAAGAAGATGTCGGTGTGCGAAACTCATAAGGCGACCCCACGCTATTTGTGGCGTTATAGGCGGCGGGGCGGGGCTGGGCAAGTCACTGGCCAAGTCGAGGGCCACACATATGGCCGCGATGGAAAATTGGATTTGAGCCTATTTGGAAGTTGGGATTTTTATTAGGTGCAGCAGCGCGTAAGTTGGGGTCATGGAATCAGTCGAATATCATCAGGCGCTGGCACTTTTGCATTGGCAGATCGAACTTGGCGCGACCGAGTCGATTTGTGATGCGCCGGTCAATCGTTACGAAGTCCCCGCTGCCGTCGAGAAACCGAAAGCCGCGAAACAGGGCGGGCCGGGCATTATGCCAATTACCGCTGGCGTTGATGTTGTGGCCGAGGCAGAACGTGCCGCCGCTGGTGCAGGGTCGTTGGATGAATTGCGTGCCGCAATGGAAGCGTTCGAACATTGCGAGCTAAAGCGTGGCGCACGCAATATTGTGTTCAGCGATGGAACGCCAGGCGCGCGGGTGATGATCGTGGGCGAGGCACCGGGCCGTGACGAGGACCGTGAGGGAAAACCCTTTGTCGGGCGTGCGGGGCAACTGCTGGACAAGATGCTGGCGGCAATCGACATGGGCCGCATCCACGAGACAGCGCCGGTTTATATCACAAACGTCTTGCCGTGGCGCCCGCCGCAAAACCGCGACCCAAAGCCCGAAGAAATCGCGATGATGAAGCCATTTCTGGCGCGACACATTGCGTTGGCTAAGCCCGAGGTGCTGGTGATCGTAGGCAATTGGTCGGCGCAGGCACTGCTGGGCAAGCGCGGCATCACGCGTTTGCGCGGGCAATGGACCGAAGCCCAAGGGCTGCCTGCGCTGCCCATGTTCCACCCTGCCTATCTGCTGCGCAGCCCTGAGTTCAAACGCGAGGCTTGGGCGGATTTGCTGGCGCTGAAAGAAAAGTTGACCCGTGGTTGACCCCCTCACGCTTTTGGCCTTTGTGCCGGCGGCACTAGCGCTGAACCTGACGCCGGGGGCAGATATGATGTTCTGTCTGGGGCAGGGTATGCGCTTTGGCCCAAAGGCATCCGTTGCCGCAAGCGCAGGCATTTCGCTGGGAGGCATGGTACATGTTACACTCGCGGGGTTGGGCTTGGGCGCGCTGGTGGCTGCCGTGCCGTGGGCCTTTGATGTGATCCGCTGGGTTGGTGTCGCCTATTTGCTATGGTTGGCCGCGCAAACTTTGCGGGGCGATAAGAAAACTCAAAGCACCGCGGTGCCACCGTCCGCGTTTCGCGGCGCCCTGATCGTTAGTCTGACCAATCCTAAGGTGATCCTGTTCGTTTTGGCCTTTGTCCCCCAGTTTGTGGTGCCCGAAGCCGGGCCGGTGTTGCTGCAGTTCCTAATCTTTGGGGCGGTTCTGTCGCTGGGCGGCTTCATCATCAACGCGTTGGTCGGCGTCTTTGCCGGTGGGGTGGGGCGCAAGTTGGCCAAGGGTGGTCAAGCGTTGCGCTGGATCAGTAGCGGTATTTTCGTGGCCCTTGCGGCACGACTGGCAGTATTGGAGCGGACATGAGCCGTATTGACGAAACAAAAGAATTCATCCCTGTGCGTATCGCCGTCTTGACCGTTTCGGACACGCGCGCCTTGGCTGATGACCGGTCCGGCGACGTGTTGGTCGCGCGGATTGCCGACGCGGGGCACCATTTGGCGCATCGCGCTATTATCCGCGATGAACGCAGCGAAATCGCTGACCAACTGCGCGCGTGGTGTGCAGATGACGCTGTGGATGCGATTATCAGCACCGGCGGCACCGGGTTGACCGGCCGGGATGTCACAGTCGAGGCGCACCGCGATGTCTATGAAAAAGAAATCGATGCCTTTGGGACCGTCTTTACCATTGTGTCGATGCAAAAAATTGGCACCTCGGCCGTGCAAAGCCGCGCCACGGCCGGTGTGGCGCAGGGTACCTATCTTTTTGCGCTGCCTGGATCGCCCGGCGCTTGCAAGGATGCGTGGGATGAGATCTTGTTGAAGCAGTTGGATTACCGCCATAAGCCCTGCAATTTCGTCGAGATCATGCCCCGTTTGGACGAACATCTGCGCCGCAAATAGAGAAATTTGTGTTTTTTCCCGAATTTCTTGCGACGGAAAGCCATAGTGCGTGCGTATCATAACTGTGATTTGGTATTTCCGATGGCCGGGTTACCTTTGCGCCAACTGGTTTTGAGATCGGAAAAAGATGCGTTTTCTAAGACAAAGTATGATCGGACTTTTTCTGGCGGCCACTGCCTTTGGTCTTTTGGTGTTCGCTGCGGACATGATTGGCGGTGCTTTGCAGAAACGGATGGCTGATGCACCGCCCCCGCAGGCCCCTCGTGAGCGGGTTTTTTCTGTCAATGTCGTTAAGGCGACGCCAAGCACCGAGACACCGGTCTTGGAAAGCTTTGGGTCGATCCAGAGTCGCCGGACACTTGAATTGCGGGCAGCTGTTGGCGGGCGTGTGGTTGAACTCGCCCCCGGTTTTGAGGAGGGCGGCAAGGTTCAGGCGGGCCAGGTCTTGGTCAAACTCGATCGTGCTGATGCATTGGCAGAAGTCGCGCGCGCAAAAAGCGCTGTTCTGGATGCCGAGGCAGAGGGCCGTGATGCAGCACGCGCTTTGGATCTGGCCCGCGACGAACAATCCGCCGCAGAGGAACAAGCTGCTTTGCGTACCCGTGCCTTTCAGCGTCAAAGCGATTTGGCAGACCGGGGTGTGGGGACTGCCACTGCCACAGAAACCGCAGAGCTTGCGGCCTCGAGCGCGCGGCAGGCCGTGTTGGCGCGCCGCCAGATTGTCACCCAAACCGAGGCGCGGATAGATCAGGCGGCCAGTCTGCTGTCGCGCAGCCAGATCGCTTTGGCTGATGCGCAAAGACGGTTGGATGAGACAACGATCGCCGCGCCATTCTCTGGTAGCTTAAGCAGCGTTTTGGTTGTTGAGGGCCGACTGGTGTCAGCCAACGAGCGGCTGGCAGAGCTGATCGACCCTGACGATCTTGAGGTATCCTTTCGCGTATCAACAGCACAATATGCCCGTTTGATTGATGCAGATGGTAGTCTGATCAAGGCTGATCTGACAGCGACATTAGACGTGGCTGGCCTTGATCTCGAGGCGACTGGCAAGATCACGCGGGCCAGTGCGGCAGCGGGTGAGGGGGCCAGCGGGCGGCTGATCTTTGCGTCATTGACCCAAGCTCTAGGGTTCAAGCCGGGCGACTTTGTGACTGTGCGTGTCCGTGAACCGGAACTTGAAAACGTTATCCGCTTGCCCAGTTCCTCATTGGATGCGCAAGCCCGCGTTCTGGTGCTGGACAGTGAAAACCGGCTTGAGGCTGTGAACGTTCAGGTCCTGCGCCGCATCGGCGATGAAGTATTGGTGCGCGGAGATATTGCTGGCCGAGAGGTCGTCGAGGCGCGATCGCCCTTATTGGGTGCCGGTATTGCGGTCAAACCCCTGCGCCCTGGTGCTGCACTTGAACAACCCGCAATGGTCGAACTGACCGAAGAGCGCCGCGCCAAACTGGTTGCCTTTGTCAAGGCCAACACCCGTATGCCAGAGGCCGCCAAGGCGCGGGTGCTGGCGCAACTGGCAGAACCACAAGTACCCGCACAAATGATCGAGCGTCTTGAAAGCCGGATAGGGGGATAGACCATGGCCCGCAACGTGTCGCGTACCACTGGGGGCATTCTGTCCTATTTCGTTCGTCACAAAACGGCGGCAAATCTTTTGCTTGTCGTGCTTCTGGTTTGCGGGGCCGTCGCCGCGCCGAACATGCGGGCGCAGTTCTTTCCTGATGTGATCATCGACAATGTCACTGTGTCGGCCGTCTGGAACGGTGCCGGAGCCGAAGACGTGGACAGCGCCATCGTTCAGGTACTGGAACCCGCGCTGCTGGCAGTCGAGGGGGTCGAAAGCTCGGCCGCGGCGTCTCGCGAGGGGAGCGGGGCGATTACGCTGGATTTCGAACCCGGTTGGGATATGGCGCGGGCCGCCGCAGATGTGCAGACCGCCGTTGATGCGATCACGACCTTGCCCGAAGACGCCGAAGACCCCGTTGTGCGGCGTGGGGCGTGGCGTGATCGGGTGACCGATGTGGTCATTACCGGCCCGATTAGCCCCGAACAATTGGGGCGGTTTGCCGATGAATTTGTTACCCGCCTTTTCGCGGCGGGTGTCACGCGCAGCACAATCCAGGGGGTGGCATCGCCGCAAACCCTTATCGAAGTGCCTTCAACCAAGTTGATCAGCTATGACATTTCGATGTCGGAAATCGCCAGCGTCATCGCGACCGAGGTTGATGCAGACCCTGCCGGTGATGTGTCGGGCGCGAACGCGCGGGTCCGCACCGGTACAGCGAAACGCACTGCCGAGGCGATTTCCGGTGTCGTGTTGCGCACAAACGCGGATGGATCGGTATTGACCGTGGGCGATGTGGCTCGCGTGATCGAAAAGGGATCAGATCGCGAAGTCGGTTATTTCGTAGGGCAGAATCCGGCGATCTCGGTTCGGGTTGACCGGTCTGACGGGGGCGATGCCATCGGCATTCAACGCAGCGTGGAAGACGTGGCAGCCGAGATGGCCGTCATGCTACCCCAAGGTGTCACAATCGAACTGATCCGGACCCGCGCCGAAGCGATCACAGGCCGTCTTGATCTATTGATCGACAACGGGTTGATGGGGCTGCTTTTGGTGGTCAGTTTGCTGTTTTTGTTCCTGAACGCCCGCACAGCTTTTTGGGTAGCCGCTGGTATTCCAGCGTCGATGGCTGCGGCGATTGCACTGATGTATGTAGGCGGGATCACGATCAACATGGTCTCGCTTTTCGGGTTGATCATCACTTTGGGCATCGTTGTCGATGACGCCATTGTTGTCGGTGAGCACGCGGATTACCGTCACAAAGAATTGGGTGAAAGCCCGCTGGTCGCAGCGGAGAACGCTGCGCGTCGTATGGCGCTGCCGGTGTTTGCAGCGACGTTGACCACAATCATCGCGTTCTTTGGACTGCTGGCCGTTGGGGGGCGCTTTGGCAGCTTGATTGGCGACATCCCCTTGACCGTGATTGCCGTTCTGGCGGCATCGCTGGTTGAATGCTTTTTGATTTTGCCGAACCATATGGCCCATGCAATGGTGGCTGGGGCTAAAGAGCATTGGTATGATCTGCCCAGCCGGGTGGTGAACAAAGGGTTTTTGTGGGGCCGCGAAAAGCTGTTTCGCCCCTTTATGGCAGGTGTGATTGCAGGTCGGTATATCGTATTGGCGGGGGTTGTTGCGGTGCTGGCCTCGCAGGTTGCGCTGTTTATTCAGGGCGACGTGCAATGGCGGTTCTTCAATGCGCCTGAACGCGGGTCTGTTACTGGCAACTTTGCGATGGTCGAAGGGGCCACCCGCGAAGATACGATCGAGATGATGCGGGAAATGCAACGGGCGACGGAAAGTTTGGGGGCCGATTTTGCAGACCGCCATGGCACCAACCCGATTAACTATGTCATCGCGCAAATTGGTGGCAATGCGGGGCGTGGCCTTGACGGTGCTGACAGCAAAGATGCCGATCTGCTGGGGGGGATTTCGATTGAGCTGATCGATGCTGATCTGCGTCCCTATTCCAGCTTTGCCTTTGTAGCGGAACTGCAAGATGCAGTTGTAAATCATCCATTGGTCGAAACCGTCAGCTTTCGGGGGTGGCGATCTGGCCCCGGTGGTGACGCATTGGACGTTCAATTTTACGGCGCTGATACAGACGTATTAAAGGCCGCGTCCGAAGATTTGCAGAACGCCTTGCGCCGCTATTCCGAAGTCAGCGCCGTGCAGGACAATCTGGCCTATGATAAGGAAGAGCTGATCCTTGATCTGACGCCGCAGGGGCAATCGCTGGGATTTACCATCGACACACTTGGCCGCGCGCTGCGCAACCGTCTGGGCGGGATCGAGGCCGCAACTTATCCCGACGGGCCGCGTTCCGCCACGATCCGGGTTGAACTGCCCGAGGGCGAACTGACGGCAGATTTTCTGGACCGCACCCAGATGCGCACGCCGGATGGCCACTATGTACCGCTGGCCGATATCGTGAGCGTCGAGCGGCGCACCGGTTTTAGCACGGTCCGCCGCGAAAACGGGATCAGGCTGATTTCGGTGACGGGCGATATTTCCGAAGATGACCCCGCCCGCGCGACCGAGATTACGACAGCCCTGCAAGAAGAAATCCTGCCCACCATTGCGTCAGAGCGTCAGGTAGAATTTCGTATCAGCGGGCTAAGCGAGCAGGAAGACACATTCCTATCCGAGGCGCTGACGGGTTTGATACTGGTCCTGACAGGGATCTATTTGGTGCTTTGCTGGGTCTTTGGCAGTTGGACACGCCCTTTGGTGGTGATGTCGATAATCCCGTTCGGACTGGTTGGCACTATTTATGGTCACTCGGTATGGGACGTCCCGCTGAGTATGTTCACTGTTGTGGGGCTGCTGGGGATGACTGGCATTATCATTAACGATTCTATTGTCTTGATCGGTACGATTGACGAATACGGTGAAACGCGTGGGTTGATCCCTTCAATCATTGATGGTGCTTCCGACCGGTTGCGGCCTGTGATGCTGACGACGCTGACCACGGTCTTGGGGATGGCCCCGCTGCTATACGAGCAAAGCCAGCAGGCGCAGTTCTTGAAGCCGACGGTCATCACATTGGTCTACGGTCTTGGCTTCGGCATGTTCTTGGTATTGCTTTTGGTGCCTGCGCTAATCGCGGCGCAACATGACATATCGCGGCAGGTGCGTGCCATGCGCCGCGGCTTGCGCGCGCGCGTCCCGGGCTTGCGCTTTGGCTTGGTGTTGCTTTGGGCCCTCGTGATCGGATGGGCTGCGTTGACGCTTGGTTGGGCCGGTTGGCAGGGCGCATTGCATCCGGTTTTGCTGGCACTTGTGCCGGGAATGGCAGCGATGTCACCAATTACGGCAGCGCTATTGCTGTTTATCGGGGGTGCAGCCGTGCTGTCGCTTGCGGGCTATGTCATTGGGGCTGTGGTGTTCACACTGTCGCAGCGCAAACGCATTGTAAGATCAGCCGGGCACGCAGCCCAAGATATCGACTGAATGTTTGCTGCCCAAAACCGTCATCCGGATTTGCGAACGGTTCAGGGCAATCGGTCCACCTGTTGAATGCGCCACATCGACCTTTGACGTCAGAGTTTTGCCCTGCCGCTTTGAATCGGCTTCGCTGACCCACAAATCGGGTTGTCCTGTTTCGATCACGACCAGTTCCTGACCGCCTGCATCGGGCAAGGTAATCACCGTCTCAAGCTCTAGATCGCCATCGTTAAAGCTGATCGTGCAGCTGGCGTTGGCTACGCCGGCCTCTTTCGCGGAAAACGGGCGCTGGGCAAGGGACGCAGCAATAGCGGGCACCGCACGGGTCGCGTTGGTGTCGATGATACCTTCCAGATGCAATTGCGCAGGCACGCAGATGTCACTGCACACGCCCATATCGATCGTGGTTTTCAGATGAACGGCTTCGCCCTTTTTTGGGACACTGATGACCAAAGGCAAAACCACTTGGGTTTTGTATCCAATTGTCGTCAGGTTCTTTTCACGAAACACTGTAGGGGCCGGCCATTCTACAGCTACAGCCGACAGGTTCTTTGAACCGTTCCAATCAAAATGCGGCGGGATGCCCATATCACCAGGCGCGCGCCAATAGGTTTTCCAGCCCGGTGCCATCGTCATACGGATCGCCGCAACGCGGTTGCCGTCGGGCAGCAGCCACCCTTGCAGGATTTCGCCTTTGATTACATCCATTGCGGATGCGGGCAGGGGGGCTAGCAATGCTGCGACGATAATCGAGAGAAGTGTTCTTTTCATACTACTTTCATGCGCCAAAGGCCGAAGGCTGCCAAGTCACTATTGTATTATGTAACGTTACAGTATGGCGGGGTTGAAAGGATGCAACCTACGCGCCATGCTGATCTGGCAGGATAGTGAACGCGCAAGGAGGTGGTAATAATGGATCTAACAGGCCAATTGCTGGTTGCAATGCCCGGCATGGGAGATCCACGGTTTGATCATTCCGTCATCTATATCTGCACCCATTCAGCCGAAGGCGCGATGGGGTTAATCGTCAACAAACCAGCAACAAAGCTAAAGCTCACGGATGTTCTGGACAAGCTAAGTGCCGTAGATTTCAACGATTCTTCGGAGTTGGGCGTGCATTTCGGGGGGCCAGTCGAAACCTCGCGCGGGTTCGTTTTGCACAGCGCGGACTATCAGTCTGTCTTGCATACGCTAGATGTTGCAGACGGTTTCGCGATGACCGCCACCCTTGATATTCTTGAGGACATCGCCCGCGGCAAGGGGCCCAAACGGGCGTTGCTGATGTTGGGTTACGCCGGTTGGGGGGCAGATCAGCTTGAGGGCGAGATCGCGCAAAATGGCTGGTTAACCTGTGATCCGACGCCCGAGATGGTGTTCGATTCGCCTGATTCCGATAAATGGGCGGTCGCGCTGGCGTCCCTAGGCATTGATCCGCTGAGCCTGAGTGCAACGGCAGGACACGCTTGATCAGCGCGGTGCGGCAGCCCGGCGCAGGCGGTCGTTGATAGCCCTGCCAAGCCCGTGATCGGGAATGGGTGCGACGGCGATGGGTTTGGCCATTGCATCCAAAGCATGCAGGCAATCAAACAAGTTTGCCGCAGCTTGGGTCAGGTCACCCGACGGCGACAGGTTCAGGTCGCCCGCGATGGGGCCAAACCCCAGCAGAACTTCACCTTCCAAAGCCGTTTCGGCATTCAAGCGAACTTGGGCGGCGGGCGCATAATGCGACGCCATTTGCCCCGGTGCGATGATCTCGGCTCCTTCTGCCACGTCAATCCGCATGCCAAGGGCGGCCTCAATCGCTTCGACGGGCAAGCCTCCTGCGCGCAGCAATGTCGGGGTTGCACGGTTTAGCCCGATGATGGTGCTTTCCAGCCCGACGGTACAAGGGCCATCATCCACAACCGCGTCGATCCGTCCGTCCAGCCCGGCCAGAACGTGGGCAGCTGTCGTCGCGCTGATGCGGCCCGATGGATTGGCGGAGGGTGCCGCGATGGGGCCGCCAAACGCCTGCAAAATTGCGCGGGCGGTGGTGTGCGCGGGTACACGTAGGGCAACACTATCCAGCCCCGCCGTTACAAGCGACGACAAGCCGTGGTTGTCTGCAAGGGGCAGAACCAGCGTGAGCGGGCCAGGCCAAAATGCAGAGGCAAGAATTTCTGCGTCGTCGGACCAGATGCCGTAGCGCCGCGCGTGGTCTGCTTCTGCCAGATGCACAATCAGCGGATTAAAGCTTGGCCTGCCCTTTGCCTCGTAAATGCTGGCAACAGCCACGCCATTGCAGGCATCTGCTGCCAATCCGTAAACCGTTTCAGTGGGCAGCGCGACCAATCCACCAGCGGTCAAAATAGCGGCGGCACGGGTTATCCCTTGGAGGTCAGGCTGCAGGATCTCGGTCATCTGTTCGCTCAAAGCCTTTGTGACGCTGTGTTTCGGGTTGCGGTGGCGGGCCAGTCGCAGCATCCTTGCGAAACTGCCCTCAGTTTATGTTTGTGGGCTTATCAGGTCGTTGCTCTATTTGCCAAGCAGACGCGCACGCCCAAGGAGGAACTACGATGCCATACCGCGCCCCTGTCGAAGATTATAACTTTCTTTTCAACCATGTTGTCGGGCTTGAGGACGTGCGTGCCACAGACAAGTTCGCGGATGCCACAGATGATGTGAGCCGGGCAATTCTGGAAGAAGCAGGCAAGCTTTGTAGCGACATCATGGCCCCCTTGCAGCGTCCCGGTGACCTTTACCCTGCCAAACTCGAAAACGGTGTTGTGCGCACGTCGCCTGGCTATGCTGATGGTTTCAAAGCCATCGCAGAGGGCGGTTGGATCGGTATCAGTGCAGACCCGGAATTTGGCGGAATGGGCCTGCCATTGACCATGGCCAGCGCCGTGAACGAAATGATGAGCGGCGCATGTCTGTCCCTGCAATTGGCCCCGCTGATGAGCCAGGGCCAGATCGAAGCGCTTGAGCACCACGCCAGCGACGCAATCAAAGAGCTGTATTTACCCAAGCTGATTAGCGGCGAATGGACTGGTACGATGAACCTGACCGAGCCGCAGGCCGGATCGGACGTGGGTGCCTTGGCATCCAAGGCCGAAGACAACGGTGACGGCACGTTCAGCATTTCGGGCCAGAAAATCTATATCAGCTGGGGCGACAACGATTTCGCGGACAACGTCTGTCATCTGGTGCTTGCACGTCTACCCGGTGCCCCTGCGGGCACCAAGGGAATTAGCCTGTTTTTGGTGCCCAAGTTCCTGCCAAACGAAGATGGCAGTCTGGGTGCCAGAAACACGCTGCAGGTCGTCAGCCTTGAACACAAGATGGGCCTGCACGGATCGCCAACTTGCGTGATGCAATATGACAAAGCCGTGGGTTGGCTGGTTGGCCCAGAGCAAGGCGGGATGGCCGCGATGTTTACCATGATGAATAACGCCCGGCTTGGCGTCGGCGAGCAAGGCATCGGCGTTGCCGAAGCGGCCTATCAGCATGCGCTGTCCTATGCGCTGGACCGCAAGCAGGGCAAAAACATCAAGCCGGACGGGTCGGGAACCATTATTGACCACGCGGACGTGCGCCGAATGCTGATGACGATGAAGGCCGAAACATTTGCGGCGCGGGCCATCGCGGCCAGCTGTGCCGTCGCCATCGACATGACCAACGCCACAGGCGAGGCCGAATGGAAGTCACGCGCGGCTTTCCTAACCCCGATCACCAAGGCATTTGGAACGGATGTCGGGATTGAGGTTTCCCAAATGGGCGTGCAGGTGCATGGCGGAATGGGTGTGATTGAAGAAACCGGCGCTGCGCAATTTTATCGTGATGTCCGCGTGACCGCGATTTACGAGGGGACCAACGGGATTCAGGCGATGGATCTGGTGGCGCGCAAGATGATGGATGGCGGCGAGGCCGCAAACCGTCTGATGGACGAGATCGAAACCCACGCCGAGGCCGCGCGCGAGGCGTTCCCGAACATGGCCGACGCGGTCTGGCAGGCAACTGAAACCCTGCGCGAAGCCACCGAATGGCTGGTTGCCCAAGGTGACATGGACACGCGATTTGCCGGAGCGGTGCCGTATCTTCGGGCCTTTGCACGGGTGTTGGGTGCGCATTTGCACCTTAAGGCGGCCTTGGCGGACAAGGGCGGTGCGCGCGAAAAACTGGCGCGTTTCTATATCCTGCGCTTGTTGCCAGAACATGCGGGTCTGTTGATTCATGCGCAGTCGGGGGCGGATGATCTGTTTGCGCTGACCACCGACGAATTGGCCGCCTGATGGCCGACACGAAACCTGTGGGCCTGCGCTATCCTTGGGATACGCCGCCCGCCCACGACGAAGCGATCGAGGTCGCCCCAGGCGTTCTTTGGCTGCGGTTGCCGCTGCCGATGAAGCTGGACCATGTGAATGTCTATGCTTTTGACGAAGGTGATAGCTGGACCATAATCGACACCGGTTTTTCGTCCAAGAAGACCAAGGCAATCTGGACCGACCTGATTGCAGGCCCGCTTGGGGGCAAGCCGGTTTCGCGGGTGGTCGTGACCCACCACCACCCTGATCACATCGGGTTGGCGGGTTGGTTCCAGACCGAACACGGGGCCGAACTGGTCACTACACGCACAGCATGGCTGACGGCGCGTATGCTAACCTTGGACGCGCAAGAGGCCCCGGCCGCAGAAACACTGGCATTTTACAAGATGTCGGGTATGGACCGCGACCTGTACGACAAACGTGCATCCGAGCGACCCTTCAACTTTGCCGATATTGTTGATCCGCTGCCCTTGGGGTTTACCCGCATCAAACAAGACGATCAGATTACCATCGGTGGGCGCGTATTCGACGTGCATGTGGGCAATGGCCACGCCCCCGAACATGCGACTTTCTGGAGCAGGGATGACAATCTGGTCATTGCTGGCGACCAGATTTTGTCGTCGATCAGCCCGAATGTTGGTGTCTATGCGACTGAACCCATGGCTGATCCGATTGGTGAATGGTTGGAAGCCTGCGAACGTCTGGCCCCGATGGGCCGCGAGGATCATCTGGTCTTGGGCGGGCATAAGCTGCCGTTCACGGGGCTGCCCACCCGCATGCGCCAGTTGATCGACAACCATCACGGCGCACTGAAACGTTTGATCAAGTATATCGACACGCCAAAGTCGGCCTCCGAATGTTTTCCCACCTTGTTCAAGCGTAAGATTGGTGAGGGGGAGTATGGCCTAGCCTTGGTCGAGGCGGTCGCACATCTAAGTCATCTGTATCAAACCGGGCTTGCGACACGTGAATTGCGGGCGGAAGATGGTGCTTGGGTGTATCAGGCAACGGAACAAGCCAATGGATGAACTTATCAGAACCGCAGCGGAGGCCGCAGAAGCCGACGTTTTGCCACGCCTGCACGAGGTTCATTCCGACCCCACGCAGCGCAATGCTGACCAGCAAGCGGTGCCAAAGGGAATCACAGATACACCCGCCTCCAAGAAATCTCCGGCACAATGGGCGTATGAACGTGTGGTTTTGTACCTCAAGAACTTTGAGGAACAGCTGGACGCTGACCACGAGGTCGCAATGGGTTTCACGGGCGGCGATGCAGGTGTTTTGCGGATCGAAGGGATGGGGTACTTCGACCCCGATATTGTCACGTTTTACGGGCAAGATGGCGGTGGGGGCCGCATGCAATTGGTACAGCATGTCAGCCAGCTGAACGTCGCCTTGCGTGCTTTGCCAAAGACCAAAAGCGAAAAGCCGGCGAATCGGATCGGGTTTCGACTGATTGAGGATATCGAGGCTGATGCAGCCAAGACGCAGGCAAAAAACACGTAAGATCGTGTGCGTTGACATCGTGACATGCCTGCGCGAATGCGATAACCACGTTTTCAAATTGGAACGAAAACCAAGTTAGAGGATTGCACAGATGGCCAAACATGAACACGGCTCCATGGATACCACGTCTCAGGAAAAGACCTTTGACAGCTTCATGAACTGGGTCAAATGGTCCGCAATTGTGATCATCGGTATTCTTGTCTTTATGGCGATCTTCGCCCGCTAAGACGTTTCGAACTTATCTATCAGGACTATATCATGCGTATTTGGATGGCATTGGCCTGCGTCGCTACTCTTGCGGCTTGTGCAAACGATACGGGTATCGACCATTCGCAGGCCGAAGTCGCAGCCGCAGCTTATTCGATGCCGGGGCCGAAATACCTGACGTTGATGACGATGGTCAACAACCGGTCGGGCAGTGGCGGTCACACCGCTTTGGTGATCAATGGGTCGCAGCAGGTGATCTTTGATCCGGCAGGCTCGTTCCGCGATCCGCGAGTGGTCGAGCGGGGCGACGTATTATACGGGATGTCGCCAAAATGGCTACAGGCGTATAAATCTGCGCATGCCCGCAGCACATTCCACGTCATCAGCCAGACAGTCCCGGTCACCGATGCCCAGGCTGAAAAGTTATTGAATCTGGTGATGGCAAACGGGCAGGTGCCCGGTGCCTATTGCACTCGTTCGACGTCGTCATTGCTGTCGCAAGTGCCCGGCTTTGAGGGGATCAGCACAACGTTCTATCCCGTAAAACTGTCAGAGCAATTTGCCAGCCTGCCGAACGCAACCATCGCGAAGTACTATGAAAACGATGATGGTGATGTGATCGATGCGGTGCGGGCTGGCCAGTTATCCCAGCAGCAACAATAGTCCGTACAGCGTAGCGGCCCCACTAATAATCGCCAGCAGTACGTTCTTTGTAAGAACTCCGACGGTTAAAGCGACAACCGCAGCAGTAAAGCGCGCGGGGTCAAACTGACCGCCTGTGGCAGCAGGAGCAATGACCTGTGGGGCCACCAACGCGGGCAGGATCGCCACCGCCGTATAGCGCAAGTGACGCAACAGCCATGCGGGCATCTCGCGGTCGCCCACCAATCCGGTAAAGACAAAGCGCAAGCCAAAGCTGCCGATGCCAAGGCCGATAATTACGATCCAAAGGGTTCCTTTGTCGATCATCCTGCCATCCTCTCTGCGCGGCGAACCAGCCATACTTCGGTCTGGGCCCCTGCGATCATACCGGCCAAACCCGCCAAGATCAGACCCAAAGAATAAGGCACGGTTGCTGTCGCAAGCGCTGCAGCCGACGCGACAAGGGCTGCGACCACATGTGCGGGCGTACGGAACATCGGTGCGATCATTGCCAGAAAAGTGATGGGAAGCGCAAAATCCAACGCCCAACTGTCCGGGATCTGGGCACCCAGCACCGCTCCTACCAGTGTGAACAGATACCAAAGCGGCACGATGGGCGTTACGCAGCCAAAGAAATAAGACATCCGTTGGGGGATCGTCATGTCCGGCTCTTTTTCATATTGCGCCATCGAGCAGACATAGGATTGGTCAACCGTCAGATAAGCCGCCAAAGCGCGTTGCCAAAGGGGGGCCGCGCCAATGTAGGGCGTCAAAGATGCGGAATACATCGCCATGCGCAGGTTCACTGCAAGGGCCGACGCCAGCATAATCGCTGTCGGTGCATGTTCCTGCATCAGTTGAAGCGCGGTAAATTGCGCGGCACCCGCAATCACGACAACTGAGAAAGCCAGTGTTTCGAACACGCTGAGGCCTGCCTCGGTCGCGAGAATGCCGAACAAGGATGAAAACGGAATGATCACCAAAACAAAGGGTGCTGCATCGGCCAGGCCCTTGCGGAAGGCCGATTTCGTGGTGGTGATGGCCATGCTTTACCCCTAGGTTACCCGCATATCCTTAGCCGCCGTCCGAAGGGGATGCAATTGTCTGCAAACACTGACACCGACGCCTATCTGATCGCCCCGCAACCGGGGGCTGCTCGCCTGACCCGCGCCGTAAAAGGGCGGGATCACACAGGGGCGGAATTGACCATCAAGGTTGTCGAAGAGCGCCCGCTGACGATTTTTCTGAATTCACAGGAAATTGTTACTGCGATGACCATCGGCGACTATCCTGAATATCTGGCGCTAGGGTTTCTACGCAATCAGGGCATGTTGCGCGACGGCGAGGAAATCACCCGCGTTGACTATGACGAAGACCTAGAGGTTGTCGTGGTCCGCACCGCCCGCAAGACCGATTACGAAGACAAGATGCGCAAGAAGACCCGAACCAGCGGCTGCGCTGTTGGCACGGTATTTGGTGATATGATGGAAGGGCTGGAGGGCGTTAGCCTACCCGCGACACCGGTGCATACCTCGTGGCTTTACCGCCTGAGCGCGCAAATAAACCGTACGCCCAGCCTGTATCTTGAGGCGGGGGCCATCCATGGGACCATTCTGTGCCAAGGAGACAAGCCATTGGTCTATATGGAAGATGTCGGGCGTCACAACGCAGTCGACAAGATTGCAGGCTGGATGCTGTCTGAAAATGTACGTGCGGACGACAAGATCCTTTATACCACGGGGCGTCTGACCTCGGAGATGGTGATCAAGACCGCGATGATGGGTATACCGGTGCTGGCATCGCGATCCGGTTTCACCGCATGGGGCGTCGAGATTGCGAACCAAGTGGGGCTGACGTTGATTGGTCGGATGAAGGGCAAACGCTTTATCTGCCTTGCTGGCGAAGACCGTCTTGTGCGTGACGCTGACCCCGATTTGATTGTGGATGAGCCGAAACGCGCAGGTCGAAAGGGATCAGAATGAAACAACCACTTGGCGTCATTCTGGCAGGCGGGCAAGCCACGCGCATGGGCGGCGGAGATAAGGGATTGTTGATGCTTGGCGGCCGAACATTGCTGTCCCATGTGGTAGAGCGACTTTCTCCTCAAGTCGCTGAGCTGGCGTTAAATGCCAATGGCGATGCCACCCGGTTTGACGCCCTTAATTTGCCGGTCCTGCCCGACAGTATCGATGGGTTTGTTGGCCCCTTGGCGGGGGTTCTTGCAGGGATGGATTGGGCTGCTGTGCGGGGGGCGGATACGATTGTGACTGCCGCTGCGGACACGCCGTTTTTTCCCGGCGATTTGGTGCCACGGCTGCTGCTGGAAAGCGAGGGAATGACCCATCCGCTGGTTCTCGCGTCAACGCCTGATGCAACACGGGGCACTGCCCGCCACCCGACATTTGGCCTTTGGCCCGTTGCCTTGCGCGATGATCTGCGTGCCGCGCTGAACGGCGGGCTGCGCAAGGTGGTCATGTGGACCCAGCAGCATCAGGGCCGCGAAGCGCTGTTCCCGCACGAGGCAGCGTTTTTCAACGTCAACACACCAGATGACCTGAAAAAAGCCGAAGGCATGCTATGAGGGTTTACGGCGTCACAGGGTGGAAAAATGCGGGCAAGACCGGTCTGATGGAAAGGCTGGTCGCCGAGATTACAAACCGTGGCTTTAGCGTGTCGACGGTGAAACATGCCCACCACTCGTTCGAGGTGGACCATCCGGGCAAGGACAGCCATCGGCACCGCGTCGCCGGAGCCCGCGAGGTTTTGCTGGCTTCGCGTAATCGGGTCGCGTTGATGCAGGAGTTGCGCGACGAGGACGAACCCACATTGGAAACACTGCTGGCTCGGTTAAGCCCTGTCGATCTGGTATTGATCGAAGGCTATAAGCGCGACGTGCACCCCAAGATAGAGGCGCATCGGGCCGAGACGGGAAACGCATTGATCGCGCCGGGTGACGCGACAATCAGGGCTGTGGCCAGCGACACACCTTTGACGTTGGACCGGCCGGTGTTTGATTTGAATGACACAGCAGCGATTGTGGATTTCATCTTGGCCGAGGTCGGGCTTTGACGGCGTTCGACACAATTGTGATGATTGACTGGTCGGGCGGCAACGATACCGGCGCACGCCCCCGCAAGGATGCGATTTGGGCAGGGATCAATCGTGAGGGTCAAACCCTAGATCCAGTTTATTTGCGCAACAGGATCGTGGCCGAAGCGTGGATTGCCGATCTGATAAAGGCCGAGACCGAGGCTGACCGCCGCGTCATGATCGGGTTCGACTTTCCGTTTGGCTACCCCGCCGGTTTTGCCGAGGCTTTGACCGGCGATAGTGATCCGCTGACACTTTGGGACTGGTTTGAGGCGCGGATCAAGGACACGCCTAAATCTAACAACCGTTTTGATCTGGCAGGAGAGCTGAACCTAGGACTTGGTGATGGGCGTGGCCCATTTTGGGCCAATGAATTGCCCAAGCGTGACGTTCCCGGACTGCCGCGTACAAAGGCCGAGTATGCGAATCCATTTCCGGAAGAACGCCAATCGGAAACCCAAGCCAAGGGCGCGTTCACCTGTTGGCAATTGGCCGGAGCAGGTGCCGTGGGTTCGCAGGTGTTCATGGGCCTGCCAGTACTGTCGCGACTTCGAAACCGGTTTCAGGGCCAGATCAGCGTTTGGCCGTTCGAACCGCTGAACACGCCAGTTACGTTCATTGAGATCTGGCCCCCGCTCACGGTTGGCGCAGCGCCGGAGGGGATGATCAAGGACGCGTGGCAAGTGCAGGAAATCGCAAGGCAGGTCAGCGGATTGTCTGACGCTGCTCTGGCAGAAATACTTGATGTGACCGCCGCCGAAGAAGGCTGGATTTTCGGACTTGGTTTTGAGGACTGCATGATGGCGGCACCGCCCCTGCGCAACGATTGTTTTGCCCTGCCACCCGGCGTGCATTGGACGCCGGTGGACGAGGCGCTGTCGTTGCTGCGTTCAAGATTATCGCGCGTCGTCTCGGTTGAAACAATTGGTCTTGGGGATGCGTTGGGGCGTGTTGTGGCGCAAGACGTGATCGCAAAACGCGCGAACCCGCCACTGCCCAACACAGCCGTTGATGGCTATGGTTTTGCAGGTGGGCGTGGCGACGGACCGCATCGACTGCCTTTAGCCGTTGGTCGGGCGGCTGCTGGGGATGCGCCAGGGATTGTGCCTGAAGGGCAGGCAATCCGTATCCTGACCGGGGCTGCCTTGCCTGCAGGCGTTGAAACGGTGGTGTTGCAAGAGGACGTCAGGATAGAATCCGGCACAGTGCATTTCAACGGTCCGATTAAAGCAGGGGCAAACACCCGCCAAGCGGGCGAGGACATAACACAAGGCCAAGTGACCACAGCTGCGGGGCGGCGTGTAACGGCAGCCGATCTGGCGCTGATGGCGGCGACAGGAAATGCCACGCTCAGCGTGTATCGGCCTTTGCGCGTTGGCGTGATTTCGACTGGCGACGAGATTGTACAACCCGGCGAGGTCGCAGCGGATGGGCAGATTTACGACGCGAACCGGCCAATGCTTTTGGCGCTGATCGCCCAGTTCGGGCATCACGCTGTCGATCTGGGTCATGTGGGCGATGACCGCGCGGCTTTATGCGCTCGACTGGATGATGCCCAAGGTCGGGTGGATGCGATTTTGACCAGCGGCGGCGCGTCGGCTGGGGACGAAGATCACGTTTCAGCCCTGCTGGAAGAAGCTGGTGCCTTGTCGCTTTGGCGGATTGCGGTCAAGCCGGGGCGGCCCTTGGCCCTTGGCATGTGGCAAGGCATGCCCGTGTTTGGTTTGCCCGGCAACCCGGTCGCAGCAATGATCTGCACCTTGATCTTTGCACGGCCAGCGTTGTCAGTGATGTCAGGGCAGGAATGGACCACGCCTCAAGGTTTCAATGTGCCAGCGGCGTTTGAAAAGCGCAAGAAACCGGGCCGACGCGAATTTTTGCGCGCCCGATTACGTGACGGTCAGGTCGAGGTGTTCGCATCCGAAGGGTCTGGCCGGATCAGCGGGCTAAGCTGGGCAGAAGGGTTGGTCGAACTGCCAGACGCAGCGGTGCACGTGCGCCCCGGCGATCTGGTGCGGTTCATCCCCTACGGATCATTCGGAATTTAGGAAATCAAGGCAATAGCCCTAGTCAAAGGTGCCTGCGACACGGCCGAGCAGCATGAACGCACGTGCCGTGCGTGTTTCGGCAAGCGCAGAAATTTCACCATCGGATGCCTGTGCTTCGAAACCGGCGAATGCGCGGTCAAAGCGACGCAAGAAATGGTGGGCTGCATCCCGAAAGATCGGATCCTGCTTCATCCGCGCGTTGGTTAGCGCAAGGGAAGAGCGATCACGCACGCCGCCAAGGGCCGCAATTGTGCGTCCGCGGGCCCCCTGTGCAAATTCGCGCCAGACTTCGGGGCGGGCACGGTCAGGGCGCAAGTCGTCCATGTAGATGCCATCGTGGCTTAGCAGGGTCAGCACGTCTTGGGCGGCCTGCACTAATTGCGACGCACTGCGGTCTTTCAAGGCTTTTCGAAGGGCAGCGAAACCTTCCGTGTCTTCTGCCGTTTCGGGGAAATTCAGCGCGCGAATGAAATCGTCGTGTGACAGGGCGGGGGCCATATCGCTGGCTTGCGTCCCAAGAGCGAGGATAGCTTGGTCATCCGAAAGAACCGGCACCGGTGCAGGGGCTGCGGCACGCGGCGCTGAATCGCGACGCGTATGAAACGTTGCTAGCGCCGTCTCGGTTTTGCGGGCGGCGGCGGCGATTTCGTCCAGTTTGCGGTTAACCGAGGCGTCTGCCTCAAAGGTCTTGCCTTGCTGCTGGGCAATATAGGCTTGGCGAATGGCGTCAATTGCGGCCTGCAAACGCTGGCTTTCTTCGCGCATGACGCGGCTGGCCCTTGCGGCTGTGGCCGCGACCCAAATCATCGCAACGGGCATGAATATCGCCAGCATGGTCATTAGAAATCTCAGACCGCTATCCGCCGCATCGGGTGCCGATTCAGAGGGTTGCGCCAAAAAGAAAATGGCAGAGCCCAAAAGCCAAAGCGCACTTAGCGCGATGGCAATAATTTCGATGCTGGAAATACCTTTATCGTTTGGACGCGAGTAGATGCCAAAAGGGGTCGAGCGCGCAGGTTGGCGCTGCGGTTTCGGCCGTGGAGATTTGGCAGGCACATTTTCGGTCATGCTGGAAACCTTAGATCAAGCGTAAATGATCTTGAGAACCTCATACGATTTTTCACCCCCCGGTGTGCGCACTGCAACGCTGTCGCCTTCTTCTTTGCCGATCAGCGCACGGGCAATAGGGGATTTGATGTTCAAAAGACCTTTTTCAATGTTGGCCTCGTATTCACCAACAATCTGATAGGTTTTTTCTTCTTCGGTGTCTTCGTCTACCAATGTGACCTTGGCACCGAACTTGATTGTACCGGACATTTTTGACGGATCAATCACGTCGGCCAGCGAAATCGCGCCTTCCAACTCTTTCACGCGTCCTTCAATAAAGGACTGCTTTTCCTTGGCAGAATGGTATTCGGCGTTTTCGGACAGATCACCATGCTCGCGCGCTTCGGCAATCGCCTTGATGATTGCAGGACGTTCAACCGTCTTAAGATGCTTTAGTTCAATTTCCAAAGCAGTGTGACCGGCGCGGGTCATCGGGATTTTTTCCATTGGGTCGTCCACGCAATGAGGGTCACAGCCCCAGACCAAGCCTGAGGGTGCAACCGATTTGAATTGGTTCTTACCTGACCCAAAGTAGAGGCCGATTGCAAGAGGCGAGTGTTCGGGACCTTGCTAAACTCTGCCGATAGGCATTTGATGAAATTCAGTGTGCCGCCGACATGCCTAGTACGCAGCAAGACGAAAGATTATGACGATACGGACCTAAAATAGGTACGAAACTGTCGCGACTTTCATTTTAACGTTGTGTCGCGATTGCAAAGCAAGTCGCGCTGGTTTAGCCAAATCCAAACCCATTTTCTGCCCGAAGAGGAGCCCCAAATGGCCGAAGTTGAACGCGAAACAATGGAATATGACGTCGTTATTGTTGGCGCTGGTCCTGCGGGCCTGTCTGCCGCGATCCGTTTGAAACAGCTTGATGCTGACTGCAACGTAGTCGTGCTGGAAAAGGGGTCCGAAGTCGGGGCGCATATCCTGTCCGGTGCTGTGTTGGATCCGATCGGTCTGGACGCTTTGATGCCTGACTGGAGAGAAAAAGGCGCGCCGATCAAGGTCGAGGTCAAGGAAGACAACTTTTACATGCTGGGCGAAGCGGGCAAAATTCGCGTGCCTAACTTTCCCATGCCGCCGCTGATGAACAACCACGGCAACTATATTGTATCGATGGGGAACGTTTGCCGCTGGATGGCCGAACAGGCCGAAGAACTGGGCGTCGAGGTTTTCCCCGGCATGTCCTGTTCCGAACTGGTGTATGGCGAGAACGGCGAGATCAAAGGTGTTGTTGCTGGTGAATTCGGAATTAACTCTGATGGCACCAAGGGCGACAGCTATGAGCCGGGTATGGAGCTGCACGGCAAGTACGTCTTCCTGTCCGAAGGCGTGCGCGGCAGCTTGTCAAAGCAGGTGATCGCGAAATACGATCTGGAGGCTGGCAAAGAGCCGCAGAAATACGGCCTTGGCATGAAAGAAATCTGGGAAATCGACCCGGCCAAGCACAAAGAAGGCACTGTGACCCACACGATGGGCTGGCCTTTGAACAAGAATGCGGGTGGCGGTTCGTTCATTTATCACATTGAAAACAATCAGGTCTATGTCGGCTTTGTTGTGCACTTGGGTTATAAGAATCCGCATGTATTCCCTTACATGGAATTCCAGCGGTTCAAACATCACCCCATGGTTGCCGAGCTGCTGAAAGGCGGCAAGCGCGTTGCATATGGCGCGCGGGCGATCACCGAAGGTGGTTACCAGTCGATGCCCAAGATGGTCGCACCCGGTGTGGCGCTGCTGGGTTGTTCTGTCGGCATGGTCAACGTCCCGCGGATCAAGGGTAACCACAACGCGATGCTGTCCGGCAAAGCTGCAGCCGAGGCGGCATTTGACGCCATCCAAGCGGGCCGATCCGGTGACGAGTTGACCGCCTATGAAGAAGACGTGCGCGGCGGCGAGATCGGCAAGGACCTGAAGAAAGTCCGCAATGTCAAACCACTGTGGAGCAAATACGGCCTGATGACATCGCTTGCGGTGGGCGGCTTTGACATGTGGACCAACACATTGGGCTTTTCCCTGCTTGGTACACTTGGCCACGGGAAATCCGATGCCGAAGCGACCGAGAAAGCCGCCGATCACAAAAAGATCGACTATCCAAAGCCCGATGGAAAGTTGAGCTTTGACCGCCTGACCAACGTTGCGTTTTCATTCACGAACCACGATGAAAACCAACCTGCACACCTAAAGCTGATAGACCCGTCCATACCGGTGAAGGTCAACTTGCCAGTCTATGCAGGCCCTTCCGCGCGGTACTGCCCCGCAGGTGTATACGAATTCGTTGAGGAAGAGGGCAAGGACCCCCGGTTCGTGATCAACTTCCAAAACTGCGTGCATTGCAAAACCTGCGATATCAAAGACCCGTCGCAGAATATCGTTTGGACCACGCCGCAGGGCGGTGACGGGCCGAATTATCCGAATATGTAAACGATGCTTTTACGAAAACATGAAAAGGCGTGCTGCGGCGCGCCTTTTTTCGTTATAGAACGGGCAGATTACTGCTCACGGTCGCGTGCTTGGGGGGCGGGGTGCCATTGCGCTTGGGGGTGAACCTGATAGCGTTAATACAAACAAGATAAGGCCTGCACATATGATCCGTAACCTGTTGTTTTCTGCCAGTGTCATCGCTCTTGGAGTGACGAGTGCGCTGCCCGTTGGCGCGCAATCAGTGTCGGGTGCGTATCTGGCCGGGCGTCACGCCGCCGTGCGCAGCGATTTTGCAGAGGCCGCTGAATACTATGGCCGGGCGCTGGCGCGCGACAGCATGAACAATGAACTGCTGGAAAGCACGATCCTTGCCAATCTATCCTTGGGCAATATCGCCAAGGCGGTTCCGCTGGCCAAAGTTTTAGCTGCGAAAAATCAGAATTCGCAAGTTGCTTATTTGGTGACTACCGCAGACATGGCGCAGCAGGGCAACTATGACGGATTGTTGGCACAAGCAGGCGACGAGGCCGGTATAGGTCCGTGGGTCGATGGTTTGGTCAAGGCGTGGTCATACGTTGGCAAAGGAGACATGACGCAAGCTGTCGCTAAATTTGACGCGTTAAGCCAAGAGGCCGGAATGCAAGGGTTTGTGATGTATCACAAAGCGCTGGCGCTGGCATCGGTAGGGGATTTTGAAGGGGCCGAGGACATCTTTGCCTCCAACAAGGCCGGGGTCGCCGGACAAACGCGCCGCGGAGTGATCGCACGGGCCGAAATTCTAGGGCAGCTGGACCGCAAGGATCAGGCGCTTGACCTGCTAAAATCCAGCTTTAGCGGGATTGCTGATCCCGAACTCCAAGCGCTTAACCAGGCGCTTGAAGGCGATGAGGCGATCAAATTTACGCAAATCGACGACGCCAAAGCCGGCATTGCCGAGGTGTTTTTTACCTTTGCAGCGGTTTTGCGCAGTGAATCCGCAGGTGACTACTATGTGCTGCTGTACGCACGGATCGCGCAATATTTGAACCCGAACCACATTGACGCATTGCTGCTTACAGCAGACCTGCTTGAAACTCTTGGGCAATATGACCTCGCGATTGGCGAGCTTGCAAATGTACCTGCCAATAATCCGGCCTATCATGCGGCAGAATTAGGCCGTGCTGCCGCCTTGCGTCGATCCGGTCGACCCGAACAGGCTATCGAGGTTTTGCAGCAACTGACCCGCAGCCATGGTGGATTGCCGTCGGTCCATTCAGCCCTAGGCGATGCGCTACGTGCTGAAGATAAATTCAAAGCCGCAATCGAATCTTATGATAAAGCGATTGAACTGACCGTAGAAACGAACCCGCAGCGGTGGGTGCTTTTCTATGCCCGCGGCATTTCAGAGGAACGCGCTGGCGATCTGGACAAGGCTGAGGCGGACTTCCGGTCGGCGCTGGCGATCAATCCGGACCAGCCGCAGGTGTTAAACTATCTGGGGTATTCGCTTGTCGAACAGGGCCGCAATCTGGACGAAGCGCTGAATATGATTGAACGCGCTGTTGGGGCCAGCCCGGGATCGGGATACATTGTCGATTCACTCGGCTGGGTCTTGTATCGCCTTGGTCGCTACGAAGAAGCGGTTTCGCAGATGGAGCGGGCAGTGGAGCTGGTTGCCATCGATCCGGTGGTGAACGACCATTTGGGCGATGTCTATTGGGCTGTCGGTCGCGAACGCGAGGCTGAATTCCAGTGGCGCCGGGCGCTGTCGTTTGTGGACCCCGAAGATGCTGACAGCGAAGCAGACCCTGACCGGATGCGCCGAAAGCTTGAGGTCGGGTTGGATGCTGTCCTTAAGGAAGAGGGTGCCGCACCTTTGGTCAAGGTGACGGCAGACTGATGCGCACGAACAGCGCGGCGCTTGGTTTGGCCAGTTCGGTGCCAGCCTGGGTCAAGGTTAACCTGACATTGCATGTAACAGGGCAGCGCGCCGACGGATATCACCTGCTGGACAGTCTGGTGGTCCGTGCGGCAGTGGGCGACATGATTAGTGTCGCACCATCAGATGAACTCGAATTATTTATCGACGGTCCCTACGCGAATGCTGCGCCACTCGATGACCGGAATCTTGTCATCCGCGCCGCACGGCTGTTGGATGAAGGCGGTACACGTGGTGCGCGTCTGCATTTGACCAAGGTGCTGCCAGCAGCAGCGGGCATTGGCGGCGGATCAGCGGATGCTGCAACGGCCCTAAAGCTGCTGAGCCAACATTGGCGTTTGCCGATCCCTGCGGATGTTACCCTATTGGGCGCTGATGTGCCCGTGTGTCTGCATGACACCCCTCAGCGGATGCGCGGCGTAGGTGAAACGCTGACCAAAGTTGGAACACTCCCGCCGTGTTGGCTGGTGCTGGTCAATCCGAACAAATCGGTCTCAACGCCAGATGTATTCAGTAGACTGAGGTCGAAAGAGAACCCACCGATGCCCGACACGCTTCCCGTTTTTGACACCTCACAGGCTTTTGCCGCTTGGCTGGGTCTGCAGCGCAATGACCTCGAGGCACCTGCGCTGGAGATTGTTCCCGAAATCGCGGCGTGCCTTGGGGCGCTTGACGATGCGCTTTTGGCACGGATGTCAGGGTCTGGCGCAACCTGCTTTGGCCTCTATGGGACCGAGGATGCAGCAAACCATGCGGCCGCGCGGATTGACCGAGCGCACCCCGATTGGTGGGTCGCTGCCGCAGAGGTTATTAGTTAATTCGCGCCACAACATAATCCGCAAGGTCGTGCAGCATTTCACGAAGCTCGTGATCGGGAAGCGCGTGCAAGGCAGCCTTTGCCTGGGCAGCCCATTCCAACGCATCCGACTTGGTCGCGTTTAGCGTGTCATGCTTGTTCAGCAGGGCTAGGGCGTGATCCAAATCACCATCCTCCTGACGCCCCTTTTCGATTGTGCGGATCCAAAATGCGTGTTCCTCGGCATCAGATTTTGCGATGGCCTTGATCACGGGTAGCGTCAGTTTCTTTTCGCGGAAGTCGTCGCCAATGTTTTTGCCTGTGGCCTGTGCATCGCCTTGATAATCCAGCAGATCATCGACGATCTGAAATGCAATCCCCAACGCATCCCCATAGTCATACAGCGCCTTGATCTGGGCGGCTGGAGCACCAGCGATCACGCCGCCAACCTCGGTCGCGGCGGAAAACAGTGCGGCCGTCTTGCCGCGTACGACCTTTAGATACACAGATTCGTCAGTGGCAAGGTTCTGCGCCGCCGTCAGTTGCAGGACTTCGCCTTCCGCAATAGTTGCCGATGCATTGGACAAGATCGCCAACACGCGCATGTTGTTCGTCTCGGTCATCAATTGAAAACTGCGTGCAAACAGATAGTCGCCAACCAGCACAGACGACTTATTGTCCCACAGCAGGTTCGCCGTGGGGCGTCCGCGCCGCTGGCCGCTTTCGTCGACTACATCATCATGTAGCAACGTTGCGGTATGGATAAACTCAACCGTGGCGGCAAGATGCACGTGATAGGGACCACCATAGCCGCAGATATGGGCCGCAGCCAAAGTCAGCATCGGGCGCAAACGTTTGCCGCCAGCCTCGACAAGATGTGCCGTGACTTCGGGGATGCGGGGCGCATGTTCGGATGCCATACGGTCGCGGATCAGGTCATTCACAGCCATCATATCGGCGGCAAGATAGCTAGCCATACGGTCATGTGGTTTTTGACTTATGTCCATCTTCATTTACATGACCCCCTCTGAAAGGCTCGACAATCTTGGGCGATTGCACTTACATCTCTGTTATGAAGGAACTTTTGCGCACAACTGACCCGACGATCATCGCTTTTGCCAGCGCCCTTCTTCAGGGCGAGGATATAGACTGCTTTCCATTGGACGTAAATATGAGCGTGCTTGAAGGCGGTATTGGAATATTTCCCCGTAGGTTGATGGTTCATGAGGATAAACACAGCGCCGCCCTGCGGGTTTTGCGCGACAACGACATCCCAACCGGACTGCCAGACTGACCCCGTGCACAGTTTTGACCCTGATGATCTGACCCATGATGCCTTTCTGGGGGGCAAGCTGCACCTGTGGCAGCCCCGCAAGGGGTACAGGGCTGGAGTTGACCCTGTTTTGTTGGCTGCGACGGTGCCTGCGCAGGCCGGACAGCGAGTGTTGGAATTGGGTTGTGGGGTCGGTGCGGCGTCCTTGTGTCTGGGCGCGCGGGTATCCGGGCTGACCCTGACCGGGGTCGAGGTGCAGCCCGCCTATGCCAAGCTCGCCCGCCGCAACCATACCGCGTTCGAGGTCTTCGAAGCTGATCTTTCTGCGATGCCGTTGACGCTGCGGCAGCGTCAATTTGACCACGTGCTGGCGAACCCCCCGTATTTTGATCGTGGGGCCTCTATTGCGTCCTTGGACAGCGCCCGTGAAACTGCAATGGGTGAACAGACCCCGCTGGCCAAATGGGTCGAGATTGCGGCCAAGCGGTTGGCCCCGAAAGGGCAGGCGCATTTCATTCACCGCGCTGAGCGGCTTCCTGATCTGATCCGCGCCTTGCCGCATGATATGGGCAGCATCGAGGTGCTGCCGATCGCCCCCCGTACGGGTCGCATGGCCGAATTGATTATCTTGCGGGCGCGCAAAAGCGGGCGCGGGGCGTTTCGACTGTGTGCTCCGATGATCATGCACGAAGGCGCTGTGCATGTAGCGGATGGGGACAGCTATGTGCCTGCGATCCGCGCGGTGCTGCGCGACGGTGCCGCGCTGCCGTTTTAGGCATTAACCGGCCGATCTTTAAACTTGTTGGGAGATTTGCTGCGCTGCCGCGTGACAGGTGAATCCTTTCGTGGTTCACTCAAGCTACGCAACATTCAAAAAAAGGAGAGTTAAGTGGCATTTGACGCGCATCTTGAAGCTTTGAAACGGAAACATTCGGCGGTGAGCGACGCTGTAGAAAAGGCACAGCGGTCCCCGGGCATCGACGATCTGAAGGTTGCGACGATGAAAAAGAAAAAGCTTCGACTGAAGGAAGAGATTACCAGACTGTCCGCTTAAGATTTTAAGCTAGACTTACCATAGCTGGCGCGCGCTGCAAAAAGAGCGCCGCCAGTGATCAGCGCAGCCGCCCAAAACAAGACAGGTTTGGCAGGCGTGACACGTGAAACCACCAAAATAAGCGTTGATAGCAAAGGGGCCAAATAAGAGCTGGTGCCCAATAGTTGAATATCGCCGCGTTTAACCCCGACATCCCAAACATAAAAGGCCAACCCGACAGGTCCCAGGCCCAGTCCTGCGATGCTGGCCCAGCCGATTGCTGTTGCGGGCAAAATTGTCTCTTCGAACAGCAGATGCAGGGGCAGGGACAGCGCCGCTGTGCCCAGACAGAACACCACGACGCTTGCCGTTGGTGCCGTGCCGATACGACGCGACATCAACGAATAGCCCGACCATGTCAGGGCGCAGCAGATCGCAAGTAGATACCCCGGCAGGTACTGCGACTGGAAGCCGCCCGACCCGTTCGAGATAATGAGCGCTGCTCCTGCAAAGCCCAGGGCCGCGCCAATTATATGCCCCCTGCGTAAGATCTCACCGGGTAACAGGCCAGAAAAAACAACGATCAACAAAGGCCAAAGATACGCGATTAATCCAGCCTCGGCTGCGGGGGCGAGACGGAGGGCCGAAAAATATAATGCGTGATACCCGAAAAGACCTGCAATCCCAAAAATATAGATTCGCAGTGGTACCGTTCGGAGGGTGCCAAGGGTACCGGTTGCAATGCACCAAAACAGCCCCAACACGCCACCGACCAAAAAACACAAAGTATTCAAAAGCAGAGGCGGTGTAGGTGCAGTGCCGACAGTGAAAAGGGCAAGTAGCGACCATAAAAGAACCGCGACAAACCCAACCAATGTGGCGCGCGACCGCGTCATACGGGATGTCTGGAAATGATTCGAATGCTGTCAGCGATGTCCGATGTTTTGTCAATTTCGCGCATGATCCATTCCTTAAACGCCACGATTTGTGGGCGATCTTGTGCCGCCTTTGGGCAAAGAAACCAGAACCGCGCACCTGTCGCAAGCGCTGCGTTGTAGGGGGCTAAAAGACGCCCTTCGGCGAGATCCTTGATTACCAACGCCCGTCTGCCCAAGACGACGCCTGCACCGGACAACGCGGCATCGGTTGCATGATCTGCCTGCGAAAAGTGGGGGCCTTGCATGGTGGGTGCTGCAAGCCCCATGGCGGTAAACCAGCTATCCCAATTCGTCGGCGGGTCTAGAAATGCGATCGATTCGTCGATGATCAAAGGCGCATCTCGCAGGCTGTCTGGCGTAGGATATCGCTTTGCCATTTCGGGTGTCATGACCGGTGTTACCCACTCCTCAGCTAGGGGGAGGGCGTAAAGTTCAGGATCAACCGAAGTACCAAATCGGATCGCCACATCAATATTGTCACGAGCAAAGTCCATCTGACGCAGCGACGCTGAAAATCTCAGTTCAATCTCGGGATGAGTTTGCGCGAAGTCGTAAAACCGTGGGGCCAGCCATTTGGCCGTAAACGCGGGGCCTGCGGTTACTGTTAGTGACTGGTGGTCTTGGGTGCGTTGGGCGGCCCGCCATGCGGCGGCCAGCGTTTGAAACCCGTCTGTGGCACCCGGGGCAAGGGCGGTCCCTGCCTCAGTCAATTCTACTGCGCGATTGAGACGCCGGAAAAGCGGCGCGCCGAAATGCGCCTCAAGGGATTTGATTTGGAAACTAAGCGCAGCAGGTGTGACGTTCAACTCCGCTGCAGCTGATGCAAACGAAAGGTGTCTTGCGGCAGCTTCAAATGCTCGCAATGCGGTCAGTGGGGGCAGTCTTTCAGACATGTCAGTTAAGTAATTCTTGTTCGAGCTAAAGAAAGTCTCGTTTGTGCAGATGTTCTTATAGGCCCATCTTAGGCACAGAATAGAAATACTTGATAGATGGAATATGAAAATGATCGAAGCAACAACAAGCCGTGCCGCCCGAAATGCTATGGAAGAGGCCCATCGCGCACGGGCGCGTGCAACGCATGAATTTTGGGAATGGCTGTTTGGTTCGGCAAAGCGCGCTCGCCGAACTGTAAAATAGAGACGAAAGGCCAATGCTTTTCAGCACTGGCCTTTCGCAAATTAGGTGGCGGTCAGATCAGACGAGGTACTGCGCGCCATTCGCCGAGATCGTGGAGCCATTGATGAATCCGGCATCATCCGCAACCAGAAACAGAACCGCGCGTGCAATTTCTTCTGGTTCGCCCAGACGACCTGTCGGGATTTGCGCAACAATCGAATCGCGCACTTTTTCAGGTACGGCCATGACCATGTCAGTGGCGATATAGCCCGGGCAAATAGCATTGGCCGTGATGTTTGCACGTGCGCCTTCCTGTGCGAGGGATTTCACGATGCCCAGATCGCCGGCTTTGGTCGCGGCATAGTTGACCTGCGCAAATTGGCCCTTTTGACCGTTGATTGAGCTGATAACCACGATACGTCCAAATTTGCGTTCACGCATGCCGGGCCAGATCGGGTGAATTGTGTTGAACACGCCCGTCAGGTTGGTGTTGACGACCTCGTGCCATTGATCTGGAGTCATTTTGTGGAAAGGCGCGTCTCGCGTGATGCCTGCGTTGGCAACAATAACTTCAACTGGGCCAAGATCTGATTCGACCTTTGCAATCCCGGCCTTGGAACCGTCGTAATCTGCGACGTTCCATTTATAGGTCTTGATACCGGTACTTTCAGTAAATTTTGCAGCGGCCTCATCGTTGCCCGCGTAAGTGGCGGCGACGGTATAGCCGGCGTCCTTGAGTGCTGTTGAAATGGCGGCGCCAATTCCACGGCTACCTCCGGTCACAAGTGCGACACGTGACATGGTGATCCTCTCCCTTAAGGCAACGTTATTTCGTTTTTGATAACAGTTGCGCAATTTTATTACGTCAGAAATAGATAAGACAGGACTTGTGGTATTTGCAACCGCTTTGGCCGCGTTTTTTGGCAAATGATTTCATAGAAATGTGCACGGCGCACCAAAATGCGCCGTGCGTGGTCTGCTTATGGGCGCTCAAGGCACATTGCGACGCCCATGCCGCCGCCGATGCATAGGGTTGCAAGACCCTTCTTCGCACCGCGACGCTGCATTTCAAACAACAGCGTGTTCAGGATCCGCGCACCAGAAGCACCGATTGGGTGACCGATCGCAATCGCGCCACCGTTGACGTTCACGATCTCAGGGTCCCAACCCATCTCTTTGTTCACGGCGCAAGCCTGTGCGGCAAAAGCCTCGTTCGCTTCGACCAAATCCAGATCTTCGGGCTTCCAACCCGCTTTTTCCAGTGCTTTGCGGGACGCATAAATTGGCCCGGCACCCATGATGGTCGGGTCAAGGCCAACAGTCGCATAGGATGCGATGCGCGCAAGTGGCGTGATGCCACGCTTTTCAGCGTTGTCGGCCGACATCAGCAATGCACCGGCAGCACCATCGTTCAGGCCCGACGCGTTAGCCGCTGTGACCGAACCATCTTTGGTGAAGGCAGGGCGCAGCTTTTGCATCGCTTCCATGGTCGCGCCGTGGCGGATGTATTCGTCGCTATCTACAACCGTTTCACCTTTGCGGGTTTTGATTGTGTAGGCCACGATCTCATCCGCGAATTTGCCAGCTTTTTGCGCGGCCTCGGCCTTGTTTTGGGAACGAACCGCGAATTCGTCCTGTGCATCGCGGCTGATTTGCCATTTCTCAGCAACATTTTCTGCTGTTTGACCCATGTGATAACCGTTGAAGGCGTCCCAAAGGCCGTCTTTGATCATAGTATCTATGAACTGCAGGTCGCCCATTTTCTGGCCCGGGCGCAGATTCTGTGCATGGGGGCTCATCGACATGTTTTCTTGACCACCAGCAGCCACGATATCGGCGTCGCCCAGTTGAATGTGCTGCGCGGCCAATGCTACGGCACGCAAGCCTGAACCACACACCTGATTGATCGACCAAGCTGCAGATTCGATTGGCAATCCAGCGTT
Organism: uncultured Sulfitobacter sp.; assembly: GCA_965363735.1. Classification (GTDB taxonomy): domain Bacteria; phylum Pseudomonadota; class Alphaproteobacteria; order Rhodobacterales; family Rhodobacteraceae; genus Sulfitobacter. The sequence goes on along the minus strand of CBDTUA010000003.1, from coordinate 125,754 downwards.
GACATGTGCCTGACGTGCAGGGTTCTGCCCCTGCGCAGCTGTCAAAACCTGACCCAGAATAGTTTCAGAAACCTCTGACGCATCAATACCTGCGCGCGCGACGATCTCTTTCAGGACCGCAGCGCCCATATCGTGGGCAGGTGTATTTGCAAAAGATCCGTTAAAGCTACCCACGGCTGTGCGTGCTGCGGATGCGATGACAACATTCGTCATGTGTATTCCCTTAGGTTATTGACCGACGGGTTTCTTATCGCGATGCATTCGCGATCCCCTAGTCTTCTGGGGACCGCACATATCGCATCGCGGCACATGCGGCAATCTCGACGTATGGCCTATCCGGATTTACGGTTCTCTGGCTTGGTGTCCCAATAGGGCCGGGTGGTTGGTCCACCGAACAGATATCCCTGCTGGCAATCGACCCCCGCCTCGCGCAGTACCTCGCAATCTTCTTTATTTTCAACCTGTTCGGCTACTGTCACCATGTCAAAGTTCTCAGCAATCGACACCATTACAGTGATCAGCGCACGGTTTTCGGGGTTCAGTGCGATGCCGCGCGTAAATTGACCGTCGATTTTCAGGATGTCGAAGTAGAGATCTTTGAAGTAGCGGATCGCAGTATACCCCGACCCAAAGTTGTCGAGCGCAAAGCACACGCCCTTGTCTTGCATGCGTTTCATAAAGTCTGCGACAAGTTCGGGCATCAACATAGCTGATTGTTCGCTGATCTCGAGAATCAGGCGCTCGCCAATAGTCTCGTCACGTGAGATCCAGCGGTTCATCATGGTTGTCCAAGCTTTGAACCCGATCGAACGCGCGGACATATTAATTGAGATGCGCAATTCGGGATTGCCTTGCAGTGCCATCATGCCGGCTCGCAAAGAAAGAACGTCAATCTGGCGGCCAAGCTGGGTGGTTTCAACGACTGGCATGAATTCCCGTGCCGGTATGACGCGGCCCGTTGGGTCCAGCACACGGATAAGTCCCTCGTAAAAGGCGACTTTCCCAGTGGTAACATCCCGTATAATTGGTTGATACGCCATCAATGTCTGTTTGTGATCAACGGCGTCTTGGACCATTGATATGGTGGATTTGTCACGTTGCGCGACGGCGTAGTCTAGCGGGTTGTCCCCACCCTCGGGGAGGTTGGCGAAGCGATGTTTGGACCGCTGTTGCACGTGGCAGATTCCTTATGACCCGAAGTGTGCTGCGTTAATGCATGATATTTCGCTAAGCGCGGGTTAAACGTCGAATGAGAGACTATTTTTAGATTTGAGAGACACGCGGGCAGTGCCGGCGTTGAAAGGGTGACTATGCAACGCTGCAATTGGGCCGGTCCGGAACAGATTTATCTTGATTATCATGATACTGACTGGGGAGTGCCGGAATATGACAGCCGTGCGCTTTGGGAAAAGCTTGTTCTTGACGGGTTTCAGGCGGGCCTGAGCTGGATCACAATCCTTAAAAAACGAGAGAATTTTCGAGAGGCCTTCGCAGGGTTTGATCCAAATGTGATCGCCGAGTGGGGAACCGCGGAAGTGGAGGATCTGCTCCAAAACACTGGCATCATCCGCCACCGGGGAAAGATCGAAGCGACAATTACGAACGCCCGCGTTTGGCAAAAAATCGAGGAACGCGAAGGGTTTGATAGCTATCTGTGGAAATACGTAGGTGGGGCACCTTTGCAAAACCGTTTTGCCACCCAAGCGGATGTGCCGCCCTCAACGCCATTGTCCGCGCAGATCTCAAAAGACCTTAAGAAAGAGGGCTTCAAATTTTGTGGTCCAACAATCGTTTATGCGTTCATGGAAGCCGTGGGCATGGTGAATGATCACATTGTCACCTGCCATCGGCATGATCTGGTCGCGTCAATGACGCGGACTTAGTGCGCCGTTTGGAGCGCGCTATTTCGCTTTTCTGGCTTGGGCAAATGACAGCAGTTTCTTGCTGCTTTCATCCCATAGATGCAGGCGCGCGTTAGCAAAGCTCTCCCGCAGCGTAAGGGTGTTGATCTGCGCCAAGGCGGTATGATCTCGTAGTACCTCAGGCAAGCGGTAAAAGGGGATCCGGCTGTACAGATGGTGAACATGATGGATGCCGATGTTTGCGCTAAGCCATTGCAGCGGCGCGGGAAGTTTATAATGGGAACTGCCGTTCAGCGCGGCTTCGTGAATGTCCCAGGTGGGGTCGACGTCCCACAGGGTCGTTTCGAACTGGTGCTGAACATAGAACAACCAAACGCCAGCGGTCGCTGCCAAAAGCGTCGTTGGCAAGAAGATCAGCAAGATCGGTTTGATTCCGCCAAAGTAAAAAACAACCGATAGGGCGACGAGAATCGCTGCGTTGGTGCACATCGCGCTGACCCAATACCGTGCATGCTTGGTGAGACCCATGGGAACCCGCTGTTGGATAAAGAACAGATATAGCGGGCCCAGACCGAACAGCACCAACGGATGGCGGTAGAGACGGTAGTACAGCCGTTTCTTTGGGGTCAGTGCGCGATATTCGGCCACTGTCAGGGTGTCGATGTCGCCAATGCCGCGGCGTGTCAGATTGCCTGATGTGCTGTGGTGCATCGAATGTGAACGCTTCCACACATCATAGGGGGTCAAGGTCAGAACACCCAAAACCCGGCCCAACCAGTCGCTTAGTGACCGATTTGAATAAAAAGCATAGTGCCCGCAATCGTGCTGGATCGCAAACAAGCGCAGCAAAAAAGCTGCGTTGCAGGCAGAAATTGCGAGCGTTAGCCAAGGGTTGATGGACAATGAAACCCACGCCAGCGACCACAAAGCAATGAACGGCACCACCGTCACGGCAAGTTCAAATGTGCTTCTTACAGCATTCGGATCACGGTATGTCGATAGGACCTTGATCCAGTCGCGTGCCGATGTCGCGCTCGCTGTTTGCCCAAAAGCGTTGGAATTGTCGTTCATATGCCTGCTTTTCTTATTTTTTACCCGTCGCCTTGATAAACGAATGCGCCGTTTAGACAACGCATAAAAAATTGGCGGCCCCAAGAGGGCTTTCCTTGAACGCTGTGCAGGCGTGTTAGTAGTTTCATTTGCGACGCAAGCCGCGTACCGGAACAAGGTTGGTCGCAGACTTACTAACAGAATCGTTAATGCATCCTTAAATTTGATGGGAAAGCGACATTTCGGTGTGCGAGTCCCTTTCTCTCTATATTCAGGCTTCTCGCATTGACTCCGCGCTAAACCCTCGTATAAGCGCGGCTTCATTGGTGTTGGTGGACCCTGCAAAGGGATTCCTGTCGGGCTTTATGCCAGAGGACAACGCCCTTTACCGTCCGCAAGGGCCTTATGAAGGAGAACAGCCGTGACTAAACGCACCGCTGCCAAGCACAAAATTGACCGCCGCATGGGCGAAAACATCTGGGGCCGTCCAAAATCCCCAGTAAACCGTCGTGAATATGGCCCCGGTCAGCACGGTCAGCGCCGTAAGGGCAAGATTTCCGACTTTGGTATCCAGTTGCGCGCCAAGCAGAAGCTCAAGGGCTACTACGGCGACCTGACCGAAAAGCAGTTCCGCCGTATTTACGGTGAAGCCGAGCGTGTAAAAGGCGATACAGGTGAAAACCTGATTGGTCTGCTCGAGCGTCGCTTGGACGCGGTCGTGTACCGTGCCAAGTTCGTTGCAACCGTATTTGCCGCACGCCAGTTCGTGAATCACGGCCACGTCAAAGTTAACGGCAAGAAGGTTAACATTCCTTCCTACCGCGTAAAAGAAGGCGACGTGATCGAAGTACGTGATCGTTCAAAGCAGATGGCAGCATTGCTGGAAGCCACTCAACTGCCAGAGCGTGACGTTCCTGACTACATGGATGTAGATCACTCCAAGATGGCGGCGACATTCGTGCGCACCCCAACTCTGGGCGATGTACCTTACCCTGTCGTGATGGAACCAAACCTCGTAGTCGAATTCTACGCGAAGAACTAAGGTTCCTCGCACATCTATTGCCAAGGGGCCGCGCTGGAGAAATCCGGCGCGGCCCTTTTCTGTTTGATCAGGGGTCTTGCGTGGGGCATATGCCAAGTGGCGCAGGGCTGACATCACAGGTGGCGCTGGTTACGGCACGGGTCTATGGTCCGCCCGACAGGAGATTTTACAGATGACTACCGCAATTCGCCCGCAACCCGGCATCATGGACATTGACCTTTACCAGGGTGGGGCGTCCCATGTGGACGGGCTTGAAAACGTGATCAAGCTTAGCTCGAATGAGAACCCGCTGGGTCCATCTGATGCCGCGATCAAAGCATTTCGCGATGCGTCTTATGATTTGCACCGGTATCCATCGTCGGATCACAGCCGTTTGCGCAATGCCATAGCCAACGTGCATGGACTGGACGCGGACCGCATCATTTGCGGGGCGGGATCGGACGAGATCATCGCATTTTTATGTCAGGCGTATTCGGGTGAGGGTACAGAGGTGCTGCACACCGAGCACGGCTTTGGCATGTACCGCATTTCCGCTCTGGCGAACGGCGCAACGCCTGTTGAGGTCAAGGAAAACGAACGCGTCACAGATGTGGATGCATTGCTGGCGGGATGTACCAATAAAACGCGGCTGGTTTTTATTGCCAATCCCAACAACCCGACGGGCACGATGATCGGTCTAAGCGAGATTGAGCGGCTGGCGAAAGGTATTCCCAAGAAGGCGATTTTGGTTCTAGACGGTGCCTATGCCGAGTATGTCGAAGGATACGATGGTGGTGCTGCTTTGGTTGATGCACATGAGAACATCGTCATGACGCGGACGTTTTCCAAGCTTTATGGCTTGGGTGGTCTGCGGATCGGCTGGGGCTATGGGCCTGCACACATTATCGATGTGCTGAACCGCGTTCGGGGACCATTCAACTTGGCCCAAGCCGGGTTAAACGCTGCTGAGGCCGCTATAAAAGATGTTGCCTATGCCGAACATTGTCGTGTTGAGAACGCGCGTTGGAGAAGCTGGATGGCTGATGCCCTGGCTGAAATCGGCGTGCCGTCTGACGTATCCTGCGCGAACTTTATTCTGGCGCGGTTCAAGTCCCGCACCGAGGCCGAGGCCTGCGATGAGTACCTAAAAACGCAAGGGCTGATCGTGCGCCGCGTTGCAGGCTATAAACTGCCGACTTGTCTGCGGATCACTGTCGGCGACGAAAGTGCGTGCCGCCGTGTTGTTCATGCCATCCGACAGTTTAAGGGCGATTGATATGCCTGTGATTTACGAAAAAGTGGCCCTGATCGGGTTGGGTTTGATCGCGTCCTCAATGTTTTGGGGAATGAAGCGGGCAGGGCTGGCTGGAACTGTATCCGGCTTTGCACGCAGCGCCGAAACGCGTGATGCCGCGCGGGAGATTGGCCTGTGCGACGAGGTTTGCGATTCGATAGCTAAGGCAGTCAAAGACGCTGACTTGGTCGTGCTTTGTGTTCCAGTGGGCGTTATGGGATCTGTCGCGGCCGAAATGGCCGGGTTTCTAAAGCCCGGCTGCACGGTCACGGATGTGGGGTCGGTCAAGGCCGACGTGATCGCACAAGTCGGGCCTTTGCTGCCCGAAGGCGTGCATTTTATTCCAGCACATCCGTTGGCGGGGACCGAACATTCTGGCCCGCGCAGTGGCTTTGCCGAACTTTTTGACAACCGTTGGTGTCTGTTGGTGCCGGTTCCCGATACAAATCCGGATGCTCTCGCGCGGTTGCGAAATCTTTGGGAAGGGCTGGGTGCCAATGTCGAGGAAATGGATGCAGAGCATCATGACCTCGTTTTGGCCGTGACCAGCCATGCACCGCATTTGATTGCTTATACGATGGTGGGCGTGGCCGATGATCTGCGCCGCGTGACGGACAGCGAAGTTATCAAATATTCGGCTGCCGGATTTCGGGATTTTACGCGGATTGCTGCCTCGGACCCGACCATGTGGCGCGATGTGTTTCTGACCAACAAGGACGCAACGCTCGAGATTTTAGGGCGGTTTACCGAAGAGCTTTTCGCCCTTCAACGTGCCATCCGCACCGGTGACGGCGATCATCTGCACGCCTATTTCACCCGGACCCGCGCGATCAGGCGTGGTATCATTGAGGCCGGCCAAGATACGGACGCCCCGAACTTTGGGCGTCAACCGGCCAAGAAATGATCCGTCTGACATTGATATGTCTTTTATTGTCCGGCGCGGCTAATGCGGTGCCGGACACCTCGTTGCGCCCCATGCAACGTAGCAAAGCGGTGGTGCTGAACCCGTCTGGCACCATCACGCCGCCGCCACGCAGTGAAGCAGGTGAAACGGCAGCCAAGCGCGACAACGGCATCGGGTCATCCGTGCGGCCGTTGTCGCGCAGCCGCAAGCTTGAGAAAAAGGCAAAGGCGCGTCGCACATTGCTGGCAAAAGGCGCTGTCTGCGGGGATAGATCTATCCAAGGTAAAGCGATTGGACACGTCAAACCCAAGCTCAAGGGATGTGGCGTGGAAGATGCGGTTAAGGTCCAATCAGTCGCCGGTGTTCGTCTAAGTAGGGCCGCCGTGATGGATTGCGTCACCGCTAAATCTCTCAAGAAATGGGTCGAAGGAACGGCCAAGCCGGCCTTTGCCAAAAAGGGAGGCTTGCGTGGGTCGCGGGTCGCGGCGCATTACGCCTGCCGGACGCGGAACAACAAACCCCGGGGCAAAATTTCTGAGCACGGGCGCGGTCGGGCTATCGATATTTCAGCGTTCCAGCTTTCTAACGGAGCCGAGGTCTCGGTGCTGAAAGGGTGGACTGCGGCGTCCAACAAGAAGGCGTTGCGTCGCGTGCATAAAGGCGCATGTGGGCCGTTCGGAACCGTTTTGGGCCCGAACGCTGATCGCTTTCACAAAGACCACTTTCACTTGGACACGGCGCGTTACCGGAGTGGTTCTTACTGTCGGTAATCCTAGCGAAGAATAATGCGAGGTGCGAGGCCCAGCGGAATGAACCCCATCGACATCCGTCCGTCCTGAAGGTTGATGGTCAAATCCAGCCCGGTCGTTTGGCCTGTCATTTGCGCCAATCCCTTCAGCATTTGTTCTGCCTGTGGGCGCATATTTGGCGGCAGATATCCCGCAGTTTCGACCATATTCAGAATTTCAGGCCAGTTTTTGACCTTTACCGACAGGGGCCCGCTGACCAAGCCTTCTTCATCCACGGTCAGATCGCCAGTGGCCAATATCTCTACTTCGCCCCAAATAAATTGCGCCAGCTTCAGATTTATGACGCGGGGCTGCGGACGCCTATGCTCCAACGCGCGGCGATCCCAGACGCGATCAAATGTGACGGTCAGTTCAGCGGCAAAAATATCAAATGCGTTTGGCCAGACATCGGGAAGACCCAAAAAGGTGCGGGGCAGGGTGCCGGGGGTCAAATTGCCAGCGTTCACTCTTAGGTCATAAACCGGTGTTTCCGCCGTCTGCTGCACCATCGTCAGATCAATCGCATCTGCGGCGACAATGCTGCCAACGGCCGTGTCCAGCAACCATGCGCCGCCTGTCAAACCAAGGCTTTCCAGTTGCAGCGACGTGCCGGGCCGAAGTCGCAGATCGGCAACAGCCCGTTCAGCTGTCAGATCTGCGCGCAGTTCGGGGCTGGCGAGTGTGATTGGCGTATTAGGCAAGGCGACCGTAACATAACCGGGCCAAAATTTAGGCGCGGATATGTCCAGATGGTCCATGTTGGCGGCAACGCCTGTGCCCGGATCTGCAATCGCAATATCATCTAGCCGGGTATGCAGCCGCATCGGAAAACCTTGCATTCTCATGCTGCCAACATTGGCCTGCCAACCCAGAGTGCGCTGTGCCTCAAGCCATTTCGAGATGCCGCGCTGCATGCCTGCAGACGCGACAACCCACCACCCACACCATACTACCACGACAACAATTACAATTCCGACCAGCTTGCCCATAGCGACAAAAACCTTTTTAACACACAGATAAACCCGCCTTAACGCTGCGGGAGACAAAGGACCAGTGTGATGGAAATGTGGGTGTTCGGGTACGGTAGTTTGCTGTGGAAACCGGGGTTTGACGTGGCAGAAAGCGTCGTTGGTCGCTTGCCGGGATATGCCCGGTCGTTTTGCATGCGCTCGATCCATCATCGCGGAACGGTCGAACGCCCGGGGTTGGTCCTTGCGCTGGATGCGATGATTGGCACGGCGTGCGACGGAATTGCGCTGCGCGTGATGTCGGGGCAGGAGGGGCAAACGCTTGAATACCTGCGGGAACGCGAGTTGATTTCCTCTGCCTACGTTGAGAAAAACCTGGATGTGCAACTGACTGACGGGCGCGCGGTCAATGCGTTGGTTTATGTGATCGATGCGGATCATGACCAGTACTGCGGTGGTCTGCCTTTAGAAGATCAGGCGCAGATTATCTCAAGTGCGGTAGGCGGAATGGGGCCAAACACCGAATATCTGTTCAACACGGCAAGTCATCTTTCGCAAATCGGTCTGCATGACCCTTCGCTTGAGTGGTTGCACGATCGTGTGAAAATGCTTTGTGCATAAATCCATGGCATAAGTGCCGGACTTGGGTGTAAGGTGCCACAATAGAAGCACAAAAGTGTCAGGATTGACGAGGCATGGCGCAGTCAGACCGAGAGTCTAAATTACAGTTTTCCCAGCCGGTACGGCAGATTACATTGATGCTGATCGCCCTCGGGCTGACCGGGATTGGGGCCTTTCTGGCACTGCCCAGCGTGTTGCCGATCTTTGCCGCGAACCCCTATCTAAACGGCGTGATCATCATCGTTTTCTTCATCGGCGTGATTGCGTGTTTTTATCAGGTATTGCAGCTGATCGGGTCCGTGCGCTGGATCGAAAACTTTGCGTCTGATGCCCCCGATCCCGAGACTGTAGCACCGCAATTGCTGGCTCCGCTTGCATCCTTGCTGCGCACCCGTGGCGCACGGATGCAGGTGAACGCGTCGTCGACCAGATCAATTCTGGATTCGGTCGCGACGCGCATCGACGAGGCGCGCGAAATCACACGCTACCTTGTTAATATGCTGATTTTCCTTGGCCTTTTAGGTACGTTCTATGGCCTTGCGACAACTGTGCCAGCGGTGGTTGAAACCATCCGCAGTCTCGCCCCGCAAGAAGGCGACGGTAGCACAGACATGTTTGCGCGGTTGATGACAGGTCTCGAATCCCAACTTGGCGGGATGGGCGTTGCGTTTGGATCGTCCTTGCTGGGGTTGGCGGGGTCGCTGGTCGTGGGTCTGCTTGAGCTTTTTGCAGGGCACGGTCAAAACCGGTTTTACCAAGAGCTAGAGGACTGGCTTAGCTCAATCACTCGCATCGGCTTTTCCGCTGGGGAAGACGGGTCGCAGGACCATGGTGCGGTTGCCGGTGTGCTGGACCACATCACGGAACAGATGGACACATTCAGGCAGCTGATGGGCCAATCCACAGAAAGCCAAACCGCCCTGTATGCACGTCTGGGTACTCTTGCCACAGCGGTTGAGGCATTGACCGCACGCAGTGGACAGGGCGAGGCGTCAAACCTCAGTCTTGACCGGATCGCCAAAGGCCAAGAACGCATGATCGCGGCATTAGAAGGTCAAGAGACCGACGATCAGGTTGATGCCGAGAGCCGGATGCGGCTGCGGTCGATTGATGTGCAGATGCTACGGATACTCGAGGAAATTTCGGCTGGGCGACAAGAAACGATGGCTGAGTTGCGAAAAGATATCTCGTTGCTTGCCAAAGCATTGTCAGCCCCGCGGACATCGGAGCCCCGCCGGATGCGCACACCTGAAAAGCCAGAGCCCGAGGACAGCTAGACATGGCGCTTTCCCGACGTTCAGGATCACGGTTTCAATCCTCCATCTGGCCCGGTTTTGTTGATGCCATGACCGGACTATTGCTGGTGCTGATGTTCGTTTTGACCATCTTTATGGTGCTGCAAGCAGTGCAAACCCAAAAAATCAACGGGCAGGAAGACGAACTAAATTCATTGTCAGGAGAGGTCGCAGCACTTGCGCAGGCCCTTGGGATGGAACGGCAAACCAGCGCCGATCTTGAGGCGCGCGTGGGCGCGTTAAATATTTCGCTTACTTCGGCACGGGACCAAGCCGCTGAACAGGCTTCGCTTATTGCTTCGCTCACCGCAGCGGGCGAAGCGCAGGCCGCCCAGCTTGAGAATGCTCAGGCGCAGATCACCGATTTCGAAGCGCAAGTCGCAACCTTGTTGTCGCAACGCGATGATGCGCAAGCGCGAGTTACGTCGCTAGAGGGAGAACAGGCTGATTTGCTCAGTGCGCAAGATGCGTTGAATCTGGCCTTGGCACAGGCGCGGTCAGAAACCGATGCGCAAGCCGAAGCTGCTCGGCTTGCTGCTGCACGCCGCGATGCGTTGGACGCCTTAGTTGCGGATTTGCGTGCCCGCAACGCCGACACGCAGTCGCAATTGACCGCCGCCCAGCAAGCCGCTGATACGGCACTGTCGCAGGCAGAAGAAGATCGTCTGGCCGAAGCTGCTGCAGCGGAGTTGCTGCGTGCAAGGTTGGAAGACGCAGATGCAGAATTGACAGCGATGACCCTTGCACTAGAGGCCCAACGCAAGGATGCGGAAGATACGCTGACGCTGCTGGCTGCCGCACGTGCGGCAAAGGCCGAGCTGGACGCCCAACTGGATGCATCCGAGGCCGCGCGGCAAGCCGCATTGGCGCAGGCCGACAAACAGATGACCGACGCTGAAAAGCAGGCCGCACTTTTGGCGATGGCCCAATCCGCCTTGGCTGGAGAGCAAGAAATCAGCACCGAAGCGCAGCGCCAGACCGAGTTGCTGAACCAGCAGGTGGCATCTTTGCGCGGGCAATTGGGCGAATTGCAGTCTCTGCTGGATGATGCGGTTGCGCGGGATGTCGCGACACAAGTGCAGCTCCAATCGCTCGGTTCCGATCTGAACACTGCATTGGCCCGCGTTGCGGCCGAAGAACGTCGCCGTGCGGAGCTGGAAGCGGCCGAGCGCAAACGCCTTGAGGCTAAAACGAAAGATCTTGAGCAATACCGGTCGGAGTTCTTTGGAAGGCTGCGCGATCTGTTGGGTAATCAGGAAGGCATCAGGATCGAAGGCGACCGTTTTGTCTTTTCCTCCGAAGTGTTGTTCCCGACCGGGGCCGCGAGGCTGTCAACGGACGGGCAGGGTGAAATCGCCAAAGTCGCTGGTATTTTGCGCAATATCGCCTCGGAAATACCGCCGGAGATTGACTGGGTGATCCGGGTGGATGGGCATACTGATAATCAGCCCTTGTCTGGTCTGGGGCAGTTCGAGGACAACTGGGAGCTAAGCCAGGCGCGGGCGCTGTCGGTGGTCAAATATATGATCGACTTTTTGGGAATCGCACCTGACCGCCTTGCTGCCAACGGGTTCGGAGAATTCCAGCCTGTCGCGGTCGGTGACAGCGAAGAAGCGCGCGCACAAAACCGGAGGATCGAGCTGAAATTTACCGAGAGGTAGCTCTATTCGATTTCGATCTGAACAGTCTTTTGACTTAGTATCTGAGGCCCTCGGATCAGGGTCACGGTGCCGGTATAACTGCCGGTCGTCCAAACCTTGCCCCGCCGCTTTTTCCCAATCGCCCGAAAAGACTGCGCCTGTGTCTTGGTTAAAGCCACGTCATCCGCGATGACCATTCCGTCGGGGCCGGAAATCGACAGGGTCATAATGTCATTCGGTTGGCTGCCGAACATATAGCCCCAAATCACTAGAGCGGGGGCGTCGGACGACAGGACCTGCGCATCGGCGGTGCCCGATTTGATGTCGTCGAATGTTGGGACGGTCTGCGCGAACCCGGCCCCGATCAGGCCGCCGGCACGATATGCGGGAGCGTCTTGCCAAAGGGTACTGTCACCGGGTGTTGCACAAGTTGTCGTGCCATCCGGATCGAAGGGATCGATGACCTTGCCATCCTTTCGCACAGAAAGATGAACATGTGGAAACGCGGCCTTGCCCGATTGACCAACAAAGCCAAGTTCCTGGCCTTGCAACACTTGCTGGCCCGACTTGACGACCACGGACCCCTTTTTCAGGTGGCAATACTGGGTTTCCCAACCTTCGCCGTGGTCAATGACAATCCCGTTCCCGCATTCACGACCAGCGATGGCATCGGCAACATCATCGGAATAGCTGACATCGTCCATCCCGTCGCGCACGCCTTTTACCCGCCCTGCGGCGCTGGCCAGCACACGGACGTTGCGGGCAAGTTCACTACGGTTAGGAAGTGCGAAATCTGTTCCCTTGTGTCCGTTATAGGTGAGGGTGGAACAGGCAAAATCTGATGCCGTTGGGGAGGGATCACTGTCGACATATTGCTGGATATAACAGTCGGTTGTTAGATCGCAGTCAATGGGGGATGAAATTGAAAAACCCTCCGCCAGCGCGGAGCTGGCAAAGGGCAGGGCGAGGATAAATACCGCGCCGTTTAGCTTCATTCGGCGGTTAAAAGGGGCGGTTTGTTCCCGGTCAGTTTTGGGTTTTCTGTCCCCAGAATTGTAATGTCCAGTTCGCCTTTTTTCACGCCAACCTTGACGACACCACCTTTGGCCAGTTTGCCGAACAGCAATTCTTCGGCCAACGGCTTTTTGATGTACTCTTGGATCACTCGGCCCAAAGGACGCGCGCCCATTTTTGCATCATAGCCTTTGTCTGCCAGCCATTCAGCGGCTTTGGTAGATAGTTCAATCGTCACGTTGCGGTCCATCAGTTGCGCTTCAAGCTGAAGAACAAACTTTTCGACTACCTGCATGATGACTTCTTTCGGCAGTGGCGCAAAGCTGATCACGGCGTCCAAACGGTTGCGGAACTCTGGCGTGAACGTGCGTTCAATCGCTGCGGTGTCCTCCCCGGTGCGGCGATCACGGCCAAAGCCGATCGCCTCTTTGGCTTGCTCGGACGCACCTGCGTTCGAGGTCATGATCAACACGACATTACGGAAATCCACCGTCCTGCCGTTGTGGTCGGTCAGCTTGCCGTGATCCATCACCTGCAACAGAATGTTGTAGACGTCGGGGTGGGCCTTTTCCATTTCGTCCAGCAGCAGCACACAATGCGGGTGCTGGTCGACGCCATCGGTCAACATGCCGCCCTGATCGAATCCGACATAGCCGGGAGGGGCACCAATCAAGCGCGAGACTGCATGCTTTTCCATGTACTCGGACATGTCAAAGCGCAGCAGTTCCACACCAAGCGTGTCAGCCAGTTGCTTGGCGACCTCGGTTTTACCGACGCCTGTCGGACCTGCAAACAGGTAGTTGCCGATGGGCTTCTCCGGTTCGCGCAGACCGGCGCGGGCCAGCTTGATTGCGGAGGCCAGCGCATCGATCGCCTTATCCTGACCAAACACAACACGCTTCAGCGATGCCTCAAGATCCTTGAGGACAACAACATCGTCCTTCGACACGTTCTTTGGCGGAATACGCGCGATTTTGGCAACCACGGCTTCGACCTCTTTCGTGCCAATCGTCTTGCGCCGCTTTGAGGCGGACAAAAGATGCTGTGCGGCACCCGCTTCATCGATCACGTCAATGGCAGAGTCCGGCAGTTTGCGGTCGTTGATATAGCGGTGAGCCAGCTCAACAGAGCTCCGGATCGCATCGGCGGTATATTTGACCGAGTGGTGATCTTCGAAGTACGGCTTGATGCCGCGCAAGATTTTTACCGCATCTTCGACGGACGGCTCGTTCACGTCGATCTTTTGGAAACGACGGGCCAAGGCACGGTCTTTTTCAAAGTGCTGACGGAATTCTTTGTACGTCGTTGAGCCCATGGTGCGCAGTTTGCCGCCTGCCAACGCAGGTTTCAGCAAGTTGGACGCATCCATCGCGCCGCCGGAAGTCGCACCGGCACCGATGACTGTATGAATTTCATCGATGAACAAAACGGCGTTCTTGTGCGCTTCCAATTCGGTCACGACGGCCTTCAGGCGTTCCTCGAAATCACCGCGATAGCGCGTGCCTGCGAGCAAAGCACCCATGTCGAGCGAATAGATTGTGGTTTCTGCAAGCACCTCGGGCGTTTCACCAGCAACGATCTTGCGGGCCAGACCTTCGGCGATGGCTGTTTTACCCACACCGGGATCGCCCACCAAAAGCGGGTTATTCTTGCGGCGGCGGCACAGCACCTGAATGCAGCGTTCCACTTCGGCATCGCGGCCGATCAGCGGGTCGATATCGCCTTCACGCGATTTCGCGTTAAGATCGACGCAGTATTTCTCGAGCGCGGTCTCCTTCTTATCACCATCGGTGACGCCTTGGGTCTCTTCCTCGTGCTCGGGTGCGCCGGATACGGACCGCGGTTCACCGAATGCAGGGTCTTTGGCAACGCCATGTGCAATGAAGTTCACCGCATCATAGCGTGTCATATCCTGTTCCTGCAGGAAGTAGGCGGCGTTGCTTTCGCGTTCAGCAAAGATGGCAACCAGCACGTTCGCGCCGGTCACTTCGGTGCGACCGGACGATTGCACATGGATCGCGGCACGTTGAATCACCCGCTGGAAAGCGGCCGTTGGGACGGCTTCCGACCCATCGACATCGGTGACTAAATTGCTCAGGTCGTCGTCGACGAACTCAATCAAAGTATCGCGCAATTCAGTCATGTTGACCGAGCACGCCTGCATCACTTGAACCGCATCGGGTTCATCAATCAGGGCCAAAAGCAAATGCTCAAGCGTTGCAAATTCGTGTTTGCGCGCGTTTGCAAGCGCCAAGGCGGCGTGGATGGCTTGTTCTAAAGTAGACGAGAATGAAGGCACTGGCGTGCTCCTTTTCGATCTGTGTCGGTTTGGTGTCCCGGAATGGGGCGCGCCGCAGCCGAACATGGCCTCATAGTATTAGAGTTTGGTTGATCATAGCAAAGCTTCAAGGCTTTTTTACAATAATATCGTCACATTTATCGTGAACGACATATTTTTCACCATGATTGCGGCGTTCAGAAGCGATCTTTGCGCGCGCGTATTTCGGCAAACACATCTGTGTCGGTGGCGTTTTCCATTCCCAACTGCGCGCGAATGCCGGGGTCGGCGGGGCGCAGAAACGGATTGGTTTGAAGTTCCGTTGAAAGCGTCGAGGGCACCGTCGGCACACCATCCTTGCGCGCCTGATCGATCTCTCTTGAACGAGATATAAGGGCCGGATTGTCAGGATCAACCGTCCGGGCAAATTTTGCGTTAGATTGAGTGTACTCGTGCCCCGAGCAAACTGTCGTGTCATGGGGAAGTTTCATCAGCTTTTGCATGCTGCCCCACATCTGCGCGGGCGTGCCCTCAAACAAGCGGCCACAGCCAAGCGCCATCAAGCTGTCAGCAGTAAAGACGCATTTTGCGTCGGGTACATATAGTGCGATATGGCCCACGGTATGCCCTGATACATCCATTACCTGAACGTTATGGCCTGCGAAATGAAATGTCTCACCGTCCACCACCGCGTGATCCAGCGGGGGCAATCGGTGGGCGTCGGCCTTGGCACCGAGAATGCGTGCGGGGTGTTCGGAGGTCAGCTCAGACACCCCTTGGATGTGGTCAGGGTGGTGATGGGTTAGCCAGATTTCAGACAGTGTCCAGTCCAGTTCTTTCAATTTGGCCGAGATGGGAGCTGCCTCGGGTACGTCGATCAGGGCGACGTCGCCAGTTTCTTGGTCATGCAGCAAGAAGGCATAGTTGTCCGACAGGCAGGGAATGGTCACAAGGTCTAATGGCATATTGGGGGCTCCTGTCGCTTTGTGTTGGGATTAATACTAATCCCCACACAAAGAGTGGCAAGGCCATAACGTATGGTCGGTCGACTAGGCCGCGCCCGTTGCATCTTGCGCGAAATCAAAAGGGTGCCTGTATGTGCCTTTTGAATACGAAAGGTTCGGGCTAAGGTCCGATCACCCGTTTAGACAAAAGGCCGATCCCATGCATCTTGACGTACAAGATCTGCGCAACTTCTATTATCGCAGCGCGCTAGGTCGGGCAGCGCAGTTTTCGCTGCGCAGCCGTATGCTTGAGCTTTGGCCCGAAGCAAAAGGCCAGACGGTCGTCGGTTTTGGCTTTGCCGCGCCTTTGCTGCGTCCCTATTTGGCGGATTCACGCAGGGTGATGACCCTGATGCCGGGACCGCAGGGGGTGATGCCTTGGCCTGCCGGAAAGCCAAATACATCCGTCCTGACCGAAGAAACGCTATGGCCGATCGAGACAGGACATGTAGACAAGCTGGTTTTGCTGCACGGCCTCGAGACATCGGACAGGCAAGGTGACCTGCTTGAGGAATGCTGGCGGGTATTGGGGCCTGGGGGCAGGGCGCTGTTTATCGTGCCCAACCGGGCGGGGCTGTGGGCGCGGCGTGACATCACGCCATTTGGCTATGGCCGACCTTACTCACTTAGCCAGCTAGAGGCGCAATTGCGCAAACATCAGTTTTTGCCTGAACGGCAATTGGGTGCGCTATACCAAATGCCGTCCCCACGTCGGGTTTGGATGCGGTCAGGAAAGCTGTTCGAGAAAGTGGGCCGCCACGTGCCCACTATGATAGCTGGCGGCGCATTCATGGTTGAAGTGACGAAACTGGTCTATCCGCCCAAGGGCAAGGTCGAGCGCAAAGCCGCGCGCCGGTCGATCCGCATGCTTGAAGGGGGCGGTGCGCCGACGGTGAAACCGGTTTGAGACCTCGTATGGCTGGCTAGAATCGTTTCCAAGTGGTTAATGGTGCAACACCCGTTCTGGTATGGCGGTTTGAAACGGGTCAAAGCGTCGCAGTTCAAGGGGCCGATAAGAATAAGGGACGGTTTACGGTCAGAACATCACTATACTGTGTTGCGGGACGCAAACCTGTCTGCTACATCGGCCCTGATTTAGACGTCTTGGGTCAATTCAAGCCGCGCCAACACCCCGGTGACGCGAGTTATTCGCATACCCGGCACTGACGTACGAGAGGATGGACGTGTCCGAAACAGCATCAATCTCTACAGGTATCGCAAATCGTTATGCGACTGCCGTGTATGAGCTGGCCTCTGAGGCCAAATCCCTTCCACAGATTGAAAAAGATCTCGATGCGCTGCAGGCCTCTTTGGCTGATAGCGAAGATTTCCGGGACCTGATCCATTCGCCGATCTACACGCGCGAACAGCAGGCTGCCTCTATCAGCGCCATCGCCAAAAAGATGGGCCTGTCTGATACAATGTCAAAAACGCTGGAATTGATGGCAAACAAGCGCCGCTTGTTCGTTATGCCCCAGTTGATCCAGAATCTGCGCGAAATTATCGCGGTGGAAAAGGGCGAAGTCACAGCTGATGTGGTTTCGGCCAAGGCGCTTACCAAAGCGCAATCTGATAAATTGTCCAAGTCGCTTGCTGCGACAACAGGCAAAAAAGTAACGTTGAATGCGACTGTTGATGAATCCCTCATCGGTGGTCTTATCGTCAAAGTGGGCTCTAAGATGATCGACACGTCGATCCGCGCAAAGCTCAATTCCCTCCAGAATGTAATGAAAGAGGTCGGATAAATGGGTATCCAAGCTGCAGAAATTTCTGCGATCCTTAAGGACCAGATCAAGAACTTTGGTCAAGAAGCAGAAGTAGCCGAAGTTGGCCGGGTTCTGTCCGTTGGTGATGGTATCGCTCGTGTTTACGGTCTGGACAACGTCCAAGCCGGCGAGATGGTCGAATTCCCCGGTGGTGTTATGGGCATGGCCCTGAACCTTGAAACCGACAACGTCGGTGTGGTTATCTTTGGGTCCGACCGCGACATCAAAGAAGGCGACACAGTCAAGCGCACCAACTCCATCGTGGACGTGCCAATCGGCAACGGCCTGCTGGGTCGTGTAGTTGACGGTCTGGGTAACCCCATTGACGGCAAAGGCCCTATCGCATCCACCGAGCGTGGCCTTGCAGATGTTAAAGCCCCCGGCATTATCCCACGTAAATCGGTTCATGAGCCAATGGCGACGGGCCTCAAGTCCGTTGACGCGATGATCCCTGTTGGCCGTGGCCAGCGCGAATTGATCATTGGTGACCGTCAGACTGGTAAAACAGCTGTCGCACTTGACGCGATCCTGAACCAACAGCAAGTCAACGCCGCCGCTGGCGACGACGAGAGCAAGAAAATGTACTGCGTGTACGTTGCGATCGGTCAAAAGCGTTCGACTGTTGCCCAGCTGGTTAAGAAGCTCGAAGAAACCGGCGCGATTGAATATTCCATCGTTGTTGCCGCAACTGCGTCCGAGCCTGCACCGATGCAGTACCTCGCGCCTTACTCTGCGACAGCCATGGCGGAATTCTTCCGCGACAACGGCCGTCACGCTTTGATCGTCTATGACGACTTGTCCAAGCAGGCTGTGTCCTACCGCCAGATGTCGCTGTTGCTGCGTCGTCCGCCCGGCCGCGAAGCTTATCCAGGTGACGTTTTCTATCTTCACTCGAGATTGCTTGAGCGCTCCGCAAAGCTGGGCGATGCGGCTGGTAACGGCTCGTTGACAGCTCTGCCGATCATTGAAACTCAAGGCGGCGACGTTTCGGCGTTTATTCCGACTAACGTGATTTCGATCACCGACGGTCAGATCTTCCTTGAGACCGAACTGTTCTATCAAGGCATCCGCCCTGCTGTGAACACTGGTCTGTCGGTTTCGCGCGTTGGTTCATCTGCTCAAACCAAAGCAATGTCTTCTGTTGCTGGTCCGGTTAAATTGTCCTTGGCTCAGTATCGCGAAATGGCGGCCTTTGCTCAGTTCGGTTCCGATCTTGATGCATCCACACAGCAGTTGCTGGCCCGTGGTGCTCGTCTGACAGAATTGATGAAGCAGCCACAGTACTCGCCACTGACCAACGCAGAGATCGTCTGCGTTATCTATGCGGGTACAAAAGGCTTCCTTGATAAGATCGACGTCAAGCAAGTCGGTCGCTTTGAAGCTGGCCTGCTTGCGCATCTGCGCAGCAAGCACGCTGATCTGATGAAAGACATCACCGAAAACGATCGCAAGGTGAAGGATGAGTTGGAAGACAAGATCAAAGCTGCCATCGAATCTTTCGCCGCTGACTTCGCT
Source organism: uncultured Sulfitobacter sp. (assembly GCA_965363735.1). Lineage (GTDB taxonomy): Bacteria > Pseudomonadota > Alphaproteobacteria > Rhodobacterales > Rhodobacteraceae > Sulfitobacter. The sequence goes on along the minus strand of CBDTUA010000003.1, from coordinate 106,734 downwards.
TAAGGGAGGGAAGGCACATGCCAAACCTCAAGGATCTAAAAAACCGGATCGCGTCGGTGAAAAACACCCGCAAGATCACGAAAGCCATGCAAATGGTTGCCGCGGCGAAGCTTCGCCGCGCGCAGGAAGCTGCCGAGCAGTCACGCCCCTACACAGAGCGTTTTAACGCTGTGATGTCGCGGCTGGCCGCGTCGGTAGGTGGATCGGATTCCGCGCCCAAACTGCTAAGCGGTACAGGCGAGAATAAGGTGCACCTGCTGGTGGTTATGACCGCAGAACGCGGTTTGTGCGGTGGTTTCAACGCCAACATCGCAAAGCTTGCCAAAATCCATGCCCGCCGCCTGATTGGCGAGGGCAAAGAAGTCAAAATCTTGACTGTGGGCAAGAAAGGTCGCGACAGCATTCGTCGCGAGTTTGCCAAGAACATCGTGGGTCACGTTGACCTGACCGACGTCAAACGCATCGGCTATGCCAATGCGCAAGGTATCGCGAAAGATGTGCTTGGTCGCTTTGACGCGGGTGAATTTGATGTCGCGACGATCTTTTACTCAAAGTTCGTGAACGTCGTCAGCCAGACCCCAACGGCACAGCAGATCATTCCGGCTTCCTTCGAAACCGAAGAAGGCGCGGACGAGGCGACAACACTGTTCGATTACGAGCCCAGCGAAGAAGCCGTTCTGGCTGACCTGCTGCCGCGCGGCGTTGCAACGGCGATCTTCTCGGCTCTGCTGGAAAATGCGGCTTCTGAACAGGGCGCGCGGATGTCTGCAATGGACAACGCGACTCGTAACGCCGGTGATATGATCGATGATCTTACCATCGTCTATAACCGTTCGCGTCAGGCCGTTATCACCAACGAGCTGATCGAAATCATTTCCGGCGCGGAAGCGCTGTAAGGTATTGGAGAAAAACGACATGGCACAAGCAGTCGGTAAAATTACACAAGTCATCGGCGCCGTCGTCGATGTGCAGTTCGAGGAACACCTGCCAGAGATCCTTAACGCTCTTGTTACGGACAACCACGGCAGAAAACTGATCCTCGAAGTGGCTCAGCACCTTGGCGAAAACACAGTCCGGACCATCGCGATGGACGCGACCGAAGGTCTTGTTCGTGGCCAAAAGGTTGAAGACACGGGCCTGCCGATCACGATCCCAGTGGGCAACGCCACTTTGGGCCGTATCATGAACGTTGTGGGCGAGCCCATCGACGAAAAAGGCGAGATCAAGTCGGAAGAGCGTCGCTCGATCCATGCAGACGCGCCCGAGTTCTCCGAGCAGTCGACAACATCCGAAGTGCTGGAAACAGGCATCAAGGTTATCGACCTTTTGGCTCCTTATGCCAAAGGTGGTAAAATTGGTCTATTCGGTGGTGCCGGTGTTGGCAAAACAGTTCTGATCATGGAATTGATCAACAACATCGCCAAAGTGCACTCTGGCTACTCGGTTTTCGCCGGTGTGGGCGAGCGTACACGTGAAGGTAACGACCTTTACCACGAAATGATTGAATCCAACGTTATCAACCCTGATGACCTTGAGAAATCGCAAGTGGCGCTGGTGTACGGCCAGATGAACGAACCTCCAGGTGCGCGTATGCGTGTTGCTTTGACGGGTCTGACATTGGCCGAACAGTTCCGCGACCAATCCGGTACAGACGTTCTGTTCTTCGTCGACAACATCTTCCGCTTTACTCAAGCGGGCTCCGAAGTTTCGGCTCTGCTCGGCCGTATTCCTTCGGCGGTGGGTTACCAGCCAACACTGGCAACCGACATGGGCCAGATGCAAGAACGCATTACATCGACCAAAGCCGGTTCGATTACATCGGTGCAAGCCGTTTACGTTCCTGCGGATGACCTTACCGACCCTGCACCAGCGACATCGTTTGCGCACCTTGATGCGACAACCGTTCTGGACCGTTCGATCTCGGAAAAGGGTATCTACCCTGCCGTTGATCCACTTGGTTCGACATCGCGCTTGATGGATCCGTCCATCGTTGGCGAAGAGCACTATAACGTTGCGCGTGACGTTCAGGGTGTTTTGCAGAAGTACAAATCGCTGCAGGACATCATTGCGATCCTCGGCATGGACGAATTGTCAGAAGACGACAAGCTGGCCGTAGCCCGTGCGCGCAAGATCGAACGTTTCCTCAGCCAGCCTTTCGACGTTGCCAAAGTATTCACCGGCGCCGACGGCAAGCAGGTTCCTTTGGAAGAAACAATCCAGTCGTTTAAGGCTGTTGTTGCAGGCGAATACGATCACCTGCCCGAAGGTGCCTTCTACATGGTTGGCGGCATCGAAGAAGTGAAGGCGAAAGCCGAAAAAATGGCGGCAGACGCCGCTTAAGGAGCGCTGACAATGGCAGACACAATGCAATTCGACCTCGTTTCGCCAGAGCGGCGGCTGGCCTCGATGCAGGTGACGGCCGTTCAGATTCCAGGGTCTGATGGGGACATGACAGCAATGCCTGATCATGCCCCCACGATCACCACGTTGCGCCCCGGTGTGCTGCGTGTTGATGGCCCGGAAGGTGCTACGGAATACGTTGTTTCAGGCGGCTTTGCCGAGATTTCAGCCAATGGCGTGTCGGTTCTTGCCGAACGCGCCGTGCCCAAGGGCGACATGACCCAAGAGCATCTGGACGAGATGATGGACGAAGCCAATGCAACATACACGACGGCCAAAGAGAACTTTGCCAATGAGCCGGGCCCCGTCGATGACGCAGCCAAGCTGTTGTCTGATATGGTTGCCCTTGGGGATCACATCGGTTTGTCTAGTAAACAACCAAGCCTTTGATCCAAAAGTTGAATAACTAAGGGAAGGGCCTCGCACTGCGGGGCCTTTTCTATTTTGGGTGCAATCAGTAAGGTTCCCCAACTGGTTGGAACAAAGAACCACGGATAGATATCACTGCATGAACCGGATGAATGGGAACACAGTAGGCGTTGAAAGCGGCGAAGCCGTGCTTTTTTCGGACTTCGAAGACGGCGGTGAAATGTGGACTGGCACTGGCCAGCGCGAACGCCGTGAGCGAATTATCTTTTCGACCCCGTTCAAGGAAATCCCGACCGTGCAAGCGTCTTTGGCGCTATGGGACGTGGACAATGCAACGGTGATGCGGGCCGATCTACGGTCCGAGAATGTCGCCGAGGATGGCTTTGATCTGGTGTTCAGAACATGGGGCGACACCCGTGTGGCACGTGTCAGAATCGCGTGGTTCGCGATTGGCCCGCTTGCCCAAGAGGAAGACTGGGACGTCTATTAGGCGCCCCAGAATCTTAGCTTGGGTTGTACATACCGTCATAGATCGGCTCGAGCGATTCAGCGTCAAACAAGGACGACACAGATGTGCCGTTCCAGATGTTCAAAATCGCCTGCGCAAAGATTGGCGCGGTGGGCACGATCCGGATATTTGCAGCCTGTTTGACTGCATCTGTCGGCTGGATGGTGTCGGTAATCACCAGCGACTTCATCACCGAATCCTGGATGCGCTGAACCGCTGGCCCCGACATGACGCCGTGGCTGATATAGGAATGGACTTCTTTGGCACCGGCTTCCAACAGAACTTCGGCCGCCTTGCACAGCGTACCCGCAGTATCGCAGATGTCGTCTACGATCAGGCAAACCTTGTCGGTTACATCACCAATCACAGTCATTTCGGAGACTTCGCCAGCCTTTTCGCGACGCTTGTCCACGATGGCAAGGGGGGAGTTGATCCGTTTTGCGAGCTCGCGGGCACGTGCAACACCGCCCACATCGGGTGAAATCACCATCAGTTCATGCATGCGGTCCTTGAACTCGTTTTTGATATCAAGCGCGAAGACAGGCGACGCATAAAGGTTATCTACCGGAATATCGAAAAAGCCCTGAATCTGCGCTGCGTGCAGGTCCATTGTCAAAATGCGTTCGATGCCTGTGCCGACCAACATGTTGGCGACCAGCTTGGCTGTGATTGGCGTGCGCGCCTTGGTACGGCGATCTTGGCGGGCGTAGCCGAAATAGGGCAAGACGGCAGTAACACGTGCAGCAGACGACCGGCGCAGCGCGTCTGCCATGACCAGCAGTTCCATCAGGTTGTCGTTTGCGGGGTTCGATGTCGGCTGAATGATGAACATATCCTCGCCGCGCACGTTCTCAAACACCTCGACGAAAATTTCGCTGTCGTTGAACCGTTCAACCCGCGCATTGACCAATCCTACGTTAACACCGCGGTGCAGCGACATACGCCGTGCAATCGCTTTGGCCAGTGGCATGTTCGCATTACCCGAAATCAGTTTCGGTTCAGTTGTTTGAGCCATGTGCAAAGGGTCCTCGGTTGCATAACATGTGACAGAATCGTGACGTTGACACCGCTTAACATGGCCTTACCGTCTGGCAAAGCTGCACGGGACGGGATCGGAGACCTTAATGCCCCATATCGACTATTTTTTTGCTACGCTGTCGCCATATGCTTATCTGGCGGGAAACCGGCTTGAGGAAATCGCGTCAAAGCATAATGCGACAATTACCTACAAGCCTTTCGATTTGATTGCTGCGTTTGGGCGAACCGGTGGGCAGGCCCCCAAAGATCGCCACCCCAGCCGGCAGGAATACCGGGCTATGGAATTGCCGCGCCAAGCGAAGAAACTTGGAATGCCGTTCAAGCTGAAACCTGCGTTTTGGCCGACAAATGGCGCACCGTCCTCCTATGCTATCATCGCCGCACAGGACGAAGGCGGGGACGTGGGCAAGCTGTGCCAATTGATCATGCACGCCGTATGGGCCGAAGACCGCGATATCGCGCAGGATGATGTTGTGCGCGATTGCCTTGAAAAGGCAGGATTTGACCCAGCAATCGCTGACAAAGGGTTGCTCAAGGGGGCCGACACCTATGCCCGCAATCTAGAAGAAGCAGTTGAAAAAGGCGTGTTCGGCGCGCCGTTCTATATCCTAGACGATGGCCAAAAATTCTGGGGCCAAGATCGATTGGAAGACCTTGATATGCATTTGGACGGCCGTTTGTGACACTTGATACGTTTACGCGAAGCTTTGGTCGCGGCCCGCGCCATACTTTGGCTATCCACTGCACTTTGGCTCACTCGATCGCATGGCGCGGCGTGGCCGAGGCGCTGTCAGATGATCTGACAATGCTTGCCTATGACCTGCCGTCCCACGGTAAATCCGGCGATTGGGACGGGCAGGGCAACGTACACGATGTGGCCACCGACATGGCCCGAGCGTTGCTCACTGAACCGATGGATATCATAGGCCATTCATTTGGTGCGACTGTGGGCTTGCGGTTGGCCATTGAAAGCCCTGAACTGGTGCGCAGCCTAACCATGTTCGAGCCGGTTTATTTTGCGGGCGCGGTGGTCGATGATCCCGACCGCGTTGCCGCAGCTGACCGCAACAGCGCGGCATTTAACGCTGCCTATGAAAGTGGTGACATGATGGAGGCCGCCCGCGTCTTCAACTCGGGCTGGGGCGATGGCGCTGGCTGGGAACAGACGCCCGAAAAACTGCGCCAGTATATGGCCGACCGGATCCACTATGTGCCGGCCAGCCAGCCGTTTTTGCGTGATGACAGTGCCGGATTGCTGAAGCCGGGTATGTTTGAACGTGCGACGATGCCGGTCCTGCTGATGGATGGGGAAACGTCGGGCGATATGGCCTTTGCAATTAATGAATCTTTGGCCAAGCGGCTGCCGCACGTCACCTGCCGTACGATTGCTGGGGCAGGGCACATGGCCCCGCTGACACATCCAGCAGCAGTAGCCGCTGAAATTCGGTCATTTTTGTCGGAAAATAGCGCCTAGAAATGCGAAAGGAACTGGTCGATCGCTGGTTTGCCGATTGACCAGTCGCACACCAATCGCGCGCCGATGAATTCTTCCGGATCATCGCCTTCCAGCGACCCGTTCCAGATGTAATATTTGGCACCCGCATCATGCAGCTTTTGATGAATACGACGTGGCCAGCAGGCAAAAATCATGTTTGCGTCCGGTTGGTGCAAGAACGTTGCACCCGCCGCGCGCAAACCAGCCGCAAGATGGGCAGCGTTGTCATTGGCCTGCTGTGCCATCGTTACCCAAAGGTCATCCCGCATATAGCCTGCCATTTGCGCGGATAGATAACGATGCTTTGAAAACAGATGCGCCCCGCGTTTGCGACGCAATTCAAATTCCCACGCTTTGGCAGGATCAAAGAACACAACTGCCTCGACCCCCATACAGCCATTCTTGGTGCCGCCAAAGCTGACCACATCAACGCCCGCTTTCCACGTCATTTCCGCCGGGGTGCACCCCAATGCCACTATCGCATTGGCAAAGCGTGCTCCATCCAGATGCACGGGCAGGGCATATTCCTTGGCCACACCCGTCAAGGCACGGATCTCGTTCAGGGTATGCACCGACCCGCGTTCGGTCACTTGCGTAATCGACACCGGCCCACGCTGCGCGCCATGCACATTGCCGTCGGGGTGCTTTTCAATGGCGCGGCGGAGAGCGTCTGGCGTCATCTTGTCGTCCGTCTCGATCACCGTCAGCTTAGCAGCCCCGGCGTAAAATTCCGGCGCATTACATTCGTCTTCGTTTATGTGGGACGTAGTAGAACAGAAAATTGTCTGCCACGGCTGAGTATAGCACGCCAATGCCAGCGCATTGGCTGCGGTTCCGGTCGCGACCAAATATACTGCTGCTTGGGGGGCCTCAAACGCGGTGCGGATCGCATCTCGCACTTCGTCCATGATTGTATCTTTGCCATAGGGCATAGCATGCCCCTCGTTGGCCTGCGCCAGCCGCGCCATGATTTCTGGGTGGACGGGCCCTGCATTGTCAGAGGCAAAAAACATCAGCTCGGCTCCTCAATAATGTGGTCTTCCCATTCTTCGAACGGGGTGTCGAATTCCGATACGGTGTCGTATTGGACGGAAATTCCGGCGGTATGCACGCTGTCCGGATCACCGGAAATCAGCGGGTGCCAATCATACAAGGGCTTGCCCTGCCACAGCAGTCGATACGCGCAGGTCAGCGGCATCCAATAGGCGTGGGTGTCCAGATTTTCAGGCTTTAGCACAATGCAGTCAGGCACAAACTGATGCCGGTTTTCATAATGCGTACAGCGGCAGGTCGAATCGTCCAACAACCGGCAGGCCACGCGGGTCAAAGCGACCTCTTGCGTGTCCTCATCCTCAAGTTTGTTTAGACAACATTTACCGCAGCCATCACACAGCGCTTCCCACTCGGCGGGTGACATTTTGGTAAGCGGTTTCTTTTCCCAAAACCGTTTCGCCAACCCCTTGGCTGCAATTGGATCCGTCATAGCGCGGCCAGAATTGCACGGGCCTGTGCGCTATCGGCATCCATTTGCGCGATTAAGGCGTCCAGGCCGTCAAACTTTTCCTCGCCGCGCAAATGTTCAACCAAAGCGACCGATAAATGCTTGCCGTATAAATCGCCCTTAAAGTCAAAAATGAACGTCTCAAGGTTGGCTTTATTCTCGCCAAACATTGGCCGCACCCCAAGGCTGGCCACCCCGTGATATCGACCAGCCTGCGGGCCTTCCAGTACATCGACCAGCACAGCATAGACACCGAATGCGGGCGGATGCAGACCATCAATCGACATATTCGCAGTGGGATAGCCCAACTCGCGACCCCGTTTTTCACCGTGCAAGATCGGCCCCTCAACGCGGTGCCAATGCCCCAGCATCGAAGCGGCCACGCGTGGTTTTCCATCGGATAATGCGGCACGGATTGCTGTCGATGAAACTGTGTTGTGATCTTGCGCCATCAGCGGTGCCACTGTCACACCAAAGCCCATCTCGGCCCCAAATTCACAGAGCATCTGCGCGGTTCCGGCGCGTTTCTTGCCAAAACAAAAATCCGCACCGACGACGACGTGTCGCAAGCCCAAGCCATCGACTAAGACTTCCTTGGCAAATGCGCGCGGGCTCAACCCTGATAGGACCGTATCAAACTGCAATTCATAAAGCTTTTGCACGCCCAGCTTTTCCAACTGATGTGCCCGCGCTTCAGCCCCCATCAGCCGAAACGGCGGAGAAGAGGCGGCAAAAAACTCGCGCGGATGCGGCTCAAATGTGACGACGCCTAGCGGTGCATCGGGCAAGGCATTGCGGGCAAGGTCGATAACCGACAGATGCCCCAAATGCACACCGTCAAAGTTCCCGATTGCCGCAGTGGCCCCGCGATCCGAAGCCTGTACAAATTGATAGTCTCGAATGATGTCCATGGGCTAGGTCGTAGCCCCGTCTGGCCCGACTGACAAGCAGGGGGCCACCCTTGCGGGTTCAAAAATATCTCGGGGTTATCGGGGGGTGGCCCACGTGAGATGGAATGTTACAGGGCCAACCCCCAATTGGGGTCGAGATATTTAGTCAGCCTTGCGCATCGGAGCTAGAACAGTCGCTTCGCCGATTAGCACTTTCTTACCCTCAACGGCACAATGACACTCCAGCTTTACCCGGCGCTTCGTGAAATCGATTTCGATCACCTTGACCTCGGCATAGACCATGTCGCCAGGGCGCACGGGGGCCAGAAATTTCAGCGACTGGCCCATGTACACGGTACCATGACCGGGCAACTGCTCTCCGATCACGGCGGAAATCAGGCCAGCGGTCAGCATTCCATGGGCGATACGCCCCCCGAAAATTGTGTCACGGGCGTAGTCGTCATCCAGATGCACCGGGTTCCGATCGGTTGAAACCTTTGCGAACATTTCGATGTCTTCGTCTGTCACGACCTTTTTCAGGTAGCGGGACATGCCCATCTCGATATCTTCGATACAGATCGTTCCGCGCGGAAGGTTATCCAACATGCTACACCTTTAAAGTAATAAAATGACGCGCCCGAAGGCATTTGAGACACTTAATTACTTTGCGAGCGCACAAAGGCAAGAAAAAAATGGGTCAGCGCAGGTGTCCTATGGTATAGGTTGGCGACGACATTTCTTTTTCCAGATAGCGGTTCAACGACTCTGGATCGGGTTCGGTTGTGGTGTTGGTTTCTTCAGCCGCCAGTCCGCCCGAGATGAAAAGCGAATCAATATCCTCGCCCATGGCCCCGTTGATATCAGTATGGACTCCGTCGCCAATGGCCAGAATATCGCCATCCGCAATATCGCCAGCCACCGCAAAGAGCCTGCGCCGCGCCAGATCATAGATCGGCGGATGGGGTTTGCCGAAATACAGGCTCTCGCCGCCCATCTCGGTATAAAGTGCTGCAACAGCGCCGGCACACCATTCGCGCACTCCGCCACGGTCCACTACGATGTCAGGGTTCGCGCAAAGCAGCTTTAAACCCTTTTGCTTGGCAAGCAGCAGTTGCGGGCGCAGAACGCTGGGGTCTTTCTTGGAGTCAAATGGTCCGGTGCAAACGATCCCTTCGGCGTCGTCCAAATCGACCTTTGTGATCTCGACGGGGTCTTCGATAATGGCGATGGGGTCAAAGAAACTTTTGTCACTGGGCGGGCCCAGATGCCAGACTTTGCTGCCTACTATGCCACGGTACATCGCAGACCGCGCAGAATCGCCCGAGGTCGCAATGTCGTCCCATGCATCATCCGGCACACCAAAATGCGTCAGCTGCTTTTTAACGCCAGTGCGGGGCCGGGGGGAATTGGTGACCAAGATCACCTTACCCCCGCCTTTGCGATAGGCTTGAAGGGCCGTGACCGCATCGGGCAATGCCTTGACCCCGTCGTGTACACAACCCCAAAGATCGACGAACAGTGCCTCGTAGCGGTCCGAGATTTCGAAAAGGTTACTGATAATCTGGGTCATTGGCGGCGGTCCAATCTGCAATAAGGTTCACCCGCAGAAAGCATACATCCCAACGCGGGGCAACAACGTGCGGGTGGGTGACGGCTACAGTTTGCCTAGGTTTTCCGCGATCTCGTGCGCAATTGCGTCGGCGTCCACACCCTCGCGTTCGGCAGAGATACGCAGCCCTAAGACGTCGGATTGATATCTGCGCGCAAGGCTGTGCGGATTGTGCGCCGCGCCGATATCGCCTGCGGTTTGTGCCTGCTCGAACAACTGCGCAAAAAGCTGTTCCATTGTTAGAAGATGCTGATTTGCCTTTTGCGCCAGAGGGTGCCGGTGTGCCTGAAGCTCAAGCAATGTCTTGGATAACATGCAGGCCTTGGCTGGCGCATCATCATTCCCGATTGCGATTTTCGGAAAACGTTGCAGGGCGTTGAGAGGGCCGAATTCCTTGGCCAGTGCCAGTAAACGTTCCGTCCCGTCTGTCGCGTATTTCTGAAGTGCCATTTCAAACAGGGCGTCTTTTGACCCAAAAGCCGCATAAAAACTGCCGGGCTTCATTTTCAGCGATGCTTCCAGATCTTTCAGTGACGTGCCTGCCCAACCGCGTTGCCAAAACAGATCGCGCGCGCGGTTGATTAGGTCGTCACGGTCATAGTTAGGTCTGCGGGGCATTGGATCACCTGATTTTGAACGATCACTCAATTATATACTTGAGTGATCGCTCAATAAAGCCTAAATGGACATAACAAACGTAATTAAAAGGATGCTCGAATGACTTTCCCTTCTCACGATCTCGATTCCGCACCAGAAGCTTCCAGGCCGCTATTAGAGAAATCGCAAAAGGCGTTTGGACGTTTGCCCGGACTGCACAAGGTCTTGGCCGAAAGCCCGCAGGCCTATGAGGGATATCAGGTTCTTCATAAACTTTTCACCGAGACCGATTTCGACGCCGAGGAGCTGACCGTTGTTTGGCAGGCGATCAACGTCGAAAACGAATGCCACTATTGCGTTCCTGCGCACACCGGAATCGCGAAAATGATGAAAGTGTCCGAGGAGATTTCCGAAGCACTGCGCAATGAAACAGCGCTTCCGACGCCCAAACTTGAGGCGCTGCGTACCTTTACAGTGCAGATGTTCCGCAACCGCGGCAACGTGACTGACGCGCAGATGCAAGCGTTCTTTGATGCAGGATACGGCCACCGCGCCGTGCTGGATGTCATTCTGGGGATGGCGCAGAAAACCATGTCCAACTACGTGAACCATGTTGCACAGACCCCCGTCGACGAGGTTTTCAAACCTCTGGCTTGGGAACGTGGTGATACACCGCTGAAGGTTTGATCGCAGCGCCTGAACGACTTATTTTAGACAAAAGGCCCCATCGAAACGAAGGGGCCTTTTGCGTTCTAAGTTCTATAAAAGAATAGCGTAGTTAGACTTTTAGGTTGGGAATGATCTGCTTTTTGCGGCTCATCACGCCGGGCAGCACAACCGTGTCGCCGGTGACAGTCGCGCCAAAGCTTTTCTCGGCCACTGATTTTGTTAGATCGTTGGGGATCAACATCGTGGCTTCCTCGTTCAGAATGTCGACGACGAACAGCAGAACCTGATCTGCCCCGTCTTCGGTTGCAACACCTGGCATCGCGGCCATCAGGGCGTCTTTGCGGTCCAGCACGGTTGCGGGCGACGTGGTTTCTAGAACCGAAACGCGGAACTGTTTGCCGCCCACTTCGTATTCTTTGCTGTCCATACGCAGCAATTCAGCCTCGGAGAACGACGAGACGTCGGATTTCGCGGCGAACATTTTTGCCGCATACTCGGCGATATCGATGCCCAGATCTTTGGCCAGCGCTTGTGCAATCGCGGTGTCTTCTTGCGTTGTTGTCGGGCTGCGGAATTCCAGTGTGTCGGACAGTATGCAGGTCAGCATCGCGCCTTTAATGTTGGTTGGCATCTGCGCCATGTCGTCGCCGATGATTTTGTACATGATCGTGGCGGTACAGGCCAACGGCTCCATAACGATATGAATTGGGCCTTTGGTCTCAAGTCCGCCGACCAGCTTGTGGTGGTCGATAATAGCTTTGATATCAGCGTTGTTGATGTTGGCGGGCAGCTCGGCAGGGTTGTTGGTGTCAACGATTACAACGGGCTGGTCTGCTTCGACATCAGAAATGATCTGCGGCTTGTCCAACTTCCAGTGATCCAGCATGAACAACGCTTCGGTGTTGGGTTTGCCCAGCAGTGCTGGTGCCGCATCTACGCCCATGACCTGGTTCAGATACCACGCCCAAATGATCGGGCTGCCGGTGCTGTCGGTGTCGGGGGATTTGTGTCCAAAAACAAGCGTTGTCATATGCGGTATCCTGCAAAGGGAGTGTTGAGTTGCGCGCCTTATAGTAGGCGGTGCTGCGCTTGTCACCACCTTGAACATTACGTATGCCTTGGGGGTTCTCAGGGTGGGGGCATTGCTGCTAGCTAGCGGGTATGAACAGCCCGCGCGAAACTGATCTTTACCCACCTGTGAAATCCTTTCTTGAGGATCAGGGGTACGTGGTGAAAGCCGAAGTCGGTGCTGCCGATGTGGTGGCGATCCGCGGAGAAGAGCCGCCCGTGGTGGTCGAACTGAAGCTTGGATTTTCGCTAACGCTGTTTCACCAATGTGTTGAGCGGCTGAAAGTCAGCGAAGACGTATATCTGGCTGTCGCGCACAAACCTGGCAAACCGTTTTACAAAGCAGTCAAGGCGAACACGGCGCTGGCGCGGCGGTTGGGCTTGGGATTGATGACGGTGCGGCTGTCGGATGGGTTGGTGTCAGTGCACTGCGATCCGGGGCCCTATGCACCGCGAAAAAACGCCAAACGCAAAACCTCGTTGCTGCGTGAATTTGCGCGCAGACAGGGCGACCCGAATGATGGGGGGCAAACGCGGGCAGGGTTGATCACGACCTATCGCCAAGACGCGCTGAAGCTGGCGATGTACCTATTCGAAGTGGGTGCCAGCAAAGGCGCAGATGTCGCCCGCGAGACGGATGTGAAAAGGGCGACGGTAATGATGCGCGACAATCATTATGGCTGGTTTGAAAAAGTCGAAAAAGGCATATATGGCATCACTCCCGAAGGGGCTGAGGCGGTGGAAACCAGCGCGCGCGTCTTGGGTGCCGGCTGATATTGGCCGTTCGGATCAGCCCGTTAAAATTTTTCCTAACACAGTGGTTGACTAGGGGATGGGACATCCTTAGCTAAACGTCGTTAGCACTCGAGGGTACTGAGTGCTAATGGCCGCTTCCCTGAACGGGGGAACGTGGCTTGGGAGAATAACTTTGAGCCTTAAGGAGCTGAAAGATGGCATTAAAACCGCTTCACGACCGCGTGTTGGTGCGTCGCACCGAAAGCGAAGAAAAAACCAAGGGTGGCTTGATCATCCCTGATTCCGCAAAAGAAAAGCCAGCTGAAGGCGAAATCGTTGCTTGCGGCGAAGGTGCACGCAAAGACAGCGGTGAGCTGATCGAGATGGCTGTAAAAGTCGGTGACAAAGTTTTGTTCGGCAAATGGTCCGGTACAGAAGTCACGCTCGACGAAGAAGAGCTGCTGATGATGAAAGAAAGCGACATCATGGGGATCCTGTCCTGAGTTCAGGCCGGACGGGGCCTTGCGCCCCACCCAAGACACGCTGACATCAAAACAAGAATTTAGGAGAAGACACTATGTCTGCTAAAGACGTAAAATTCGGGACCGACGCCCGTAACCGCATGCTCAAGGGTGTGAACATCCTTGCCGACGCGGTCAAAGTCACGCTGGGTCCAAAAGGCCGTAACGTGGTTCTGGACAAATCGTTCGGCGCACCGCGCATCACCAAAGACGGTGTATCCGTAGCCAAAGAAATCGAACTGGAAGACAAGTTCGAAAACATGGGCGCACAGATGGTCAAGGAAGTTGCTTCCCGGACCAATGATGAAGCAGGCGACGGTACAACAACCGCGACTGTTCTGGCCCAAGCCATCGTTAAAGAAGGCATGAAATCGGTTGCCGCTGGCATGAACCCGATGGACCTGAAGCGCGGCATCGATTTGGCCACGTTGAAAGTTGTTGAAGCGATCAAGGCAGCAGCACGCCCCGTATCCGACAGTGACGAAGTTGCTCAGGTTGGTACGATCTCTGCCAACGGCGAATCTGAAATCGGCCGCCAGATTGCGGACGCGATGCAGAAAGTCGGCAACGAAGGCGTTATCACGGTTGAAGAGAACAAAGGTCTGGAAACAGAAACCGTTGTTGTTGAAGGCATGCAGTTCGACCGCGGTTACCTGTCACCTTACTTTGTCACAAACTCTGACAAAATGACTGTTGAGCTGGAAGACGTAATCATCCTGCTGCACGAAAAGAAACTTTCGTCGCTGCAGCCAATGGTTCCACTTCTCGAGCAGGTCATCCAGTCGCAAAAGCCACTGTTGATCATTTCGGAAGATGTTGAAGGCGAAGCGCTCGCAACACTCGTTGTGAACAAACTGCGCGGCGGCCTGAAAATCGCAGCGGTCAAAGCACCTGGTTTCGGCGATCGTCGCAAAGCCATGTTGCAAGACCTTGCCATCCTGACAGGCGGTCAAGTGATCTCCGAAGATCTGGGCATGAAGCTTGAGTCCGTTACAATGGACATGCTGGGTTCAGCCAAGAAAGTAACCATCACCAAAGACGAAACAACAATCGTTGATGGCGCTGGCGAAAAGGCCGAGATCGAAGCACGTGTTGCTCAGATCCGTAACCAGATCGAAGAAACCACTTCCGATTACGACCGTGAAAAGCTGCAAGAGCGCGTTGCCAAACTGGCCGGCGGTGTTGCTGTTATCCGCGTTGGCGGCATGTCCGAAATCGAAGTGAAAGAACGCAAAGACCGCGTTGACGATGCATTGAACGCGACACGTGCCGCTGTTCAAGAAGGTATCGTTGTTGGCGGTGGTGTTGCACTGGTTCAGGCGGGCAAAAAGCTCGAAGGTCTGACAGGCGACAATGCGGATCAGAACGTCGGTATTTCTATCGTGCGCAAAGCGCTTGAAGCACCGTTGCGTCAGATCGCTGAAAACGCTGGTGTTGACGGTTCCGTTGTGGCCGGCAAAATCCGTGAAAGCGACGACCTGAAGTTCGGCTTTAACGCCCAAACCGAAGAATATGGCGACATGTTCAAGTTCGGCGTTATCGACCCTGCCAAAGTTGTTCGTACTGCGCTGCAAGATGCAGCATCCGTTGCTGGCCTGTTGATCACAACAGAAGCCATGGTTGCTGATCGTCCGTCGAAAGACGGCGGCGGCGGCGGCGGCATGCCCGATATGGGTGGCATGGGCGGCATGGGCGGCATGATGTAAATCACGCCGTAGGGTTCTCGGACCCTTCGCTAACAGAATTAGGGGCGCATCGATTGATGTGCCCCTTTTTCGTTGGAACGTTCCGCGCCGCTGGCCTAAGCAGTCCGCATGCGTATTTTCCTTTTGACGGCCCTTGTAATGGTCGCCTTTGCCTCGAATTCCGTTTTGACCCGCTTTGCCATTGCAGGCGGACATATTGACCCCACGGGGTTTGCCGTTGTGCGGGTCATTTCAGGGGCCGCGATGCTGTACCTGTTCTTGCTGCTGCGCGGCGGACGATTGCCAAATTTCGGTCGCGAACGTGCCTTTGGTGCACTGACTCTGGCGATCTATATCATCGGTTTCTCACTCGCCTATCTGACATTGGATGCCGGACTGGGCGCGTTGATCTTGTTTGGGGTGGTGCAGATCGCAATGTTTGCCCACGGTGCGCTGTTCGGGGTAACACCAACGCTGCGCAAGGTGGTCGGTGCTGCGGTTGCCTTTGGCGGGTTGGTTTTGGTGCTGTGGCCTGGCGCTGGTGTGCATGTTGATCCGATCGGTGCAGCCCTGATGATTGCCGCCGGTTTGGGCTGGGCCGCATATACAATCATCGGCAAAGCGTCTGATGATCCGCTGGCCAACACTGCCGGTAACTTTCTGATCTGCGTGCCCATTGTCGCGATGTTGATGCTGGTGCAAACCACGTTCTTCACTCCCACGGGGCTGATTGTGGGCATCTTTTGCGGCGCTGTGACATCGGGGCTAGGGTATGCTTTGTGGTACGTGGTCTTGCCGAAACTGATGCAATCCACGGCGGCGGTTGTTCAATTGTCTGTACCGGTGATTGCGATACTTTCAGGGGCTGCGATTTTGGCCGAACCGCTGGGTCTCAAGGTTATTGTCGCGACCATCCTTGTCCTCGGCGGGATTGGTTTGGCGGTCAGCGCACGATCAACTCAAGCGGATCGTAGCTGAGCAAGTCATCGCCAAATGCGACGTCGATGAGGCTGTCAGGCTTTACCCGCAGCCGCGCCATTTGGTCTTGGGTGACCCACCGACGGTCTGTCACGATGTTTTCAACATCTTGCCACGCGGGTGCGACCTCGGCTGATCCGATGACCGTGCACCGGAAATAGAAATCGATCTGATGAAAGCCAACCGTCGGATCGTGGAATTCATTGACCAGACAAGGGGTGCCCACATCAATCAGGAGGCCCGTTTCCTCATAGACCTCGCGGGCGAGATTTTCTGGCAGAGACGCGCCGATCTCAACTCCGCCGCCGGGCGCGCACATCAGATCGCTTTTGCCGTCTGGATACGCATTGACCAACAACAGCCGATCCTTGTGTACAATAACAGCTCGTACCGCCAGACGCGGGCCATTCTTTGCCATTTGACGCTCTTTCTATTTTCGCTGCCTTCAAAGCATTTCACATGTCGGGATATCAGTCTATCTGGTCACATATGAAAATCATTCTAGCCCCATTTATTCTGTTTTTCGCCCTAAGCGGCACTGCTTTTGCGCAGTCAGATCCGGCGCGGGCCGGTGTTGGCCGCTGTGTTGTGCTTTTGCACGGCTTGGCGCGCACAGAAACATCCTTTGCCGTGATGGAGGCAGCGTTGGAAACCGAAGGGTATAAGGTGGTGCGCCCCGGCTATCCCTCGACCGAGGCCCCTGTTGAAGAGCTGACCCGCCGGACCTTGCCCGACGCCGTCGCAGCCTGTGGCACGGCCAAGGTCGATTTCGTAACCCATTCGATGGGGGGCATTTTGCTGCGGCAATGGGTGTCTGAAGTGGGCGATGCACAGGTCGGCCGCGTGGTGATGCTTGCCCCGCCCAACCACGGGAGCGAGGTGGTTGATGCTTTGGGCGACATTCCCGCGTTTGATTGGATGAACGGACCTGCGGGCGCGCAGATGGGGACGGGTGAGAATTCGCTGCCTTTGCGGTTGCCACCGGTGACATTTGATCTGGGCGTGATTGCGGGAACCCAATCGCTGAACCCCTATTTCTCGTCGCTTTTGCCGGGCCGTGACGATGGCAAAGTGTCGGTAAAATCCGCGCGGGTCGATGGTATGCGAGATTTTCTGATGCTGCCTGTCACACACACATTTATCATGATGAATCCCACGGTGATTGCCCAGACGATGGCCTATCTGAACACTGGAAAATTTGACCGTTCACTGACCTTTATTGATGCGGTGCTCGACTCAATAGGGTGTTCTGAAGGCGACTGTTTGTTGGGGGCTGATGATGTTAAACCTTGATTTCACAGGGGCGCAGGTCTTGGGCCAGACCGGTCTGGAAAAGCGGCCGTTGTTTGTTTCGAACGGACTGATAGCGGACACCTCGCAACCTCGGGCAATTGATCTTGGCGGGTATATGATCTTGCCCGGGATCGTCGATGTGCATGGCGATGGGTTCGAGCGGCACTTGGCCCCGCGACGCGGCGCGATGAAGTCACTCTCGGAAGGGTTGGTTGCCGCCGAAGCCGAACTGGCCGCAAATGGCATCACCACTGCGGTTCTGGCGCAATTCGTCAGTTGGGAAGGGGGCCTTCGCGGCCCGGAATTCGCCAAACAGGTGTTTGACGCGATGCGTTTCACAGCGCCCGACCTAGTCACAGACTTGCGCGGGCAGTTGCGTTTCGAGACGCACATGCTTGATCTATATAACGAAATTCCGCGGTGGATGGCCGAATGGGGATTGTCGTACATCGTGTTCAACGACCATTTGCCGCACGAACGCCTTTCTCAGGGGCGCGTGCCAAAACGCATGGTTGCTCAAGCACTTAAGGCAGGTCGTAACCCGGACGCACATCTGAACTTAATGCAAGAATTGCATGCAAATCGTGACGCGGTGCCTGCTGCGCTGGACGATCTTTGCCGTATCGTTGGGGCCCAAGGCATTCAGATGGGTAGCCACGATGACACCACGGCGCAGGGTCGTACCGCATGGCGCAATCGTGGTGTTCAAGTCGCGGAGTTCCCAGAAACACTGGACGCCGCCGAAGCTGCGGCAGCCGCAGGTGACCTCGTGGTGTTGGGGTCGCCCAATGTGGTGCGGGGCGGATCGCATAATGGCAATGTGTCAGCCGTGGACCTGATTACGATGGGCGTCGGCGCGGCATTGGCGTCGGACTATCACTATCCTTCGCCCAGACGCGCGGCGTTTATGCTGGCCGACAGCGGCGTCCTGCCCTTGCAAGATGCATGGCGGCTGGTGTCGGCGGGGCCGGCTGGTGTTCTGGGCCTGACCGATCGTGGCGATCTGACGATTGGCAAGCGCGCCGACCTGGTGGTGATTGACGCGAAAACCCGCCGTGTCGCGATGACCATGTCGGGTGGGCGTGTCAGTTATATGTCCGGTGACATCGCGATGCGTTTTACCGCTTGATCGTGTTGACGTGGCCCATCTTGCGGCCCGCTTTTACGTCGACTTTGCCATATAAATGCAAGGCTGTATCGCGCTGCTTTGCCAGTTCTGGCACGCGGTCCATGTCGTCACCGATCAGGTTTTCCATCACTACGTCCGCATAGCGGCTGCCATCGCCCAAGGGCCAGCCCGCGATGGCACGAATGTGCTGTTCGAACTGGTCAATAGTGCAACCGTTCTGGGTCCAATGACCTGAATTATGCACCCGCGGCGCGATTTCATTTACGACAAACCCTTGCGGCGTTACGAACAGTTCGACCCCTAGAACGCCGACATAATCAAGCGCGTTCAGTATCTTGGCTGCCATCAACACCGCATCCATCCGCAGCGACGCCGAGATGTTTGCAGGTACAGTCGTCGTGTGAAGAATACCGTCGCGGTGGACGTTTTCGCCGGGATCGAAACAGGAAACTTCGCCCGACGGGCTGCGCGCCGCGATGACCGACACTTCCGAAGTAAAACTCACAAACCCTTCCAGAACCGCCGGGCTGCCTGCCATATCAGCAAGCGCTGTTGGTGCGTCTTCGGCGCTGCGCAATCTGGATTGGCCTTTGCCATCATACCCAAAACGACGCGTCTTTAAGATCGAAGGCGTACCGATGGTTTGCATCGCGGCATCAAGATCGGCGGCGCTGTCGATATCTGCAAAGGGGGCGACGCGCAGGCCCAATCCCTCAAGAAATGTCTTTTCGGTCAGGCGGTCTTGGCTGGTACGCAACGCCTCGCGATTTGGGTGGATCGTGCGAATGGTTTCGATCACATCCAAAGCGTCTGTCGGGATGTTTTCAAATTCATAGGTGACGACATCAACGGCGTTGGCAAACGCCTTGAGCGCGGCAACATCATCATAGCCCGCTGTGGTTACGCGGTGGGCGACATCTGCGGCGGGCGGGTTCGCGCCGGGTTCAAAAATATGTGTGCGAAATCCAAGACGTGCAGCTGCAACGGACAACATACGACCCAACTGGCCGCCGCCCAAAATGCCGATGGTGGCACCGGTTGGCAATGGTTCAGTCATCGACAGGCTCCTGCGGGATAGAGGCGCTGAGCGCCGCGCGCCAATCATCCAGCCGTTTGGCAAGGTCCGCGTCTTGAAGTGCCAGAATGCTGGCGGCCATCAATGCGGCATTGGCAGCACCAGCGGCCCCAATTGCCATGGTTGCCACGGGAAAACCGCGTGGCATTTGCAAGATTGAATACAGCGAATCGACACCTGAAAGGGCTTTAGTCTGCACTGGCACGCCGATCACCGGCACGCGGGTTTTTGACGCCATCATGCCGGGCAGATGTGCCGCCCCACCCGCACCTGCGATAATAACCTGCAATCCACGGTTCACAGCCGTTTTCCCATAACTCCACAAACGGTCGGGGGTGCGATGGGCTGATACGATCTTGGCTTCATAGGCGATGCCCAGTTCATCCAGCAGGGTCGCGGCCTCGCGCATCGTGCTCCAGTCAGATTGGGAGCCCATGATGATTCCGACGGGGGGATTTTCCATACAGGGTACGCCTTTATTAGATCGTCTAAGAAGCGCGTACTATAGCCATCAAGGGTGGGGTGGCAATCGGGTCAGGCCGTAATATCGGGGGTTAGTCGATCTTCGAGCTCGGCGATCAGATCTTTCATGCGCAGCTTGCGCTTTTTCAGCCGCTGCAGCGTCAACGGATCGGCCGTGCCCTTTTCAACAAGTGCGTGGATCGCATCATCAAGATCGCGGTGTTCCCTTCGGAAAACAGCTAGCTCGACGCGCAGGACGTCGTCGTTCTTCATCGACAGGTCACTTGGGGCATTCATAAGACTGGGTGATTCTTCTTTTGGTTAGGTCTTATAACATAAGCGTTAGCCAATCATTGGCATAGCCCTTGCTTATGACACAACTGCTCCCCATATTTAACATGTAGGTCGCCGATACAGGGGCCTGAACGACTGACTGTCGCTTTACTTAAGGACGTGTCTTATGACGAAACTAACGCTGGCCTCTTACCCGCACATGTTGGGGTTTGAGCAACTGGAACGTGTGTTGGAACGTACTGCCAAGGCAGGAAACGAGGGCTATCCGCCTTTCAACATCGAACAGACATCAGACTATAGCTATCGCATTACCCTTGCAGTCGCAGGGTTTGCAGAGGAAGATTTGTCTATCACCGTCGAAGATCGGCAATTGGTGATACGCGGACGTCAGGCCGATGATGGCCCGAATGAACGGATTTTTCTGCATCGCGGTATCGCCGCGCGGCAATTCCAGCGGTCCTTCGTGTTGGCCGACGGGGTCGAAATCGGCGAAGCGCTAATGGAAAACGGTTTGCTGCATGTCGATCTGAGCCGCTCGAAGCCGGAAAAAGTAATTCAGACGATTAAAATCAGAAAAGGGGAATAAAATGCAGAATTCAGAAACGCATCTTAAGGACCGGACCGTTTACGTGAAAACGATCGCCGTCTCGGACCTGCCCCTTGAAGTGCGCGAACAGGCCGAAGGGCTTGAACAGCTTTATGCGGTTCATGATGCAAAGGGTCAGCAATTGGCGCTGGTTGGTGATCGCAAGTTGGCTTTCAGCTTGGCGCGTGACCATGATTATGCGCCGGTGATGGTTCACTAAGAACGCAATTTGGGCGGAGAAAACCCAAGGGCCGCACATCAGTGCGGCCTTTTCTATTTTTGGTACTGTGGCTATTAATGCAAAGATTCATATCGAGGTGCCGCGATGACTGACCCTGCGATAGCTGTTTTGCCCTACGGTAGTAAGCTGGGCAGACATTTGGCGAAGCGAAGCCTTGACGATCTGGTTTGGCCTTTGGGGCGCCCCGAACGGCTGGCGAAAGGGACGGTGGCATCACTTAGTGTTCATGACCACCTCATCATTTTTCCTAAAACCAACATGCATTTCCTCCCAAACATAGGGACGCGCGCGCATGTATCGCCAATGGTCGTCGAACCGGCGATAATTCACGCACGCCATCTTAAATGGTTGCGATGGACTTTCCGTCGCTTCTTTAAAGTGTTGGCGTTTCATGAGGAGCTTTTGAATCATATTCCAAATGGACTCTTCCTGGAATTTGGAACGACCTGGGTGCCAAACTATGACGATCTATCGATACTAAAGACGAAACACATGTCTCTGATCGCCTCTGGCAAGCGGGACTTTGAGGGCCATCAGCTGCGCCACAACCTAGTCAAGTATGTACAAACGAAGGGGCTTGATGTGACGGTCTTGGGCCGCGGCTATGCGCCGTTCGAAGCAAAAAGCGACGGGCTTGCCCCATACCGTTTTTCGGTGGTCATCGAAAACATCAGGGAACGCAATTATTTCACTGAAAAGCTGGTTGATGCCGTCTTATGCGAGACAGTGCCGATCTATTGGGGATGTCCAAACATTGGTGAGTTTATAGATACGGATGGCATGATCCTTTGCGAAACCCAAGAAGATATAGAGCGCGCCGTGGCAATGGCATCTGAAGACCAGTACCAATTGCTTGCACCCGCATTACGCGCTGCAAAGCTGCAAGCGGCATCGTTTGCTAATCTCGAAAAACGCGCGGCAGAAACCTTAAAGGCTAGCCTATAACAGCTAGCCTTTTGGTTTCGTGTCACACTGGCAGCGCGCCGATCAGGCCTTAATCAGCCCCATGCTTTCAAGCTTCAAAAGCACCTGATGGGCGCAGTTGTCGACATCGACGTTTTCAGTCTCTACCGCCAATTCGGGGGATTCAGGAACATCGTAAGGGTCAGAGATGCCTGTGAATTCCTTGATCTTGCCTTCGCGGGCCAGTTTATACAGACCTTTGCGGTCGCGACGTTCGCATTCCTCGATCGATGTTGCGACGTGGATTTCCACGAAAGCACCAAACTCTTCGACGTCTTCGCGAACGGCGCGGCGGGTGGTGGCGTAAGGCGCGATCGGCGCACAGATCGCGATGCCGCCATTCTTGGTGATCTCGCTCGCAACATATCCGATGCGGCGGATGTTCAGGTCGCGGTGCTCTTTGCTAAAGCCCAGTTCCGACGACAGGTTTTTGCGCACGATATCCCCGTCCAAAAGCGTCACCGGACGGCCGCCCATTTCCATCAGCTTGACCATCAAAGCATTCGCGATCGTGGATTTCCCCGACCCCGAGAAGCCTGTGAAGAAAACTGTAAAGCCTTGCTTGTTCCGTGGCGGACGGGTGCGGCGCAGTTCAGCGACGACCTCGGGGAACGAGAACCATTCAGGGATCTCAAGACCCTCTTGCAGACGGCGGCGCAGTTCTGTGCCGGAAATGTTCAGGATGGTGACATCATCTTTGTCTTTGATTTCGTCCACGGCCTCGTATTGGGCGCGCTCTGCGACCCAGACCATGTGTTTGAAATCGACCATTTCGATGCCCATTTCCTCTTGATGCTCGCGGAACAGGTCCTGCGCATCATAGGGGCCATAGAAATCTTCGCCTTTGGAGTTGTTGCCGGGGCCTGCGTGATCGCGGCCAACGATGAAATGCGTACAGCCGTGGTTCTTGCGGATCAGACCGTGCCAGACCGCCTCGCGGGGGCCGGCCATGCGCATAGCAAGGTTCAGCAGGCTCATTGATGTGGTGGCGGCCGGGTATTTGTTCAGCACAGCCTCATAGCAGCGCACTCGGGTAAAGTGATCGACGTCGCCCGGTTTGGTCAGGCCAACAACAGGATGGATCAACAGGTTCGCCTGCGCTTCGCGGGCGGCGCGAAAAGTCAGTTCCTGATGCGCGCGGTGCAGTGGGTTACGGGTTTGGAAGGCCACAACCTTGCGCCAGCCCATCTTGCGGAAATAGGTGCGCAGTTCGTTTGGCGTATCGCGACGCGCCTTGAAATCATAGTGAACAGGCTGCTGGATGCCCGTAATCGGACCGCCAAGATAAACATTACCTGCGGTGTTGTGCAGGTAGTTCACGGCAGGGTGGGCACTGTCATCGGCACCGAATACTTTTTCCGCCTCGTTCGCCTTGTTCGGCGTCCAGCGGTCGGTGACGGTCATGATGGCAAGGATAACGCCTTCTTGGTCGCGCAGAGCAATGTCTTGGCCAATCTCAAGCCCTTCGGCGAATTTGTCAGACACATCAAGGTTAATCGGCATCGGCCAAAGCGAGCCATCCGCCAGACGCATGTTTTCGACAACGCCGTTATAGTCCTCTTCGGTCAAGAAACCTTTAAGCGGGTTAAACCCACCGTTCATCAATAACTCAAGATCGCAAATCTGGCGTGGGGTCAGATCGTGGCTGACAAGCTCGCCCGCCTCGATCTTCAGCTTTTGCGCCGAATCGTATGAGACAAAAAGTTCAGGGATCGGGGCTAGGTTTGGCGTCTGCATGTGGGTCTCGCAATAATTTAAATACAAATGGCAGTTTTGCGGGGTTTAAACCCACAGGATTAAAGTAATCAAGGCTTGCATCCTATTTTGGGCAATTTACGGACAATGACATGCTTTTTGTTGGGAAAGGGTAATTCTTTCCCAACAAATCACAGCGAACCCAAATATTAGACGCTTTCTTTCACTTCGGCACCATACCCCAGCGGCAACGATGTGTCTTTGCCTTCGTCATCGCCGGCTTCGGCAAGGAAGCGCTCAGCCTCGAGTGCTGCCATACAGCCCATTCCTGCGCTGGTCACGGCCTGCCGGTATTTGTGGTCGGTTAGATCGCCTGCCGCAAACACACCAGGGATAGATGTTTCAGTGCTGTCCGGCTTAGTGACAACATAGCCGCCCATGTGAGTTTCGAGCACATCCTTGACCAGTTCGTTCGCTGGCGCGTGACCAATGGCAACAAAAACGCCCTTGGCCGGGATGTCTGTAATTTCTCCGGTTTCGACGTGCTTTACCTTTACGCCCTCGACGCCAAGCGGGGTATCGGTGCCGTACACCTCGTCCAGTTGGTGAAACCACATTGGGACGATTTTTGGGTTCTTTTCTAGGCGGTCGATCAGAATCTTTTCGGCGCGCAGTTCATCTCGGCGGTGGATTAGCGTCACCTTTGAGGCGAAGTTCGTCAAAAACAACGCTTCTTCAACCGCGGTGTTGCCGCCACCGATGACCACAATCTCTTGATTGCGATAGAAAAAGCCGTCGCATGTTGCACAGGCTGACACACCAAAGCCTTTGAACTTCTCTTCGGATTCAAGCCCCAGCCATTTGGCGCGAGCGCCTGTCGCAAGGATAACTGCATCCGCAATATAGGTGGTGCCGCTGTCGCCTTTCGCGTGAAAGGGTCTGCTGGACAGATCAAGATCGTTGATAATATCGCCGATGATTTCCGTGCCCATAGCCGCTGCGTGTTCTTGCATACGGATCATCAGGTCGGGGCCTTGAACCTCGCTATCACCGGGCCAATTTTCGACCTCGGTTGTTGTGGTCAGCTGGCCACCTGGCTCGATCCCTTGGACAAGGATCGGGTTCAGCATTGCGCGGCTGCCATAAACCCCGGCGGTGTACCCCGCAGGGCCTGAACCGATGATCAAAAGCTTAGTCTTGCGTGTCTCGGCCATGATAGCCCCCCGGATACAGTGATAAAATTGTTTGATGCTATATAGCGATGCCAAGGGGGGCCTTAAACCCCATCTTTAAAGAACAGCTGATGCCTGTTTGCTCTCCCAACCTATTGCTAGGAAAAAAGCGAATTCTTCGAGTACAGATTGTTGCGCGGTCGCGAAAGAATATTGCGCCTGACTGCATGAGTGCTATAACAATCGGAAAATAGCTGGGGGTATTATGGCAGGAGCGCGGCTTGATCCGATTGATCGGAAAATTTTAGCCGAATTGCAGGCAGACGGTCGAATGACAAACGTCGAGCTGGCAAAACGTGTCGGTATTTCTGCACCTCCGTGTTTGCGCCGCGTGCGTACACTAGAAGAAAGCGGTTACATCCGGGGTTATCATGCGGATGTGAATGCTCGTGATCTAGGTTTCGAGGTGCAGGTGTTCGCAATGGTGGGGCTTGCTAGCCAAGCCGAATCGGACCTGACCGCATTCGAGGAAAAATGTCGCGGTTGGCCACTAGTGCGCGAATGCCACATGCTGAACGGCGAGGTGGATTTCATCCTCAAATGTGTGGCACCGGATTTGTCCGGCTTCCAAAGCTTTCTTACAGGGCAACTGCTGACCACACCAAATGTCGCTAGCGTTAAAACGAGCCTTGTCATCAGACCCGCCAAGGACGAACCCGGCGTGCCCTTTGATGTGTTAGAAGAAAGACTAAGCACCAACGCCTAATTGGGCACGTGCCTTATAGTGTCGCGTTTGATCTGGCAGGCGCGCGGGGATAGCACATCGCGCCAAAGTCGTAGGCATTTTGGATATGCGGGAACATGCCCAAGAACTGGTCACGGTACCTGATCGGAAGATCGCGCATAAAATCCAGGCCTGGATGAAATGATTCAACTGGCAAGCCGCCAACGAAAATGGTCGCATGCTGTGTCAGACACAGATGATATAACCGAACGGGCGTTGGCGGTGAGATCTCAATGATATTTACCCCATCAACCAGATCGCGCATCAGCGTTAGGAAATCCTTTTTCAAGCCGTCACCCCGCAAGTGCAGGGGGGTATGCAGAATCCGTGCCGTCGGGCCGAACGTTAGAAAACCTGAAGGACGTCCGGCACCTAGGCTGTCGGCCATGATGCGCACCAAAGGCGTGCGATGGCCCGTGTTTGCAGGCACAAACGAGCTTGAACCAATCCAAACCAAAGGCGCTGCATTGCCGTCGCCGGTCACAACCTTGTCGCCTGGATGCAGGTCTTCTACAGCGACAGTTCCGTGGGTCGTCAATACAGGGGATCCATGCGCAAAGGCCGAAAACGCGTTTTCAAACAGCGGAAGGGCGGGCGCGCGGTTTTGCCCGATAAACACGGACCCGTCGGTGCGCATTGCAACGATCTCGTAGCTCAGGCTTGGGTTTTCATTCTGCATTCAAAGCTCTCGCGGTAGCGACGCGGCATAACGTCCTTGCGCTCGCGGGCCATTAAAAGGGGAAATTTGTTTAATTACAATCGAAGAGACAGGGTTCGATGCCATGTTGTCACTTTCGGATGAGACATCACATGTTTCAGGCCCCCGTGGGCCAGATGGTGAAGCATCTGAAGCAATGAATGAAACGCCTTGAGTTGTATCATCGGGCGTCGGCAAAAGTCTGAACTGCTTCACCTTGATTAGGTGGCAATCCGACCCATCCACAACGATTGGCGACCCCGCACCGACAGACGTGAAAATACTCTGGTCGGGCAGCGACTGCCAAATTTAGGCGGACTTGCGAACCGACTCAAGTGCACTGCGCTTTGTGATGAATGCAGCGCGACGTGTGCCACGTGCCCAAGGCATCACGGTGGTGTCTTTGGCTGCAGTTTCTACAACGGACTTAATAAAACGTGTCTTGATTTTCATGATCGTATTCCTTCGCTCTCTGGCGTCTGCTCATTCGTTAGGGATCAATATGCAAAGGCTTTTGGGCGACGATAGGGCGTTGGAAACAATCTTTTCGAAAAAATGTGAATTGGATAAATGCATTTGTGACGTTTTCGCCCCAATCCCATGCTTCACCATATTTTGTGGTGGATTTGGCAACGCGCGAGCGGCTTGAACGGGGTCGGACAAGGTCACCTATTCTGTAAACCTATGCTGTTTCTGGCGGGAACATGGCAGGTGTTGGTCGCATTTTCGCCCAACTTGGCAACATCACAAGGTGATCGCAGCAATCAGTCGACCATAGTCTGCTTCTTTTGCGTGGGTCGTCCGGCGATAAGAATAGAACCGGTCCGGATCGCTATAGGTGCAATGGTGTGTCCATTCGGCATGGCCCACCCCCGTTGCACGCAACCGGTTCAGGCCAAACCCGGGCAGGTCGAACTGCATCCGGTCGTCCGTACCATTGGCAAAGTAACGGGCATGGTCGGGGTCTTCGGCCAGAAAGCTGTCGATGAATTCGGGGCCAACCTCATAGGCGCGTTGACTGATACAGGGACCGATAACAGCGTTGATGTTGGCACGCTGGGCCCCCAAAGCTTCCATCGCCTCAACCGTGGCTAGCAACACGCCATCCAGTGCGCCGCGCCAGCCTGCATGGGCTGCACCGATTACACCAGCGTTCAAGTCTGCAAATAGGACGGGCTGGCAATCTGCTGTTAAGATAGAAAGCGCCAGACCGGGGGTGGCGGTAACCAACGCATCGGCGCGGGGTTTTTCGGCAAGCGGCCCATCGACAGTGACGGCGGTTGCTGAATGTATCTGATGGACGCCGACCAAATGCGTGTCGGGCACACCCATAGCGTCGGCCACCCTTGCGCGGTTAATCTCGACAATCTCGCGTTGGTCAGAACTTCCGACGCCGCAGTTCAACCCGGTAAACACGCCAGAAGACGCCCCGCCACGGCGGGTAAAAAAGCCGTGTCGAACGGGCCCCAGACTGTCGGATGTTAGAATTTCAAGCGTCATGGCTCCAATCCCGGTGGCGGGGTTTGCGTCGTTGGATAAAGTCCCATCACCTTGAACAGGTTTCCCATTTCTGACGGGTGCGTCAAGCGCCGATGTGCAGCAATGTGCGTCTCAAGCGTTGGGCCGGTCATTGTCTTGGCTAAAACCTGCGCACGTTGGGTGATGCCAAGTCGTTCAAGGAAAACTCCCTGAGGGGTGATGCGCGTATGCTGTGCGGGCGTTGCGGCTGCTGCCAGTTGTTCAAAATCGACATGGGCAGTCAGATCGCAGTCGCCAGGTGCTGCCAACGGGTCGGTCTGTTCGTGGGCACGCAGCGCCTGAAGCGTGTCGCCCAAGCTGCGCCAATCGCCATAATCTATAATCAGAGCCGCCCCCCCATGTGTCTCGATACGAGCGGACAGCGCCTGCATGACCGGCGCAATCTGGGCACAATCCTCGATCAAGTCCCCATCGGCCGTATCCTCAAGGCGGTGCGCCAAGGCCGGCTGCGGCGACATTGGCCCCAGCCCAAACCCAAGCGCACCGTCGGTCAGGCCAACCTGTCGTTCGCGCCACCCTTGGCTGGTGCGGATGAATTGGCGGATCGGTAGCGCATCGAAAAATTCGTTCGCCACCAGATAAAGCGGCTGATCGGGCAGGGCGTCAGCGGTATCGAACCAAGTGACCTTGTGATTGGTCAATGTTGCGGCTTGCACATCTCGCAGCTTGGGCGAGGCTTCGACCAGCGCAATTTCGGCCGCATCAGCAAAGCCCGGTACGTTGCTGGTGGCGCGCAAAATATCAGCCATCAAGGTTCCGCGCCCGGGGCCAAGCTCGGCCAGGGTGAAGCTTTTCGGGCCGCCTTGGGCCAGCCATGTCTGCGCAAGGCAGAGCCCGATAAGTTCGCCGAACATCTGGCTAATCTCGGGTGCGGTGACAAAATCGCCCTGCGCCCCCAAAGGATCGCGGGTGGTATAATAGCCAAGCGTAGGATGCAGTAAACAGGTCGCCATGTATTCGTCGATTCGCATGGGCCCATTGGCGCTGATCTGCGCCTTGATATGGTCCAGTAGATCGATCATTCGACGCGTTTGGACCGCGCAATAAAATAGACGCCGATTGCAATCATCGGCAGACACAGGATTTGGCCCATGGTCAGGCCATACCCGCCGATTTCCCAAGCAAGGCCCAGTGGATTACCGGGGGTTACGAACTGCGCATCTGGCTGGCGGAAAAATTCGACCATAAATCGCGCGATGCCGTATCCGGCCAGAAACGTGCCGCCGATCAAACCTTCGGATTTTAACGCCCCGCGTCGCCAAGCCATATACAGCAACAATGCGCCAAGGAATAACCCTTCCAGCAGGGCCTCGTAGAGTTGCGAAGGATGACGTGCACAGATGCCAACTACATCTGGGCAAACCTGCGCGGCTTGCGTGGGAAATGGCACACCCCAAGGCAGATCTGTGGGGCGGCCCCACAGTTCGGCGTTGATAAAGTTGGCAATCCGTCCCAGAAACAGGCCCGGTGCAAGGCCCAAACTCACCATATCCCCGGTTGATATCTTGTTAAGTCCGTGTCGGCTGGTAAAGAAGATGAACGCCAGAATTACCCCGATCGCCCCCCCGTGGAACGACATTCCGCCTTCCCAGATACGTAGGATTTGCAGCGGATTCTGCAGATAGTATGCCGGTTGGTAGAACAGAATATAGCCAAGCCGCCCGCCCAAAATCACGCCTAAAATGACCCAGAATAACAAGTCCT
Source organism: uncultured Sulfitobacter sp. (assembly GCA_965363735.1). Lineage (GTDB taxonomy): Bacteria > Pseudomonadota > Alphaproteobacteria > Rhodobacterales > Rhodobacteraceae > Sulfitobacter. The sequence continues at coordinate 77,037 of CBDTUA010000003.1, read as the reverse complement.
CGACCCGCTGCTTGGTCATGACGGGTTTTCCACCGCTCCAGTATTCGGGGTGATTGACTGTTCGCACAACGATGCGCCATCCGATGATGATGCCCGCAATATACGCAAGCGCATACCAGCGCAGGGCAAAGGTCATGCCAAACAAGGTGATCGAGAAAATCTCGGGCGACATATCGGGAAAGGGGAGCATTGCATTCATAGGCGTGATTGAGCCTGCCCGTGCGGCGAAGTCAACCTTGCGAGAACACGAATTGAACACCATATAGAGATCAACCGTCGTACAGGAGTGACCGTAATGCAGACCCGCAACAAGATTTTTGACGATATTTCACAGATGATGACCAACGCCATGGGCGTGGCCCAAGGGGCCAAAACCGAGGCAGAGACCGCCATGAAGGGGATGATGGACCGTTGGTTGGCCGACCGCGATTTCGTAACCCGTGATGAATTTGATGCCGTGCGTGCAATGGCCCAGAAAGCCCGCGAAGAAAACGAGGCCCTCAAAGCCCGTATTGACGCGATGGAATCCAAAGGCTGATCGACGCTTCTTAATTGGCTTGAAATTTTCCACAAGGCACCCGAATTTGCGTTCGGGTGCTTTGTTCTTTTGCGGGCAGGGCAGGCGAATTTAACAATTTTCCCGAATATGGTGCCGTGACCTTTGCCAAGTTTAGTGTTGCTGAGGATGTTATCCACAACATACTGAGGTTATCCCCCACCTTTTGTAGCTATCCACAGAAAAAGACTTGCCACGCAGGCGTCATATGCGCACCATATATTGTGTAGGGCGGGAGAACGATCCGCACCTATTGTGAATACACCCACGTATAGAGGTGCCCTGGTACCGATATACCCAAGAACATACGAGGTGGTAACATGGCCCTGAGCGAGCAATATTTCGACGACGAGATCCATCCCATCGACATCGTCGAAAACCTAGCAGCCTTTAACGACTGGGATTTTGACCGAATTTCGGATGAACAGATAGCGATGGCCGTCGAAGGCCAATGGCGGACTTATTCGATCACGCTGGCGTGGTCAGCTTATGACGAAACGCTGCGCTTAATCTGTTCTTTCGAAATGGACCCGCCGGATGAAAAACTGCCTGCGCTGTACCATCTGTTGAACGATGTGAACGATCAGTGCTGGGCGGGTGCCTTTACCTATTGGTCCGAACAAAAGACGATGATCTATCGCTATGGTCTGGTGCTTTCCGGCGGTCAGGACGCAACTGCAGAGCAGATCGACACGATGATCGGTTCCGCAGTTCTAAGTGCTGAACGGTATTATCCCGCGGTTCAACTTGTTGTGTGGGGCGATCAAACGCCCAAGCAGGCGCTTCAGGTTGCCATTGCAGAGGCCTACGGCCACGCGTAGGTGTTGCCCCCAATGTTAAAAATTGGGGAATATCGCGATGAAAGATACACGTATTGCAAAAGACGGCCTTGTTCTGCTGGGCTGTGGCAAAATGGGATCCGCGATGTTGGCCGGTTGGCTGGCACGCGGTTTGCCGAAATCATCTGTTTGGGTCATTGATCCGTATCCATCTGACTGGCTCAAGGATCAGGGCGTCCAGTTGAACGTCGATTTGCCTGCCGCGCCTGCCATCGTGTTGGTCGCTGTAAAGCCGCAGATGATGGGCGACGCCTTGCCGACCTTACAGGCAATGGGCAATGGCAAGACCGTATTCATCAGCGTTGCTGCGGGTACCACAATCGCCACCTTTGAAAAAACTCTTGGGGCCAAGACGCCGATCGTGCGCGCCATGCCTAACACGCCTGCGGCTATCAGCCAGGGCATCACTGCAATCGTCGGAAATGACAACGTTGGTGCGCAGGGCATGGACGAGGCCGAAAAATTGCTGAGCGCCGTTGGTGATGTGGTGCGTTTGGACGACGAGACTCAGATTGATGCAGTCACCGGTGTCAGCGGCTCTGGTCCGGCGTATGTGTTTCACATGATCGAAACCATGGCTGCGGGCGGTGTGGCCCAAGGCTTAAGCCCCGAACTGGCGCTGCAATTGGCCACAGCAACCGTGGCCGGGGCAGGGGCGTTGGCCAAGTCTGCCGACGAAGACCCGACGCAGTTGCGAAAAAACGTGACCAGCCCGAATGGGACCACACAGGCCGCGTTGGATGTGTTGATGAATGAGGACAACGGCTTTCCGTCTTTACTCAAACGTGCAGTAGCCGCCGCCGCTGACCGGTCCCGCGAGTTGTCCCGTGACTGAGATTAGCTTTGACGATTTCCTGGCGGTTGATATCCGGGTCGGCACGATCACACGTGCCGAACCGTTTCCAGAAGCACGCAAACCTTCAATCAAGATGTGGATCGATTTCGGACCCGAGATTGGCGAACGCAAGACATCTGCACAGATCACCGCACATTACACGCCCGAGGATCTGGTTGGTACTCAGGTCATGGGTGTCGTGAATTTCCCGCCGCGCCAGATCGGGCCGTTCATGTCCGAAGTGCTGGTGCTGGGGGTAGCTGATGAAAATGGGGCGATTGTGCTGACGCGGCCCGCGCAGCCCGTCCCAAACGGAGGACGCATGCATTGACCAAACTTTTGATTGCTCGCCCCGCCCCAGACGAGGTACACGCCGCACTCGGCGGTTTCGACGTAACCTATCGGGATGTCCACACGCCTCTTACGGCGGACGAAATGAAGGCTGCGCTGCGCGACTATGACGGGGTCCTGCCAACCTTGGGCGATGCATTTTCAGCAGATGTGTTTTCACAGGTGGAAAACCCCCGCTGCAAAATCCTTGCCAATTTCGGGGTGGGTTATAACCACATTGATGCCGCCGCCGCCCGTGCCAGCGGCGTTGAGGTGTCAAACACGCCAGGTGCCGTGACAGACGCCACTGCCGACATTGGCATGACTCTCATGCTGATGGCCGCACGCCGTGCGGGCGAAGGCGAACGTCTGGTTCGGTCTGGCGCGTGGACGGGTTGGCACCCGTCGCAACTGTTGGGCATGCATCTAACGGGCAAGACAGTCGGCATCGTTGGCATGGGTCGGATCGGTCAGGCCGTCGCACAGCGATGTCACTACGGGTTCTCGATGTCTGTGAAATACTTTAACCGTAGCGCCAAGGACTTGCCCTATGAGGCGGAACATATCAGCGATCTAAAGGCGTTAGTTGCCGCAGTTGATGTTGTAGTAATTGCCGTTCCGGGTGGGGACGAAACCCACCATCTCATCAATGCAGACGTGCTGACCGCTATGCAGCCACACGGGTTGCTTATTAACATCGCACGCGGAAACGTGGTGCAGGAAAGCGCACTGATCGACGCGTTGCAGTCCGGTTCAATCGGTGGTGCGGGCCTCGACGTTTACGAGTTCGAGCCCAAGGTGCCTGAGGCATTGCGCGTTCTGGATAACGTGGTGCTATTGCCGCATTTGGGTACGTCTTCGCACGAGGTGCGTGTGGATATGTGGATGATGGCGGTTGAGAATTTGAAAGCAGGTGTCGCAGGCAAAACGCCTCCGAACGCGGTCTAGGGGCTGGATTACCGACCCACAGCCTCGCGCCAGTGACGGCGACAGAGCGAGACGTATGTTTCGTTCCCGCCAATCTGGACCTGCGCACCTTCTTTGATCGCGTGGCCCCCGGCATCCTGACGGACCACCATCGTGGCCTTCTTGCCGCAATGGCAAATGGTGCGGACTTCGCGCATTTCATCAGCCAGCGCTAGCAGCGTGGCTGAACCGGGAAACAGCATTCCCTGAAAATCGACCCTCAGCCCGTAGCACATGATTGGCACTCCCAGATCGTCGACCGCACGGGCCAGCTGCCAAACCTGATCGCTGCCCAAAAACTGCGCTTCGTCGATAAAGATACAGGCGCAGGGGCCTGACTCCAAACGGTTTTTGATCTTTTCGAACAGGTCTTCTCCGGTGCCGAATGTGTCTGCTTCTTGGCCGATGCCGATGCGCGACGCGATGCGCCCGTCGCCCGCGCGATTGTCAAACTGCGCTGTCATTAAATAAGGGACCATGCCGCGTTCCACATAGTTATGGGCTGCTTGCAAAAGCACCGTGGATTTGCCGGCGTTCATGGTCGAATAGTGGAAATAAAGCTTTGCCATGGGTCTCTCTACAAGCAGTCAGGTCAGGCGTTCAAGACCGGGATGGCGATTGTTGGCGGGCGGAGACACAGGCGCAGTTACCGCCACAGCGGTGGCTAGACGAATATCAAGTGTCTTCCTAAAAGCCGCCGCGCCTAAACGTGGCGTTGCACCAGTACGGACCCAACAGAATACCCTGCGCCAAAGGAACAGATCAGCCCGGTATCACCGTCCTTCAAGTCTTTAGAATACTTGGAAAACGTGATTATGGATCCGGCCGAAGAGGTGTTTGCATAGTCTTGCAGGATATTGGGTTGTTCGCCCGGTTCCGGCACGCGCCCCAATACTTTACGACCGATAAAATCATTCATCGACTTGTTGGCCTGATGCAGCCACAGCCGTTTTAAATCAGCGGCTTCCACACCCACGTCAGCCATGTGGTTGGCAATATGGTCGGCGACCAAAGGCAGCACTTCTTTAAATACTTTGCGTCCGTTCTGCATGAATTGCATATCCCGACGATCCTCGACACCCGCGGGGCGCGAGCGGCGCAGGAAGCCGTTGTTGTTGCGTATGTTGTTTGAAAATTGCGTGGCGCAACGGGTTGATTTAATTTCAAAATAGGGTCCGGTCGCATCCTCGGCCCGTTCGATCAATACGGCCGTTGCCACGTCGCCAAATATGAAATGGCAGTCGCGGTCGCGCCATTCTAGGTGGGCGGAACAGATCTCGGGGTTGACGACCAGCGCCGACCGGATCGAACCTGACCGCACCATGTCTGCAGCGGCCTGAATACCAAAGGTGGCCGACGAACAGGCCACATTCATATCAAAGGCAAAGCCGTTGATTCCCAACAAATCCTGTATCTCGATCGCCACGGCCGGATAGGCCCGCTCAAGGTTTGATGCCGCACAGATTACCGCATCCACATCGGCCGCTGTCTTGCCCGCATCTGCCAGCGCCTTTTGCGCGGCGTCCAGTGCCATTTCAGCCATTAAGCTGGGTTCATCATCCCTCCGTTGGCGCAGCAGTGGATGCATCACATGCGGATCAAGAATGCCAGTCTTGTCGATGACATAACGCTGTTCAATTCCCGATGCTTTAAAGATGAAATTTTCGGAAGAATGGTCCTTGGCTATGACCGTTCCTGCGGCAATCGCATCTGCATTTTCGGCGTTGTACAGATCAGCATAAGCATTGAATGCGGTTACCAATTCGGCATTGGTTATGACCTGATCCGGCGTGAAAATGCCGCTTCCGGTGATGGCTGGCGTGTACATGGGGAACCCTTTTTGAACTTATGTGAATAAGGCCAAAAAAGCCACGTGGGGTCAAGGGATTGCCTATAACTTGGGCGACGATACGCAGATACCTCTTGTGTTGGGTGTCAGGGTAGCGGCACCTTGCATGCCAATGCTTACCTTGACGAATGAATGATCGGACTTGCTATGACTTTGCCTTCTTTGCTGCCCCGCGGTGAACTTGACGCGTTGGCCCATGAAATGGGAACAGACAAATCCTCAAGGACTCACGATTATATGCGGTTGTATGAATTTCTGTTCAAACCGTTCAAAGATCAGGACTTCTGCTTCATGGAGCTTGGCGTAGGCTTGCCGCGCATCAATGCGGCGTCCCTGCGGTCTTGGCGCAAATTCTTTACAAAAGCGCGGATTATCGGCGTCGACAATGATAAGCGGGTCGAGAAATTTTCGGGCGATGAGTTCAAAATCCGCATTGGGGACGCTTCTGATACCGCGTTTCTGACCGAGCTGTCAGAGACCTACCAACCCTCGATTGTTCTGGACGATGCCAGCCACAAGTGGTCGCATCAGATAATAGCGTTCAAAACGATGTTTCCGCTGCTGCCCCCCGGCGGTTTATATGTGATCGAGGATATCTTCACGTCATTCCCGATGCCGATTAAATACGACGTCTACGCCGATCATCCAGAATCCACTTGGACCTTGATCGCGCGATTGCAAGCGGCTTTGGCCGGATGCCAAACCGAATGGCCCGCGCTGAGCGTCGAGGAATCCGAGCTGGTTTCGTGGATCGATGCAGTATTTCTGACACGCCGGACGGTGATTTTCGTGAAACGAGAAGCACAGCGACCCGAAGAGATTGAGCGTGTAGCGGAGTTAAAAAGACGGCAAGAGTAGTCAGAAGGCCGTAGGTCTATTGGCATCGCTTTCCGAAAGGCAGGCGATGCCGTTTTGTTACCCTTGCAGTGACTTCACGCCAATTTCGTCTTCGGCCTGTGCTTTGATCGCCAGTGCCGCTGCATAAGAACCCGCAGCTGTCGTGAAATACGGAATCTTGTCGTACAATGCGATGGAGCGGATGGATTTGCTGTCTTCGACGGCTTGCGCACCCTCAGTAGTGTTCATCACCAGATGGATTGCCTCGTCCTTCATCATATCGGTGATGTCGGGGCGGCCTTCGTAGACTTTGTTGACGATCTTGCAGGCGATGTCGTGGGACGTCAGCCAATCGGCAGTGCCACGGGTGGCGACGATGGTAAAATCCTGTTCCAACAGAATGCGTGCAGCGGTCAGCATTTCGCCTGTTTTGTCCATGTCTTTGATCGACAGGAAGGCGCAGCCGTTGCGGGGCAGCGGGTTACCGGCACCCATTTGCGCCTTGAGAAAGGCGCGCGGAAAATCGCGGTCCCAGCCCATGACTTCACCGGTTGAGCGCATCTCCGGCCCAAGCAGCGTGTCCACACCCGGGAAACGGGCAAAGGGTAAAACGGCCTCTTTCACAGAAAACCACGGCATGTTGGGATCGGCCAGCGTCATCGGATCGCCAAGCGGCAGAACGTCGTCATAGGCGGCGTCGACGTTATAGGGCGCACGCAATGGGAAGTTCGACAGCGGTTCGCCCGCCATGATCCGCGCGGCAATGGATGCGATGGCGGAATCAGTTGCCTTGGCCACGAAGGGCACGGTCCGCGAAGCACGCGGGTTGACTTCGATCAGATAGATTTCGCCATCCTTGATCGCGAACTGGATGTTCATCAGGCCAACGACGTTCAACGCGAGGGCCAGCGCCTTGGTCTGTTTTTCGACCTCTGCAATAATCTCGCGGGAAAGCGAATAGGGGGGCAGGGAACACGCACTGTCGCCCGAGTGAACGCCGGCCTCTTCGATGTGCTGCATGATACCAGCGACATGGACGTTTTTGCCGTCACACAGCGCATCGACGTCGAGTTCAACTGCGCCCGATAGGTAATTGTCGAGCAAAACCGGACTCTTACCAGAAACAACAACGGCCTCACGGATGTAACGCTCAAGGCTCGATTGATCGCGTACGATCTCCATCGCGCGACCACCCAAGACATATGACGGGCGGATTACGAGCGGAAAGCCGATGTCAGCAGCAATTTCAAGCGCTTCGGCGTCGGAATGGGCAATGCCGTTATGCGGTTGCTTCAGGCCCAACCTTTTGACCAGATCGGCAAAACGTTCGCGGTCTTCGGCCAGATCGATCATGTCAGGTGTTGTGCCAAGGATCGGGATTCCAGCGTCTTGCAGGGCTTGTGCGATCTTCAGCGGAGTCTGGCCGCCGAACTGGACGATGACGCCGTGCAACGTGCCGTTTTCCTGCTCGACGCGCATGATCTCCATGACGTGTTCGAAGGTCAGAGGTTCAAAATACAAACGGTCCGAGGTGTCATAGTCGGTCGACACTGTTTCGGGGTTACAGTTGACCATAATGGTCTCATAGCCTGCGTCAGTCAGCGCGTAACATGCGTGGCAACAACAGTAATCGAATTCGATGCCCTGACCGATGCGGTTCGGGCCACCACCTAGGATCACGACCTTTTTGCGGTCGGACGGGCGGGCCTCGCATTCGACTTCGTCAAAGGCGGGGGATTCGTAGGTGGAGTACATATAGGGAGTTTGCGCCTCGAACTCGGCGGCACAGGTATCGATACGTTTAAACACGGCTTTGACGCCGAGGTTCAGGCGGGCGCGACGTACGTTGTCTTCGTCGCGGCCTGTCAGGATGCCAAGGCGGGCGTCTGTGAAACCCATCATCTTAAGCTGGCGCATACCTGTTTCAGTTAGTGGCAGGCCATCCTTGCGGACGACTTCTTCGGCTTCCACGATCTCGCGGATGCGGGCCAAGAACCACGGGTCGAACATGGTCACACCGTGAATGTCCACGTCGGACATGCCATAGCGCATGGCCTGGGCGATGGTGCGCATGCGATCGGGGGTTTGCTTGCTAATCGCCTTGATCAGGGAGGCCTGATCGGGGGCACCCGGGATGTCGATTTCATCAAAGCCGGTCAAACCGGATTCCATCGATGCCAGCGCCTTTTGCAAAGATTCGTGGATCGTACGGCCAATCGCCATTGCCTCGCCCACGGATTTCATCGCGGTGGTCAAATGTGGTTCGGAGCCGGGAAATTTCTCGAAAGCGAATTTCGGGATCTTAGTGACGACATAGTCAATTGTGGGTTCAAAAGACGCAGGTGTCACGCCAGTGATGTCATTGTCGAGCTCGTCCAGCGTATAGCCAACGGCCAGTTTGGCGGCGATTTTTGCAATCGGGAAACCCGTCGCCTTTGACGCCAGCGCCGAGGAGCGCGATACGCGCGGGTTCATTTCGATCACGACCATGCGACCATCGGCAGGGTTCACAGCCCATTGCACGTTTGATCCGCCGGTTTCCACACCGATTTCGCGCAGGACCGCGATCGAGTGGTTTCGCATGATTTGGTATTCTTTGTCCGTCAGCGTCAGCGCAGGGGCAACGGTAATCGAATCGCCCGTGTGCACGCCCATCGGATCAATATTTTCGATGGAACAGACAATGATGGCGTTGTCAGCAGTGTCACGAACGACCTCCATCTCGAACTCTTTCCAACCGAGCAAGCTTTCGTCGATCAGGATTTGCCCGACAGGCGAGGCATCCATGCCGGAGCGGCAGAAAAATTCATAATCATCGCGGTTGTATGCTACGCCACCGCCGGTTCCGCCCATGGTAAAGGCTGGCCGGATGATGGCGGGAAGGCCGACGTAATCCAACGCTTCAAGAGCGATCGCCACACCTGCGGCTAGGTCCTTTTTACCGACAGCATTCTTGGGCGCGGTAACGATGGTTGCTTTGGGGTTTTCAATGCCCAGCCTATCCATCGCTTCGCGAAAGAGCTGGCGATCTTCTGCCATTTCAATGGCTTCGCGTTTGGCACCGATCATCTCAACGCCGTATTTTTCCAGCACGCCCATTTCTTCGAGCGCAAGGGAAGTGTTCAGTCCGGTCTGGCCTCCCATGGTGGGCAGCAGCGCATCGGGGCGTTCTTTTTCGATGATCTTGGCAACGATTTCTGGGGTGATGGGTTCGATATAGGTGGCGTCTGCCAGCCCCGGGTCAGTCATGATCGTCGCAGGGTTGGAGTTGACGAGGATGACGCGGTAGCCTTCCTCTTTCAAAGCTTTACAGGCTTGTGCGCCGGAATAGTCGAATTCGCAGGCCTGACCAATCACGATGGGCCCTGCACCAATGATCATGATAGATTTGATATCGGTTCTTTTTGGCATGGCTCAGGCCCCCGGATGTTTGCAAATTCTCCGCGTTATATGCCTTGGGGGGAGAGGTGCAAGGGGGATCGGGCGCTATCTGGTCGGGTTTTGATTTTGTGGTGGCCGGATTGGGACGCTGACCCAAAACCCCGAAAATTTTAGAGCCTGAGAAGCGGGGCCTTGGTTTCAGCTGCTAGCGTAAAGATAGTCACGGGTCAGTGGAACAGCGGTGCGGCTATTTGAAAGTTGGAATTGGTAGACACCCTGCATCTGGTCTTCGAATGCGATGAGGCAGACGGCAAAGTAAAATTCGAACATCCGGATGAAGCGGTCATCGTGCATCTGTCGGATTTGGTCTTGGGCGGCATTAAAACGTTTGAGCCAGTGTCGAACGGTTTTCGCATAATGCAGTCGCCAGATTTCGATGTCGGTCTGCCAAAGGCCCGCGTTCTCCATTGCACCGGCAAGTTCCGAGAGCGACGGGACATAGCCGCCCGGAAAGATGTATTTATTCAAAAACGGATCGTGCTGCACGGGCGGGGCTGAGCGCACGATGCTGTGGATCAACGCAACCCCGTCGGGGGCCAATAAATCACTGACACGCTGGAAATAGGTGCCGTAATTTGGAACACCCACATGTTCGAGCATGCCGACGCTGACAATCCTGTCAAAGGTGCCGGATGTCTTGCGATAGTCCTCGAGGCGGAAAGTGATCTTGTCCGACAGACCTGCCTGGGTGGCACGAGCGCGGGCAGTTTTGAGTTGGTTTTCGGAAAGCGTGATCCCTGTGACGCGAACCCCGTGATCGCGGGCTAGGGTCAGCGCCATGCCGCCCCAACCACATCCGATGTCGAGCACATGATCGTCGGGGCGCAGACATAGCTTGCGAATGATGTGCGCTTTCTTCGCTTCCTGGGCGGCCTCCAGTGTCATGTTGGGGTCCGTGAAATACGCGCACGAATATTGCATGTCTGCGTCCAGAAACAGCGCATAGAACTCTTCGGAGATGTCGTAGTGGTGGGCCACGTTAGCTTGGGCGCGAGTGGGGCGGTTCAGCTGGATGATGCGCCGCATATGATAGCGCGCAAGGTTTAGTCCGCGCAGCCACCCAGGAATCCCGCCAGTGCTACGATTGCCCTGAAGCACTTTCAGTGTGCCCAACAGCGCTAGGTCCGGAAAGGTGATCCGCTGATCCATGTACCCTTCTCCAAGGGCAAGCACAGGGTTCAGGCATAGCTCACGCAGCACTGTGTCGTCTTTGAAGTGCAGGGTCGCAGTTTGCCCTGTGTCGGGGCCATAATGGGCAGTGCTGCCATCGGCAAACCGAACGATCAGGCGGTCGCGTGTCATAAGCCCGTTTAGGAAATGGTCAAATGCACTGCGCCACATGGGCAACGCCCTTTCTTGTTAGGTAGTATCTAGGAATGCACGCACTGAATCTTCGAATGCGCGAGGTTTCTCGGCGTGCAGCCAATGTCCGGCACCGGGGATCTTGGCAAAATATGCATTGGGAAACAGCGCTTTGATCTTGGGTCGATACGCGGATTGCAGATAATGGGACGTGCCACCCGATAAAAAGAAGGTAGGCCCGTCAAAGGGCCCGGTGATGTGTTCAGGCCATCCCACGATATTGGACATCTCGGCCTCGAGAACGTCGAGGTTCAGTTTCCACGCTTTGTTCGCAACGTCTAAGGATTGCGTGAAAAAAGTTTGCAGCGCGGGTTCGACGCCAGCCGCGGCCAGCTGATCTAGGGCGTCTGAGCGGCGGGTGAGTGTGGTCAAGTCAACGTTGCGCATGGCATCGATGAATTCTTGCTGGTTGTGGTCATAGGTGACAGGGGCGATGTCGGCGACGATCAGCCGGCGGACCAATTCGGAATGTTGTAGGGCAAGAACCATAGATGCTTTGCCGCCCATCGAATGACCGCAGACATCCATCGGCGCGCCGATATGGCGGATAACCTCGGCCAGATCGGCGGCCATATCTGGGTATGTTTGCGTGTCGGCGCGCGGGCTGTCGCCGTGGTTGCGCATATCAACCGTGATGATGCGGCGTGTGTCGGACAACCGCTTGGCAATCACGCCCCAGTTGCGGCCAGAGCCGTACAAGCCATGAACAATCAAAAGGGCGGGGGCATCCGTCGCGGTGCCATATTCTGAAAAGCTAAGCATGGAACTAGACTTAGGCCCATTGCAGCAAATGTGCCAGAGTGTTTAGAATAGCGAATGCTGGATCAAAAAGACGTACACAATAAAGCACAGATGGTGCGCCGCGAAATGCAGCTAAAACTTGGCGTGCAAAGCCGCGATCTGGATCATGCGCTTCGAAAGGCCGGGCGCAGGTTGCCGGCCAAGGTGCGCAAGCAGGGATACACACTGGCGAGGGCTGAGTTTTTGGCGCAGAACCCAAAAATGGCGCGCCTTTTGGACGGGCGTGAAGTGGAAACCGCCTTTGATATCGTGATGGCCCATTTGCACAGCATCGACGAGGTCGAAAACCGCAAGGATCGCGTTCTAGGGGTCGCCGGATCGGTCGCTTTTAACCTGCTGTTCGTAGGTGGGGCGTTTGTGGTCTTTCTTTGGTGGCGTGGCTACGTCTGACTGCCGTATTGCACGTCGGTAACATGCTCCAACCAGTCCACCGCTTTTCCATCCAACGCTTCTTGAATGGCAAGATGCGTCATGGCGCAATCGGGGGCGGCCCCGTGCCAGTGTTTTTCGCCTGGCGCGAACCAGACGGTATCACCGGGACGCAAGGGTTTCACCGGACCGTCTTGAGTTTGTGCCAGACCCGCGCCCGATAGAACCAACAAGGTTTGCCCCAAAGGATGAGTATGCCATGCTGTGCGTGCACCCGGCTCGAATGTCACTGTTGCCGCACGAATGCGGGCGGGTTCCGGTGCTGAAACGACTGGATCAAGGCGCACGGTGCCAGTGAAGTATTCGGCCGATCCAACCTCGGAGGGGCGGGAACCTGTAGGTTTGATGTCCATCTGTGTCTCCTGATTATGCAAATCCTTGCGGGCAGGATCAGGGCAGACGGTACCGATTGCAAGGGAGCATCGACATAGGTGCCGCTGTTGCCGCGCCGTACGTTATTGAGAATAACCCAGACGATGCAGACCAAAAAAACACGGTCAGAGCGTTTATCCAAGTGTGAGAAAGGCCCCGCAGCGCAAGCTGGCGGGACCTTTTGTTTTTGATGGTGCTTGGGGCGCTGCCCCCCGCCCTGCGGGGCCACCCAGGATCTATTTCCATTTGGAGGTAGAATGGGGCTTTGGAGGTTATAGGTTTGGGTAGATCGGGAAGCGCGCACAGAGTGCTTCGACTTCGGCCTTTACCTTGGCTTCGACGGCGGCGTTGCCATCAGCACCATTCGCGGCAAGGCCATCGACGACTTCGATGATCCAATCGGCGACCTGACGGAATTCATCCTCGCCAAAGCCACGGGTTGTTGCGGCGGGGGAACCAAGGCGGATACCCGAGGTGACAGTTGGCTTTTCGGGATCAAATGGTACGCCGTTTTTGTTGCAGGTAATATGGGCACGGCCCAATGCTTTTTCAGTATCGTTGCCCTTGACACCTTTAGGGCGCAGATCGACCAAAAGCAGGTGTGTGTCGGTACCGTGTGTCACGGTGTCGAGCCCGCCCTTGATCAGCTGGTCACTGAGGGCTTGGGCATTTTTGACGACCTGCTTGATGTAGGTTTTGAACTCGGGCTGAAGCGCTTCGCCAAAGGCAACAGCTTTAGCCGCGATGACATGCATCAGCGGACCACCCTGGATGCCGGGGAAGATGGCGGAGTTGAACTTTTTCGCGAGCGCCTCGTCATTGGTGAGGATCATGCCGCCGCGCGGGCCGCGCAGGGTTTTATGCGTAGTTGTGGTTGCCACATGCGCGTGGGGGAAGGGCGAGGGGTGTTCGCCTGCTGCCACGAGACCAGCAAAGTGGGCCATATCGACGTGCAGATAGGCCCCGACCATATCAGCAATCTCGCGCATGCGTTTGAAATCGATCTGACGCGGAATGGCAGAACCACCGGCGATGATCATTTTCGGCTGGTGCTCTTTGGCCAATGCCTCGACCTGATCATAGTCAAGCAAGTTGTCTTCCTTGCGCACGCCGTATTGAATCGCGTTGAACCATTTTCCCGACTGGTTGGGCTTTGCGCCATGGGTCAGGTGGCCGCCTGCGTCCAAGGACATGCCAAGGATTGTATCGCCGGGTTGCAAGAGGGCCTGAAATACGCCTTGGTTTGCTTGTGAACCGGAGTTCGGCTGTACGTTGGCATAGGCGCAATCAAACAATTCGCAGGCGCGTTCAATCGCGAGGTTTTCAGCCACATCGACAAATTCACAGCCGCCATAATAACGCCGGCCCGGATAGCCTTCGGCGTATTTGTTGGTCATCACCGAGCCTTGCGCTTCCATCACTGCGGCAGAAACAATGTTTTCGGACGCGATCAATTCGATCTCGTTACGCTGGCGGCCCAGCTCGTCTGTGATGGACTTGAAAATTGCAGGATCTGCTTGTGACAAGGATTTGGTGAAGAAACCGGACATAGGGTGTTCCTTTGAACAAGGGTATCAGTTGTGGGCTATCTAGCGGAAACAGAACGTAGGGTGAAGGTCGTATTCCGTCGCACCTGACGACATAAACGGCAAAGCTGGTAGACTGGTGGATAATGTGTTTCTTTCGGGTCTGAATATTCCCGATTGGAAACTTGTGCCCATGAAGATCGCCTTTGCCGCTAGCCATGCCGACGACGCGCAAGCCGCCTTGCAAAAGCTAAGCGAAAGATATGGCAACGTGCCCGTATCCGAGGCGCAGGTCATTGTCGCCTTGGGGGGCGACGGTTTTATGTTGCAAACCTTGCATGACACGCAGGCGTTGAACGTGCCCGTCTATGGAATGAACCGCGGCACCATCGGGTTTTTGATGAACGAATACGCCGAGGACGCGTTGACCGACCGACTGGATGCCGCCGAGGAAGCGGTGATTAACCCCTTGGTTATGGTCGCGACCCATGCGGACGGAACTGTGTCCCATGGGTTGGCACTGAATGAAGTGGCGCTGCTGCGTGAAGGGCCGCAAGCCGCAAAACTGCGGATCAGTGTCGACGGGCGCGTGCGTATGGAGGAACTGGTCTGCGATGGCGCGCTTTTGGCGACGCCTGCGGGTTCAACGGCATACAACTATTCCGCGCATGGCCCAATACTGCCAATTGGTGCCGACGTGCTGGCGCTAACTGCTGTTGCAGCATTCCGGCCCAGACGGTGGCGCGGGGCACTCTTGCCGAAAACGGCGAAGGTGCGTTTTGATGTATTGGAACCCGAAAAGCGGCCTGTGATGGCCGATGCTGACGGCATTTCCCATCGGAATGTTGTGTCGGTTGAAATCACATCGGACCCGACCATCGCGCATAGCATCCTTTTTGACCCTGGCCACGGGCTCGAAGAAAGGCTGATCAGCGAGCAATTCACCTGAGCGCGCTGTTTTTCTGTGGAACAAAAACAGCGATAACACGTTTGCTTATTGAGACGCGCAGGGCACCCCGACGGTCCTTGACGGGTCACAAAAGCACAAAGGAGAACCGCTATGAATTGGGATACAGTCAAAGGTAACTGGAAACAGATGACCGGCAAAATCAAAGAAGAGTGGGGCGATCTGACCGACGACGACCTGACAGAAGCTGCAGGTGAGCGCGACCAGTTGGTTGGTAAAATCCAATCCAAATACGGCATCGCCAAAGAGGATGCTGAAAGACAAGTCGACAAATTTATGTCCAAACACAGCTAAAGCGACTTGATAATTATGAATAGAAGCGGTCCCATCCGGGGCCGCTTTTCTTGTTGTTAAATTACCTATTGAACAAGAAAATATCGCGCGATGCCGTAGATGTAGAGCGCGGAAAACATGATGTTTAGGTATTTGAGCTGTGGTTCAGTGCGCAGCCAGCCGCAGTAAACCCAGATCAGGCAAAAGGGCAGGCTCAACATCATCGCGGCGAGTTGCCAGCCCTGTACCAGACTGATTGTGCTGGAAATTCCCAAGCCGACAGCCGTCCATTTCAACTGCTGCTCAAAGGCGGCAAGCCGTAAAAGTATCATTCGCACAAAGGCTTTCTGGAAACCAGCGCCGTGGACCCGGCGATCTGATTTCCAATCTCTAGCCAAAGATACGCATCCTCACAACATTTCTAAAGAATATGCGGAATGGATGCGGGCCGCGAAGGAGCGATCAAATTGTCACCCTTCGCGGTTGGTTTACTTGTCCTGCGCATAGCCGATTGTTTGTAGGGCTGTTTTGATCTCGTCCAAGATGGCGGGATCATCGATTGTGGCAGGCAGTTTGAACGGCTCTGAGTCCGCCAGTTTGACCATCGTCGCGCGCAGAATTTTTCCGGATCGCGTCTTGGGCAGGCGGTCCACTACAAGGGTCAGCTTGTAGGCGGCCACCGGGCCGATCTGGTCGCGGACCATCTTAACGCATTCGGCGGTTATTTCGGCGTGGGGGCGGTCCACGCCCTTTGACAAACAGACAAAGCCCATCGGCGCTTGGCCTTTTAGGGCGTCGCTGACACCAATGACGGCGCATTCAGCTACGTCAGGATGGCCGGCAAGGACTTCCTCCATTGCGCCTGTGGAAAGGCGGTGACCCGCGACGTTGATCACGTCATCAGTACGCGCCATGATGTAAAGATAGCCGTCCTCGTCGATCATGCCTGCATCGCCGGTCTCGTAAAAGCCGGGGTAGGTCGTCAAATAGCTTTTGCGGAAACGGTCTTCGGCATTCCAAAGCGTCGGCAGGGTGCCGGGGGGCAGGGGCAGTTTGATCGCGATGGATCCTAGGGTGCCTGCGGGTTGCGCATGGCCAGCTTCGTCTAGAATTTGCACGTCATATCCAGGCATTGGAACTGTGGGTGATCCGACTTTGACAGGCAATGCCTCAAGCCCTGCAGGATTGCCCGCGATGGTGAAACCGGTTTCGGTCTGCCACCAGTGGTCATAGACAGGTATGCCCAGTTTTTCCTGCGCCCAGATCACTGTGTCGGGGTCGGCGCGTTCACCTGCCAGATACAAAGCCCGCAGGCAGGAGATGTCGTATTTCCCGATTTCTTCGCCCTTGGGATCTTCGCGTTTGACGGCGCGGATGGCTGTGGGCGCGGTAAAGAAACTGCGCACGTTGTGCTCTTTGATCACACGCCAAAATGTACCTGCATCGGGGGTGCCGACGGGTTTGCCTTCGAAAACGATAGTAGTATTGCCGTGGATCAACGGTCCGTAACAGATATAGCTGTGGCCCACGACCCAGCCCACATCGGACGCAGCCCAGAAAACATCGCCGGGATCGACGTTATAGATGTTTTTCATCGTCCAATTCAGCGCGACAAGATGGCCCGCTGTGTGCCGCACCACGCCCTTGGGGGCACCGGTGGTGCCCGAAGTATACAATATATAAGCGGGGTGGTTGCCATCGACCGAGACGCAATCGGCGGGCATGACGCCGTCTTGGGCCGCGTGCCAATCCAAATCGCGACCGGCGACCAGATCACAAGGGGATTGTTCGCGTTGCAGGATCATGCAGAAATCAGGCTTGTGATCGGCCTGTTCAATAGCGCTGTCCAATAGAGGTTTGTATTTAACGATGCGGTTCGGTTCCAACCCGCAGGATGCGGCCAGAATTGCCTTGGGCGTGCAATCGTTGATCCGCACGGCCAGTTCGTTGGCGGCAAAACCACCAAAGACAACAGAATGCACCGCGCCGATCCGGGCGCATGCCAACATTGCCTCAAGCGCCTCGGGGACCATTGGCATATAGATAATGACGCGGTCGCCTTTGGTCACGCCATTGGCCTGCAAGGCCCCGGCAACAGATGCCACGCGGGTCTGTAATTCGGAGAATGTGATCTTGGTCTGCGTGCCGGTGATGGGACTATCGTGGATAATCGCCACCTGATCTGCACGGCCATTTTCTACATGGCGGTCCACAGCGTTATAGCAGCCATTTACCTTGGCATCGGCGAACCATTCATACAGGTCATTGCCTTTGTCGAACATCGCTTGGGTCGGGGCCTGATCCCAGTCAATCGCTTTTGCCTGTTCCAGCCAATAGGCTTCCGGATTGTCCTGCCAGTTTTTGTATGTGTCGTGATAACCCATGTGCGGCTCCCTCCCGTGATCGCTTGACTGAAGTGTTAGGCCACAGACGCAGGTCAGAGCAAGGTTCATGCTGCGGCTAGGTCGCCATCTAGAAAGAAAGTTTACAGGTTTTGACAGGGTGGAGTGGAAAGAATTTACAAAAATTTTCGCATTCTGATGTCGAAAACGGGCGTCTTTGTCGAATATGCACCAGCACTGCCCAAGCATTCCGATAGCAATGGCAACAGGGGTCGTATTTCACTGGCCCCTTCGTCTTTAATCAAAGGTTTAGGACAATGGGTGACAAGATCGCCAACAAAAAGAAAAAGGCAAAAGCGGATGCGCGGCCTGCCAAGCAACCAATTGCAGCGACGGCTGAAATCAAGCCGATTTTCGCGGCCAAGGGCGGAAAACCTGCCCGGTAATATAGACTAATTGATGATATGTGCGCCGCCCCAAAAAAGGGCGGCGTTTGTCGTTTTGCCTTAACCGTATTGGGTGACAGGGGTACCTGCAATTGCCCCGACGTTCAGCAAGCCGCGAGCCGTAATCGACGACGACACAATGTGCGCGCGGTTGCCCATGCCCATCAGGATCGGCCCGACTTCTAACCCATTACCCTTTATTTTCAAAATGTTACGAACTCCCGAAGCCGCGTCGGCGTGGGCAAAGACCAGCACATTCGCTGCCCCTTCCATCCGGTTGGACGGCAACAGGCGATTGCGCAATTCCGCATCAAGCGCGGTGTCGATGTTCATCTCGCCCTCATAGCAGAAATCATGGTTACCCTCGTCCAGCATGCGGATGGCTGCGCGCAAACGCTTGCCACTTCCTTCGCCTTGATTGCCGAACTGGCTTTGCGAACAAAAGGCGATCTTAGGCTCGATCCCGAAACGGCGGACGTGGCGTGCAGCACCAATCGCGATCTCGGCGATTTGTTCTGGGGTCGGGTGCAGATGCACCTGCGTATCAGCGATGAACAGCGGCCCGTCTTCGAGGATCATAAGCGACAGCGCGCCATGTGGCCGTTTCCCATCACGGCCTAACACCTGGTCGATATAGTTCAAATGCCAGCGGAATTCACCGAAGGTGCCACAGATCAGGCTGTCCGCTTCTTCGCGATAAACCATAACGGCACCGATTGCGGTGGTGTTGGTGCGCATGATGGCGCGGGCGATGTCTGGCGACACGCCGCGACGGGCCATGAGGTGGTGATAGGTTTCCCAATAATCGCGGTAGCGCGGATCATTTTCAGGGTTCACCAGATCGACGGTTTCGCCCAGTTTGATGGTCAACCCGGCCTTTTCTATGCGGCGCTCAATGACTTCGGGGCGGCCAATCAGGATCGGGCGTTCGCTGGTTTCCTCGACCATGGCTTGGGCGGCACGCAACACGCGCTCGTCCTCGCCCTCGGCAAAGACGATGCGGCGCGGGGCAGAGCGAGCTGCCTCGAAAACAGGGCGCATCAGCAGCGCGGACTTGAACACGGAACTGTCCAGCTTGCGGCGATAGGCGTCCATATCCGCGATTGGGCGGGTCGCCACGCCTGTTTCCATCGCGGCCTTGGCCACCGCCGACGACACAACACCGATCAGGCGCGGGTCGAAGGGTTTGGGGATCAAGTAATCCGCACCGAATGTCAGCTGCTCACCCTGATAAGCGGCGGCGGCTTCTGCAGAGGTGGTGGCGCGCGCCAAGGCGGCAATACCGTCGATGCAAGCGATCTTCATCTCGTCGTTGATGGTAGTGGCACCGACATCCAATGCACCACGGAAGATGAAAGGAAAACACAGTACGTTGTTGACTTGATTGGGGAAATCCGACCGGCCCGTTGCAATAATCGCATCCGGTGCCACGGCACGGACAAGGTCTGGCATGATTTCCGGCGTAGGGTTTGCGAGGGCAAATACAATCGGTCGGGAGGCCATTTTCTGAACAAGTTCAGGGGTCAGGACACCGGGGCCGGACAGGCCAAGAAACAGATCAGCACCGTCCATGACATCTTCCAAATTCCGCAGATCGGATTTTTGCGCATATTTGGTTTTGATCGGGTTCATGTCGATTTCGCGGCCTTCATAGACCAGACCGTGGATGTCGCAAAGCCAGACGTTTTCGCGTTTGACGCCAAGTTTCAGCAGCATATTCAGGCAGGCGATCCCCGCCGCCCCGCCACCGGTCGACACGATCTTGATGTCTTCGAAATTCTTTTTTGCCACAAAAAGCGCGTTCTTGACGGCCGCACCCACAACAATGGCGGTACCGTGCTGGTCGTCATGAAAGACGGGAATGTTCATCCGCTCGCGACAAATTTTTTCGACCGTAAAGCAATCGGGGGCTTTGATGTCTTCCAGATTGATCGCACCAAAAGTAGGTTCCATTGCACAGACCAGCTCGGCCAGCTTTTCAGGGTCGTTCTCGTTCAGCTCGATATCAAAACAGTCGATATTGGCGAATTTCTTGAACAGGACGGCTTTACCCTCCATCACCGGTTTGGACGCCAGCGCACCAATGTTGCCCAATCCCAAGACGGCCGTGCCATTGGTGACCACGCCAACTAAATTGGCGCGGGTTGTATAAAGCGCGGCTGTAGACGGGTCCGATTTGATCTCGAGGCATGCTTCTGCAACGCCAGGCGAATAGGCACGGGCCAGATCTCGACCATTGGCCAACGGCTTGGTCGCGCGGATTTCCAGCTTTCCGGGTTTTGGGAAGGCGTGATAATCAAGCGCAGCTTGGCGCAGGTTGGGCGCATCGGTCATAATTCTTGGTCCTTTTGGCGAATGGTTTAGCGTTAAGCTAAATTCTTAGCCGCGCCAACATGGCATTTTACGTGGCGTCGGAAAGCGATCCGAGGAAAGGGGCCAGCCCCCTTCGCGGCAAGCCGCTCATCCCCCGGAGTTTTTTAGGCAAAATGAAGCGGAAAGGTTTTTATTCTTTTGCCATCGCAACTTTGAGTAAAGGTTTTTATAGTTTCCTGAACGGAGGCCCAATGACGCAAGAATTAAGAGAAAAAGCCCGTGCGGCTCAGGCAAATGCCTATGCGCCTTATTCTAATTTCAAAGTAGGCGCGGCGCTGCGTGGACTTTCGGGTGCGCTCTATGTCGGCTGCAATGTCGAGAACGTTGCCTATCCCGAAGGGACATGTGCCGAGGCCGGAGCCATCGCGGCCATGGTCGCTGCGGGCGAGACCGAATTTTCCGAAGCCTATGTTATTGCGGCCAGCCCGATGCCGGTCAGCCCTTGTGGCGGGTGTCGGCAAAAGCTTGCGGAGTTTGGCAAGGCGGACGCGCGCGTGACGATGGCGACCGTTTCAGGGGTAGAAGAAGTCATGACGTTATCAGAGCTTTTGCCCGGTGCGTTTGGCCGTGCCCATATGGAAACCTAAGATATGAACGCGCGTACGATCCTGGCCAAGCTGCGCCACCGGCAGTCGCCCAATCGCGACGAGCTGGTATGGTTTGCCAAGGCGTTGGCAGACGGGCGTGTTAGCGACGCGCAAGCGGGTGCGTTTGCGATGGGGGTATGTCTGGTCGGTCTAAGCGACGTGGGCCGGGTGGCGCTGACCCTTGCGATGCGCGACAGCGGTCAGGTTTTGGCATGGGATTTGAACGGCCCGGTTTTGGATAAACATTCGACCGGTGGGGTGGGCGATTGCGTCAGCCTTATCCTTGCGCCTGCTTTGGCAGCCTGCGGTGCTTATGTTCCGATGATTTCGGGCCGGGGTTTGGGCCATACAGGTGGCACGCTAGACAAGATGGAGGCGATCCCGGGCGTATCGACGCAAATGGACGAGGCGCAGCTGCGGCGGACCGTTGGCAAAATCGGATGTGCGATTGTCGGGGCCACGGGGGATATCGCGCCAGCGGACAAGCGGCTTTATGCGGTGCGCGATGTGTCATCGACCGTCGATAGTATGGATTTGATCACGGCTTCGATCCTGTCAAAAAAGCTGGCTGCGGGGCTGCAGGGGCTGGTGCTGGACGTCAAGGTCGGCAGTGGCGCATTCATGAAGGACCTTGAGCAAGCGCAGGCACTGGCCAACGCGTTGACAAAGA
This sequence comes from uncultured Sulfitobacter sp., assembly GCA_965363735.1. Classification (GTDB taxonomy): domain Bacteria; phylum Pseudomonadota; class Alphaproteobacteria; order Rhodobacterales; family Rhodobacteraceae; genus Sulfitobacter. Next base: position 55,236 of record CBDTUA010000003.1, on the reverse strand, counting down.
CGGCAAATGCAAGCGGCTGCCGGACAACGGCGATCATCAGCGATATGAGTCAACCCTTGGTGCCGAGCCTTGGGAACGCGCTTGAAGTGGCTGAGGTGATGCGGGTTCTGACTGGGCAGACCAAAGGGCCGATCGTTTCAGTTTGCGCTGCTTTGGGTGGGGTGTTGCTTGCCAATGCGGGGCTGGCCGGTGACGTGCAAACCGGGGCCGATGCCATTGTCAAAGCCATTCGCAGCGGCCAGGCAGCAGAACGTTTTGGCATGATGATCGCGGCGATGGGCGGGCCAGTACAGTTTGTCGAAAATTGGAACCGGTTCCTGCCCGAAGCAACAATCATCGGTGAGGTTCCTGCGCCCGAAGCGGGCTATGTGACGGCAATCGACGGCGAGGCTTTGGGCATGGCTGTTGTCGCCCTTGGGGGTGGCCGTGTGCTGGAAACAGATGGAATTAATACCTCGGTCGGTTTGTCAGATGTGGTGCGGTTGGGGACGAAAGTTACCAAAGGCGGCCCTTTGGCGGTTATTCATGCGCTTCGCACAGGTGATGCAGAGCGGGCAGCGCAGGCGGTGCGCAATGCGATTACAATTGCGCACAAACCTGCCAAAATACCGGACCTCATACATGAACGGGTTGGCTGATGGCACGTGCGTTTTTGGTTGTAATGGATTCAGTCGGCATCGGGGGGGCACCTGATGCTGACGCTTTCTTTAACGGGGCTGTACCAGATACCGGATCAAATACCGTAGGGCATATCGCGCAAGCGTGTGCCGAAGGCCGCGCCGAAGACGGGCGTTCTGGCGCATTAGATCTGCCCAATTTGGTTGCGATGGGTTTAGGGGCTGCGACAGAACTAGCAAGTGGCCTCAGGTCGGAAAGCCTGTCCGGGAATGTTGAATGCACTTGGGGCGCTGCCACCGAGGTATCGCGCGGCAAGGATACGCCTTCGGGCCATTGGGAGCTGTCGGGGTTGGTTGTGCCATGGGACTGGCATTATTTCAAAGAGGTCACCAATTCATTTCCGCCGCAATTGGTTGCGCAATTGGCCGGGCTTGCCGGTGTCGACGGGATCCTGGGCAATTGTCATGCCCCCGGCACCGCAATCATAGAGGAATTAGGGGCCCAGCACATCAAAACCGGCTTTCCGATTTGCTATACGTCTGCGGATAGCGTGTTGCAGATTGCAGCCCATGAGGTTCATTTCGGGTTGGACCGGCTTATGGAGCTGTGCGCCAAGATCGCTCCGATCGCCCACGATATGAAAGTTGGCCGCGTGATTGCACGGCCCTTTGTCGGGGATGCCAAGACGGGATTTGTGCGGACTGGAAACCGTCGGGATTTCGCCATTGAGCTGCCCAAGCCCGTGTTGAGCAATTGGGTGCAGGATGCTGGCCGGCGGGTTTATGCGGTGGGCAAGATCGGCGACATATTCTCGATGTCGGGTTTTGACGAATTGCGCAAAGGCTCGGACAAAACCTTGATGCAGCATTTAGCAGATCTGGTGGACAGCGCCGACGACGGCAGCTTGTCCTTTGCCAACTTTGTCGAATTTGACAGTGTTTACGGCCACAGGCGGGATGTGTCGGGCTATGCACGCGCGCTGGAATGGTTTGATAGTGAAATAGGCAAGATCAGATCGAAATTGCGCGAAGGCGACATTCTGGTTCTGACGGCGGACCACGGGAATGATCCGACATGGATCGGCACGGACCACACCCGGGAGCGGGTCCCGGTTTTGGTGGATGGTATGGGAAAAGGCAGCTTGGGCCTGATTGGGTTTACTGATGTTGCGGCCTTGGTGGCGCATCATTTGAGCTTGACGGTTCCAGCCTAGCGGTTACTGGGAGCCAGCCCCCATCGTGGCAAGCCACGATTTCCCCGGAGTTAATTTGGCAAAATGAAACGGGACCATGGTGGTATGGTTGCGGGGCGCGGCATTTCAAGGCAAGACTCTGATCAAGCAAAATGGAGAGCTCAGCTATGCCTTATACATCTGAAAACCTCACGGTCGTTAATCACCCGCTGGTGCTGCACAAGCTGACCATCATGCGCGACAAGGATACCTCGACGGCTGTATTCCGGCAATTGCTGCGCGAAATTAGCCAGCTGTTGGCCTATGAGGTGACCCGCGGGATGCCGATGACCACAAAGCGCATCGAGACGCCGATGCAGCCGATGGATGCACCGACCCTAGACGGCAAAAAGCTTGCACTGATATCGATCCTGCGGGCGGGCAACGGGTTGTTGGACGGGGTGCTTGAACTGATCCCGTCGGCCCGGGTCGGATTTGTCGGCCTTTACCGCGATGAAGCGACGCTGAAGCCGGTTAAATACTATTTCAAGGTGCCGGAAGGTTTGGATGACCGGTTGGTGATCGCGGTTGATCCGATGCTGGCGACAGGCAATTCGTCAGTCGCGGCCATCGATATGCTGAAAGAAGCAGGGGCGAACAATATCCGCTTCCTGTGCTTGTTGGCGGCACCCGAAGGGATCAAGCGCATGCAAGAAGCCCATCCCGATGTGCCGATCGTCACGGCCGCGGTCGATGAGAAGCTGAACGAATCGGGGTACATTGTGCCCGGATTGGGCGATGCGGGCGACCGGATGTATGGGACGAAATAACGGCTAAAAAGCGGCAGGAATGTGTCAGGGGTGCTTTACTCTGAACGGGTGATGACGCATTGTTTAAACAATATTTCGTGCTGGGGGCGCAGATGAAGTTTACAAGAGTTGTCGCGATTGCCGTTATTGTAGGATCTGTTGGGATTGGTGCTTTGCAGGCCCAGTCATTCCGGGACCAACCGAAAGAGTTTCCGCCCGCCACCTATAAAGGCAAGCAATATGTGGACAGCACTGGATGTGTCTTTATCCGTGCGGGGATTGATGGCAACGTCACTTGGGTCCCGCGTGTGTCGCGCAAGCGTGATGGCGTGTGCGGTTTTAAACCTACGAATGTTGGCACTGCGGCTGCATCCCCTGCTGCGACAGCAGGCGCGCCTGTACAGATAACGCTGGATAACGCGCCCAAGCAATCCACGCGTCTCGCAGCGGCACCTGCCGCAGCTGTGAAGACGCGCCCCGTTCCTCAGGTGCGGCGCGCCCAACCCGTTGTGCGCCAGACGGCCCCCAAAGTTGTACGTCAAGCCGCGCCACGCCCGGTTGCACCCGCCCAAAAGGTCGTTGCATCGGCATCCGTTGCAGCCCCCGGTGTCGCGATCGCATGCCCCGGACGGTCAGCGCTTAGTCAGCGATATACTGGACGGCCGGGCGATAATGTTCGCTGTGGGCCCCAGGCGCACCGCATCGTTGGCGTGCAGGGTCACACACCCAGAGGTGTTGTGCCGCAGTCCAAACCCCAGTCTCGGACGGGAACTGTCGCGGTCGCGCCAAGGACCCGCATTGTGCCCAAGCATGTCGCGATTAACCGGATCAACACTTATAACAATGTGCAGGTTCCCAACGGCTACAAGCAGGTCTGGGAAGATGACCGGTTGAACCCCAAACGTGCGGAACAAAACCTTGCTGGCCGGACCCAGATGCTGCTGATCTGGACCAATACAGTGCCGCGCCGTTTGATCAACCAGTCCACAGGTCAGGATGTGACCGCGAAGATGCCGCTGATCTATCCATATACGTCGATTGACCAGCAGCGCCGTGAGATGGGCGAAGTAACCTTGGCCACGCGCGATGGGCAACTGGTCAAGCGGATCGTGCGGAACCCCGGTGGCGCGCCCGTGTTGCGCAAGCCCACATATTCCAGCCGCTCAGCGTCCAAGCCTGGCACTGTCGCACCTGTTAAACCTCTTCAGGTTCAAAATGGCGGCAGCACCTATGTGCAGGTGGGTACGTTCAAGAATGCGTCCAATGCCCAGCAAACGGCTCAGCGCATTGCGCGCATGGGCATGGGCGCACGGATTGGTAAATCGACACGCGGCGGCAAGACCTATCTATCCGTCCAAGCAGGGCCATTCCCCAAGACGTCTGCATCCAATGCGCTGGGCAAACTGCGCGGTGTAGGTTACCGGGATGCCTATATCCGCTAGAGTTTAGCGCTGGTTTGAAATATTTGGCCAGTCGGTGATAATCCGGCCGGCCATTTCTTTTGCCCAAAGCGCATAGATTTCGGGACCAGGGTGAAAGCCGTCACTCGCCATCTGGGTCGGATCCAATGGCAGATCGAATGGCATGTGATGCCGGTGGGTTTCATCCCGCAAGGAATTGGCCAAGGCCAGATCGAACCGCGCAGCCTGCTTACCCAATGTCCAACGCAAAGGCTGCGGCAGGATCGGAAACTGGCCCAATGGCGGAACGCCGGACATATACAAGATGCGCGGCGCAAAGAGCTGATCAATTCGGATCAACAATGCCTGTTGCCGTTTTCTCCAGACGGCAAATGGGACAGCATGGGTCACATCATTCACGCCAAGGGCCGTCACCACGATATCGACGGGGGTCCCGGTCTGCCCTTCAAGCTGCTTGAGCGTACTGCCGGTTGTGGCACCAGTTTTTGCGATTAACCGCCAGTTCAATGTGAATTCTTTCGATAGCAGCGCGGTTAACTGACCGGTAAGCGCTTCATCTTGATGATCAACGCCGACACCTGCAGCTGATGAATCGCCCAAGATCACCAGCGACAGTTCAGGCCCCGATCCCGATATCCCTTCGCGGGGGCCGCTGGCCTCGGGCAGTTGCAGGGCACGGGCGCGAACGCGGACGGCTTGCATCAGCAAAACGGGCGACAAGGCAAGGCGTAGGCCAATATCCAGCATGTTGAACCTACTAACCGCCGCAGATGTTTTGCAACCGCAACCAATCGGCGTCATTGATCAGCGGTGCGGTATCCTTGCCTGCCATCGGATCACCTTCGATCAGCGCCAGCGTGGTCTCTCCGGTGATATCAAGGGCTTCGGCATAGGGTGTGCTGTGCAGCTTTTCTGTGGCGAAGCGCGCCAGCAGCTCATCAACCGGGGCTGGCATATCCTGGGCGGCCATCAGGCGCTCGGCATAGCTTTCGAGGGCGGGTTCTGAGACTTCTCCGGTGGTCAGTAGACGAAAGTTTTCACGCAAGCCTACGTCAGCAAGCATGTCGCGCAAGGGGTCGCTTTGCGCACGTTTGATCACCTCTGACAGAATGAATCCGGCGGCGACATCGGGGGATTCATAATCCTCGAATATGGTTTTGTTCAGCACAATCAACCCGCCGGGCAGATGAATGCTGTCGCGGGTCATGGCAGGTAGGACAGCAAGCGGGCCGGCAGACAACCGCGTGCCAAGCTTGGCCAGTGCCGCACGGCCCCGCTGGTTGGTGCAGTTGCCCCCAGATACTCGCTCGATCTGGTGCAGCAACGTAGCCCCGATCGAGGCGCGTTTGACCTTTGGGACCACTTTTAGCGTATGATCCTGCATTGCACCGGGCAGCCAGAACAACGCCAGCGCGATCACAGTGAAGAGTGACCCCAGCACACCGATCAGGCGCAAACGGCCGGGGCGGGGACGGCTGCGCTCAACAGCGCGGCGCAAGGTTTCTATGGCATCAATCATTTCGCCGTCGGTGTCAGCGATCTCTAGTGTTTCTGACGAGTCGCCATCCGGGTGGAATACGGCAGGGCGAGTCCCCGGATTGGCACGCGCAACAGCCGCCAACGACCAATGCGCGATGGCTTGGTCCTTCATATCAGAGATCACCAACGTCGCGTCGCCGATAGAAACGATAACCTCGCGGCGCTGATCCTCGGGGGTGGCACGCCAAAGGCCCGTCGCTTCGATACGCGCGTATTTCGAAAGGGCCGTCATATGCTGTGATTTACTGCCTTGTTATTTTGCAGTACTCTACCATCTGTTAGGACTTGAGCAATGGGGCGGCTTGAGCCAGCATAGCCCAAAATCGCAAGAGACTTCATTTTATGGACGTGAAACCCGCAGTACCTGCCGACATTCCTTTGATTGCAGCGCTATGGCATTGCGGATGGATACAAGGACATGCTGCAATTGCGCCTCAAGCCTTGTCAGCTATGCGGACAGCCGAGGAATTCACAGTCCGTGCCAAGGCGCATCTAAGCCAAACGCACGTGGCTTGGGTGGATGGTCAAATAGCGGGATTCTTTATGATCGACCGCGACGAAATCTATCAATTTTACGTGGCGCAAGAATTTCAGGGCTCAGGATTAGCGACTGAGTTGATAGCTAAAGCAGAAGCGGAGTTGGGGGACGGTTTGAAATGGCTGGCCTGTTCCGTAGGCAACGACCGCGCCGCTCGGTTTTATGAAAAGTCCGGTTGGGTTCAAGCGGGGGCAATTCCCTATGAGGTTGAAACCGAAGAAGGGCCGCAGATGGTCAACGTTTGGCGGTATGAGAAAAGGCTGGGCGAACCAGACGACGGCCCCTGATACCTACAGCGCGCGCGTTCTTGCACCTGCTCTCCGAAGTCTCGCGCAAAGCATGAGCATTTCCGCAAATTCACCCCGGAATCGAAAAGGGCAGCCACCGGCCGCCCTTTGTTATCGACACTATTAACAGTGTTTAGCCTTCCACGCGGGTCAGGTTGATTTCGCCAACACCAACTGCAAGGTTGATGCCGGTTTGCGTGTTCAAGCTCAGCGGTTGCAAGGCCAAGGTGTTTTCGGAACCGCCTGTCATGACGTTTGCCCCAAGGCCAACCCCAAATGTCGCTTCAGCAGATACGCCTTTGTAGGAGCCATTCAGGCCACCTTCGCTGTATTCGGACTCAGTCGGGGCGAGCACGAGCCAAGACATCTGACCGTTCTGCGTTTCACCGATATCTAGGCCCCAGCGGTTGATTTCACCAACATAGGTTTCATCCGCCAGACCCTCTTGCACCGGGTTAAAGACACATGTCAGTTCGCGGCTGGACCCTACAATAAAGCCGCTGCCATCGCCTACGTCACAGTTCAATGAACCGACCTCGGCGTGATCTACTGTCTCGTCGTCAGCCGCGAGGGCCGCGCTGCCGAACATAGTGCCGACCAACATTGCAGTGCTCATGGTGAGTTTCGAAATCCGTGTCATGTTATTCGCCTTCCAACACTCAGTTGAGTGTTTCTTGTTAAATTTAAAGCAGTTGGCTGTCGTCAACCAGCGTGCTTGTCATGCAAGGTTAACAAGCGCGAACGAATTTCGTTCCGATAATTAAAGCAGAAACTTTCAAAGATGCGCGCGAAAGGGGGCGTATAGGTAGTATTGGGCGAAAGTCCGTCACATGGGCTTTGCTAGAACGGGACTGGCCAGAGCCCGCTAAAGCGTCGCGGCCTGCTTTCTAAGTTCGAATTTCTGGATTTTGCCGGTCGATGTTTTTGGCAGTTCCTGAAAAACGATCATTTTCGGCGCTTTGAAACCCGCCAAAGTTTCGCGGGCAAAGGCGATCATCGCGGCCTCGTCACCGGTCAGGCCGGGTTTCAGTTCGACAAAAGCGCACGGAACTTCGCCCCACTTGTCATCTGGTTTGGCGACAACAGCGGCAAGGTTCACATCCGGATGGCCCATCAGCACGCCTTCGACTTCGACCGACGAAATGTTTTCACCGCCCGAAATAATTATGTCTTTGGCGCGGTCGGCGATCTGCATATAGCCGTTGGAATGCTGGACCGCCAAATCGCCGGAATGGAAATAGCCGCCTGCAAATGCTTCCTTGGTGGCTTCGGGATTTTTGAAATAACCTTTCATCACTGAATTGCCACGGATCATGATCTCGCCCTGAGTGGCCCCATCTTTCGTGACTTGGTGCATGTCGGCGTCCAGCACGTTAATCTCCTCCATCATCGGCATGAGGACCCCTTGGCGCGCTTTTATGGCGGCACGATCCGCCCCTTCCAGCGCGTCCCAATCCGAGCTCCATAAACATTCAGTCACATGCCCGTAGGTTTCGGTCAGGCCATACACCTGTGTCACATTGAACCCCAAAGCTTCGATTTTGGACAGGGTTGCGGGGGCGGGGGGGGCACCTGCGGTAAACACCTCGACCTGATGGTCAAAGGTGCGGCGTTCACCGTCAGGGGCGTTGACCATCATGTTCAACACAATAGGCGCACCGCCGAAATGGGTGACCCCCTCGTCGGCGATCGCATTGTAAATGGCGCTGGCGGTGATATCGCGGCAGCAGACCAAGGTGCCGCCCAAAAGGGGCATCATCCACGTGTGGTTCCAGCCGTTGCAATGGAATAGAGGTACAATCTGCATAAAGACCGGACGCATGACCATCCGCCAGCTGACAACCGTGCCCATCGTCATCAGATATGCGCCACGGTGGTGATACACGACACCTTTGGGCCGACCTGTGGTGCCCGAAGTGTAATTCAGCGCAAGGCTTTCCCATTCATCCTGCGGCAGGATCCAATTAAAGTTTGGATCGCCTTTGGCAAGCAGATCTTCATAGATCATGTGCCGACCGGTCGCGGGGAAACCGGCGCTTTCGTCGGGAACCTCGACCAGCGTGGGGGGCGTATCCAGTTTGGCGCAGGCGGCTTCGGCCAGACCAATGAACTGGCTATCAACCAGTGCCACCTTGGCTTCGCCGTGGTCGAGAATATAGGCCACTGTATCGACATCCAGTCGAGTGTTGATGGTGTTCAAAACGGCACCACAGGCCGGCACGCCAAAATGCGCTTCGGCTTGGGCGGGGATGTTGGGCAATAGCGTCGATACGACCTGACCTGATGCCACCCCCATACTTGCCAGCGCAGATGCCAGGCGGGTGCACCGTGCGTGGTATTGGGCGTAGGTCACGCGATGCGCGCCGTACGACACGGCCAAATCATCCGGAAATACATGTGACGCGCGTTGCAGGTGTGACAGCGGGCTAAGCGGCACATAATTGGCACGGCATTTGTCCAAACCGTCTTCGTTTTTCATCCAACCCATGGCGTGTCCTCCCGCTTTGCGTAACTTTTCTGCTTGAGTATTGCGCCAGTAGCGTAAAGTTGAAAGGTGGAAACATTGCGACCCAAAGGAAGATTACGTGCCCCTGATCCCGTTTCATCCAACCAGACCGGCCTTGACTGTATCGGCTGGGGGCGTTCGCGCGGTCACTTGCGAGGTTGGACGCCAGACCGCACCGCAGGTGGTGCAATGATCATCAGCCGCGGCCGCAGCTATATCTTTGTCCATATTCCAAAGACCGGTGGCACGTCGATGGCGCTGGCGCTGGAAGGGCGCGCCATGAAAGACGACATCATGTTGGGCGACACTCCCAAGGCGATTAAACGCCGCAAACGCATGAAAGACGTGACAGCGGCGGGGCGGCTTTGGAAACATTCGTCACTGGCCGAAATCGAAGGGGTGGTAAACCGCGACGAGATTGCCAAGATGTTCTGTTTCGCCTTGGTCCGAAACCCATGGGACCGAATCGTGAGTTACTATCACTGGCTGCGCGACCAGTCCTTTGATCACCCCATGGTCAGACTTGCGCAGCAGTCCAGCTTTGCGGGTTTCCTTGAAACACCTGCCTTGCAATCCAGCCTGTTGAACGCACCTTATGGTAGCTATTTGCAAGACGGCACAGGGGCCGAGCGGGCAAATCTTTTCATCCGCCTTGAGAAGTTTACGCAAGACGCTGAACCGCTGTTCGATCATCTGGGTTTCAGGCTAGCACTCTCCCATGAGAACGCGTCTCGGCGCGGAGCACCATATCAAGAACACTATACGGACGACCTTGCCCAGATCGTGTCGCGCATCTGTGCAGCTGATATTGCCCGTTTCGGGTACAGCTTCGGGGATACATCTTAAAAATCGCAAATTTGTTAACCAGTGGTTGCCGGATTGTGCGAGATTTGGCCGTAATTTACGCCCGGGACAGTCATTGTCGCGATAATAGGGGGTAGTGCCCTGAAAACGCCGCTTTGTCGGCCATCTCTCGACATTCGAATCGCGCCTCCTCTTCTCATAGGAAAAATTGCCGTAAAAATTCGGCGTCACACCATGGGGATGGAATGACATGTTTGGTTGGAAGTTTAAAACTCCGCGAATAAATTACCGCACCTCTGAAACATCGGGTGCATATAATGGCGGTCTCGAAGTCGCGACGCATGGATTGGTCGCTGGCACACGTGTCGCCTCGATGATGGGTTGGCGCGGTGTTGAATCACTGGCCAAGGGCGACATGGTCCTGACCTTTGACAACGGCATGCAAGAAATTACTCATATTCACCGCGTGACCATCTGCCTGGACGCGCCTGAAACAGATCAAGCGCTGTGGCCGGTTCTTGTCCCGCCGAATGCATTGGGCAACAAAGAAAAGCTGACGCTTTTGCCCGATCAAGGCGTGATGCTGGAATGCGAAGCTGCCAGCGACGTGCATGGCGATCCTTTTGCTGTGGTCGCTGCCAAGGCACTTGTTGGTGAGCGCGGCATCCACCGTTCCCCGCCAAATACCCGCATCGAACTGATCGCGGTATCTTTTGCTGAGGACCAGGTGATCTATGCCGAAGGCGGGGCCTTGATCCTGTGCCTGTCGTCCACAACGACACTGGACCGGCTGCTGGATGGCAGCCAATCCGCCTACGAAGTTCTAAGCCACGATGACGCGATCCGTCTGGTCGAATGTTTCGCGATGGAACTAGACGACCGCGAAGACCTCGGGTTTCCAGCAATGGCGCACACGTTGTAATTCAAATGACCTGTCGGGCAAGACAGGTTCAGGAAACGTCTTTTCCTCAGAGAACAGAAGGGTCGTACTGCGCGACCCTTCTTTTCGTATTACGAGCAAGGGTCGTCGGGTCGGCCAGGATCCTACTTAGCGTTCGTGTCGCGGCTAAACCGTAACGTTGGCAAGAAATGAAATCGGCCAGCAATCTCATGCTGGCCGATTGTATTTTCAGGTGTAGGGCTCTGTTATGCGGCTTTGGCGTCCGGTCCGAACCGACCATAGAAAGTCTGGCCTTTATCTGCCATCTCGCGCAGCAGATCGGGGCATTTGAAGCGATCACCAAACTTTTCGGTCAACTGATCACAGCGTTCGGCGGCATATGGTGCGCCGATGATATCAAGCCAGCTGAACGGGCCACCGGACCACGGTGCAAATCCCCAGCCAAGGATCGCGCCAACGTCGCCTTCGCGGATGTCTTCCAGCACGCCTTCTTCCAGGGCACGCACGGCTTCAAGCACCTGTGAGAACATCAACCGGTCCTGAACGTTGCGCAGATCGGGCTGTTCATCGGCCAGCGGGAACTTGTCGTGCACGCCCTTCCAATAGCCCTGACGCTTGCCCTTGTCGTCGTAGTCAAAGAAACCAGCGTTAGCTTTGCGACCCAGACGACCCAGATCTTCCATCCAGAAAATCAGATCATCCGCTTGGCTTGCGGGATAGGCATTGCCCATCGCCGCTTTGGTCGCGCGTGCAATCTTGGCCCCCAGATCGATCGATGTCTCGTCGGTCAATTGTACGGGACCAACGGGAAAGCCTAGCAATTGTGCAGCATGGTCAACCAATTGCGGGGCGACACCTTCGGTAATCATCCGCGCACCTTCGTTGGCATAGGGGATAATGCAGCGGTTGGCATAGAAGAACCGCGCATCGTTAACCACGATAGGTGTTTTGCGGATCTGGCGCACGTAATCCAGCGACTTGGCAACGGCACGATCGCCTGTTTCCTTGCCCTTGATGATCTCGACCAGCAGCATCTTTTCAACCGGCGAAAAGAAGTGGATGCCGATGAACTGATCCGCACGGGCCGACGCCTTGGCCAATTCCGTGATTGGCAGGGTCGAGGTGTTAGAGGCAAAGATGCAATCCGTAGGGATCACCGCTTCGACTTTTTTGGTCATCTCGGCTTTCACCTTAGGGTCTTCGAAAACCGCTTCGATGATCAGATCGCAGCCTTTCAGCGCGTCCAGATCGGTGGTCGCGGTGATCAAGTCCATTGCGGCCTGTTTTTTCTCTTCTGTTGATTTGCGACGTGCAATACCTTTGTCAAAGAAAGACGCTGAATAGGCTTTGCCCTTGTCTGCGGCTTCTTGGGTCTGGTCGATCAGGACCACTTCGATACCGGCCTGAACCGATACCAGCGTGATGCCCGCGCCCATCATGCCTGCACCCAAAACGCCCAGTTTTTTGACGCGCTGATCTGGGACACCTTCGGGACGCACAGCGCCTTTTTCCAAGGCTTCCTTGTTCAGGAACAGCGACCGGATCATTGCCGATGACGAGGGGTTCAGCAAAATATTGGTGAACCAGCGCGCTTCGATCTTGAGCGCTGTATCGAATGGTACCAACGCCCCTTCGTATACCGCACTCAGCAACGCTTTGGCGGCAGGGAAAGCACCTTGGGTCTTGCCGTTGACCATCGCATTCGCGCCGACAAATGTCATGAAGCCTGCAGGGTGGTAGGGGGTGCCGCCGGGCATTTTATAGCCTTTGGCATCCCACGGTTTCAGGATGTCAGCGTCTTTGGCGTTCAGTACCCATTCTTTCGCGGCAGCAACCGGATCAGCGACGACTTCGTCGATCAGGCCCGCAGATTTGGCAGCAGCAGGGGCGACCATCTTGCCTTCAAGCAAGAACGGCGAAGCACCCATGGCACCCAGTTTGCGCGTCAGACGGGTCGTGCCGCCGGCACCCGGGAAGATACCGACCAGAATTTCCGGCAGGCCGATACGGGCTTTGGGGTTGTCGGCGACAAAAATACGGTGCGTGGCCAAAGGCAATTCCAGACCAATCCCCGCAGCGGTGCCGGGCAGGGCAGAGGCAATCGGCTTGCCGCCCTTGTTGGTCTTGGGGTCCATGCCAGCGCGTTCGATCTTGCGCAGCAGGGCGTGCATTTTCATTGTGCCGTCAAACAGGCCTTGCGCAGGGTCATCGCCCGCATCTTCGCGCATTTTGGCCAGCAAATTCAGGTCCATGCCGCCGGCGAACGATCCGTCCTTGCCAGAGGTGATAACAGCACCCTTGATGCTGTCGTCGGACAAGACGGTGTCGATGATCGCGTCCAGTTCGGACAGCCCTTCAATCGACATGACGTTCATGGATTTTCCGGGCACGTCCCAGGTGATGATGGCGACGCCGTCGGCGTCTGTCTTCATTGTGAAATCGGTCATTTATCTCTCCCTAATTTGGAGTGTGTTACGAGCGCTGAGGGGTGTAATCAGCGAATTTCTCAAGCAGCGATCTGATCAAAGCTACGGTGGCCTCGGGGCCATCGGCGCAATCCTCTTCGCTCAGCAATATCCGCTTGAAGTCGTTGAAACTTTCGCGGTCAAAGCTGTCGCTGGGATCTTTGCGGTGCTTAAAGAACAGCGGCGGCGTGTTCTGATAGAGGCGCACATAGGCCCCGCCGCGTTCCACTTTGATCTTCAGATCTTTCAGGCCACGCTTGGCCGCCATTTCGGCGACGGCGTGAAACGGATGAGGTTGATCGCCCATCAGACCCGCTCAATTATTGTTGCGGCACCCATGCCGGATGCAATGCATAGCGTGGCCATGCCGACTTCTTTGTCGGACCGCTCAAGCTCGTCCAACAAGGTGCCGATGATCATCGCACCGGTCGCACCCAAGGGGTGACCCATTGCGATTGAGCCACCGTTAACGTTGACTTTGCTTTCATCCACATCAAACGCTTGCATGAAACGCATTACAACGGCGGCGAAGGCTTCGTTGACTTCGAATAGATCGATGTCCCCGATCTTCATGCCGTTGTCGGCAAGGATTTTCTCGGTCACGGGCACAGGGCCAGTCAGCATGATGGTCGGGTCTGTGCCGATCTTGGCTGTGGCGCGGATACGGGCGCGTGGCTTGAGGCCGTATTTCTCGCCAAATTCCTTGTTGCCGATCAGAACAGCCGCCGCACCGTCCACGATACCAGAGGAGTTACCCGCGTGGTGGATGTGGTTGATTTTTTCCAGATGCGGGTACTTCATCAGTGCGATCTTGTCGAAACCGGGCATGACTTCGCCCATCTGTTGGAATGCAGGGTTCAAAGCGCCAAGCGACTGCATGTCGGTCTGAGGACGCATGTATTCGTCGTGGCTAAGAATGGACAAGCCGTTCTGGTCTTTGATGTCGATGACGGACTTGGCAAAGCGGCCTTCGTCCCAAGCCATCTTGGCACGCTGCTGGGATCTGACGGCCAGTTGATCGGCCTCGTCGCGGGTGAAACCGTATTCGGTCGCAATGATGTCCGCCGAAATACCCTGTGGCACAAAGTACTTTTCCATAGCTAGCGTCGGATCAACGGCAATCGCCGCACCGTCGCTGCCCATTGGCACGCGGCCCATCATTTCTACGCCACCGGCGATATAGGCCATGCCCGCGCCGCCTTTGATCTGGTTGGCGGCCAAGTTCACAGCTTCCATGCCAGAGGCGCAGAAACGGTTGATGGCAAGGCCCGGAATGCGTTCGTCAAGATCGGACGCCAACACGGCAGAGCGCGCAAGACACCCGCCTTGTTCCATAACTTGGGTAACATTGCCCCAAATCACGTCTTCAACGGCGTGGCCTTCAAGGTTGTTGCGTTCTTTTACCGCGTTCAGCGTCAGTGCGGACAGGCGCAGCGATGTCAGCTCGTGCAGTGCCCCGTCTTTGCGGCCCTTGCCACGTGGGGTGCGCAATGCGTCATAAATGTAAGCTTCGGTCATTAGATATCTCCTTCGTTCAAGCGCGGTCAGCGGGGCTGCCGGGCATCAAATCATACGGGGCTTTCCAACCCGGTGTTTCGCTGAGACGCGTAAGCCACGCGTCAATATGGGGCCAATCCTTGCGGTTAAAACCGAAAGGTTCGGGATAATAGAGGTAGCCGCAGCAACTAAGATCGGCGTTGGTGATCCCGTCGCCCACGATCCAGTCACGTCCCTCAAGGTGATCGTTCAGTACTGCATAAGCAGCCGCAAGACGCCCTTTCATAAAGCCGATGACTTCCTTTGGCTGTTTGTCCTCGGGCAAAAAGTTCATCAGAAACCGGGTCATACCCGCGTTGGAGCTAAGCTTGTGGTTATCCCAGAGCACCCAGCGTAAAATTTCGCGGCGCTCTGTTGAATCTTTGCCGCCGAATTTTCCGGACTTTTCGGAAACATAGTCCTGAATAACGCCGGACTGGGTGAGCCGTACATCGCCATCAATCATAACAGGCGCTTCGCCCATTACGTTTGTGGTGCCACGATAGTCAGCTGTCCGCGTTTCGCCACCAAAGAAGTCGACTTTAACCGGCTCCCAATCAAGACCCGACAGTTCCAGCGCAAGGGCCGCTTTATAGGCGTTTCCGCTTTCGCCGAAGCAATGCAATTTGATTGTCATTTGAACCTCCCTAAGGTCAATTTTCTGTCTCTCCGGTCGAAGAGGGGGTTTCACACCCCCAGACCCCCGTGGAGTTTTTTCTGCAAAATGAACGCATACAGTTTCATTTTTAAGGTCTTTTTAGCGACTGCCTTTTAATAAGATGGTGCGCAGCAGGCTGGAGAGCTAAGCGGCGTGCAAAGTGAACCCCTGTCTCTATCTTGGTTTGGACCCGGATTGAGGCAGGGCCTCGCTACCCGTTTCATTTTGCCTAATAAATTCTCCCCGAAGGGCCGATCTCATCCTTCTCAGACTACTTTTTGCGATCATCGATTTCGGCATTAAACAGCCGCAGGCGAGCCGTCAGGTTTTCCTCATTCATCACGCTGTTGAAGTTCTCGAACAGAAACGACAGCGCTTCTCCTTCATCCAATCCGGCCTCGGCTGAAAACTTCTTGAGCCGTCTGTAGCCTTCTTCGGTCATGGCAACTGGGAAACGGCGGGTGAGGCGGAAGCGTTTGGGCATCGGGAACCTTTCGAAAAGCACGAGGTGGGGTTTTCCGCCACCTCTGACAGCTTAGAAGTTTGCCGCGTCCAGCGCCATCACTGTATCCGCACCAGTCTGGATACGGGTCAAATGCAGCGCGGTGGCTGGCAGTTGGCGCGCCATATAATAGCGACCTGTTGCCAGTTTGGTCTCATAGAATGCGATATCGCCGTTGCCTTCTGCGATCGCCTTCTTTGCGGCCAGAGCCATTTTAGCCCACATATAGCCCAGACAAACATGACCAAACATATGCATGAAGTCTGTTGATCCTGCCAAGGCGTTGTTGGGGTTCTTCATGCCATTTTGCATGAAGTACATACCCGCCGCTTGCAGATCCTTGCTGGCGGCTTTCAACGGATCAAGATAGCCCGCGTCGAATTCGGCGTCCTGACCTGCGTTTTCTTTGATAAAGGTTTTGAGCATTTCAAAGAAGGCCATCACGTGTTTGCCACCATCTTGCGCCAGTTTGCGGCCCACAAGATCAAGCGCCTGAACACCGTTGGCACCTTCATAAATCATCGCAATCCGGGCATCGCGCGTGAACTGGGACATGCCCCATTCTTCGATATAGCCGTGACCGCCGTAAATTTGTTGCGCTTTGACAGTCATGTCATAGCCGACATCGGTCAGGAAACCTTTGATGACGGGGGTCATCAACGACACCAGTCCGTCGGCGTCTTTGTCGTTCGAGCGGTGGGCGGCGTCGATCAGGCTTGCACCCCAGAGGATGAATGCGCGTGCGCCTTCAATAAATGATTTCTGGTCCATCAAGCTGCGACGGATGTCAGGATGTACGATCAGCGGATCAGCCGGGCCATTCGGGTTCTCGGCACCTGTCACGGCACGCCCTTGCAGGCGGTCCTTGGCGTAGTCGAGCGCATTTTGATAGGCCACATCGGATTGTGCCAAACCTTGCATGCCAACGCCAACACGGGCTTCGTTCATCATGGTGAACATGGCGCGCATGCCCTTATGCTCTTCGCCCAATAGATAACCGACTGCACCGTCGTAATTCATCACGCAGGTCGAGTTGCCGTGAATGCCCATTTTCTCTTCGATGGAGCCGACGGAGAGGCTGTTGCGCTCGCCAAGGGAGCCGTCTTCGTTAACCATGAACTTGGGCACGATGAACAAAGACACACCTTTGATGCCTTCCGGGCCACCTTCGATTTTAGCCAGAACCAGATGAATGATGTTGTCGGCCATGTCGTGGTCGCCAGAGGAGATAAAGATTTTCTGACCGGAGATTTTATAGCTGCCGTCTTCTTGGGGGGCTGCTTTGGTACGCATCAGGCCCAGATCGGTACCGCAGTGCGGCTCGGTCAGGTTCATGGTGCCGGTCCATTCGCACGATACCATGTTTGGCAGGTAGGTATCCTTTTGTGCATCCGACCCGTGGGCCAAAATCGCAGACGCTGCACCGTGGGTGAGGCCCTGATACATTGTGAACGCTTGGTTGGAGGCCGAGAACATCTCGCCCACGGCGGTGCCTATGACATAAGGCATGTTTTGGCCGCCGTATTGTTCTGGCATGTCCAGACCAGGCCAGCCGCCTTCTTTGACTTTAGCGAAAGCGTCTTTGAAACCGGTTGGCGTATAGACGACGCCGTTTTCCAAACGGCAGCCTTCCCTGTCGCCCACTGCGTTCAGCGGGGCCAGAACTTCTGAGGTCAGCTTGCCTGCCTCCTCAAGGATGGCCGAGGTGAAATCGGCATCAAGTTCGTCGTAGCCGGGGATGGTGGACTCGGTCACGTTCAACACATTGTGCAGAACGAATTGCATGTCCTTGATAGGTGCTGTGTAGCTAGGCATGTTGGTTTCTCCCTTGGGCGGATGGCCGTGTATCTATTGGAATTAGTGCTTATTCTGCCGCTTTGCGCGGGCTGTTAATGGAGGCGATCATCTTTTCTCCCCATTTCAGCTGGTTGCGCAAATCATTGATGGCTTCATCCATTTCTTCGCGTTGTGCTTCCAGATCGGCGAGGCGGTCGCGCGCGATTTCATAGGTCCGTGCCAACTGTGTCTGCTGCTGGTCACCCATGTGGTACAAGTCCAGCAGCTGGCGGATTTCTTCGAGGCTAAAGCCAAAGCGTTTGCCGCGGATGATCAGTTTCAGCCGCGCACGATCACGTCTGGTGAACAGACGTTTCTGGCCTTGGCGTTCAGGAAAAAGAAGTTCTTTCGCCTCATAAAAGCGCAACGTCCGCGGGGTCACATCGAATGTGTCGCACATCTCGCGGATGGTCATTGTTGTCGTATTCATCGCTTGGGTCCACTCTTACATCAAAAGTTGTTCGAGACCGAATTGGGGGTTTCCGGGCTGCTTTACAACAGATGTCTGGGTTGACGTAGTGGGACGTCACGTAACTTTGCGGTTTACGTGTCGTTAATTTAGGTCAACCTCTAATAAGATTGACCTCAAATGCTATCAAGCAACTTATTTCGCCTGATCAGCACGTTCGGATAGGCAAGTTTGAAATGATCTGGCAGATGCATAGGTGGCGGAAAGCGGGCTGACGCCGCTGGCAGGTGTGGAACTTGGCCGCTTGGACGGATCACATCTTTTTCAAAGCGTCGGCTGTGTCGTCGCGCAGACGCTGCAGTTCATCCATCGCGTCGTTCAGCTGTGCGCGTTGTTCGGCCAGTTCCAGCAACTGACGATCCGCACTGACGACCCACGCGCGCATCTGCGCCTCGGTACCTTCATTTTCATAGATTAGCAGCCACTGTCGGATGCCTTCCAGAGAATAGCCAAATTTGCGCCCTCGCATGATCAGTTTCATACGAGCAATTTCGCGTGGCCCATAGATCCGGGATCGGCCGTTCCGTTCGGGATGGAGCAACTCGATATATTCGTAGTATCGCAAGGTGCGCGGTGTCACGTCGAACTCGGCGCACATCTCCTTAAAGCTTAGGTTCTTATCGGTCATTGCTCTCTCCTCAGATTGGGAAGCTAAGGGCAAGATTGGACAAGCGCAACAGGCGGGGTTGCTCTTGGCGGTGTGGATGGTTGATATGTGGGCAAGTTTAGAAAAAGGGGCTGACAAATGTCAGACAAAGTGCAGATCGCCCGACAGTTTATCTCGGCCTTGCCGTTTAGCGAGGCGCTGAACATGTCCTTGGAGGATCTTGCTGACGGTGTTGCCGTCATTTCGATGCCGTATGATGCCAAACTTGTTGGCGACCCACGTACGGGTGTGATCCACGGCGGGGCGGTTTCGGCACTTATGGACACGTGCTGTGGTGCAGCCGTGATGAGCCACCCCAGCAACCCCGGCGGCACAGCCACGATTGATCTGCGCATAGAATACCTGCGGGCTGCCAATCCCGGCCAAACCATTACCACGCGGGCGGAATGTTATCACGTCACGCGGTCTGTCGCCTTTGTGCGCGCCACCGCCCAAGACGAGGAAGACGGAAGCCCGGTTGCCACGGCCACAGGCAGTTTTGTAGTAGAGGGTGAGAGATGAGCGGACGCCAAAAGCCGGAGGCCGTTCAGGTCATCAAGAAACGTCGCGATGGTGCGCTTGGCGCGCTGGTTGGCGGCGTACCCTATATCAATTTTCTGGGAATCGAATTTGAACGCCGAGGGGACGAGCTGACGGCGATCTTGCCATTTTCAGACAAATTAATAGGCAATCCGATCATCGCGGCAATTCATGGCGGGGTCACGGCGTCTTTTCTTGAGGTGACATCGATCATCACCCTAAGTTGGAGCTATCTGTGGGAAGATCTGGAATCTGGTGCGTTGGACGTGGACAAGATGGACAGCGAACACATGCCCCGCTTGCCCAAGACGATTGACTTTACCGTCGATTATCTGCGCTCTGGCTTGCCCCGCGATGCTTATGCGCGGGCCACGATCAACCGTTCAGGGCGGCGCTATGCGTCGGTTCATGTCGAAGCATGGCAAGACAACCGCGCAAAATTGTTTGCGCAGGCGACAGGGCATTTTCTGATGCCACAACGCCGTGACTAACCCCATCCCGCAGGGTGAGGTCAGTGCGGTGGCCCAAGGCCGGCTGTCTGCCCGCGAGGTGGTTACACACCGGCGCGTTCTGAACATCGCCATTCCGATTGTGATTTCCAACGCAACGGTCCCGATCTTGGGGGCCGTGGATACCGGTGTTGTAGGTCAGATGGGCCTTGCGGCCCCGATCGGTGCTGTAGGCATCGGCGCTATCATTCTATCGGCGCTCTATTGGGTATTCGGGTTTTTGCGGATGGGTACAGTTGGGCTGACCGCTCAGGCCGCAGGCTATGGCGATGACGCCGAGGTCGCGGCCCTGTTGACGCGCGGTTTGCTGATCGGCGGATTGGCGGGGTTGGTCATCGTTCTTCTGCAAATCCCGCTATTCTGGGCGTCTTTCCAAGTGTCACCCGCCAGTGCCGAAGTTGAAGGGCTGGCGCGGTCCTATATGCAAATCCGCATCTGGTCTGCACCTGCCGCGATTGCGATTTATGCCATCACCGGCTGGCTGATCGCGCAGGAACGCACCCGCGCTGTGCTGGTCATTCAGGTCTGGATGAACGGGCTGAACATCCTGCTGGATCTGTGGTTCGTTCTAGGGCTCGACTGGGGTGTCGAGGGCGTAGCATTTGCAACATTTCTGGCTGAATGGACAGGGGCCGCGTTAGGGCTTTGGTTCTGCCGCGCGGCCTTTGCCGTGCCTGCATGGCGAGACTGGCAGCAGGTGTTTGATGGCCCACGCTGGGTCAATTTGATGAAGGTGAACGGGGACATTCTGATACGTTCATTGCTGTTGCAGGCGATCTTTGTCTCGTTTCTGTTTCTTGGTTCGGGTCTTGGCGATGTAAAACTTGCCGCCAATCAGGTGCTGCTGCAGTTTTTGATGATCACGGCCTATGCGCTGGATGGTTTCGCATTTGCAGCCGAAGCGTTGGTCGGGCGGGCAATGGGCAGCAAGCAGCGTGATATCTTGCGGCGGGGTGCGATGCTGACCAGCGGTTGGGGCTTGTTGGCCTGTGCCCTGATGACAGTAGGGTTCGCTTTAGGGGGTGGTGCGATCATTGACCTGATGACAACAGCCCCGCAGGTACGCGAAGAGGCGCGTGTATTTCTGCCTTATATGATTGCCGCCCCGCTGATTGGCTGTGCGTCATGGATGCTGGACGGTATTTTTATCGGTGCGACACGGTCGCGGGACATGCGCAATATGATGGCGGTGTCTTTTGTGATCTATTGCGCCTGCGCGGTGGTTTTGGTTCCTCCGCTTGGCAATCATGGCTTGTGGATTTCGCTGTTGGTCAGTTTTATTGCCCGCGGAATCACGCTTGGCCTGCGCTATCCGGCGCTTGAGCGGGCGGCAGGTTAGCCCGTTTTCTTCGAAGAAAACGGTTCGGAGTTTTCGAAAAATTCCGGCTTACTCCGCCAGCAAGGCAGTTACTGTTTCTGGTGGCCGTCCGATCACA
This sequence comes from uncultured Sulfitobacter sp., assembly GCA_965363735.1. Taxonomy (GTDB): domain Bacteria; phylum Pseudomonadota; class Alphaproteobacteria; order Rhodobacterales; family Rhodobacteraceae; genus Sulfitobacter. The sequence continues at coordinate 34,045 of CBDTUA010000003.1, read as the reverse complement.
GCTTGGGTGCCCCTAAAGACAATAGGGCGCTCGATCAGGATTGGGTTGTTCGCCATCGCATGCATCAATAAAGCGTCGTCGCTGTCTTTGCTCAGCCCCAGCTCTTTAAAACGGGCCTCGGCGCTGCGCATCATCTCGATGGGGCGCAAGCCAAGGGCGGCCGTCGCCGCTTCAACCTCAGCCAGTGTGGGTGGATCATCCAGATACCGACGGATTGAAACCTCAGCGCCAGACGCTTCGATCAAGGCCAATGCCTGCCGTGACTTTGAACAGCGAGGGTTGTGCCAAATCGTAATCAAAGCCAGTCCTCGCGCTTTGTTCCAACGGCATCGGCCACGGTTGCAAATCCATCGCGGGCTAGCAGTTGATCCAGCCCACGTGCGATATCGCCAGCAAGCGACAGCCCGCCGTAAACCAATGCGGTATAAAGCTGAACTGCTGACGCGCCCGCGCATATCTTGGCATAGGCTTCTTGGGCAGAGCTAATTCCGCCCACGCCCACCAGCGGAATATCGGTCAGCGTCGACAGGCGCGCCAGCACACGGGTAGATTTTTCAAACAACGGCGCACCCGAAAGGCCACCCATTTCATCGCGGTGCTGGCTGTGCAGTCCGGCGCGATCTAGTGTTGTGTTGGTTGCGATGATCGCAGCCACACCCGCCTGATTGGCGACGTCTGCCACGTCTGCGATTTCAGCGTCCGTCAGGTCTGGCGCAATTTTCAGGAACACTGGCGTTGAGCCACGCACGTTCATCACACCAGCCAAAAGTGCTGCCAATGCAGCTTTGCCTTGCAGATCACGCAACTTTTCGGTGTTCGGCGACGAGACATTGACCGTTGCGAAATCAACGTGATCGCGGGCTTTCTCCATCACCCGCGCGAAATCGGCGGCGCGGTCAGTGCTGGCTTTGTTGGCTCCAAGGTTCAGACCAACCGGAATGCCGGGCGTACGGTCGCGCAGCCTTGCGCAAATCGCCTCCATCCCTTCGTTGTTAAAGCCGAAACGGTTGATCGCAGCGCGGTCCTCGGTCAATCGAAACAGTCGGGGTTTGTCGTTGCCAGGTTGGGGCAGGGGCGTAGCAGCGCCGACTTCAATAAAGCCAAAGCCGGCCTTGGACAGTGGCGCAATCGCGGTTGCGTTCTTGTCGAAGCCAGCAGCCAAACCCACGGGGTTAGGCAGGTCCAGTCCGGCCAAAGTGGTTTTCAGCCGCTCGGATGTCACAGGCCCCGGCATTGGTGCCAGCCCCATCCTCAGGGCTGCAATCGCAAAGCCATGCGCCGCCTCTGGGTCGATTTTACGCAGGGCGCGCAGGCCGGCTTGTTCCGCGAAACGTTTCATGCAAATTGATCCGTGATGGGCAAGGGGCCAGTCCGGATCAGCCGCGAGGTTGTGACAGCTGCCTGACGGTGGACCACAGCCAACTTGTACCGAGGGTCCGATATCATCTGCAAAAACGCATGTGCGTTGGGATATTGGGCGATGAACATGACGTCCCAAACCTCATCGCCGGGGCCGATCAATGTCGCCTCGAACTGGCCACGCCACGCGATAGACCCACCAACTTCAGCCAACACCGGCCCGCTTGCGGCCCCGTAAGTCTTGTAGGCCTCAGCGCCAGTCAGACCATCTGACGCAAGCGCATGATCGGCGGGATAAGTGGCAACATCGCGAAGTCGCACAAGGTTTAGCATGTGCAAAGGCGTGTCGCGGTCCAACCCTTTGAAAGCATCAAATTGCGCGCGGTCGGGATCGATATACTGGGTCATTCCTTTTCAAACCCGGCAGGGAATTGATGTGCCCCGTTTTCAAGCGGCAAAGGTTGGGCCCAAGTGACATCCTCCATCTTCAAATCACGGTAGAGGTGGGGGAACTCTGCACCGCCGCGCGACACCTCCCATTTGATGTCATCGCCCAGCCGGTCGGTTTCCACCGCGAGCAGGAACAATCCATCTTCGCCAGCGAAATGTTTCGCAGCCGTTTCGGCAGCTTGGGTCGCAGTTGAAAAATGGACATAGCCATCGGCCACATCAATAGGCGCACCTTGGGTCGTCCCCGCGCTGCGCAGCGCTTGCCATTCGTCGGCGCGAAATATTTTGTATATCAACATGGATCCCGTGATGCCTTGGCGGCGGCAAACGGTCAAGGCCTGTGCAGCGCCGTATCCATTTTGGCTTGTGACCTTGCGGCAGGGTGAAATCGCCGCAGATGGTCTTTGACAGATTGAAAAGCTGCGGCCACGATACGGCAGAAATTCAACTCTGGGGGATACCACCATGAAACGATTCCTGACCGCCACGGCTGCGCTGGCCCTGACAGCGGGCATGGCGCAGGCCGACTATAGCCTGACCATTTTGCACACTAATGATTTCCATGCCCGGTTCGAGCCGATCAGCAAATATGACGGTCCTTGTTCCGCCGATGACAACACCGCTGGCGAATGTTTTGGTGGTACGGCCCGTCTGGTTAACGCGATCAAGGACGCCAAGGCGCGCACCAACAATTACATTCTGGTGGATGGGGGCGACCAGTTCCAAGGGTCGCTTTTCTACACCTATTACAAGGGCAAGATGGCCGCCGAGATGATGAACATGCTGGGCTATGACGGCATGACTGTGGGCAACCACGAATTCGACGATGGCCCCGAAGTGCTTGCCGGTTTTATGGACGCGCTTGAATTTCCGATCCTAATGTCGAACGCCGATATATCGGCCGAGCCACTTTTGGCGGGCAAGTTGGCAAAATCAGCGGTGATTGAACGGGGCGGTGAAAAGATCGGCCTGATTGGTCTGACCTCCGAAGACACGGACGAACTTGCCAGCCCAGGTGAGAACGTGATTTTTACCGATTCCGTTGCAGCAGTGCAGGGCGAGGTTGATCTGCTGACCGCGCAAGGCGTAAATAAGATCATCGTGCTTAGCCACTCGGGCTATAGAGTTGATCAAATGGTCGCTGAAAACACCACGGGTGTTGATGTGATCGTGGGTGGGCATTCCAACACTTTATTGTCCAACACAAATGACCGCGCTGAAGGGGCATACCCCACAATGGTCAAGGAAACGGCGATTGTGCAGGCCTATGCATACGGTAAATATCTGGGCGAACTGAATGTGACCTTTGACGACGAAGGTAACGTCAAAGAAGCCTCGGGTGAGCCTGTGTTGATCGACGCGGCTGTTGTCGAAGATGAAGGAACCGTAGCCCGCATCGCCGAACTGGCACAGCCGCTGGGCGAGATCCGGAACAAGGTCGTTGCCGAAACATCCGAAATGATCGACGGCGACCGTGCAGTATGTCGTGTTATGGAATGCCCGATGGGCAACCTGATTGCCGACGCAATGCTGGCCCGTGTGGCCGATCAGGGTGTTCAAATTGCAGTCCAGAACAGTGGTGGTATCCGGTCGTCGATCGACGCGGGCGAAGTCACGATGGGCGAGGTTCTGTCGGTGCTGCCGTACCAGAATACGCTGTCCACGTTTCAGGTTTCAGGTGCCACACTCCTTGAGGCACTTGAAAACGGTGTTAGCCAGATCGAAGAGGTCGCGGGCCGCTTTCTGCAGGTGTCGGGCATGACTTATAGCGTGGATCCAAAAGCCGAAGTCGGCAGCCGCATCAGCGATGTCGTGGTTGGTGGCGAACCGCTTGATACGGCTCAGGTCTATGGCGTTGTGTCCAACAACTATGTGCGCAATGGCGGCGACGGGTTTGCGATGTTCAAGACGGCTGACAATGCCTATGACTACGGTCCGGATCTGGCCGATGTAACAGCGGAATTCATCGCGGCAAATGGGGCATATACGCCTTACGTCGATGGCCGCATTACGTTGAAGTAAGCCAGTTTATCAAGTTTAGGGGCGCGTCATTTCAGGATGGCGCGCCTTTTTTTATGGCCTGACTTCGGGCTGGTTGTCAGCATCCGCAAATACGGCAGTTTGCGGGGTGCTTGCACGCCCGCCAACAGCCATTTGGAAATCTTTCTTGTCCTTGATGGCAACTGCGTCGCTTTGGATGATCCGCCAGATCGTATACAGGATCACAACTATATGACTGCCTGCGGTCACAATAAACAGCGCACGGTCTGCAAGCCCGGCCATCGCCCAACCTGCCAGTAACGGGCCGACAATCCCGCCCAATCCGTACAGCAGCAGCAACCCGCCCGAAATCTGGATTGCCGTTCCCGGGGCTGCGTGGTCATTGGCATGGGCGACGATCACTGGATACATCGCAAAGATCGACCCGCCCAAGATACCCGCCAGCACAAGGTTAAGAACCCTGCTTTCGGGGGCGAGAACCAGAAACGCTGTGTCAGCCGCCAGCGCGAGAACGGTCAGGCCAACCAGTACCTTGCGACGGTCCATCTTGTCCGACAGCCAGCCCACAGGGATCTGCGCCAAAGCGCCCACCAGAATAGGTATCGACGTAAACAGCGCCACGGTGGCTAGCACCAGCCCGACGCGGTCGGCATAGACCGCCGCCAAGGTGCCGAAGGCAGAATTGGAAACCCCTACGAACACCACCCCGATCACCGCAACTGGGGAATTGCGCCAAAGCGCCTTGAGGTCAAGTCTGACATGCACCAGCGGGGCAGGGGTGGTGGTTGAACTGATGGCCGTGGGGACCAATGCGAGGCAATAGAAAATTGCGGCGATGGCGAAAAAGGTAAACCCGTTCGCGTCGCCCGTGGTCAACAACATCTGTCCAGCCGTCGTGGCCCCAAGGTTCACCATCGTGTAGACGCCAAAAACTTTACCCCGGCTGGCCGGGTTAGTTTGTTCGGTCAGCCAGCTTTCTACAATCATCGCGGCCCCGGCAAAGCAAAAGCCACACAGCGCCCGCAGAATGATCCATGCCGTCGGCGTCACCAGCAAGGCGCTGCCCAAAACCGAAATTGCGGCGATGGCAGCCATGGCACCAAAGGCGCGGATATGCCCGACCCGTGCGACCAGACGCGCGGTAAAGATGCAGCCCGACACATAGCCAATCGCCCAGCCCGTCCCAAGTAAGCCTAGCGAGACCGCCGAAAACCCCTCGGCCTGCCCGCGCACCGGCAGGATCAATCCATTGATACCCCCCGCAAAAAGCAAAAACGCGGACCCCAGCAAAAGAACAGCAATCGGAAGAGTGTGGCGAAGCATGGTGACCCTTTCAGAGTTTTCAGGTCAATTCCGGCGCATCATGATAATGTATCAACCGCCACGGACGAGCTATGTGCAGATAGACTTGGCCACCACCAGACCCTAAGTTCGTGTGGAAACCAACCCCGTTTGCTAGATTGGGGTGAACAGTTGACCGGATGAATGTTCTATGTGCGGACGAATGGCTGTCACGCTTCCTCATGATGCAATGGCGCAACTTTTTGCGGCATCGCCGGCAAACAACCTGCCCGCGGTCCCGAACTTTAACGTGTGCCCGACGAACGCTGTGCATACAGTCACCAGCGACCCTGACGCAGGGCGCAAATTGGGGGTGATGCGGTGGGGGTTTATCCCTAAGTGGTATAAAAAACCGTCAGATGGTCCGTTGTTGATCAACGCTCGTGCCGAAACTGTCGCAGACAAACCTGCATTTCGCGATGCCGTGCGCACCCGGCGTGGGCTGGTTGTGGCGACCGGCTTTTACGAATGGACGAAAGACGCCGATGGCGGCCGTGACCCTTGGTATATTACCCGGCGGGATCATGCGCCGCTGGCAATGGCCGCGATTTGGCAGAACTGGACCAACCCGAATGGCGAGCAGCAGGCAACATGTGCCGTTCTAACGACCCAATCGAACAAGGCGATGACCGCAATCCATCACCGGATGCCGGTACTGATCGAGGCCCCAGATTGGCCGTTGTGGCTGGGTGAAAACGGCAAAGGGGCCGCAACGCTGATGAACGCTGCGGCCGAGGATGCACTGACGTGGCATCGAGTCTCGCGAAAAGTGAATTCCAACAAAGCGTCAGGTGCAGAGCTGATCGAGCCGATCTAGGCAGCACATTAACGGGCTGGAATTACCAGTGGTCGGTTTATTCAGTGAGCGGCGGCTCATCAAAGCTGATCGTGCCCTCGTATGGGGCAGGAGCCTCTGGTGCTTCTTCGCCTTCTACCGGAGCACCTGCTTCGGCTGAGCTGGAAAACATCAGTGGCGATGCTGAATTGATGATATAGCTGAATGTGCCACCGGTCCCAAGGGCTTCGGATTCCCATGTACCATCTGATGCTCTTACCGTCCGGATCGCGTCAGATTCGTTGAGGAAATTCAACGTGTCGCCAGGCTCTACATAAATGATACCCGGAAAGAATGCCTGATCAAGGATCAAGACATTATGAATCTGTGTTTGCGCAAAAGCGGTGCTGCCGCTGATGGCGAAGGTAATTGCGACAAGGGACATGGCCCCCTTGTGAAACGAAATAGGCATAATAAATGCTCCTGACAACGGCCCCACCCGGTTACAGCTAGATATCGCTTAAAGGGGTATTGCGGCGGAAATAGGGCGAAGGGGCCAATTATCCCGCATTTCACAGGTTTTGGTCCGCTTGTGTCGCTAACCAAGCTTTGAACGACCGAAGGGCGGCTGTTTCAGCGCGGTCGTCTGGCCAGACCAGATAATAGTTCCCGATGCTTTGCGTGGTCTGGGTCGAGGCCAGTACCAGTTGACCGGCACGCAAATAGGGATCGGCCGAAAACGTTGGCAGCAACGCCACGCCAAGCCCGTGCACAGCCGCCTGCGCCATCGTTGAAAACTGGTCGAATATCATACCCGATGGCGGCGCATCTGTGACGCCAAGCGCTTCGAGCCAGCGGGCCCAGCCGCGTGGCCGGGTTTCAAGATGGAGCAATGGGAACTGCAGGATGTCTGCAGGGCGATCCAATGGGGCCTCCAACAGATCAGGCGCGCAAACCGGCACAACGGTCTCAGGCATCAAATGCAGATAGGCGGCACCGGGCCAGTCTTCCTTGCCAAAATGTATGACGGCGTCAAAGGGGCTGCTTTGAAATGAAAACGGGCTCAGCCGCGTGCTCAGATTCACCGTAACCTCGGGATGGGTTTGTGCAAAGTCGCGGAGCCGCGGTGCCAGCCAGTGCATGCCAAATCCGGGTAGGATGGCCAGGTTCAAGGCACCCGCCATAGGGTTTGTCCGCGCCGAGATTGATGCCTGCGCCAGCCGGTTCAATATCTCGCGTACTTGAAAAACATAGGTTTTCCCGGCTTCTGTCATCACCAACTGGCGGCCCTGACGATCCAACAGGGCCACGCCAAGCTGTCCCTCTAACGTCTTGAGCTGCCGACTGATCGCGCTCTGCGTCAAAGACAGCTCAAGCGCGGCCTGAGTGGCGCTGCCAAGCCGGGCCACAGCCTCGAATGCAAGCAATGCATTGATCGATGGGAGAAAGCGGCGCGGGGCTATCATATGACTTTAACTCATAAGGCTAGGATAAAGCAGCGATAGTATTTTGCATTCGTCTTTGCAATACTCTGGCCAAATCTAGACCTTTTGGGAGGATACAAAATGAACGCCGAAGCACCAATTCTTAAGGCCAAAGACGCCCCGAACATGAGCAGCTTTGACTGGACGGACCCGTTCCGTCTGGCGGACCAGCTGACCGAAGACGAACGCATGATTCAGGAAAGCGCGCGCGCTTATGCACAGGAAAAGCTGCAACCCCGCGTGATTGAGGCCTTTGCGAACGAAAGCACGGACCCGACCATTTTTAAAGAAATGGGTGATATGGGCCTGTTGGGCGTCACAGTCCCCGAGGAATACGGCGGATTGGGCGGCAACTATGTGTCCTACGGTCTGGTCGCCCGCGAAGTTGAACGTGTGGACAGCGGATACCGGTCGATGATGTCCGTGCAATCCAGTCTGGTGATGTACCCGATCTATGCCTATGGGTCAGAAGCACAGCGCAAAAAGTACCTGCCGAAACTGGCAAGCGGCGACTTCATCGGCTGTTTTGGCCTGACCGAACCTGATGCCGGGTCTGACCCCGCAGGCATGAAAACCCGGGCCATCAAAACAGCAAACGGCTATAAGCTGATCGGGTCCAAAATGTGGATCTCGAACGCGCCCATCGCGGATGTCTTTGTGGTTTGGGCAAAGTCCGAAGAGCACGGCGGAAAAATCCGCGGCTTTATCCTTGAGAAAGGGATGAAGGGGTTGTCTGCACCAAAAATCGGCAACAAGCTCTCGTTGCGGGCGTCAATCACCGGTGAAATCGTGATGGACAACGTTGAAGTTGGCGATGATGCGTTGTTGCCTCATGTCGAAGGTCTGAAAGGCCCGTTCGGATGTCTGAACCGCGCCCGCTATGGCATTAGCTGGGGTGTATTGGGCTCGGCCGAGTTCTGCTGGCACGCGTCGCGTCAATACGGGCTGGACCGCAAACAGTTCAACAAACCACTGGCGCAAACCCAGTTGTTCCAGAAAAAACTGGCCGACATGATGACCGAAATCTCGCTTGGCCTGCAGGCGTCCTTGCAGGTAGGCCGGTTGATGGATCAAGCCAATGCAGCACCCGAGATGATCTCGATTGTGAAACGCAACAATTGCGGCAAAGCCTTGGACATCGCTCGTATGTCCCGCGACATGCACGGCGGGAACGGCATCAGCGGCGAATATCAGGTGATCCGCCACATGATGAACCTTGAAACGGTGAACACCTATGAAGGTACACATGACGTCCACGCGCTGATCTTGGGCCGTGCGCAAACGGGCCTTCAGGCATTTTTCTAAAATTGGAATGAGGGGGCTTTCGGCTCCCTCAAACTCCCCCAAGGATATTTAGAAGCCAGAGAATAAAAGGAAGCGGTCGCCTTTTCTCTGGCTTTTAAATATCCCCGCCGGAGGCACCTTTTTGGGCGTGTCTTTGGTTTTTTCGGAAGGGTGACAATGGATCGCGTACAGATCGTTCATGACAACTTCCTGCGTCGCGTTGCGGCGCAGGATTTTCCCGTTGGCGGGCCTGTTACTCCAGGGCTAAACACTGACTCTGCCATTGGGTTGTACCGTGCACAGGTTTTGTCCCGCGCGTTGGATCTGCAAAGCCGTGTAATGCAAGCCAACAAACAGGGTTTTTATACCATTGGATCCAGCGGGCACGAAGGCATGGCTGCTGTTGCCCATGCATTACGGCCTGATGATATTGCCTTTCTTCATTACCGCGATGCCGCGTTCCAGATCGCTCGGGCGGATCAGGTCGGCGGGCAGGCGATGTTGCGCGACATGTTGTTGTCCTTTGCCTGTTCTTCGGACGATCCGACCAGCGGTGGGCGGCACAAGGTCTTGGGAAGCCGTCGCTTGATGATCCCGCCGCAAACGTCGACCATTGCCAGCCACCTGCCAAAAGCTGTGGGCGCAGCTCATGCGTTGGGGCTCGCCCGGCGCAATCCGCCTGAGCATCGGTTGCTTGCCCATGACGGGATTGCGATGTGCAGTTTCGGGGATGCATCGGCCAATCATTCCACCGCGCAGGGCGCGATCAATGCCGCCTGCTGGACCGCCGTTCAGGGCGTCCCATTGCCATTGCTGTTCGTGTGCGAGGACAACGGGATCGGTATTTCGACCAAAACGCCGACAGGCTGGATCAAGGCATCTATGTCCACGCGTCCCGGTCTAGCGTATTACGAGGCCGACGGCTTGGACCTGTTCGCAGCCTATGCTTGTGCCAAAGCGGCTGCGGATTTTGTGCGCAAACATCGCAAGCCCGCGTTTTTGCATCTGCGCACCGTTCGGCTTTACGGGCACGCTGGTGCCGATATCGCGACAAGCTATCTGCCAAAATCCGAAGTCGAAGCCGACGAGGCCAACGATCCGCTGTTGCACAGTGTCCGCCTTTTAATCGATGCGGGCGCGCTAAACGCGCAAGACGCGCTTGAGATCTATACTGAAACACTAGACGAAGTGGCTAAAGCCGCCGTCGATGTCACCACCCGCCCGCATTTGAAAACAGCGAATGATGTGATGGCCAGTATTATCCCGCCAAAGCGCGCCTGTGCCCCGACCAACGGTCCCTCCGCAGAACAACGCGCCGAGATCATGGGGGGCGAACTGAACCAGATGACCACACCGCAGCCGCTGTCCAAGGTCATCAATTGGGCGCTGCATGATCTTATGTTGGCACATCCGGAAACCCTGATCATGGGCGAGGATGTAGGCCGCAAGGGCGGTGTTTACGGCGTCACGCAAAAGCTGCAATCGCGGTTTGGCCCTGCGCGTGTGATTGATACCTTGCTGGACGAGCAATCAATTTTGGGCTTTGCTATTGGTGCCGCACATAACGGTTTTGTGCCGATGCCCGAAATCCAGTTTCTGGCATATCTACACAACGCCGAAGACCAGCTGCGCGGCGAGGCCGCAACTTTGCCGTTCTTTAGTAACGGGCAGTGGACAAATCCGATGGTGCTGCGCATCGCGGGGTTGGGGTATCAAAAAGGGTTTGGCGGGCATTTTCACAACGACAACTCGTTGGCGGTACTGCGCGATATTCCGGGCATCATCATTGCTTGCCCTTCGACGGGTGCCGACGCCGCTATGATGCTGCGCGAAGCGCACCGACTTGCCCGCGAAGAACAACGGGTAGTTGTGTTTGTTGAACCCATCGCGCTTTACCCCATGCGCGATCTGATCGAGGCAGGCGATGGCGGTTGGATGGCGTCTTATCCGGCGGTCGACCAGCGGCTAGGCTTGCAAGACGTTGGCGTGCACGGGGATGGAACCGATCTAGCGATCGTGACCTATGGCAACGGACATTACCTCAGCCGACAGGCCCAAGTTGATCTAGCCACCCAAGGCCTAGATGTGCGCGTAATCGACATGCGCTGGATCGCACCCTTGGCTGAAGATGCGATCATCAATGCCATTGGCGATCGGCCTGTTTTGATCGTGGATGAATGCCGCCGCACCGGAGGGCAAGCCGAAGGCGTCATGGCACTGATGCAGGAGCGCGGCATCGGCCAATTCGCACGCCTGACGGCCAAGGATAGCTTTATTGCGACGGGGCCAGCCTATGCGGCAACACTTCCGTCACGCGAGGCCATCGTTGCAGCATCTTTGGCGTTGTTGGAGAGGTAGAACTTTCTGCTTGCCCAACCATGGCATCGCTGCCAACGGTTATTCCGTGCAAAATCAGGCTTTGCGGCTGACATCGAACAATTCTTGCCTATTTCGCTATAGGTGCCGACGCTCGAATGTTTAACGACGAAGGTTCCACGCTAGATTTTGACGCCGTGGTCAATCGCAGCACGCAACGACACATCAACACTTTTGATCCGTGAACGGTTCTTTCGGTTAAAGAGCTTGAGTGCCAGTTGGCTTATCATAGCTCAATCTTTTTTCTGATCCACTGGGGCACCGCCCTGAAACGTGTTTCCATTTGCATAATCGCAAGGGGCCTCTTGCATCTGTAAATGCAGGTCGGTGCCAGCATAGGGATGGGCACGGGCTAGCTTCTCGTCCACCTCGATCCCCAAACCGGGGGCGGTGGGCGCTTCAATAAATCCGTCTTTCACACGAATGGATCCCTTTATTAGCTGATCATGGAACGGGGTTTCAATACATTCGCACATCAGGATATTTGGGATAGAAACAGCCAGATGTATGTTCGCGGCCCATTCCACCGGACCTGCATAAAGATGCGGTGCAATCTGCGCGTTGTATACCTCGGCCATCGCCGCGATCTTCTTTGCCTCCCAGATACCTCCGGCGCGCCCTAAAGCGGGTTGCAAAATGGCAGCGGCCCCGGCGCGCAACACTGGCGCGAATTCCGCTTTCGTGGTCAGACGCTCTCCGGTCGCGATGGGGATGCCAACGCTGCGGGCTACAAGGGCCATTTGATCAACCGCGTCCGGCGGGATCGGCTCTTCGTACCAAAGTGGTTCATAGGGCGCGATAGCTTGGCCTAGGCGAATAGCCCCGGCGGTCGTAAACTGCCCATGGGTGCCAAACAGCAAATCGGCCTTGTCACCGACGGCCTCACGGATGGCTTTGCAAAAGGCAACGGACTGGCTGATATCGGTCATCGCGGGCATGTGGCCGCCGCGCAGGGTGTAGGGGCCAGCGGGATCAAACTTGACCGCGGTATAGCCCCGTGCGACGCAATCAAGTGCCGATTCAGCAGCCATTTCAGGCGAATTCCAGAACGCCGCGATGTCATGATGGGGCAGGGGGTACAGATAGGTATAGGCGCGCACACGCTCGTTCATGCGCCCCCCGATGAGCGCGTAAACAGGCCGGTCACGGTCCTTGCCCATAATATCCCAGCATGCAATCTCAAGCCCTGAAAACGCCCCCATCACGGTCAGATCAGGCCGCTGGGTAAAGCCTGACGAATAGGCGCGCCGGAACATCAGTTCGATATCTTCAGGGTTTTGCCCCTGCATGTGCCGCTCGAATACGTCTTCGATTACCGCGCGCATCGCTTTGGGGCCAACAGAGGACGCATAGCATTCCCCCCAACCTACGATGCCAGTGTCGGTCGTCAGTTTGACCAAAATCCAATATCGGCCGCCCCATCCTGGGGCCGGTGGCGCAGTGACAATGACGTCGAGATCCTGAAGTTTCATCGCGCGGCCTTATCTTCCAAATGGATCCAAATCCCGGGGGTATGGGGGCTGGCCCCCATTTAATGTCATGTATGGGGGCTGGCCCCCGCGTTGGTCAAAGGTGGCTGTGCTTGACCCGAGACGCAAGTATGAACCTGCCAGCAGACTTAAGTTTTTGCACTCTCCGCAGATGGTTCGCGCCAGCGTATGAAAACTGACACGGCGATCAAGGTCAGGAGCATCGACAACAAGAATGGCGCGCCCGGAAAATAGACGGCAGCACCGGGTGCGGTGAAGGCTGCAAATGTGCTGGTCATTACCAGTGGCGCAATCACCATCGCAAGGGCCGAGGCAGAGGTGAGCACGCCCTGCAGTTCACCTTGGGCATTCTGCGCCACGGATTGTGACATGATCCCTTGCAAAGCGACAGGGATCACACCGGCAAGTGCGGCCATCGGTGTCAGGATCAAAATTGCCGTTCCAGAGGTCACTGTGGCGATCAGAAAGAATGTGACCACACTAAAGACATATCCGAACAAAACGGTCCCGCGTTCGCCGAACCGTTTCAGAACCGGTCGAATGAGGGCCGCCTGAACGACAGCCATTGCCAGCCCGAACAGGGCAAGTGATCCACCGATCATCGACGGCGACCAGTCGAATTGCGCCTTGCCAAAATAGCTCCAGACGGATGGATAGACGGCAAAGGCAAGGTGGTACAAGAAATAGACGAACAAAAGGCGCTTGATGCCCGGCAGCTCGCCCAAATATTTGACTGCCCCCAGCGGGTTGGCGCGACGCCATGATATCGGGCGCGCAGTCTCGCGCACCACCGTTTCTTTCAGGACAAACCAGCCAAAGGCGACGTTGCTTGCGGCCAGCACGGCAGCGGCCCAAAAGGGCGCGCGGGTACCAAACTCTGCCAGAAATCCGCCTGCGACGGGGCCCAGCACAAACCCTGCGCCAAAGCCCGCGCCGATTAGACCAAAATGCGCGGCGCGATCTTTTGGGGCCGATATATCCGCCATATAGGCGCTTGCCGTGGCCCCCGTCGCCGACGAAATGCCGCCCACCACGCGCCCCACTAGCAACAGCCAGATCGACCCCGCCAGCGCCATAACGACGTAATCCAGTGCCATCACGGTAAGCGAAATCAGCAGGATCGGACGACGTCCGAACCGGTCTGAAAGGCTGCCGATTAAGGGGCTGAACAAGAATTGCATTACCGCAAAGGTGGTGGCCATAACACCGCCCCAAAGGGCCGCTTGCGACAGATTGGCGGACCGGACCTCTTCGAGCAGGTCGGGCATGACTGGAATGATCAGACCGATGCCAATGGCATCAATCATGACTGTTGCAACGATGAACAGAACTGCCGGCCGCACCGGGTCAGAGAGCCTGCGCACGCGCGACAAATGCCCGCGCATCAGCGATTGCGTGGCCCATTTGATGGGCAGGGTCGAACAGGTCGCCTGAAAGGTGCGGATAATCGGCACGGGCCAGATCGCTTAAGGGCACCTGTTTATCCTGCGCGTCCCGGCACAACCGTTTGGTGACAGCTTGGGCTTCGGGGCGCGACATGGTCTCTGCCAGCGCAAAGCTCAGCGCCTCGGCGTGGATCAAATCCAGTCCGCCAGTCAGCGCGCTGTGCATTCGGACCGGGTGCGGGGCCACGCCATCAACCAAGGTTTTGGCGTGGTGCAGGGCCGACGCAAGGCTTAGGGCCAGTTGCGGCACGGCCATCCACTCGGCAAACCACGCCCCGCCATCACGCTGGTGCTGATGGACAGCCGCGGCTTGCAGCGTGGCGCGTTGGCCGGTGAACTGATGGCCAAGGGCGATGATCGCTGACGGCGCGACAGGGTTTTGTTTTTGTGGCATAGTGGACGATACGCCCGAGGCACCAAGGGCGACTTCTTCGATGCCCGTCATGGATAACCCGACCATGGATTGCGCCATATGCGACAGCGCGGCCATCACACGTCCCTGCCAGTCGGCGATGCGCAGGATCGGGGTGCGGTCTACGTGCCAGCTGCGTTTGGGGTCATTCAGGCCAAGCGCTTTGGCCAGCTCCGCGCGGGTTTCTGCGGCTTTGGGGCCAAAGGCAGAACCGGTTCCGGCCGCGCCGGAAAGGGAGACGAACAGGGATGTCGCGCGCAGGGCATCAAGCTCCTCCAACGCGTCACACAGGGGCATGCCCCATTCGGCCAGCACCGCGCCCCAGCTGGTGGGCGTGGCGTGTTGACCATAGGTGCGCGCGGCCAAGGGCAGGGTCGAATTTGCGGCGGCTGCCTCAGCAAGCGACGCGATGATCGCACGCAGATCAGCCTCGGCCAGCCCCAAGGCCTGACGCAGGCGCAGCATCAACGCGGTATCGATGATGTCTTGGCTGGTGGCCCCCCAATGTACGTGCTGCGCAAATTCGGGGGCCTGCATTTCAGAGCGGAACTGCGCCAGCAGCCCCGGAACACTGACACCGTTTTCGCCCGTGGCCTTGGCAATCGCGCCGGGATCGACCTGAATTTCAAGCGATGCACGGTGGATCGCGGCGGCGCTCATTTCAGGGATCACCCCAAGTGCGCCTTGCACCTTGGCCAGCGCCCCTTCGACCAGCAGCATCGCGCGGATCGCGGCAGTGTCCGAAAACAGGCGTCCGGCATCCCCCGTCGGGAAAAGTTGCGCATGAAGGGGGCTGTCGAAAACGCTAGCGGCCATGTGTTACCTCTTGAGGATCGTATTGATAATCTGCGCTAACCCTTTGGGGTCGGCAAAGAAAGGCGAATGTCCGGTGGACATCTCATAGACATCCGCGCTTGGCCAGTCTTTGGTCATTGTAAGCTGATAGGCAGGCGGAATGGTTCGGTCATCCATGCAGCGGATATAGCTGCGCGGCTTGGCGTCGGCGCGGCTTGTTTCCGGCAAAGCGGTGATGGTGGGGGCAACAGCCTGCGCACAAAGTTGCGGGTTGGCGAAGGCGGCAATGCCATCCGGACAATCGTTGTAAAACAACGCTTCGGTCATGGTCGGATCAAGGGTAAAGCTTTTACTATCCTCGGCCAGTTGCACGGCAGGCATCAACGGCTGGCTTGGCGCCTGTTTGCGCATGTCGGCTAGAGTCAAACCGGGTGCCGGAACATAGGCGCACAGATAGATCAATCGCGACATTGCGTTGGGGTTTTTCTGGGCGGCGGCACTGATTGCAAAGCCGCCCATGGAATGACCCAGCACAACTGTTTCTGGCGTTGACGCGGCCAACACCGCATCGGCATAGCTGTCCAGTGTGACGTCATTCACGGGCGTCTGATCGGCCCCATGGCTGGGCAGGTCAATCGCGCGGGGGCTGTGGCCCAAGCCCTGCAATGCCGGGATCAGATCGCGCCAGCACCATGCACCGTGGCATGACCCATGGACGAGCAGAATATCAGACATGTCCGACGCTTTTAAGGAAGTCCGTCAAAACCTGCGCGTATTCCACGGGGTTTTCTACGCAGGGCAGGTGGCCTGTTTTGCGAATGACATGAAATTTCGATCCCGGTATCAGATCGACAGTTTCGCGCACCAGATCGGGGGGCGTTGATCCGTCTTCGGACCCCGCAATGCCAAGACAGGGCAGGCGCAGGCCGGCTGTCGGCGTATAAAAGTCAGTGCCAGAAATCGCGGCAGAGCATCCGGCATAGCCGTCCTTTTCTTGACGGGTCACCATATTGCGCCAGAGCTCAAGTTCTGGCGTGGCGCGGAAATCAGCGGCGAACCAGCGTTCCATGATTGCGTCGGCAAGGCTTTCGATCCCGTTTTCCTGCACATCCTTGATACGATCCGCCCACATTTCAGGCGTGCCGATCTTGGCAGCAGTGTTGGACAGCACCATCGCGCGGATCAGATCCAGACGCTTAACTGCAAGACCTTGCGCAATCATACCGCCGATGGAAAGACCGACAAAGACGCAATCCTTGACCCCCAGAAAATCCATCAGTTTTTCCGTGTCCGTGATCAGCGAGCCCATCGAATAAGGCGCAGGCGGGCAAGTCGATAATCCGTGCCCGCGTTTATCAAACCGGATGATGCGCAATCCCTTGGGCAACAGTGGCAGAATCGGATCCCAAAGGCGCATGTCGGTGCCAAGCGAATTGGCGAACACCACAGGCGCGCCATCGTCGGGGCCATCCACGCGGTAATGCAGACGAACATCGCCAGTATCAAAAAGCTTCATGGGGCAGGCTCCTGGTTGGTTAGATTAGTTTAGTGTTGCAAGGGCGCGGGCGAACATATCGGCGTCGACGTTTCCGCCAGAAATCGTAACGATCACATCATCACCTTCGATCTGATCGCGCCGGAACAGCGCGGCAGCAAGGGCAATCGCGCCACCGGGTTCAGCCACAACTTTGAGCCGGTTGAACGCATGGGCGACGGCGTGCAGCGCCTCGTCATCCGTGGCGACAAGGCCGGGACCGCATAGGCGTTGCATAATTGGAAAGGTCAGATCACCTGGTTGCGGCGTGACGATCGCATCGCAGATCGACCCAGCCAGCGTACGATTGCGCGCGATGCTGCCTTGGGCCAGCGACCGCGTAACATCATCAAAACCGGCCGGTTCAGCAGGGCGCGCACGCAGGCCGGGGGCGTCAGCCTCAAGCGCCAGCGCGATGCCTGATGTCAGCCCGCCACCACCGCAGCACACGATTACATCGGCTGAAGTGATACCGTGCTCCGCAGCTTGTTCAGCAATCTCTAGGCCAGTGGTGCCTTGCCCTGCAATTACCTGTGGATCGTCGAAAGGCTTGATCAGGGTCAGGTCGCGTTCAGCGGCCAGACGCGCACCGATCGCATCACGATCTTCGTTTGCACGGTCATACAGTACCACTTCGGCCCCAAGCGCGCGGGTGTTTTCGATCTTCAGGCGCGGCGCGTCTGCCGGCATGACAATGACTGACGGCACCCCGTGCAGCTTGGCGGCATAGGCGACGCCTTGGGCATGGTTGCCGCTGGAAAAGGCGATCACGCCCTTGGCGCGGGTGTCTGGGTCAAGCGCGGACAGCGCCGACCAGCCGCCGCGAAACTTGAAGCTGCCAGTGTGTTGCAGACATTCAGGTTTCACCCAAACGCGGCGACCAGCGATTTCATCGATAAATGGCGAATTCAATAGCGGCGTACGGCGCGCGTGCCCCTTAAGCCGCGCGGCGGCAGCGCGGATCATTTCGATATTCATGACATCGCCTCGACCCATTTGTGCAGGGCTAAAACCGCTTCGGGTTCATCCAGAAACGGGATATGCCCCCGACCGGGAACGCGGGCTACGATCATATCGGGGCGGCGTTTTTCCATTTCAGCCATGGTTTCTTCGCTCAGCAGGTTGGAGTTCATCCCCCGAATGCAAGCCACCGGCAGCCCCGCAAGCGCATCAAAGAATGGCCACAGATCGGGCGAGGGGCCGTCGAATGCTTTGGCCACTGCATCGCGCAGGTGCTTGTCATAGGTGATTTCCAGACCGCTGCCGGTTTGGGTGTAATGCTTGACGGCTTCTTCCATCCAGCGGCTGTCAGGAACGCCATCAAATTCGGGAAAGACACGCGGCATGGCGGCTGCGGCCTCGGCGTGGGTTTTGGCGGCGGGATTTCGGCCAATGTACTGCATAATAAAGTCTAGCCCCTGCGGGTCGATGTGTGGCCCTACATCGTTGAACGCCACGCCCAGCAGGCGTTCTTTGGCCCCCATCGCCAGCCCCATCGCATTCAGCCCCCCGCGTGAGGTGCCAAGGATCGCGACCTTGTCCAACCCCAGATGCGCCAGCAATTCCAGTGCATCGCGGCATTCGACGGGGGGTGAATAATGCGACCAGTCTGGGTCGAAATCCGATTGCCCGCGCCCGCGATAATCCATTTTGATCAGCCGATTGCCCGCCAGATGCGGTGTGACATAGTCAAAGTCGGCGGTGGTGCGCGTCAGCCCCGCCAGACACAGGATCGGCAGACCTGCGCCATGGTCAGTGTAGTGCAGGCTGAGCCCGTCGGAGGATGTGAAATGAGGCATCAGACCCCCGCCAATGCTGGAATTTCGGTCAGCTCTTTGAGCGTGTGCACAGGCGTCCATGGCAGACGGTCCGTGGGTTCACCGCTGCGATTGACCCAAGCGGTCGTAAAGCCATACCCGGTCGCGGCAGCTGCATCCCAGCCGTTCGAGGACACGAACAAAACCTCATCTTTAGCGCAACCAAAATGCTGCCCGACCAGATCATAGACCCGCGCATCCGGCTTGAAGACGCCAACGCTTTCTACGGACAACGACACATCCAGCACATCGGATATGCCAGCAGAGTTGACTGCGCCCTTTAGCATTTCGGGTGATCCATTCGACAAGATCGCTGTATTCAGTCCCGCGTCTTTCAGGCTGCGCAACATTGCGGGCACTTCGGGGAACGCTTGCAGTTCCCAATACAGCGCCAGCAGGCGGGCGCGAAGGGCAGGGTCACCGTTATGGCCGGTCTTCTCAAGCGCCCAGTCGAGAGCGTTCTGGGTAACCTCCCAAAAATCGGCATGTGCGCCTGTAACCGCGCGCAGCCACGAATACCCAAGCTGTTTTTGGCGCCAATGCTCTGCCACCAGCGGCCAACTATCCTTGAGGGCGGTGAAATCCGGCTCGCTTGCTGCTTGGCGTGCGGCAGCGGCCACATCGAATAATGTTCCGTAGGCGTCAAAGACGCAGGTGGTGATTGGCATCTTGGCCTCCCTTGCAGCGTTCGAGGCGAGATTGACACGGGCAGCAGCCACAGAAAAGGCCGAAAACTGGTGTATTTGGGGGTTTACGCCACCGCGCAGTCTTGAAACACTGCGCGCCGAACCCCAGAGCACCTGCGCAGATACGCGGCCTCTAGCATTTATACCCATCCAGATCGGAGATTCTTATGACGCAGGTTAAATCCGGCGATACCGTTGCTATTCACTATACAGGCACGCTGCTGGACGGCAGCACCTTTGACAGCTCTGATGGCCGCGAGCCTTTGGAGTTTGTGGTCGGGTCCGGCCAGATCATTCCTGGCCTTGATGTGGCGCTGCCCGGCATGGCAGTCGGCGACAAGAAAGTCGTCAAAATCGGCAGCGAAGATGCCTATGGCCCGCTGAATCCAGAAATGCGCCAGGCTGTGCCACGCGAAGGTATCCCCGCTGATATCCCGCTTGAGGTCGGCACACAGTTGCAAATGCAGACACCTGACGGTCAAGCCATGCCTGTCATGGTCGTCGAAGTGGACGAGGCAACCGTGACGCTGGATGCAAACCATCCGCTGGCGGGCAAAGACCTGCAATTTGACATCGAACTTGTGAAAATCGACTGATGTTCAATGCCAGCGCGGGGTATCCTGCGCTGGCAACGGAAGATTCAAACTTTTCAATACATAGTTTTCAAGAACTACGGCATCTGCCGATAGGACTGCTGTTCTAAAGAAACCGCTCGAATAGCGAGACGCAGCACAGTAAGCAGCGTCTATGAACACAGATAACAGTTTTGACATATTCATTGTTGCCACGCCCGGCCTAGAAGACATGCTTTTGGCCGAAGTCGTTGAAAAGGGCTTTGCCAACCCGACTTTGTCACCCGGTGGCATAACGGTGCAAGGCGGCTGGCCGGAAGTATGGCGCGCAAATCTGGAATTGCGCGGTGCGTCGCGTGTTCTGGCGCGAATTGGATCCTTCATGGCGTTTCATCTGGCACAGCTAGATAAACGCGCTCGTAAATTTCCGTGGGGCGATGTATTGCGCGCCGATGTGCCCCTGCGCGTTCAGGTCACAACGAAAGCATCAAAAATCTATCACGCCGGGGCGGCCACCCAGCGGATTGAAACAGCCTTACGCGAAAGCCTTGGGGCAACGATCTCACCCGAGGCGACGTTGGTCCTAAAGGTTCGGATCGACGATAACGTGGTGACGCTCAGCCTCGATACATCGGGCGAATCCCTGCACAAACGGGGCCACAAAGAGGCCGTGGGCAAAGCGCCAATGCGCGAAACGCTGGCATCGTTGCTGCTGCGACAAGCCGGATATACTGGCACGGAAACGGTCGTTGACCCCATGTGCGGGTCTGGCACCTTTATCATTGAAGCGGCAGAGATCGCCATGGGCCTGAACCCCGGCCGTTCGCGCAGCTTTGCGTTTGAAAGCCTTGCCAGTTTTGATGCGCAAGCATGGGAAGGAATGCGCGCCAAGCCGCCTCGTGCTACAAAGCTGCGCTTTTACGGATCAGACCGCGATGCAGGTGCCGTAAGGATGAGCATCGCCAACGCCGAGCGGGCAGGCGTTGCAGAGGCGGTGCATTTCGAAAATCACGCCGCTGGTGAGCTTACCCCGCCCGAAGGTCCCCCCGGCCTCGTTATCGTGAACCCACCCTACGGGGGGCGCATTGGCAACAAGAAATTGCTTTATCCGCTTTACGCGACGTTGGGCCAGACACTGTTGACCCGTTTCAAAGGGTGGCGCGTCGGCCTTGTTACGTCAGAACCGCCCTTGGCCAAAGCCACGGGCCTGCCTTGGAAACCGCAAGGCCCCGCAATCGCACATGGCGGCATGAAGGTCTGGTTCTACCAAACCCCACCGCTGCGATGATCCGCGCGATATTCACTAGCTATTAAATAAACTGAGATTGCCCAATTGACGGCCATTGGTTCAAGCCCAATGGCCGACGGCAGCGCCCCAGTCCACCTTGCTTACAGATACTCGGCTTGCGGCATTCCCAGCACATGGAACCCGCCATCGACGCGAATGATCTCGCCCGTGGTGCAAGCGCCTGCATCTGATGCCAGATACACGGCTGTCCCGCCGACCGCTTCCAGCGTCGCGTTGGATCGCAGCGGCGCATTCTGGTCGGTGTGTTTGTAAGTCTTGCGCGCTCCGCCAATGGCCGCGCCGGCAAGGGTTTTCATCGGGCCGGGGCTGATCGCATTGACGCGGATGCCTTCGGGGCCCAAATCATTGGCGAGATAGCGCGTGGCAGATTCCAGCGCCGCCTTTGCCACACCCATGACGTTGTAATTAGGTACAACGCGGTTTGAACCTTGATAGGTCAGCGTCATCAAGGTGCCACCATTTTCAACCATCAAAGGATGGGCGCGGCGGGCAATCTCGATGAAGGAATAAGCCGAGATATCCAGCGAATGTTTGAAGTTCGCACGCGACGTATTCAGGAATCGGCCCGTCAGTTCGGATTTGTCGGAAAACGCGATGGCGTGTACGACAAAATCAATCGTGGGCCAGCGAGCACCAAGCTGTTCAAACGCGGCATCCAATGACGCATCATCGGTTACATCAACATCGACCATGAAGTCCGATCCGACGCTTTCGGCCAACGGTTTCAGGCGCGTACCAAAGGCGTCGCCCTGATAGGTGAACGCCAGTTCGGCTCCGGCCTCGGCCATCGCCTTCGCAATACCCCACGCAATAGAACGTTCGTTCGCGACACCCATAATCAGGCCGCGTTTACCCTTAAGTAGATCTGACATGTGCTGCCCTTATTCTTTATACTTGGAAAGGATCATCGACCCGTTGGTGCCGCCAAACCCGAATGAATTGGTCATCACTGAATCCAGCCCTGCATTATCGACCCGCTCAAGCGCGATTTCAGACGGATCCAGATTTGGGTCCAGATCGACGACATTGATGGATTTGGTGATGAAGTCATGCTTGAGCATCAGCAGACAGAACACTGCCTCTAGCGCGCCGGCTGCCCCTTGGGCGTGGCCCGTCATTGATTTGGTTGAGCTGACTGGTGGCGTTGACCCTTGGCCAAAGACGCGGCGGACCGCTTCGATTTCGCCGACATCACCGACAGGGGTGGATGTGCCATGGGCATTAATATAGCCGACCTTGCGGCCCTCGGGCAGGGTTTGCAGGGCCAGACGCATGGCGCGTTCACCGCCTTCACCGGATGGGGCCACCATGTCATGGCCGTCGGATGTGGCTGCGTATCCGGTCACTTCGGCATAGATCGTGGCACCGCGCGCTATTGCGTGTTCCAGTTCCTCAAGCACCAGCATACCGCCGCCGCCAGAAATCACGAACCCGTCGCGGTTGGCGTCAAAGGCGCGGCTCGCGGTTTCGGGGGCGTCGTTATATTTGCTACTCATCGCGCCCATGGCATCAAACAGGCAGGACAATGTCCAATCCAGTTCCTCTCCGCCGCCAGCGAACATGACGTCTTGCTTGCCCATCATGATTTGTTCCGCCGCGTTGCCGATACAGTGCAGGGATGTGGAACAGGCGCTGGTGATCGAATAGTTGATGCCTTTGATCTTGAACGCCGTGCTGAGGTTGGCACTGACGGTCGAGGACATGCATTTGGGTACGGCGAATGGCCCGATACGCTTGGTCGCACCCGTTTCACGCACCACATTATGGGCAGTAAACAGCGCCGAGGTGGATGGACCACCGGAGCCTGCGACAAGGCCAGTGCGCGGGTTGCTGATCTGGTCCTCGGTCAGGCCGGCATCGGCAATCGCTTGGGACAGCGCGATATGGGCATAGGCCGCACCCGCACCCATGAACCGCAATGTGCGTTTGTCGATGTGATCCGCCACGTCGATCTTAAGCGTGCCTGCGACGCGGCTGCGAAAGCCGTGCTCGGTCATTTCGGGGCTGGCGACGATACCGCTGGTCCCGGCCTTGAGCGATGCAAGCACTTCTTCAGCGTTGTTTCCGATAGATGAGACAATCCCCAACCCTGTGACGACGACGCGGCGCATGGCGCACTCCCTTGATCTTACTGGGCATTCTGCCCTGTTTCAGCCGCTACCTTGCCGATGATGTGGCAAGGCGGCGCGTTCCTTCTTCGTTTGCCGCCATTGGGGCGACAAATCAAGCCATCCGTCCGATTAGCTTTCGGACAGTGCGACCTTCATGTCCTTGACGATATAGATCACTTCGCCGTCTGCCTCGACGATGCCATCAGCCACGCCCATGGTCAGGCGGCGCGTCTGGATGGCCTTGGTAAAGTCGATCTTGTATGTCAGCATCTTGCGCTCTGGCCGGACCATGCCCGTCAGTTTCACCTCGCCTACACCAAGCGCATAGCCGCGACCCAGCCAGCCGCGCCAGCCTAGATTAAAGCCGGTAAGCTGCCACAACCCGTCAAGTCCCAGACAGCCGGGCATGATCGGGTTGCCGGGAAAGTGGCAATCGAAAAACCATAGGTCAGGCGTGATGTCGAATTCGGCCGTGATGTGGCCTTTGCCATGCGCGCCGCCATCAGCGGAGACATCCGTGATCCGGTCCATCATCAGCATCGGCGGGGCAGGAAGCTGCGCGTTTCCTGGGCCAAAAAGTTCGCCACGGGCGCATTTTAGCAGATCCTCTTTGTCGAAACTGGTGGGGTAGTCGGCCATAATTTTGCGGCTCCTGCTAGCAATTGTCTAAGTCGCTTTTGGTCTAGCATTGTGCCCGCTATGGCTGCAAGGGTTCTGACATCCTCACCCTTTCGGGTTTTTGTTTGAAAAGAGGGCGGTTTGCGCTGTATACACATCCTTGAGCAGACAATGAGTATGGTATGACCCCAGTGATGCAACACACCAGTTCCAAGTGGCTTTCCAAGGCTGGCCTGCGTCCGACGCGGCAACGCATGACGTTGGCACATTTGCTGGTAGGAGACGGTCAGCACCGGCATGTCACCGCAGAAAGCCTGTTTGACGCTGCCAAAGGGCAGGGTGAAGCCGTGTCGCTGGCGACAGTCTACAACACGTTGCGCGCATTTTGTGATGCGGGCTTGTTGCAGGAAGTCACCGTTGACGGTTCGAAAAGTTATTTCGACACCAACACCCATGACCATCCCCATTTTTATTGGGAAGACGAAGCGCGGCTGACCGATGCACCATCTGACCAGTTGGTAATTGCGCAATTGCCGGACGCGCCCGAAGGGGCCGAAATCGCGTCGGTCGATGTTGTCATCCGGTTACGCCGAAAAAGCTAAACCGCTGGACGGTCGGTGCGGCGCTGCTTAGGCTACGGCCAAGCAACAGCGAGCGAACCAATGCATCCTTTGATTACCCAAGACCATATTGACAGCTACCAGCGTGATGGCGTGGTGCTGGTTAGAGGGCTGTTTGCCGATCATCTGGAAACCTTGCGCGCAGGCGTTGCGCGGAACATGGAAAACCCCGGCCCTTATGCGTCAAACAATGACAAGGCAGGCGAGACAGGGCGCTTTTTCGACGATTATTGCAATTGGGGTCGCATCCCTGAATTCGCCGAAGCGATCCATGGTTCTGCTGCCGCAATGGTGGCCGCTGATCTGATGCAAAGCCGGACAGTGCAGTTGTTTCACGACCATGTGCTGGTTAAGGAACCCGGCACGTCGATGGCCACGCCGTGGCATCAGGATGGGCCTTATTATTTCGTCGAAGGGCAGAAGAACGTCAGTTTTTGGTCTCCGCTTGATCCGGTTACCGACGCCACGCTGCGTTGTGTGGCGGGGTCGCATCTGTGGGAAAAGCCGGTGCTTCCGACACGGTGGGTCAAAGGGGACGCGTTCTTTGATCCCGCACCTTACATGCCGGTGCCTGATCCCGATGCCGAAGGCATGGATATACGCGAATGGACGATGGAACCGGGCGACGCGGTGGCGTTCAACTATGGTATTTTGCATGGTGCGCGTGGAAATCAATCGACAGCGCGCAGACGTGCATTTTCGCTTCGATTGCTGGGCGACGACGCAACCTACACGCAGCGTCCCGGCCCGACATCGCCGCCATTTCCAGGGCACGAGATGGCGCAGGGGCAAAAACTACGGACGGATTGGTTTCCGATGTTGATTGAGTGAAAGGCAGCGGCGCGGGTTTTGTTGCCTTCAGACGGCTTAGAATTTGGATTGAAAAATTGGTGTGCCATCCGGTTGATATCCCACGACACCGGGTTCCCACCACCAAATCGGCTCGGCAATAAAGCTTTCACGTTTGTCCAGCCGGTCCAGCAAGACGCTGATTTTCTCGTAGCGCGGTAGATTGAGATCTATGCCCAGCGGACGCGCCTGAACAAACCGTATGTGAGATGCCAGAAAGATATCCTGCATCGAAACAAATTTGGTGAAGAAACCAGTTTCTGAATCACCCAATTGCCCTTCGAGCCAGCCCAAAATATGGGTGAGCTTCTCTGCGGACCTGCGCAGGTGGGCGTTCTGATCTATCGATACGCCCGACCATTTCATCTGTGAGATCGTCGTGGCCGAACTTCCAAACGTTTGAATTGTCGAGAAAATCAGTTTGTCTTGCCATTTTGACTGCGGCTGCCATGGATAGGGTGCCAACCTTGGGCTAGCCGGTTGTCGGTTCGTGTAGGTTGTTAACAAATACTCTGCAATTGTGCCGCTTTCCCAGAGCGTGAGGTTTCCATCCCAAAACGTCGGAACCTGCAAGGTGGGCGTCGCTATAGCCCGCTGTTCAACAGAAGGCGTAGTAATTTCTTCTCGTCGTTCGTATTCCAGACCAAGTTCATTCAATATTATCCTGACGGCCCGCGCAAAAGGTGAACCGGTCGTAAACAGCAATGCAAGCATGTTGACTGTCCAATCTAAGATTGCACCCCAACCATACCCAATTCACTGAAAATAGATATATTGATCCATATGGGCCAATTTGGGCTCACAGCGATCATCGAGCATGTTCACCTTAGGCGAGTACTATTTCCGAACCTGCAAAGATCAGCCGTTTAAAACCATTGGCCCGGTTCAATCAGCCCCAAGTCCAGTAATTGGCGGGAATGCCATTCAAAGGGGGCTGAGTTGTGCCATTTGAAGGTTTCGATTTCGAACTTGCTGCCGGGGTTTTTTTTTAGCGCCTTGGCGGTGCGGAATGAGCAAACTGCAGAGGTGATATTGTGGTGCCACGGACAGGAAAAGGTGTTGTATTCCTCGTCGTTAAAAGTGTGGTCATCGCGAATTTTCAGGCCGGGTTTGGCGCGGAATAGCGAAATGCGGTCAATTTTGCGACGCGCGGCTGGCACGTGTTCTTCGAACCGCCAACGCAATCCGCCAAAGAAATCCAGCTGACGATCTTTGGGGTGGTTGGGGGGCGTGGCGTCGTGGCGGGCCAGCGCGTAATATCCGGACCTGTCCAGATGGGCGTTTTCCAACGATACTGCGTCAGGCTTTTCGGACAGATCATCGGCATAAAGATCGACAACGTAAGACAGCATGGCGCTGCGGCGTTCTTCGGTATGGAACGCAAGCATTTCGATAATATTGCGGGTCTCGCAAAAGGGATAGAACAGGTATTCAGCGTTATAGCAGTAATACAGCCATTGGCCCTCGGCTGCCTCGATCACGCGGTTGATGGCTGTTTCCATCGTGTCTTCCTGGACCATGCTGTAGTCAACACGGATCACCAGCTCTTTGACATCGCGCGGCAAATCGAACTCTTCGGGCATAAAAGCGATCACCTTGGTAAAGCCCAATTGTTGGTGATGGCGCAACGTGGTGTCGATTTCGACATCGTCTTCGACCAGAATCATGGCGATCGGCCCTTTGACCAGATCGTCTTTTCCGTCGGTCAGAAATTGATCAAGACTGCGATAGTGCATTGGGACCTGTTCATTTGTGCGACTACATCTAAATCAGCCAAATCGGCACGCATTGCAAGAGAACGCTGGCACTGCTAGACCGCGTTTTTGCAGATCGTAACAATGGAACTCGCCATGACCGCGCCAAAAAAGCTGTTCATCAAGACCTATGGGTGCCAGATGAACGTCTATGACAGTGAACGCATGGCCGAGGCCTTGGGCGACAGCTATGTCCAGACCAAGACGGCCGATGATGCAGATATGATTTTGCTCAATACCTGCCACATTCGGGAAAAAGCAGCTGAAAAGGTATATTCCGAACTGGGTCGGTTGAAGCCGCTCAAGGCATTGAACCCAAACCTGAAAATCGGTGTAACGGGCTGTGTTGCGCAGGCCGAAGGGGCCGAGATCATGCGCCGCCAGCCAGCCGTCGACCTGGTTGTGGGTCCGCAGTCCTATCACCGTCTGCCAGCGATGGAAGCCCGCGTGCGCACCGGCCAAACCGCGCTGGACACGGATTTCCCCGAAGAAGACAAATTCGAAAAGATGAAAGGCCGTGGCAAAGCGGCCCGCGCGCCCTCGGCATTTTTGACCGTTCAGGAAGGCTGCGACAAGTTCTGCGCCTTTTGCGTTGTTCCCTATACCCGCGGTGCCGAAGTATCCCGCCCCGCAAGCCGAGTGATAACAGAGGCCCGCGAATTGGTCGAAAATGGTGTGCGCGAAGTCACATTGCTGGGCCAAAACGTTAATGCCTATCACGGTGTCGGGGGAGAAGGCGCGGATTACACGCTGGCCCGTCTGATCCGTGAGCTGGCCAAGATCGACGGGCTTGAGCGTATCCGCTATACCACCAGCCACCCCAACGACATGGACGACGCATTGATCGCCGCCCATGGCGAGGTCGACAAGCTGATGCCCTATTTGCACTTGCCTGTTCAGTCCGGGTCGGACCGCATCCTGAAACGGATGAACCGCAGCCACACCGCCGACAGTTATCTGCGTCTGATCGAACGTATCCGCGACGCGCGACCCGATATCGTGATGTCGGGTGATTTCATCGTAGGCTTCCCCGAAGAAACCGACGCTGATTTCGAGGCGACGATGGATTTGGTCCGCGAGGTCAAATACGGCTATGCCTATTCCTTTAAATACTCGACCCGGCCGGGCACACCTGCGGCAGAACGCGAACTGGTTGATGCCTCCGTGGCTGATGCGCGGTTGCAGCGGTTACAGGGCCTGATCACCGACCAGCAGCGGAGCATCCAAAACGCAATGGTCGGGCGTGACCTGTCTGTTCTGGTTGAAAAAACCGGTCGCGAGGCTGGGCAGATGGTTGGGAAATCGGAATACTTGCATTCAGTCCATATTGAGGACGCCAAAGCCAAAGTCGGTCAGGTGGCCCGCGTCAGAATCGTTGATGCCAAGACCAATTCGTTGACCGCAATCGAACTATAGTCGATTTCCCGAGACGGCGTGGGTATTGGCCGCGCTATGTCGATTCCCGTTTAACGGGGTGTAATTATCGGACAATTGCCCGATAAATGCCTAAGTATGGCCACAATATAGCAAATACCGTGGTTTTCGTGCTTCACAGGCCCACGTTTACCTCCTAATCTTACTAGATATTGCGGGGGACCCTGCTGCACTGCGCAGTTCTGGTTTCTTTTGCGGGGGAATAAAAAAAGGACGAGGGCTGTGTTGAACACATTTTCCAAAGGTCTGCGGCTGTTTGCGGGTACACTTGTTGCCGCAACATTCGTTTTCCAAGCATCTGCTGCCGATGCACAAACAAAATCTCAAATCGGCCGCGATAAGGGGCAATATATCCCAACAATCTGGGTTGACCCCGACGGGTGCGAACACTGGGTTATGGATGACGGTGCCGAAGGGTTCATGACACCCAATGTCAGCCGCCAGGGCATTCCGGTTTGCCGCCGTGGCAATGTTTGCGGTGTGATGGACACTGATCAGTTTTTTGCGACTGACAGCTACCGCATCCACGCGCAGGGCAAGCAGCGTCTGGCACAGTTCTTCCAGTCCACTAGTGCGATTTCCTATATCATCAGCGGGCATACCGACAGCCGCGCGTCTGACGAATACAACATGCGCCTGTCGATCAACCGCGCGAATGCCGTTGCTGCCGTTGCTGCAAAAAACGGTGCGCGGATCGCAGATGTTCGTGGATACGGCGAACGCATGCCTGCTGCACCAAACGGTTCGTCCGCTGGTATGGCCAAAAACCGCCGTGTCGAAATCATCTGCATTCGCTAAGGGGACAGAAAATTGTTTAAAACGAAAATCTTAATGGCCACAGCCTGCGCCTTTGGACTAACAGCTTGTGCTGATTTCGAAGGTATCGGCGGCGGTTATTCCGCTGATAAAACCTATGACCGTGGCTTTGACAAAAAGCACCTGAGCCAACTTCAGGCCGGTATCTGGGTTGACCCGAACGGTTGTGACCACTGGATCATCGATGACGGTGTCGAAGGATACCTGAGCCAGCGTCTTGATAAATATGGCAAACCTGTTTGCTCCGGCATTGCGCAACCTACCTATACGGCAGGCGACTTCAAAGGTGGTTCGAACGTTCGGGATCCGAACTGATTTTGGGCTTCGGATAAACCAGTTCAGGCCGAGGCGTGTCACGCCTCGGCCTTTTTTGTCTCGCGCCGGGGTACCCAACCAGTTGAGAAGCCCCATATGAAAAGAATAGAAAATTTGAAATAGGAACAGGCATTGACGTCCAGCGACATTAACACCCCCACCGCCAACACCGCGCGTTTGTTAGAATTTCAAGACAACCGTTTGTTGATTGATCTTTGCGGTGCGTATGACGCGCATCTCGCAGCTATCGAAAAGTCACTTGGCGTGCAGATTGTACGCCGCGGTAACCAGCTGTCGATCATTGGTGATGACGATACAGCCGCGCGCGCAGAAACCGTGCTGAATGCACTTTACGCCCGCCTTGAAGGGGGGCGCACGGTTGAGTCTGCTGAAGTGGACAGCCTGTTGCGCATGGGCGATTCTGCGGTAGGCACAGGGGTGCACGCAGGCGACCAGATCGAGATGCCGATTTTGGGCGGGATCGAGATACAGACCCGCAAAAAACGTGTCGAACCGCGCACCGCTGCGCAAAAGGCGTATGTCCAATCCTTGTTCGACAATGAATTGGCCTTTGGCATCGGCCCAGCTGGTACCGGCAAAACTTATCTTGCCGTCGCAGTTGGCGTGTCGATGTTCATTGGCGGTCATGTCGACAAGATTATCCTGTCGCGTCCCGCAGTCGAAGCAGGCGAAAAACTGGGCTACCTTCCCGGCGACATGAAGGACAAGGTCGACCCCTATATGCAGCCGCTTTACGACGCGCTGAATGACTTCCTTCCGGGCAAGCAACTTGCCAAATTGCTCGAAGACAAAAAGATCGAAATCGCGCCACTTGCTTTCATGCGTGGCAGAACCCTTGCAAATGCCTTCGTCGTGCTGGACGAGGCGCAGAATGCCACGTCGATGCAGATGAAAATGTTTCTAACCCGATTGGGCGAAGGTTCGCGGATGGTGATCACGGGGGACCGCACGCAGATCGATTTGCCGCGCGGCGTTCCGTCGGGCTTGCAAGACGCCGAACGCCTGCTCAAAGAAATTCCCAAGATCAGCTTTAACTACTTCACCTCCAAAGACGTGGTGCGTCACCCCTTGGTTGCTGCAATTATCGAAGCCTACGAAGCAGATACCGGTCATAGCTGATGCCCGCCTTGATTTTCATTTTGCCACTTAAACTCCGGGGGTCTGGGGGCTGGCCCCCAGACTGTCCTTTGTGAACGCGCTCGATATCGCCATAGAAGATTCACGGTGGCAAGATCTGGATCTTGAAGCCCTTGCCGCGCGTGCGATCAGCATGAGCTTGGTGCATCTGGGCGTCGATCCAGACATGGCCGAGGTGTCCATTCTTGCCTGTGACGATGCCCGCATCGCCGAGCTGAACGCCGATTTTCGCGGCAAGCCCCAGCCCACCAATGTGCTTAGCTGGCCCTCAGACGAACGCGGTGCCGAAATCGACGGCGGCAATCCGCTGCCAGTTGAGCCCGACTTTGACGGGCTGCTGGAACTGGGCGATATCGCAATTTCCTTTGACACCTGCGCAGCCGAGGCTGAAATCGCAGGAAAATCAATGGCAGACCATGTTTCGCATCTTACGGTCCATGGCTTGCTTCATCTTTTGGGCTATGACCATGAGCGTGACGAGGATGCAACGCTCATGGAACGCATCGAAGTCGAAATACTTGGCAAATTGGGCATAGATGACCCATATAGGGATCACGCAAGCGCCTAGCTTGCCTTAATGAATAAAGACGGGACCCGATGGACGATACAGACGGATCATCTGAGGCAGCGCAGAGCGCGCGGCTTGCGGACGAATTTGATAGCACAGAAACCTTAGAAGAAGACGCGCCAAAAACAGGCGGATTTTTTTCCCGCGTCATTGGCGCACTCAGCGCATCAGAAGTCACAGAGGCGGATGATACCGTTTCCCCGCAGGCAGACAGGCTGTCGACACGGGGGATGATGAACCTGCGCAGCATGCGTGTGGATGATGTTGCCATTCCCAAGGCCGACATTACTGCGGTGCCTGTGACCTCAACCATGGACGAGCTTGTTGCAATTTTCAAAGAAAGCGGGCTCACCCGCTTGCCGGTTTATGATGGGACACTCGATACCCCTGTCGGGATGGCGCATCTAAAGGATCTTGCGTTGACCTATGGCTTTAACGCCAAAACGGATGACTTTGATCTTCGGTCCATGCTGCGTCCGCTTGTGTTTGTGCCGCCGTCCATGACGATTGGTGTGTTGCTGACCAAAATGCAGGCAGAACGCCGTCACATGGCGCTGGTCATCGACGAATATGGCGGTGTCGACGGGCTTGTCACGATCGAAGATTTGATCGAACAAGTCATAGGCGAGATCGAAGACGAACATGATGTAGACGAGGGTAAGTATTGGACGCTTGAAAAAACTGGCTCCTATATCGTTCTGGCGAAGACTCCGTTGGCCGAGTTTGAGGCCGAGATCGGCTATTCGCTGACCGACCACGACGATGTCGACGAAGAAGAAATCGACACGCTGGGCGGGCTGGTTTTCATGCTTTCGGGTCGTGTTCCGGCACGTGGCGAAGTTGTCGTGCACCCCGACGGGCCGGAATTCGAAGTGATCGACGCCGATCCACGCAGCATCAAGCGCCTTCGGGTACGTGTGGCCGGATCGGTTTAATGTCTGCAAAAGTTGCTGCTTGGCTGCGGTTTGCGGCGGCTGTTATTGCGGGGGCTGTGGCAGCCTTTGGCCAAGCACCCTATGACATACCGATACTCTTGTTTTTCGGATTTGTGGGTGCGGTCCAGTTATTTCGCGCCAGCCCGCGCCCCTTGCAAGCCGCTGCCATAGGTTGGGGATTTGCTTTCGGCTATTTCCTGCATGGCTGGTTGTGGCTGTTGTCACCTTTCATGGTCGATCCTGAACGATATGCCTGGATGGCCCCTTTTGCGCTGATTATCATGTGCGGGGGGCTGGCGCTGTTTTGGGGTTTGGGCTTTGGCATGGCGTGCTGGTTGTCACCGCGTATCTGGCCGCTGGTCTTTTGCTTGCCTGCCGCTGAAATGCTTCGGGGATATTTATTCACCGGATTCCCGTGGGGGATGCTCAGTCAGGGCTTGGTCGATCTGTGGCCGGGTCAGGGTTTGGCCCTTGTCGGTCCGTACGGGATGACCCTTATGGTTGTCGCGGCGGCGGCGGTCTTTATGCCGCCAGCGCTGCACCTTGGCAAAATCCGAATTGGGCTTTGGGCTGGCAGGGCGGTGATTTTGGCGGCGTTTGTGGTTCCTTTCAGCGCAGGCCCTTCACCGGTTACCGACAACACCGTTCGATTGGTCCAGCCCAACGCCGCACAAAAGGACAAATGGGACCCCGTCAAAATACCGGAGTTCTTTGACCGGCAACTGGCCTTGACCAGCGCGGCCCCTGCGCCTGGCAATGCAGCGCCTGACTTAATTCTTTGGGCTGAAACCGCAATCCCGTGGCCTTTGGATTTGGCCGATGGGGCGCTAAGCCAGATCAGCTTTGCAGCCGGGGACACACCGGTTGTTTTAGGCGTTCAGCGTCGCGACATGATGCAGTTTTACAATTCGGCAGTGCTGCTAAGCCCATCGGGTACGGTCACGCAGACCTATGACAAGCATCACCTTGTCCCGTTCGGCGAATATATCCCCTTTGGGGATGCGTTGGCGAAAGTCGGCATCAGCAGCTTTGCGTCTCAACTGGGCAATGGCTATTCGTCGGGGGATGGTGCGGCCCTGATGGATTTAGGACCGCTTGGGCTGGCGTTGCCACTAATTTGCTACGAGGCTGTGTTCGCCCGTGATGTGAACGCCGCGCCACAACGGCCCGCATTTCTTATGCAATTGACGAATGATGCATGGTTCGGAAAAGGGCAGGGGCCCCTGCAACATTTGGCTCAAGCCAGGATGCGTGCAATCGAACAAGGTCTTCCTATGGCGCGGGTGGCTAACACCGGCGTGTCGGCAATGATCGACCCCGTGGGACGGATTACCGACAGCCTTGCGCTGAATACTGCAGGATTTTTGGATGCCCGACTGCCGACAGCGCGTGCGCCGACTCTGTACAGTCGATTCGGTGAATGGCCGTTCCTAATGGTGTTGCTGATTGGTCTGTTAAGCGCACTATGGGTGCGCCTTCGTAAGTTACCGTTTGACGCGCAGTCTCGTCAAAGTTAAGCCCCATTCACCGGCCACAACGGCTTCCTGACGTGGCTAAGAAATCTATTGGAGCACTACATGTCCCGGAAAAACTATACCTTCACTTCGGAATCCGTTTCCGAAGGCCATCCTGACAAAGTTTGCGACCGTATTTCAGACGCCGTTTTGGACGCATTTCTGACTGAAGAACCCGAAGCACGCGTTGCTGCTGAAACTTTCGCCACAACCAACCGGGTTG